>CAWAXB010000044.1:0-13072 GCA_963785895.1 uncultured Actinomycetes bacterium | reverse complement strand
AACTGCTTGCCGATCTTGGGCAGCGACGCGTCGGTCAGCTCGCGCGAGAGGTACATCGCGACCTGCCGTGGATAGACGATGTTCTGGGAGCGCCGGTCGCCCGTCAGCTCCTCATGGGTGACACCGAAGCGCTCGCAGACGAGTTCCTGGATCCGCTCGATCGAGATCTGGGTGCTCTCTCCTTGCGGGAAGACGTCCTTGAGCACGTCTTGGGCCAGGTCGGGCGTCAGCGGCCGACCTGTGAGCGAGGAGAAGGCGACGACGCGGGTGAGCGCGCCCTCGAGCTCGCGAATGTTGGTGGAGACGCGCGATGCGACGAAGGTGAGGAGCTCGGGGTCGCCGATCTCGATCTGGTCGTTCTTCACCTTCTTGCGCAGGATGGCAATCCGCGTCTCGAGGTCGGGCGGCTGGATGTCGGTGATCAGTCCCCATTCGAACCGTGAGCGCAGCCGCTCCTCGAGCGTCGAGATCTCGCGCGGCGGGCGGTCGCTCGACATGATGATCTGGCGGCCGGCCTCGTAGAGCGAGTTGAAGGTGTGGAAGAACTCCTCCTGGATCCGTTCCTTGTGCTCGAAGAACTGCACGTCGTCGATCAGCAGCACGTCGTAGGTGCGATAGCGCTGTTTGAAGCCCTCGATCCGCTTGTCGCGCAGGCTGTTGATGAAGTCGTTCATGAACGTCTCCGACGTGACGTAGCGGCAGGTCAGCCCGCCGCCGTGGTCGGTGACGAAGTTCGCGACGGCGTGTAGGAGATGGGTCTTGCCGAGACCGGTGTGCCCGTAGATGAAGAGCGGGTTGTACGCCTGCGCGGGCGCCTCTGCGACGGCAAGCGCCGCGGCGTGGGCGAAGCGGTTGGACGAGCCGATCACGAACGAGTCGAACGTGTACTTCGGGTTGATCCCCACCGCCTCGGCGCGCGGCGCGACCACTTCGCGCGGCAGCGGCGTGACCGACGGGGGCACCATCGAGACGCCGCCGGCCGCCGGCTGTGGCGGCGGCGGGGCCTCGTCGACGCGGAGCTGGACGCGGAGCTCACGGCTCTCGCTGTCGCCCGCCGAGGCGTCGCGCACGGCTGCCCGGATCAGGTCGAGGAAATGGCCCTCGATCCACTCGCGGGTGAAGTCATTCGGAACGCCGACGGCGAAGGTGTCGCCGTCGAGCTCCGCACCCGAGACCTCCCCGAACCAGGTCTGGAACGTGGTGTCGTTCAGGGCTTCCCGCAGTCGAGCCGAGACGTCGCTCCAGAGGGTGTCCGCCGTCAGCTCGATTTGCTCCACGTTTACCTGCACACTCCTTTTGAATTCGAGACCGACGGGTGGCGAGCATAGCAGCGTCCTGCCGCCCGCTCAATGAGGATTTCTCACCTTACACCTCTCGAAAATACCCCGTTTTTGCAGGGCTTTTCTCGTGCTCCACACGACTCTCCACAGCTGTGGAAAGTCTGTCTCGAGACCGTCACACTAGCCCTCTTTCCACGCCTTTCCTGCACGGCCGGGCTGTGGACAACGGAACGCCGAATCGGTCCGGGTATACTCGCTCTTCGGCCGGCGCTTCGTTGGCCACTTTCCTTTCTTCGCGGACGACATGAAACGGACCTATCAGCCGAACGTACGCAAGCGGAAGCGGAAGCATGGCTTCCGCAACCGCATGTCGACGCGCGCCGGCCGCCTGATCCTGAAGCGTCGCCGGGCGAAGGGGCGCAAGCGCCTTTCTGCGTGAGCCGGTGCAACGCCGGAACCGTCTCTCCCGCTCCCGCGACTTCGATGCTGTCTACCGCCACGGGCGGTCTGTGTCGACGCGGTTCCTGACGCTCTACTGGTTTCAACGCGACGAATCCCTCGGCGAGCCTCGGCTCGGCTTTGCCGTGCCGAAGGCGGTCGGGAACGCGGTCGTCCGCAACAGGATCAAGCGGCAGCTGCGCGAGATCGTCCGCGGCCGGATCGACGGCGTGCCGCAGGCGAACGACTACGTTGTCGTCGTGCGCAAGGGGCTACCGGAGGCCGCCGAGGCAAACGGCTTCGAGTGGCTGACCGCCCGGGTCGACGAGGTGCTGGGAAAGGCCGCCGCGTGACGACCCAGCCGTTGAGAACGGTGGCGGTCGCGCCGATCCGGCTCTATCAGCTGCTCGTGTCGCCGCTCGTGCCGGCGAACACGTGCAAGTACCACCCGAGCTGCTCCGAGTATGCGGTACTCGCGATCCGCAAGCACGGCGTGCTGCGCGGCCTCGTCCTGGCCGGCTGGCGGCTGCTCCGCTGCAACCCCTGGTCGGAAGGCGGAGTGGACTACCCATGATCGCCGCCGTGCTCGCCATCACCGTCCCGGGCTTCACGTCGCTGGAGCACCTGATGAAGGGGATCCTCGACTTCCTGCACACGAGCGTGGGGCTGCCGTGGGCCTGGGCGATCGTCGCCCTGACGATTCTCGTCCGCATCTGCCTGGTGCCGCTGACGGTCAAGCAGATCCACTCCATGCAGTCGCTGCAGCGCCACGCGCCGGAGATGAAGGAGCTCCAGAAGAAGTACAAGGGCGACCGCCAGAAGCTCAACGAAGAGCTGATGAAGTTCTACAAGGAGAACCACATCAACCCGGCGGCCTCGTGCCTGCCGCTGGTGGCGCAGTTCCCGGTCTTCATCGCCCTCTACCTGACGCTCAAGCACTACACGCACGACATCACGGGCACCTGGCTCCACGTCGTCCCGAACATCTCCGACAAGGGCACGGCGCACTGGTCGGGCTTCGTGCTGCTTGGCGTCTACGCAGGCTCGCAGGTGGCGTCCACCTACTTCATGGGCACGACGATGGACAAGACCCAGCGGAACATCATGATGGTGCTGCCGCTCGTGTTCATCACGGTCGTGTCGCGCTTCCCGGTCGGCCTGATCCTCTACTGGATGACGACCAACCTGTGGACGGTCGGGCAGGGGCTCGTCACCCGGAGGCTGGTGCCGAAGACGCCGGCCCCCAAGCTGTTCGGCTCGAAGACGGCGCCGGCGAAGGAGACGCCGGCCAAGCGCAGCTCGCGCGCTCAGCCTGCGACAAACGGCGCCGCCGAGGAACGAGACGCTGCCGAACGGCAGAAGCCGAAGCCCGCGCCGTCCCCGCAGCCGCGCCGGGTCAAGCGCAAGAAGGGCGGCTCCCGCCGGTGAGCGCGTCCGAGGACGTCTCGGCCGAGGCATCCGGCGAGACGGTCGACGAGGCGAAGTGGAAGGCGCTTCGCGACCTCGAGCGTTCCGCGCCTGGGCTCGATCGGGCGGGCGTCCGCTATCAGGTCGTCTCCGAAGGAGAGCGGGGCCTGCTCGGCGTCGGCTCGACTCCGGCCCGCGTGGTCGCGTCCGCGACGGTTGCCGTTCGCGAACCGCGTGCCGCGCAACACGACGAGAGCGAGCTCGCCGCCCGGGTGCGTGGCCTCGTCGAACGCGTCGCCGACGCAATCGGCGCGGACGCGCAGGTGGAGCTCTTCGAGAGCGAGGCGGAGATCGTCGCCACCTGCACGGGTGGCGATCTGGGCCTGCTGATCGGCAAGCACGGCCAGACGATCGACGCGCTGCAGTACGTGGCGAACGCGGCGTTGCACCGCGGCGGCGCGGGCGCGAAACCCGTGACGGTGGATGCGGCCGGTTACCGCGACCGTCGCCGTGCGACGCTGGAGAGCATCGCGCTCCGCAGCGCGGAACGGGCGGCGGACGGCGAGCGCGTGCTGCTCGAGCCGATGACGGCCGGCGAGCGCAAGATCGTGCACGAGCGGCTGAAAGAGGTCGCGGGCGTGCAGACCTCGAGCGAGGGGACGGAGCCGAATCGCTACGTCGTCGTCGCTCCCGCCTGAGCTCGACGCCTGGCTCGCGGCGGTCGTCGCGACCCCGGGGCTGACCGGGATCGCCGACGAGGCCGGAGCGCGTCGCATGCTGCTCGAGGACTCGCTGCGTGCACTACCGGTCGTCGCGGCGTTCGAAGGCCCGATCGTCGACGTCGGCTCGGGCGGCGGCGCCCCGGGCATCCCGCTGGCGTACGCCCTGCCAGGCCGCGATGTCGTCTTGCTGGAAGCAGAGCGCCGCAAGTGCGCGTTCCTCGAGCAGTGGGCGCCGCCCAACGCGACGGTCACCTGGGGCCGCGCCGAGGAGCAGGCGACCGACTGGGCGGGCGTTGCGGTCGCGAAGGCGCTCGCCCACCCGCCGACTGCAGCCGAATGGTGCTTGCCGCTCGTGCGAGAGGGCGGCGCGGTCGTGCTGTGGGTGGGGCCGTCCGCCGACAGAGAGCGGGTCGCGCGGGTTGCGGCGCGGATCGCGGGCGAGCTGGCCGATGCCCCGGACGGGCTGCTCGTGATCCGCAAGACAGGCCCGACACCGCCGGGGTTCCCCCGCCGCGTCGGTGTGGCGAAGAAGCGCCCGCTGGGCTGACCGGGCTCGAGGCTAGATTGAAGCCGTGCCCGGGAAGGTCTACGCATTCGCGAACCAGAAGGGCGGCGTCGGTAAGACGACCACTGCGATCAACCTCGCGGCGTGTCTCGCCGAGGCAGGCGAGCGTGCGCTCGTCGTCGATCTCGACCCGCAGGCGAATGCCACCTCGGGCCTCGGCATGCGCGCCAACGGCACGTCGACGTATGACCTGCTCGACGGCGTCCCGCTCTCGGAGCTGGCGAAGCCGACACGGTTCGCGAATCTCTTCTGCGTTCCCTCGCGCCCCGAGCTGGCCGGCGCCTCGGTCGAGCTCTCGCAACGGGCGGACGGCGACCGGTACCTGGCGGACGCGCTCCAGGGCGCCGACGACTTCGACTTCGTGCTGCTCGACTGTCCGCCGTCGCTCGGCCCGCTGACCGTGAACGCGCTCGCGGCCGCCGACCGGGTGATCGTGCCGGTGCAGACCGAGTACTACGCACTCGAGGGACTCGCGCAGCTGGTGCAATCGATCAACCTGATCAAGACACGTCTCAACCCGAAGCTGGCGATCGCCGGCGTGTTGCTGACCATGGCCGACGGCCGCACGCGTCTGTCCGCCGAGGTCGAGGCCGAGGTGCGCAAGCACTTCGGCGACCTGGTCTTCGCCGCGGTCGTGCCGCGCTCGGTGCGGGTGGCCGAGGCGCCGAGCCACGGCCTGCCGGTGACCCACTACGACCGCCGCTCTCGCGGCGCCGAGGCCTACTGGAAGGTGGCGATGGAGCTTGTCGCCCGCGCCTAGAAGAGGGTCTGGGCAGAGGCTTCGAGGTGCTGATCGGCGGCGGCGAGCCGGAGCTCGCGCAGATCGAGGTCGACCAGATCCACGCGAACCCGAAGCAGCCACGCAAGCGCTTCGACGGCGAGGCCGTCAGCGGCCTGGCCGAATCGATCCGCGCCCAGGGGCTGATCCAGCCGGTCGTGCTGCGGCCGCGTCTCGAAGGCGGCTACGAGCTGATCGCCGGTGAGCGTCGCTGGCGCGCGGCGCGAGAGGCGGGCATCGCCACCGTGCCGGCGGTCGTCCGCGATGCCGACGACCGCGACAGCTTGCTGCTGGGCCTGGTCGAGAACGTCGCCCGCGAGAATCTGTCGCCGGTTGAAGAGGCGCGTGCCTACGCCGTGCTCCTCGACGAGTTCGGGCTCTCGCTCGGCGAGGTCGCCGATCGCGTCGGCAGGTCGAAGCCCACGGTCTCGAACCGGGTGCGCCTGCTCGAGCTGCCCGAGGACGTGCTCGCGATGATCGGCCGCAACGAGCTGACCGAGGGCCACGCGCGCGCGGTGCTGGCGGTGCCGGACAACGACGGCCGCCGCAGGCTTGCGAAGCGGATCGTCGGCGAAGGGCTCTCGGTTCGCGCGGCCGAGCGCGCGGCACGCTGGGCGGGCGCGCGCACCAAGGAGCGGCGCGCGACGACGGTCGATCCCGAGCTGGCGGGTCGGATCAGGAACGCGGTCAAGACCCTGACGGGCTTCGACGGCAAGGTCGGCGCTGCGGGCCTGCATGTTCCGGTCGACGGGGACGTCCAGCTTGCCGAGCTGGCCGAAGCGCTGGAGCGCCTGCTCGAACGGCTTCGCGACCAGCCGTAACCGGAAGCAACGCCCGCGCGTTGCAGTTGCATGGACCCGCTCTGGCTCACCGATCTCGAGTCGCTCGAGGAGATCTCGCAGGACGACACGACGAGGTCGCTGTTCCTGCAGATGGCCAAGCTGGCGCAGACCGGCAGGCTGAAGCCGTTTCTCCGCGAGCTCGAGGCCGACGAGGACCTCGACGAGCAGACCAAGCTGACCGTCGCCGAGCTTGCCTCCGACGGGCAGTTCCTGCACGCGGTCGAGGACTATCTCCACCGCACGCGGGCCGTCCACTGATGGAGCCGGAGGAGCAGCGGGAGGAGCCGCGGTACTTCGGCAAGTTCCCGGATGAGCTCACCGGTGCACAGGCGCTGGCCGCCCGGTCGGTGCGCCGCGCGCGCTGGTTCGCCCGTTTCGCGGCAGCCTGGGGCGTGGCCTGGGCGCGCGCAGGCGCGCGCGTCGCCCGGCTGAGGCGCGAGCAGCGCCGGCTCCGGCGGCAGCGCAACGCGGAGCAGTTCGCCCTGGGCGCTGCTGCCTATGCGGCGGCGGCCGGCGAGGTCGAGCGCCTGATCGCACGGATCGGCGAGCTGGACGAAGAGATCGCAGCGTGCAGCCGAGCTGAGGCCGAGGCGATCGGCGCGGCCCGCACCCGGTCGGCAGACGAGCACGCTGCCGCGGCGCGAACCGAAATAGTGGGCGATCCTGGATTCGAACCAGGGACCTCCGCCTTATCAGAGCGGCGCTCTAACCAGCTGAGCTAATCGCCCGCGCGGCCGGGAGTGTAACCAGTACATCCGCGCGGCGTTTGTCTCCAACGCTGGGGGTAATCTAGATCTCGATGGTCGAGATGACGATCTACGGAGTCTCGTTCGACCTGGTCGGCAAGCAGCCGATCGTGCTTCTGAAGACTGCCGACGGGAACCGCTACCTGCCGATCTGGATCGGCCACCCGGAGGCCGCGGCAATCCTGATGAAGCTGCAGGGCGCCGAAGCGCCGCGTCCGCTGACTCACGACCTGCTCGTGAACATCCTCGGTGAGCTCGATGTCGACGTGGTGCGTGTGACCGTGACCGAGTTGCGCGAGAACACGTTCCACGCGTCGATCACCGTCGCCCAGAACGGCGCCGAGGTCGAGGTCGACTCGCGCTCGTCCGACGCGATCGCCGTCGCGGTGCGCGCGCAGGCTCCGATCTTCGCCGCCGACGAGGTGATCGACGAATCCGCGATCGAGATGGAGGGCGACGAGATCAACGAGGAAGAGGTCGTCGACGAGTTCCGCCGCTTCCTCGACAAGGTCTCGGCCGAGGACTTCGCCGAAGCCGAAACCGACCCGAAAGCCGAGCCCGAGGACGAGGACGAGGACGAGTAGTCCAGCTCGCGCTTGACGAGCGCCGCGATCCGGTCCGCGGAGCCGTTCGTGGGCGACGTCATTTGCTGACGGTGACGGCGGCGACGAGCGCGATCAGGTTGAAGGTCGCGTGCAGCAGCATTCCCGGATAGACGCTGCGCGTCGTCGAGCGGATCCACGCCAGCACGCAGCCGAAGGCGACGATCACCGGCAGCGATACGACGAGCCCGTGGGCGAGCCCGAACAGCAGGCCCACGGCGAAGATCGCCGGCCACCGACCGAACCGCTCGAGCAGGGAATAGCCGAGCCCGCGGTAGGTCAGCTCCTCGACGATCGGGATCCATGTGCAGATCACGACCGCGTTGACGACGTACGCCGTCGCATGGGCCGGTTCCCAGTGCGAGGGGGTGAGTCCCTGCTCGTTGCCCGGGTGCGTGAGCGCGGTGTAGGCGATCTCGAACGCGTAGACCGCGACGATCGCGATGCCGAGGATCCGCAGCGCTCTGCCGACCGACGCGGGCCGTTGCAGGCCGAGCAGCAGAGGGTTGGCGCGTGCGATCGCCAGCACGACCGCGAGGATGATCGCGTCCTGCACGAGCCCGCCGACCGCGGTCGACCACCGGTAGAGCACCTGCGGGTCGGGCGTGCCCCCTGTCGCGCGGCTGAGGTAGGCGATCGCGATCATCACCCCGACCAGCAGCAACCAGCCGGCGAGCTGTGGCGTCGCGTCCCTACGATGTGGCGGCGCCGTGCCCGATCGCGTATTCACCGTCGCCGAGGCTAACAGCGCCCTCCATGAGGTGCGCCCGGTCGTCGAGCGCCTCGTTTCGGCCCGAACGCGCATGCGGGAGCTCGAGCGCGCGCAGGGAGAGATCGTGACTGCGATCGGCGGGAACGGCGCCGGCTACGCCGCCAGCGACCTGAACACCGCACAGGCGGAGTTCCAGAAGCTGGCGGAGGTCGCTCGCGAATGTCTCCAGCGGCTGAACGAGCTCGGCGTGATCGTGAAGGATCTCGACGCCGGGCTGGTCGACTTCCCTGCGCGCCGCGGCGGCGCCGACGTGCTGCTGTGCTGGCAGGCGGGCGAGGAGCTCGTTGCGTACTGGCACCCGTTCGACGAAGGGTTCGCCGGCCGGAAACCGATCGACTGGGGCGAAGAGGGAACGCACGATGCCTGAGTTCTGGCAGCGCGTCCTGATCGCCGCCGCGATGATCGCGGTCGCCGTCGTCGCGGCGAAGCTCGCCGACTGGCGGATCGCGCGGCATGACCTCGCCCCCGGCTCGGTGACGCGATATCACGTGCTCCGGCGGACGATCGTCGCGGCGATCGTCTTCGTCGGCGTCATGTCGGCGTTGCTCGTGATCCCGCAGGTCAGGGCGGTCGCCGGCGGTGTGCTCGCGTCGTCGGCGGTGATCGGCCTCGTGATCGGATTCGCCAGCCAGCGCACGATCGGCAACGTCGTCGCCGGCCTCCTGATCGCGATCAGCCAGCCACTGCGCCTGGGCGACGAGGTCGAGGTGCAGGGCACGAAGGGCGTCGTCGAGGAGATCGGGCTCACCTACACGTGGATCCGGACCCGCGACAACGACCGGCTGGTCGTCCCGAACGAGAAGCTCGCGTCGGAGACGATCCGCAACTCGACGATCCGCAGCTCGCTCGCGCTCGCCGAGGTGACGGTGCAGCTGCCGGCCGGCACGGGCCTGCGCAAGACCCTTGAGTCGCTGCGCGCGGAGGGTGAAGAGGTGTTCGTTACCGACCTGACGGGGGAAAGCGCAACCATCCTCGTGCGTAAGTGGATTCCCGACGAAGGCGCGGCCGAGCGGGCCGCCAGCGATCTGCGGCTCGCGCTGGCCGAGCGGCTCGCGGCCATGGGCACATGAGCTCACGCCGGCGCCGCGACGACCTCGACCTCATCCTCGCGCAGCGGGGCCGGAAGAAGAAGCGTGCGGAGCGGGTCAGGCGCCGCCGCCGCACGGGTGTGGTCGTCGGCGGTTTTGCCGTCGCCGCTGGAATCGTGGTCGTCGCGACCGGTCTCGGCGCCGGCGCGGCGCTCTCGCAGGGCTGCGACCTGAACAGCCTCAAGCCGGTCGAGATCGGCCAGAACTCGTTCGTCTACGCGCGTGACGGGTCGCTGCTCGGCTCCATTCCCGCCGAGCGAAACCGCGAGCCGGTCACGACGGCCCAGATGTCCAAGTGGCTGCCGCGCGCCACCGTCGCGATCGAGGACAGGCGCTTCTGGCAGCACGGCGGCGTCGACTACGTCGGCATCGCGCGAGCTGCGTGGAAGGACGTGACCGCGGGCAAGGCGGTCGAAGGCGGCTCGACGATCACCCAGCAGCTGGTGCGCAGCCTCTACACGGGCCGGCAGAAGACGTTCGAGCGCAAGTTGAAGGAGGCGTGTCTCGCGATCAAGCTTTCGCAGAAGGAGTCGAAGGCGAAGATCCTCAACGACTACCTGAACACCGTCTACTACGGCAACCACGCCTACGGTGTCGAGGCGGCCGCGCAGACGTACTTCTCGGAGCATGCGCGCGACCTGACGCTCCTCCAGTCGGCGCTGCTTGCTGGGCTGCCGCAGGCGCCGTCTGACTACGACCCGTTCCACGATCCGCAGGCCGCCCTCGATCGCCGCGACGAGGTGTTGCGGGCGTTGCTCGCGAACAGCGACATCACGCTCGTGCAGTACCAGCGGGCTGTGGCATCGAGCGTGCTCGGGCTGAAGCCGGGCCGCATCTACACCAAGATCCGCGAGCCGTACTTCTTCTCGTACGTCAGCGACGAGCTCGAGCAGGCCTACGGTGCGAACACGGTGCGCGAGGGTGGCCTGAAGGTCTACACGACGATCGACCCGCGCCTCCAGGGCCTGGCCGACAAGGCGATCCGCGACGTGCTGCCGTACAAGACCGACCCGGCCGCCGCGATCGTCTCGGTGGAGCCGGGCACCGGCGCGATCCGCGCGATGACGGCTGTTGTTCGCAAGGGAGGCAACCAGTTCAATCTGGCCGCGCAGTCGGCGCGCCAGGCCGGCTCGACGTTCAAGACGTTCGTGCTCGCGTCGGCGATCGAGCAGGGCGTCGATCCCGACTCGACCTATTACACGTCGGCGCCGTTCACCTGCACGGCCGCGCCGTGGTGCGACCCGACGAAGCCGTGGGAGGTCCACACCTACGAGAACTCGTACAGCGGGAGCGAGTCGCTGACGCGCGCGACGTTGCAGTCCGACAACACGGTCTACGCGCAGCTGACACTCGACGTCGGCCCGCGCTACGTGTGGCAGATGGCACACCGGCTCGGTGTCCGCCTCTCACCGGACAAGCCCGTCGCGTCGATCGGTCTCGGCTCGCTCGCCGTCTCGCCGCTCGACATGGCGGCCGCGTATGCGACGTTCCCCGCACTCGGCGTCTACGCGAAGCCGATGGCGATCACGAAAGTGGTGCTGCCTGGTGACAAGGTGGACAACGAAAGCGGTTGGGGCGTTCCGCGGAGGAAGCGCGCGCTCTCGGAGGGCGTCGCATGGAAGGTGACCGACGTGCTGCAGCAGAACGCCCAGTACGGGACGGGGTACGGATCGAGCGACGGCGTTCATCCGAACGGCGGCAAGACGGGCACCACCGACAACCACGCGGACGCATGGTTCGACGGCTTCACCAGGCAACTCTGCACTGTTGTCTGGATGGGCTACCCGGAGGGCGAGATCCCGATGACCGATGTGCACGGCCTTTCGGTCGCGGGCGCCACCTTCCCGGTGCCGATCTGGCATGAGTACATGGCGGCCGCGCTCGCGAACAGCAAGCCGCTCGAGTTCGGGTTGCCCAAGAAGTACCCGGCGTGGCGCACCCTGACGCGCGGGTACTACGGCAGCCTCGGTTACGTCTACACCGCGCCGGCGGCCACCACCCAGACGACGACGGTGACCGCACCGCCGCCCAAGGTTCCGGCGAGGCCGACACGCGCCCCGGGGAGCCGCGGGCCAAACGCTTTTGAGCCAAGCCATGGGCGACCTTCTGAGCATCGACGGTGCGCTCGAGCTCGTGCTCGGCCACGTGCGGCCGCTGGACCCGGAGCCTGTGGTGACGGCCGGCGCATCCGGTCGGGTGCTCGCACACGATGCTCACGCCGCTGTCGACCTGCCGCCCTTCGCCAGCTCGGCGATGGACGGCTACGCCGTCCGTGCGGCCGACACGCCCGGCGAGCTGACCGTGCTCGGCCAGTCGGCGGCAGGACGGCCGTCGGACGGCACGCTCGCTCCGGGCTTCGCGGTCGTGATCTCGACGGGCGCGGTCGTCCCGGCCGGCGCCGACGCCATCGTCCCGATCGAGCGTGCGACGCTTGCGGGTTCGACGGTCAGCGTCGAGGGCGTTGCGTCAGGAGCGCATGTGCGCCCGCGCGGCGGCGATGCGCATGCCGGCGACGTGGTCGCCGAAGCGGGTGCGCGCCTCGGGCCACCGCAGATCGCGGCGCTCGCCGCCGCCGGTGTTGCGGCGGTGTCGTGTGCACGCCGACCGCGCGTTGTGCTGCTCGCGACGGGCAGCGAGTTGCGTGCGCCCGGCGAGTCGCTTCGCCCCGGCGAGATCTACGAGTCGAACACGATCCTGCTCGCGGCGCAGGCGGCGTCGGCCGGCGCAACGGCCGGCGTGCTCCCTTCGGTCGCGGACGATCCCGACGCGACGCGCGAGGCTCTGGAACGTGCGCTCGCCGCCGACGTCGTCATCACCTCGGGTGGCGTATCCGTGGGGCCTCATGATCTCGTGCGCGCTTCGCTTGCAGCGTTGGGTGTCGACGAGGTGTTCTGGCGTGTCGCCGTCCGGCCCGGCAAGCCCGTGGCGTTCTCGGTGCGTAACCGCACGCTCGTCTTCGGACTGCCCGGGAACCCCGTTTCGGCACTCGTCGGGTTCGAGCTCTTCGTCCGCCCCGCGCTGCTCGCGCTCCAGGGCGCGCGCGAGCCAGGCCCGGCATACCTGCCGGCCCGCCTGGCGGTGGCTGTGCAGCGGAGCGCCGGACGCGACGAGCTGTTACGCGCACGGGTCAGCATGGACGGCGAGGGCGCCGTCGTCGAGCCGCTCGGCGGCCAGGAGTCGCACATGATCGTGCGAGCGGCCTCGGCCGGTGCGCTCGTGCTCGTGCCACAGGGCTCTGGCGAGCTCGCGGCCGGCACGCGAGTGCGCTATCTGCCTATCTAAAACGTTGCGCGGCGCCGTTCGGCGTTCGTGCGGCGCCGTGCGCGAGCGGTGAGCACCACGATGCGGACCAGCTGGCGCAGCGGGCCGCGCGCCGGCCGGTCGCCCGCGTCCGGATACGGCGCGTACCGGCCGACGGCAATGGTCGCGAGCTGGGCGCCGCAGGCGCCGGCCGCGAGCGTCGTGACCACCGCCGGTACGTGCACGTACCCGACGGCGGCAAGCTGGACGAGATACCAGGGTGCGTCGAAGCCGAGCCCCAGCCGCAGGGCGACCGCTCCGACAAGCACCGCCGGACCGGTGAGGCCGAGCACGAGCACCAAGACGCGCGCGAAACCACGGCCGCTCCGCACCTGCGGAAGCCAGATCCATGCGTGCAGCGCGGGCAGGACGAAGATCCTTCACATCCATGGCCGCACGCAGGCCATCGCTCATCAGGTTGAAGCAGATCGAAGTAATGAAGATCATCACGCCGGGCAGCGCCGCGAGGACGGGATTGACGTAGATCGCCTGGCGCAGCGTGTTCAGCATCAGGCCCCATTCCGGCTCCGGC
>CAWAXB010000043.1:0-31822 GCA_963785895.1 uncultured Actinomycetes bacterium | reverse complement strand
AGCCGGGCACCCAATGGCGCCGCCGGTGACGCTGCGACAACCTGCTTCACACGATAACAACAAAGCAGCAGCACGGCGCATTCGAGTTCATCTGCAGCCCACAACCACGGGAGACAACGATGCTCACTCAATCCGATGTCCGCCATCCGGTCAGCGATACCTCGCGAAGCTGGCCCGTGAAGCCCAGGCCCCGAAATTACCCCAACATGTTTCCGCGACGGAATTCCGCGAAGCCCTCTCGCGGGTCGCGTCCGCGGTATCCATCGTGTCGACCGACGGCCCTCACGGCATTGCGGGGTTTACCTGCTCGGCGGTGTGCGCCGTGAGCGACGAACCGCCGATCGTCATGGTTTGTGTCAATCGCAAGAGCGCGGCCAATGCCGTCATCAAGGCAAACGGTGTTCTCTGCATCAGTAGCCTCGGTGCCGAGCAAGTCGACCTGTCGCAGATGTTTGCCGGCGTCGGACGTGTCGCCATGCCCGATCGCTTCTCCGGTCCGCACTGGAGCGTGTCAGCACCGGCGCTCCTTACTGCACGACTTCACGCGTCGCGCTCGATTGCCGGGTAGTCGATGTCAACGAGTGGGTACCCACAGCGTATTTCTCGCCGAAGTGATCTCGACCGCACAGGCGACAAATGACGATCCCCTGATCTATCACTGCCGCAACTACGCGACCATCCGCAACATGGCCTAACCCCGCCGGACGCATGGCCCGCGAACCAAAAGGAGATGAAAATGCTACGTACCGGCGCGCAATACCTGGAAGCCCTCAACGACGGCCGCGATGTCTGGGTCGGCGACGAGAAGATCGACAATATCGCGACCCATCCGAAGACGCGCGATTACGCGCCGCCGCATCGCGGACTTCTACGACCTGCATCACCGCCAGGATCTGCAGGACGTTGTGACCTTCGTCGACGAGGATGGTGTCCGCCGCTCGATGCAGTGGTTCGGCCACCACAACAAGGAAGAAGTTAGACGCAAGCGCAAGTATCACGAGACCGTCATGCGCGAGCTCGGCGGCGCTTCGTTTCCGCGCATGCCCGATACCAACAACTACGCGCTGCTGACCTATGTCGACGATCCGCAGCCATGGGAGAAGTCCGCTGTCGGCGCGGACGGCCGGCGGGCTCGCCAGGAACATTGTCGAGTTCTTCGACTTCGCGCAGGGACAATGACCTGAACTGCACGCCGCAATTCGTCGACCCCCAGGCGGACCGCTCGACGCGGACGCGCAGGCCAAGTCGCCGGCGCTACGGGTCGTCGAGACCAACGACAAGGGATCGTGGTCGACGGCGTTAAGGCGATCGGCACCGGCACGGCGTTTGGCGACTGGATCCATATCGGCGTGTTCTTCCGCCCCGGCATCCCGGCGACAGATCATCTTCGCCGATGACGCCGGTCAACACCAAGGGCGTTACCATGGTGTGCCGCGAGAGCACGGTGAAGGACGACGCGGTCGAGCATCCGCTGGCGTCGTCGGGCGACGAGCTCGATAACATCACGGTGTTCGACCACGTTTCATCCCGTGGAAGTACGTTTCCACATCGGCAATCCCGATCACGCCAAGCTCTATCCGCAGCGCGTGTTCGACTGGCTGCATTATCACGCCTCATCCGCCAGATGGTGCGCGCCGAGCTGATGGCCGGACTTGCCATCCTGATCACCGAGCACATCGGCACCAGCAAGATTCCGGCGGTGCAGACGCGGGTGGCCAAATTCGTCGGCTTCCACCAGGCGATGATCGCGCATGTGGTGGCGTCCGAGGAACTGGGCTTTCTCACGCCGGGCGGCCACTACAAGCCGAATATCCTGATCTATGACTTCGGCCGCGCCTACTACCTCGAGCACTTCTCCGAGATGATCTACGAACTGCTCGACCTGTGCGGCCGCAGCGCGCTGCTGTTCCCGACGCGAGGGACGAGTGGCAGGATTCCAAAATCGGCCCCTGGCTCAAGCGCCTTAACACCGGGCCGAGCGGTCAGCCGCATGACCGGCTCAAGATCGGCCGGGTGATCCGCGACCTGTTACCTCTCCGACTGGGGCGGCCGCCTGTTCATGTTCGAGAACTTCAACGGCACGCCGCTGCTGGCCATCCGGTCGCTGACGATGCAGCGCGCGGAATTCTCCGGGGCCGGCGATTACGCCAGATTGGCGCGAGAGGTCTGCGGCATCGAACTGGAGCAGGATAGCGCGACCGAATACAGCGCCTCCGCTTCCTATGCACGGGCACAGGATTCCGGGAAGGCGCCGGAATTGGCAGCAGCAACGATCGCGCCGGCTGGCCGGCGCGCCGAAGCGGCGGTCTTCGACCCGCGCTAGCCAATGCGGGCTGGCTGATAGCGACGGTGGGCGTGGCCGGGCTTCTGATCGTCGGCGCGCAGGTGAATCCCAGCGGCTACCCCGCGTTCGTCAATCAGACCCGAATCAGATCGACCGGGATCGGCTGGGTCGTCGGCGTAGGTCGTATCGGAGCGATCGCGGGGGCACTTGCGGGGACCGCGCTGGTCGCCGCCGGACTGGATCTTGGAAAGCAATATTTGATTGCCGGAACTCCGGCACTGCTTGCAGCACTTGCTGTCGCTCTGACCAGGCGCCGGAAATCAAGATTTCGCCGGGGGGAAAGCGAACGAGAACCGGCCCGGTAAGTTCAACTGCCGTCATGCGGACTGGCGAAAGTACCAGAGCCGCGGAGGGCCCAACATCAGGAGAAAGCCTTGACCTATGTCACCGAGACAAACATCACGGACATTGTCCTGGATCGATGGAACGCGGTCCAGGAGCCGCGGCTGCGGCAGATCATGCAGCTCGATGGTCAGCCACCTGCACGCCTTTGTCCGGGACGTCGAGCCCAGCGAGCAGGAATGGTTGACGCGGTCGAATGGCTGACCCGAACCGGGCAGATCTCGACCGACAAGCGGCAGGAGTTTATTCTGGCTTCCGACGTTATTGGCGTCAGCACATGCTGATCGACTGCATCAACCATCGTCATGCCCGGCGGGCCACGCCGACGACGGTGACCGGTCCATTCCACATTCACAATTCGCCGGAGCCTTGTCCGATGGCGCCGATATCGCGAAGGGTGCGCCGGGGAGCCTTGCTTTGTTTCGGGCTGGTGCGCGACATGACACGGAAGACCGATCGCCGGCGCTACGCTGGACATCTGGCAGGCCGATGGCGACGGTCTTTACGAAGCGCAGCGTGGCCCGACGAGCCCTGGATGCGGGGCGTCTTCACGTCGGGGGCGGACGGTCGTTTTTGGTGCAGACCGTATTGCCGGTCCCTATTCGATCCCGATGGACGGCAGCGTCGGCGAATTCATGACGCATACCGACATCAGCCCGATGCGGCCCTCGCATATTCATTTCCTGATCGAACGCCCGGCCATGAGCGGCTCATCACGCATCTTTTCAAGAAGTCCTGCCCGTTTATCGAAACCGACGTGGTCTACGGCGTGAAAGCGCCGCTGATTGCCGAGTTTCGGTTGATCCCGGCAGGCGGCCCACGCCTGCCGGACATATCGCCAACCAGCCGTTCTGGCTGCTCGAGATTATGATTTTGTCCTTCAGCCGGTGTTGGTGGCGGCAATCCGAACAGAGATCGTGGCTGTGGCCTGAGCGCCGCGTGGTTCTATTTGCGGCGGCGTCTTGCGGCCGCCGCCGAACTGGGCGTTGACGATGGAGCGTAGCCATTGGTTGCCGGGGTCCCGGTCGAAGCGCTCGTGCCAGTACTGCGCGATCTCGAATTCCGGCAACTTGATCGGCGCCTTGGCGAGTTGCATGTCAAGTTCACGCGCCGGTCAACGCCACACCTCGTCGAAGTGCTCGACGTCGGTGCGCGTCTGCGGCAGCAGCTCGATCACCGCGTCGGTGAAGCCTGGGTCTCACGCGGCGCCGAGCGGTTGCGGCCCGCTACTGCGCCGACGGCACGCTCGAACGTCCGTGAGGCAGCGCGCTGCTTGAGCCCCTCGGCCCAGAAGCAGCGGAACGGTCAGGAGCATTCCTGTCGGGTCGGCGGCGTCGAAGCCGCCGAGATGGTAGGATTCGCTCTCGCCGGGGGCGAAGACCCCGGGCCCGCGCTCGGGCATCCAGCCGTGCGCCACAGACGCCTTCGAGCCCGCGAAATGCGACGCAGCCTCGACGAGCGCGTCGAGGAGGTGCGCCTCGGTGACCACGACGTCGATCTCCTCGGGCCGCTCCTTCAGGCGGATCACGGCTTCGCCGAGGCCGGACCCGCTCCACCCGGAGCCCCGGATGGCCGCCCCGGCCGCGCTCGACGAGCGCGTACCAGTCCTCGCTCGTGCCGACCGCGGCGACGCGCGCCCGGCGAGCGGAGGCGCAGGCGAATGCGTGCTCGATCGCGGTCGCGTCGGCCCACGGGCCGAGCGGCGCGATCGCCACCACGTTCTTCCGCTCACCCAGGTGCACGCGGGCGATCCGCCAGGAGAGCTCGAGGTCGGCCTTGACACCGGCGAAGGCCGGCTCGTCGGAGGACGCGACGAGGATCGCGTCGACGTTGCGGTACCGCTCGCGTGTCGTGGCCGGCAGCGGGTGGCCCGAACGCGTAACCGCCTCACCCGCGTACGGCAGGTGGAGCTCGTCGAGCTCCAGCGCGTGCAGATGCGCGACGTGACCGGGGCGCGCGTCGCGGCGGCCATCAACTCGGGGCCGACGCCGTCTCCGGCGAGGCAGGCCACAGTGACCGGGTCGTTCATGCGCGAACCTCCTGAAAGACGTCCTCGAGGGAAACGGGCGTGCCGAGATCGGCAAGCTGCTTGAAGCGCCGGAACGCCGCATCGACGTCACCCGGGTCGAGCGACAGGCCGGCCGAGGCGCAGGCGCGCGTGAACGCGTGACGACCGGAGTGCTTGCCGAGCGGCAGCGTCATGCCGAGGCCGAGCTCGGCCGGGTCGATGATCTGGTACGTCCCGGCGTCCTTGAGCATCCCGTCCTGATGGATCCCGGACTCGTGCGCGAACGCGTTCGCGCCGACGATCGGCTTGTTGGGCGGCACGGCGTACCCGGTCAGCTCCGCGACGAGCGCCGAGGTGGCCGGGATCAGCACCGGGTCGACGGCTGCGACCGCGCCGTAGAAGTCCTTCCGCGTGCGGAGCGCCATCACGACCTGCTCGAGCGACGTGTTGCCCGCCCGCTCTCCGATCCCGTTGACGGTGCACTCGATCTGCGTGACGCCGGCCGTCACACCGGCGAGGGAGTTCGCCGTCGCGAGCCCGAGGTCGTCGTGGCAGTGAACCGAGAGCTCGACCGTGTCGAGCTCGGGGCAGCGCTTCCGCAGCTCGCGGAACATGCGCGCGTACTCCTCGGGCGAGGTGTAGCCAACGGTGTCGGGCAGGTTGACGACATCCGCTCCGGCCGCGACGGCCGTGCGGCAGACCTCGGCGAGGAAGGCCCAGTCGGACCGCGTCGCGTCCTCGGCCGAGAACTCGACCTCGTCCGCGCGCTCGGCGGCGTACGCGACCGACCAGGCGATGCGTTCGAGCACCTCGTCGGGCGTGAGCCCCAGCTTCCGCTCCATGTGCAGCGCGCTGGTGGCGATGACCACGTGGATGCGGCTCCGCGCGGCACCGCTCAGCGCTTCGGCCGCAGAGTCGATGTCGGCCTGATTGGCCCGGGCGAGCGATGCGACCGTCGCGCTTGTCGTCGCCTGCGCGACCGCCGCGACGCCTTCGAAGTCGCCCGGCGACGAGATCGCGAAGCCCGCCTCGATCACGTCGACCCCGAGCTGCTCGAGGGCGCGCGCGATCTCCACTTTCTCGTCGGGCCGCAACGCAATGCCCGGCGACTGCTCGCCGTCTCTCAAAGTTGTGTCGAAGATCTTGATCCTGCGCACTCTTTTGCTCCTTCGTCGGCGCCTCGAGATGGAGACGCACTTCTTCCGTCTGACGTGGGCGTGTGCGGCGTCTCGTGGCCGCGTGAGTGCGTTCTCCCCCTAGAGGGGGAGAATGAGAATGACCGTAAGAAGCACGAGGCCGAGCGTGAGCATCGATTTGCTACGCATGGCGGCCAGGGCGGTCATCAGGCTTCCAGTGTGCAGACAGATCCCCGTGTTGTCAAACTTCATAAGTTGAAGTGACAGCCGTTACTCCTGCGACAGCTCGCGCGAGCGCTCGGTCGCGGCGGTGATCGCGTTCAGGAACGCCGCGCGCACGCCCGAGCGCTCGAGCTCGCGGATTGCGCGCGTGGTCGTCCCGCCGGGCGAGGTGACGCCTCGCGCAGCTCGACCGGATGCATGTTCTCGTCGCGGAGCAGGAGCGCGCTGCCGAACATCGTCTGGACGACGAGCTGGGTCGAGACCTCGCGGCTCAGACCCGAGCAGCAGCCCCGCCTCGATCATCGCCTCGGCGAGCAGCGCGAAATAGGCCGGCCCGGAGCCGGAGAGAGCGGTAACAGCGTCCATGTCCTCCTCGGCGACCCGCACGACCCCGCCCAGATGCCCGAGCGCCTCGTCGGCGACATCGAGATCTTCTGGACGCGCATGGTCGCCGCCACAGAGGCCGGCGATCCCTTCGTGCACCAGCGATGGCGCGTTCGGCATGGCGCGCACCACGCGCGCTCCAGCCGGCAGATGCGCCTCGATCAACGCGGTCGTCGTGCCCGCGGCGACCGAGAGCAGCGTCTGCTCGGCGATGACGACGCCGGCGATCTCGGCCGAGCACGGTCGCCATGTCCTGCGGCTTGACAGCGAGGATGACCAGACCGACTCCGGTTACAGCCGCAGCGTTGTCCCCGTCGCCTCGACCCCGAAGCGCTCGTGCAGGTCGGCCCGGCGCTCCTCGCCGCCGGCTGGTGACGACGAGCTCGCCGGGCGCACGCCAGCCGGAGCTCAGAAACCCGCGCAGGAGCGACTCGCCGAGCCGGCCGGCGCCGACGATCGCAATGCGCCGGTTCGTGCGGGATCACTCAGTGAACTGATGCGCGGCGGCGTTGCGCCGCTTCGCGGGCTCGGGATCAGCCACTCGTGGCCGAACTTCCGCATCGCGCGGATGATCGGCAGGAGCGCGCGGCCCTTGTCGTTCAGCTCGTACTCGACGCGAGGCGGCGACTCGGGGTAGCTGCGGCGAATCAGCACTCCCTGGCGCTCGAGCATGTCGAGGCGCTCGGACAGGGTGCGCGGGCTGATGCCGGGGCAGGCGTGCTCCAGCTGCATGAAGCGCCGCGGGCCCTCGGAGAGGTCGTGGACGATCAGCGGCGTCCACTTGGTGGCGACGATCTCCGCGGTCGCGGCGACGGCGCAGCTCCCGTCGTGGGTGTCGTGCATTGTCCTTTTCATCGCCCGCATCCTATCTCCCTTCCGCGGCTATGCCTACACAAATTGAAGGAGGAACGGTTCCGATTGGCGACCTATTACTTTCAGAAGTATAGTTATAGGCATGACTCCCACGACTCGCACCTGGTCGAAGGCGGGAGCACGCTGGACTCACGAGCTGGTGGCCTACGGGCTCGACCGCTACCACCGCCGGAATCTGCGGACTCCGACGGTGCGCGAGCTGCGGGCCGGGATCGATGGGCTACCGAGCCACGCCACGATCCGGCGTCTCTATGGCAACGCCTCGACCATGTTCAGCTACCACGGCTATCGCGTCCGTGCGCGCGGCGGCCAGCCGGGTCACCCCTGCTGGACCCGGGCGCGCGACCCGCGCGGCTGCTTCGCAACCGCCGACTCGTAGTCCGTCTTCAACGCAGCGGTCGACGACCGCTGCGCACCGCCGCCCTTCGCTGATCGCCCAGACGATCAGCGACTGGCCGCGGCGCGCGTCGCCGGCGGCGAAGACGCCCTCGACGGACGTGGCGTAGGCGGGCGCGGCGACGTTGCTGCGCGCGTCGCGCTCGACGCCGAGTGCGTCCAGCACCGGCGCCTCCGGGCCGAGGAAGCCCATCGCGAGCAGCACGAGCTCCGCCGGCCGGCCTCCTCCGTGCCCGGCACGAGGTCGAACGGCGGCTCGCCCGTGTTCTGCTGCCAGTGGATCCGCTCGACGCGCGCCGTTCGCCGGTCAGCGCGCGTCGTCGAGATCGAGAACTCGCGCTCGCCGCCCTCCTCCAGGGCGTACGACGTCCGGAGCTTCACCGGCCAGCGCGGCCATGGCGTGAGGTCGTCGGGCCGATGCGCGGGCGGCTCGCCGAGCAGCTCGATCTGCGTCACGGACGCTGCGCCCTCGCGATGGGCGTGGCCGACGCAGTCGGCGCCGGTGTCGCCGCCGCCGATCACGACGACGTGCTTGCCGGCGGCGCGTGATCGTCGGTCTCGCCGGCGCTGCCGTGCCGGCTAGAGGTAGTCCATCGCGAAGTGGACGCCGTCGAGCTCGCGGCCCGGGATCGGCAGGTCGCGCGGCACGCGCGAGCCGGTCGCGACGACGACGGCGTCGTACGTCGGCGCGCAGCTCGTCGGGGTCGACGTCCACGCCGACGTCGACGCCGTAGCGGAACTCGACGCCCTCGGCGACGAGCTGCTGCACGCGCCGCTCGACGAGCCCCTTCTCGATCTTGAACTCCGGCACGCCGAAGCGGACGAGTCCGCCCGCCGCCTCGTCGCGCTCGAACACCGTGACGCGCGTGGCCGGCGCGCGCGAGCTGCTGCGCGCAGGCGAGCCCGGCCGGGCCCGGAGCCGATCACGGCGACCGTGCTGCCCGTCTGCGCGCGCGGCCGGCTGCGGCACGACCCAGCCCTCGTCCCAGGCGCGGTCGACGATCGCGACGCTCGACCTGCTTGATCGACGACGGCGTCGCCCTCGTTGATCTCGAGCACGCACGCCGCCTCGCACGGCGCGGGGCAGAGCCGGCCGGTGAACTCGGGGAAGTTGTTCGTGCGGTGCAGCTGCTCGATCGCCTCCTGCCAAGCGGTCGCGGTAGACGAGGTCGTTCCAGTCGGGGATCAGGTTGCCGAGCGGGCAGCCGTGATGGCAGAACGGCACGCCGCACTCCATGCAGCGCGCCGCCTGCTCGCTGCACGCCCGTCGAGCGGCAGCGTGCCGACGAACTCGCGCTAGTCGCCGATGCGCTCGCGCGGGATCGCGCTCGGGCTGCGCGACGCCGGTCGAACTCGAGGAAGCCGCGCAGCTTTCCCATCAGGCGCGCCTCCTCGGTCTCGCGCGTGACGAAGCCGCGCCGCCGGCCGAGACGAGCCGGTCCGCTGCTCGGCGAGCACGCGCTTGAAGTCGTGCGGCATCACCTTCACGAAGCGCGGCGGCTCGCCGAGCTGCGAGCAACCGCGCGGCGACGCGGCGAGCCGGTGCGCCGCGCGTGCTCCGCGACGAGCTCGCGTACGAGCGCGAGGTCGTCCTCGTCCGGCTCCTCGAGCGCCGACGAGCTGCAGTGTTGCAGCGCGCGGCGAAGCTGCCGTCCTCGTCGAGCACGTAGGCGATGCCGCCGCTCATGCCCGCGGCGAAGTTGCGCCCGGTCGGCCCGAGCACGACGACGCAGCCGCCGGTCATGTACTCGCAGCCGTGGTCGCCGACCCCCTCGACGACCGCGGTCGCGCCCGAGTTGCGCACGGCGAAGCGCTCGCCGGCGAGCCCGCGGAAGAACGCGCGCCCGGCGGTCGCGCCGTAGAGCACGGTGTTGCCGACGATCACGTTCTCCTCGGCCGCGAACGCCGCGTCGTCGCGGCGGGCGCACGGCGAGCACGCCGCCGGAGAGGCCCTTGCCCACGTAGTCGTTCGCCTCGCCGACGAGCGTCAGCTCGATCCCCGGCGCGAGCCAGGCGCCGAACGACTGGCCCGGCCGAGCCGGTGAGCGTGAAGCGCAGCGTGCCCGTCCGGCAGGCCGGCGGCGCCGTGGCGCTTCGTCACGTGGTGCGAGAGCAGGCCGCCGACGGTGCGGTCGACGTTGCGCGACCGTCGAACGTCGCCCGCCGTCCGGCGCTCGCGTCGATCAGCTGCGCAGTCGAGCGCACCGGCGAGCGGCGAGACCTGCGCCTCGCGTGCGGCGCAGCGGCGTGCCCGGCCGGCACGTCGGGCGCGCGCAGCACGTTCGAGAGGTCGATGCCGCGCTCCTGCCAGCGCTCGATCGCCGTGTCGGGCTCGAGCAGGTCGACGCGGCCGACGAGATCCTCGAACCGCGCGATCCCGAGCTCGCCATGATCCGCCGCACCTCCTCGGCGACGAAGAAGAAGAAGTCGATCGACGTGCTCGGGCTTGCCCTGGAAGCGCTTGCGCAGCTCGGGGTCCTGCGTCGCGATCCCGACCGGGCACGTGTTCAGGTGGCAGGCGCGCATCATCACGCAGCCGGTCGCGATCAGCGGCGCCGTCGCGAAGCCCATCTCGTCGGCGCCGAGCAGCGCGGCGACGACGACGTCGCGACCGGTCTTCAGCTGCCCGTCGGTCTGCACCCAGATGCGCGAGCGCAGGTCGTTGAGGACGAGCGTCTGCTGCGTCTCGGCGAGCCCGATCTCCCACGGGATGCCGGCGTGCAGGATCGACGAGACCGGCGACGCGCCCGTGCCGCCGTCGTGGCCCGAGATGAGCACGTGGTCGGCGTTCGCCTTCGCGACGCCGGCGGCGACCGTGCCGACACCGACCTCGGCGACGAGCTTCACCGAGATCGCGCGCGTCCGGGTTCGCGCAGCGCAGGTCGTAGATCAGCTGCTTGAGATCCTCGATCGAGTAGATGTCGTGGTGCGGCGGCGGCGAGATCAGCCCGACGCCCGGTGTCGTGAAGCGGACGCTCGCGATGTACGCGTCGACCTTGTGCCCCGGCAGCTGCCCGCCCTCGCCGGGCTTCGCGCCCTGCGCCATCTTGATCTGCAGCTCGTCGGCGTTCGTGAGGTAGTCGATGTTCACGCCGAAGCGGCCCGACGCGACCTGCTTGATCTTCGAGCGCCGCTCGTCGCCGAAGCGCACGGGATCCTCGCCGCCCTCGCCGGTGTTCGAGCGGCCGCCGATCCGGTTCATCGCGACGGCGAGCGTCTCGTGCGCCTCGCGCGAGAGCGAGCCGAGCGACATCGCGCCGGTCGAGAAGCGCTTGACGATCTCGGAGGCGGGCTCGACCTCGTCGAGCGGGATCGCCGCCGCCGTCGGCGTGCGGAAGCGCAGCAGGCCGCGGATCGTCGAGCGCCGCGCCGCGTCGTCGTTGACCGCCGCGCGAGTACTGCTCGTACGTCTCCGCAGCCGCCGCCGCCGCACCGCGTGCTGCAGCAGCGCGATCGTCTCGGGGTTCCACTGGTGGTGCTCGCCGTCGCGCGCGCCACGCGTAGAGGCCGACGACCGGCAGCAGCTCGTCGGCGGCGCCCGGGATAGGCGCGCGCGTGCCGCGCGAGCGCTCCCTCGGCGAGCTCGCGGCGAGGCCGATGCCGCCGATCCGCGACGGCGTGCCGGTGAAGTGCCGGTCGACGAGCTCCGGTCGAGAGCCCGACCGCCTCGAAGATCTGCGCGCCGCAGTACGACGGGATCGTCGAGATGCCCATCTTCGAGATCGTCTTCAGCAGGCCCTTGCCGATCGCCTTGACCGCGCGCGCCTGCGCGTCCTCGCGCGTCAGCTCGAGCCGGCCCTCGTCGACGAGCTCGGTCGATCGTCGCGAGCATCAGGTACGGGTTGACGGCCGCGGCGCCGTAGCCGATCAGCACCGCGACGCTCTGCACGCTGCGCGGCTCGCCCGACTCGACGACGAGCCCGGCCTGCAGGCGCGTGCCCGCGCGGACGAGGTGGTGGTGCACGGCCGACGGTCGCGAGCAGCGACGGCATCGGCGACGCGCTCGGGCCCGACCGTGCGGTCGGAGAGGATCGAGGATGTTCGCGCCGTCGGCGAGCGCCGCGTCGGCCTCGGCGCAGATGCGCTCGAGCGCGTGCTCGAGCGCCGTCGACGCCTTCGTCGACCGGCCACGTGATGTCGATCGTGCGCGCCTTGAAGACGTCCGACTCGACCTGGCGCAGCCGCTCGAGCTCCTCGTCGCGCAGGATCGGGTTGTCGATCACGAGCTGGCGCGCGTGCTCCGGCGTCTCGTCGAGCAGGTTGCGCTCGGAGCCGACGAGCGTCTGCACGCTCATCACGACCGCCTCGCGGATCGAGTCGATCGGCGGGTTCGTCACCTGCGCGAACAGCTGCTTGAAGTACGAGTAGAGGAGCGGGTCGCCGGTCGGAGAGCACCGCGAGCGGCGTGTCGTTGCCCATCGAGCCGACCGCCTCCTCCGCGTTCGCGGCGAGCGGCGCGAGCATCACCTTCATGTCCTCCTGCGTGTAGCCGAACGCGAGCTGCAGCCTGCGCAGCGGCTCGGCCGAGCGGGCGCGGCTCGCGCGCGCGGCAGGTCGGCGAGCCGCACGCGCTCGCGCTCGAACCACTCGCCGTACGGCTGCCGGGTCGCGACCTCGCTGCTTCACCTCCGTCGTCGGGGACGATCCGGCCCTGCGTCGAGGTCGACGAGGAAGAGCTTGCCGGGCTGCAGCCGGCCCTTGCGCACGATGTTCTCGGCGGGCTCGTCGAAGCACGCCGGCCTCCGACGCGAGCACGACCCAGCCGTCCGTCGTCTCGAGCCAGCGACCGGGCCGCAGGCCGTTGCGGTCGAGCGTCGCGCCGATCACGCGGCCGTCGGTGAACGCGATCGCGGCCGGCCCGTCCCACGGCTCGATCAGGCAGCCGTGGTAGGCGTAGAAGCCCTCGCAGCTCGGGCGGCACGTCGCCGCGGCCGCGTACGCCTCCGGCACCATCATCATCAGCGCGTGCGGCAGCGAGCGGCCGGCGAGCACGAGCAGCTCGAGCACGTTGTCGAACGTCGCGGTGTCGGAGCCGCCCGGCCGGACGACCGGCAGCACCTTCGCGAGGTCGTCGCCGAAGAGCTCGCGAGGCGAGCTGCGACTCGCGCGCGCCCATCCAGTTGACGTTGCCGCGCAGCGTGTTGATCTCGCCGTTGTGCGCGAGCATGCCGGTACGGATGCGCGAGCTCCCAGCTCGGGAACGTGTTCGTCGAGAAGCGCGAGTGGACGAGCGCGAGCGCGCTCGTCGACCCGCTCGTCGGCGAGGTCGGGGAAGTAGCGCGCGCAGCTGCGGCGCGGTCAGCATCCCCTTGTAGACGAGCGTCCGCGACGAGAAGCTCGGGATCGCGAGCTCGGGGCCGGCGGCGATCTCGGCGACGCGCCGGATCACGTAGAGCTTGCGCTCGAACGCGTCCTGGTCGACGCCAGCGCTCGGCGGCGGCCGACGAAGAGCTGCCGGATGCACGGGCGCGAACGAGCCGCGCGGTCGCGCCTGACGTCGCCGGTCGACCGGCACGTCGCGCCAGCCGAGCGACGTGCTGGCCCTCGTCCTCGACGGTCGTCCGTCGAGCAGCTGCTCGAGCTCGCGCGCCGGCGCGCGCCGTCGCTGCGGCAGGAAGCAGACGGCGACGCCGTACGCGCCCGGCGCGAGCTCGAACGCCGACGACCGCGCGGAAGAACGCGTGCGGCAGCTGGAGCAGGATGCCGGCGCCGTCTCCGGTGCTCGCGTCCGCGCCCGCGGCGCCGCGGTGCTCCAGGCGCTCGAGCGCGTCGAGCGCGCGGGCGACCGCCTCGTGCGTCGCGCCGCCGTCGAGGCGGGCGACGAAGGCGACGCCGCACGCGTCGTGCTCGTACGCGGGGTCGTAGAGGCCCTGCCGCTTCATCGCTGCCCCCCGCCTGGGTGTTGGCTAGTCCGGCGGGGCGGGGGGAACAGGGAGCCGGCTAGCCCTGTTGCGGGCGCGAGGGCTTGGCCGTAATCGGCTTCGTAACGAGCGCGAGCGCAAACTTGACGGCCATTACTTCAAAGAATAAAGCAAGAAGTGAAAACGCGCAAACGTCTACTGTCGAGCAATGCGCAAGTTGACGCTGGCGGTTGCCGTGCTTGCGCTCGCTGCCGCTGCTCCGGCCGCGGCGAGCCGCCACCCCAGCCCGGCCGAAGGCAGGGCGATCAGAGCAACCTTCTCGGGGTACGTTCATGCGCCGGGGTCGCCGGCAGCGAGGGACAACCGCATCGTCTCGATCGCGGTCTCGACGCTCGATGCTCGGTACGCGGCCGCACGGCTCGACTCGAAGAGCGCCGGGCCGTCGGAGATGGTCTTCCACCGCGGCGCCTTCGGCTGGTTCGTCGTCGGCTTCGGCTCGTCGCTTGGCTGCAACTCCGCGCCGAGCGCCGTACTCGCCGATCTGAGGGTCGGCTGCAGCCCGCCCGGCAGCACGGCCTGGGTCAACGACTGCGGACCGCTCGTCAGCTCGCCGCGCGCGCTCGTGCTCACCTGTGCGGACGCAAACTACGAGCTCGCGACCCTGCACTGGCGGATGTGGGGCAGCGCGACGGCGACTGCAACGGGAACGGCGCGGGTGAACGACTGCACACCGTATTGCGCCGCCGGGCACTTCCGCTCGTACCGCGTCACGGCCGTGGCCGACCGGCTGACCCGGTGCGGCCGAGCGCGATTCTACGCCCGGATCACCGTCGTCTACCCGCGCGCGAGGCCGAAGGACATCGGCAAGCGCGATGTGCACAAGCTCAGCTGCTGAGCCCTGCTACTGCGGCGCGCGCCGCGCCAGCAGGCCCGCCGCCGCGATCACGCAGACGAAGGCAAGCACGCGGATCGCCCCCAGCACGCCACCCGGCACGCGCTCGGAGAAGAGGACGATCCCGGCGACGATCGGGATCGCGTTCGTCAGCAGCGTCGACGTACCGGCCGTCGCAAGCGCATCGCCGCGCTGGAACCCGAACTGCAGGCAGACCGCTCCGGTCGAGTGCGCGGCGATCAACGCCGCGACGAAGGCGCCGATCCGCCAGCCAGCTCCCTCCGTCGACGACGGTCTTCGTCGCGACGTCGCCGGCGGCATAGAGCACACCGCTCGCCAGGCCGAGCCCGGCGCCGCCCGCCAGGACGAGCGCGCCCGGGACGGCTGCACCGCAGCGACGGCCCCGGAAACGCCGAGCCACACGGCAACCTCGATCCAGGAGGCGCGCGCCGACCCTGCCGTGCCGCCGGCGAGCGAGATGCCGAGGAGCGCCAGCCCGATCCCCGCGACGGCAACCGCCGCCCACTGGGCCCGCGCGAGCTCCGCGCCTCGCCGTCGCGCGAGAAACGCCAGCGCCCCCATCCCGCCTGCGGAGGTCGCCTGCACGATCGAGAGCGGGACCAGGGCCAGCGCGACGATGTAGAACGCCCAGCCACCTGCTCCGACCGCCAGGCCGGCCAGCCACGAGCGGTCGCGAAGGAGCGAGAGCAACGAGCGGACCGGAGCGCGCAGGGTGAGCGGCGGCAGCCCACCCGCCGCCGCATGCTGCGCGACCCAACCCCAGTTGAGCGCGAAGGCCGACGCCAGCGCCAGCGCCAGCCCTGTTGCAAGGGTCATCTCTTCTGGAACGGTAGATAGGCCTCGGCGGCGAGCGCGGCGACGCCGACACGCGGCAGGTCGCGCCGGTGCTCGTACACGACGAAGCGCCGCTCCCACGTCGGGAGGAACTTGCGGTTGAACACGAGCAGATTGTCGAGCTGGAAGTGCCCCTTCAGCGCCAGCAACGCCCGCCGCTGCACACGCTCGGCCGACGAAAGCACCGCCTCGGGAGCCAGCAGCGCCGCGAACGGCGCAAAGTTCAGCGAGACCCGGCTGTACCCGTGCGCCCGCGCCCACTCCACCGTCTCGCAGATCAGCCACTCGTTGAACCCGTTCGGCGTCGAACGCAGCCGCGGCATCGACGAGAGCGACAACGCCGACGCCGCCTCGGAGAGCGCGAAGTGCAGGAAGCCGCCTGCAGCGCCGGAGCCGTCGAAGCCGACCACGAACACCGCGTCCTCGTCACCCAACCGAACAACGCATCGAGCGCCATCACGAACCCCCGTTCCGGTTCGGCGCCTCGCCATGTGCGCGCAACCTGCTCGAGCTCGGCACGCAGCGGCGCATCGACCTCGCTCGGACGCAGGACACAGGCCGTGTAGCCCGCCAGCTCCAGCCGGTGCACCGACTGCCGCACCTTGCGCATCGATCGGCCCGTCGAGTGAGAATGACGCCGTCTCGACGACCGCTTCGTCTCCGTGGTAGAGGGCGTGCAGGCCGTGCGCGGCGTAGAGCGGCAGGCAACGCTCCGACGCCCCGAGAATGGCGACCCGCCAGTCACGTTGATGCGCGTGCGCGACGAACCTGCCCACGAGTGGCGAGAACGCCACCGGGGCGCCGACGGGGTCGCCGGAGACGATCGCGACGCCGCCGAGCACCCGGTACGCGAGGAAGGCCGACTCGTCGGTGTTGAAGAAGTACGACTTGTCGGCGCGCAGCACGAACGGGGCGAGCGTGTCGACGCCCCACGTGTGCACGAGCGCACGCGCCAGGTCGCGTTCGCGCTCCTCTTGCCGTACGCGATGACGCCATGGAGCAAGCCAGCCGGAGACGACCCAGAGCGCCGCCGTGCCGCAGAGCAGCAGCACCGACAGCGGGTACCAGGCGCCGAAGTCGCCCGCCAGGTGGGATGAACCGCCGCGCAGGCTCTGCATCAGCACGTGCAGCGCAAGCCCTGCGGTGAACGGCTGGTCGGCGGCCATCCGGTTGAGCCACAGGGCAACCACGCCGTAGGCGGCGATCGCCGCGAGGGCGGCGAGGGCACGTGCGGTCGTCCTGCGCCGGGCCGCGACGTCGCCCGGCCGGTCGAAGTCGCGGCGGCGCGCGACCAGCACGCACAGCACGACGATCGACACGAGCGTGCCGTCGTTCAGGCCGTGCAACACGTGCAAGGCGGCCGAGACTCCCGCGACCGCGAGCGCAAGCTGCCAGGCGCGCCGGCGGCGGCGTGCGAGACCGCGCGCGGCCACGAGCAGAACGATGGCGACGAGGGCCCCGGCCGCCCGGGCGAGCGGCCCGACCGCATCGGGCGTCAGGTTCTGGAGCAGGCCGGAATCGTCGCCCGGCAACATCGTGTGCAGGAGGTTGAGCGATGCTCCTGCGGCCACGAGTGTCGCGACGAGAAACGGCGCACGCCGAACGGGGCGGCCGTGACCGACGCGAGCAACGCGACGGCGAGGGCCACGAGGACAGGCCCCAGATAGGTCGACTCGAGCCGCGCCGCGATATCGAGTGCGTCTCGCACCGAGATCTGGCGGGTGACGGCGATCGAGATCCCGTTGGCGAGATAGGTCCAGATCCCCACCGCCGCTGCCAGTGACAGCGCGCCGGTCAGCGGCTCGATTCGCGCCCAGCGCGCGTGCAGACCAAGGAGCAGCGCTGCGACGCCCCAGACGGCGAGGTACCAGGCGAGCGGTACACCGGCGTGCTTCGCGAGCTCGTCCAGCGGAAGCGCCTCGGGCACATGCGGACCGGGAAGCGCCGCCCGCACCAGGTACAGCCAGCCGGTCGCCGCGACGGATACGAGCAACAGGGCCGGCAGCGTGGAGGCTCTACGCCACATCGACTCTCCGAGCCGCCGCAAGGAATGCGCGTCGCGGCGTTCCCGCGCCAGATCGCCCAGTTGTGGCCGCCGCGCACGGCGTAGTAGCGATGCGGGATGTGCTGCCGGTTCAGCTCGGCGGCGAACGCGGCGTTCTGCGCCGCGAAAGTGATCGTCGGTACCGCTGTAGAACCAGATGAATACGTGGTGCCGGCGAAGCGCAGGCGCTGCGTGAACGAGCGTCGAGCGCCGGGCTGTTGCGCGCCAGCACCGTCTTGCGATGACCGAAGATCGCACCGAGGTCGTCCGCGCGCTGGTATCCCGACCAGCTCTCGAGCACCCCGAACTCACCCGGATGGTGCAGCCCGATGTTGAGCGCGCCGTACCCGCCCTCCGACAGGCCCGCGAGCACGCGGGCTGAACCGCGCGCGATCGTGCGGTAGCGGGCGTCGATCGAGCGCACGAGGTCACGCGCGACGAACGTCTCCCAGCCCTCGCCCGGACGCACTCCGTTCGCCCACTCCTTGTCGGTGAACGACCCGGTCGAGCCGAACGGCATCACGAGGATCATCGGTCGCGCACGGCGGCGCGCCACCAACTCGTCCTCGACGACGCCCAACCGCACCGTCGCGAGAAAGCCGGCGGGCCGGCCGGGCACGCCGTGCAGCAGATACATCACTGGATACGGGCCGCCGGATGCTGTGCGTACCCCGGCGGCAGGTAGACGTCCACGGGCTGACGGCGGCCGCCGAGCGCCGCGCTCGGCAGGTAGAAGCGCGACGTGGTGCCCTCGGCCTTCACCCACGCCGGGTCGCGGGGCGGTGCGAAGCCGCGAAACGCCCAGTAGTTGTCGAGATACCGCATGGTGCCGAGCAGTCCGACAGCAAGGAAGGACGCCGCACCCAGCAGGGCGAACGCTCCCCGGCGGGGCACGGGCAGGCGGCCTGCGATCACGTGGTTCTTCTACGCCGCCGATGCGTCTCGCTGGTTAAGCGGGTATTAGGGCACGTGTTGTGGGCGTGCGAGCCGGTCGAGCGCCAGCGCGAGCCACCCCGGGGCGTGAGCCTCCCACACCGACGTGTGGTGGCCGCCCTCGTAGAGCTCGAAGACGTGCGGCACCCGCGCGGCGACGAGCTCGCGGTGCAGCTGCAGGTTCTCGGCTCGGAAGCGGGCGTCACCCCGGCCCACGTAGAACGCGAAGAACGTCGGCCACCTCCGCTGGCTCTTCCGCAGCCGGCCGATCAGGTTGTGCACGTTCGCCGCCGGCGCGGCAGCGAGCGGCTTGGCACCGGTCGGATCGGTCGGATGGAAGTACCCCGACCACGACTCGACCACCGAGAACAGGTCGAGATGGCCGAGCCCGAGCGCGGCCGCGCCGTAGCCGCCGGCTGAGAGCCCGACGATCGCCCGTCCGCGCCGGTTCGCGATCGTTCGGAAGTGCCTGTCGATGTAGCGGGGCAGCTCGACCGTGACGTAGGTCTCCCAGTTGCGGCCGGCTCCCCAGTCGAGGTACTCCGGGTCGGTGTCGCCGCTCTTCGCGCCCTGCGGCTCGACGAGGATCGCCGGGCCCGCTTGCTCGAGCGCACGCTCGAGCCAGCCGCTGGCGCGGTACGCGCTCGGGCCCGCCGGCAGGCCGTGCAGGAAGTAGACGACCGGATACCGAAGGCCGCTCGTCGAATAACCGGGCGGGAGCACGACCAGGGCGTGTGCCGGCCCTGCGAGCGCGACCGAGGGAAACTGCTCGTCGAGATCGCGGCCTGAACGAAAGCTCTCTGCGGCGGCGAGGCCGGCGAAGACGAGGGCCGCCACGACGAGCACGATCGTGTGCCGGTGCAGACGCTGGCGCATCCACGGGAGAGTTCCCGAATCCGCAGGCCCGCAACCTGAGCGCAACGCGATCTTCATCTCAACAGCCCTACCCTCGTTCGATGACTCCGCTCGCGGCTCTCGTCCTGGCCCTGCTCCTGCCGGGATTCACACCACTGCAGGCCGGTGCGGGCGGAGGCCAGGTGCTCTCGGGCGTGTTTCCCGGCACAAGCCGGCGCCGGCTACGTCTACCTCCCGCCCGGTTTCAGCGCAACGCGGCGCTACCCCGTCGTCTACCTCCTGCACGGGATGCCGGGCTCGCCGTCGGAGTTCCTCGACGGGACCCAGCTGCCCGAGTGGGCCGACGCGCAGATCTCGGCCGGCTCGATTCGCCCTTTCATCGGCGTCCTCCCGGCCGCAGGGGTCGACCACCGCTACAACGGCGAATGGGCCGGCCCCTGGGAGACCGCCCTCGTCAGCCGGAGTCGTCCCGTGGGTCGACGCCCGTCTGCCGACGATCCCGGCACGCTCGGGCCGGGTGCTGGCAGGGCTGTCGGCGGGCGGCTTCGGCGCGATCGACATCGGCCTGCGGAACCCGCACGTCTTCGGAGCGCTCGAGTCGTGGAGCGGGTACTTCGCGCCGCTCCACGACGGCCCGTTCAAGCACGCGGATCGCGCGACACTCACGGCGAACGACCCGGCGTTCCTCGCGCGGGCTCGCGCCGGCGCGCTGCGCAGGCTCGGCACAAGGTTCTTCGTCTCGAGCGGACCGGCGCACAGCCACTGGTTCCGACCGGCGCAGACCGTGCGCTTCGCGCGCGAGTTGACGTCGCTCGGACTCGTCTCGCACCTGCAGCTCGTCTCCTCGGCACGCGGGGAGTGGCGCGACCAGCTGGACGCCGGATTGGCATGGGCGCTCCGGCCGTAGGAGCCGTCGTCTAAGTTCCAGCGGCTTGAGCGAGCCCGAACACCCCACGCCCGACCACGCGGCCGCCTCGACGCTCGGGGCGGCGCTGCGCCGGATCGGCTACACCGAAGAGGCGATCGTCGACCTGCTCGGCGACGAAGGCCCCGGCACCGACACAGCCGAGGTCCCGGTGCACGAGCGCCGGCTCCACCTGTGGCCGTCGACGCTCGCCACGGTCGTCAGGCTGCTCCTTCTGCAGCTTCCGGTCGAGCTCGACGACGTCACGGAGGCGCTCGGGCGCGAGGGAGTCGACGCACTCGTGCGGCTCGGGCTCGCCGAGGCCGGCGGCGACCTGGTCACGCCGCGCGCGCGGATCGTGCCAGCGGAAGGACTGCTGATGGCCTTCGACGGGTTCGCACGCGGCGCAGACGACCCCGTCGGGTACGTCGCCAGCTACACGCCGACGGCATCGTGGCTCGCCGCTCTGACCGCGCGCCGGCGCGTCGAGCGCGCGCTCGACGTGGGCACGGGAAACGGCATCCACGCGCTGCTCGCAGCCGGCCACAGCGACCATGTGGTCGCGACGGACGTGAACGCGCGCGCGCTCGCCTACACCGAGATCAACGCCGCCATGAACGGGATCGACAACGTCGAGACGCGACTCGGAAGCCTCTTCGAGCCGGTCGCGGGCGAGCGGTTCGACCTGATCACCTGCAACGCGCCGTACGTCGTCTCGCCGGAGTCGAAATGGCAGTACCGGGACGGCGGCCTCCCGGCGGACGAGCTGTCGGAGCGCGTCGTCCGCACGGCGGCAGCGTCCCTTACGGAGGGCGGCCTGGCCGCGCTGCTCGTGAGCTGGGTCGCCGAGTCCGGCGACGAGCCGGACGAGCGCCTCGACGAGTGGCTCGACGACTCCGGGTGCGACGCCTGGGTGCTGTCGCTGAACGCCGCCGATCCGCTCGATCACGCCGCAGGCTGGAACGAGCATCTCTCGACCGACCCGGCTGCGTACGGCGCAGCGCTCGACGAGTGGGTCGAGTACTTCGCCGCACTCGGCATTGGCTGGATCAGCGAGGGGGCGGTGCTGCTGCACCGGCGCGACGGAGAGGCTCACGCACTTCGCGTCGACGAGGTCGACGAGGACGACCTGGAGTTCGCGGGCGACCAGGTCGAACGCGTCTTTGCGTCGCAGGCCCGGCTGGCCGCGCTGGCCGGCGACGACGCACTCCTCGACGAGGTGCCGACGCTCGCGCGAACAGTCCGCGTCGAGCGCCGCCTCGCACCGGGCTCGCGCGAGGACGACACGTGGCTCGTCCTCGACGAGGGAACGAATGCGGAGTACGAGCTCGACCCGGATGTCGCCGAGGTCGTGGCGCTGTTCGACGGCGACCGGACGCTCGGCCGCGCGATCGCGCTGGTCGGCAAGGCGTTCGATCTCGAGCGCCGCGAACTCGCCGAGCTGCGTGACGACTCGCTCGCCGAGCTGCGCGACCTGCTTGAGCTCGGCTTCGCCGAGCTCGCGTAGAGGCTCTCACAGAATGAGGTTCGTCGATCCGGGTGCGATCGGCGAGTGCGAGGCAAGGACGCAGGAAGTGTCAAGAGCGGTGCTCTTGGCACTTCCGAGGACGCAGAATCGTGCCGCTGAGCGCGGCCGGGCGACACAACGCTTATTTTGTGAGAGCCTCTCAGCCATCCGCTTCTTCGGCTTCACTTAGTTGCGGATGATCGAATCGGCCAGCATGAGGGGCGCCCTGCTCGCGCTCGCCGCTACCGCGGTGGCGCTCACCGCCGGGAGCACGTTCGCAGAGGCTGCGACCGGGCCTGTCGCAGCGTCGCGTCCGACGATCACCGGCACGCTGCAGCAAGGCAAGAAGCTGGTCGGGAGCCCGGGAACCTGGACGGGCAGCGGAACGATCACGTACGCCTACCAGTGGTACCGCTGCGATGCGAACGGCGCGAAGTGCAGCTCGATCCACGGCTCGACGAAGGCGACGTACACCCAGGTGGCGAAGGACGCCGGCCACACGATCGCCCTGACGGTCCGAGCCACCGACACCACGGGCACGACAGCCGCCTACTCGTCACTCGCCGGGCTCGTCACGGCGGCGGGAAAGCCGGTTGCGACGGCGCAGCCGCCGTTGACGGGCGACCCGATCGCCGGGCAGCCGCTCAAGGTCGAGGCGGTGTCGTGGTCGGCTCCGCCGAGCGCGACGACCTATGCCTGGCAGCGCTGCAACGCGAATGGGCGTGTCTGCACCCCGATCGCGGCGGCGACGACCGACACGTACACGATCACGGCGGCCGACGTGGGTCATGCCCTGCTCACGACGGTGACGGCAACGGTCTCCGGTGCGCCACAGACCGTGCTCAGCCTCGAGAGCGGACTTGCGCGCTCGGCGCCGGGTCCCGTGGCCGCGGGGCGCCCGTCGATCGCCGGCACGCTGCAGCAAGGGAAGCAGGTGACGGCGAACGCGGGCGCCTGGGCGGGCAGCGGCGCGATCTCGTACGCGTACCAGTGGTACCGCTGCGACGCGAACGGCGCCAAGTGCAGCTCGGTGCACGGCGCGACCAAGGCGACGTACAAAGAGGTCGCCGCCGACGTCGGGCATACGATCGGGCTGACCGTCCGGGCTACGGACTCGACAGGCACGACGCCTGCTTATTCATCGCTCGGTGGCCTCGTCGCTCCCGCGAGCGCAACGCTCGCGGCGACCGTGCAGCCGACGCTCTCCGGTGCGGCGGCGGTCGGGCAGGTGCTGAAGGTGACCGGCGGCACGTTCACGACAACGCCGGCCTCGGCGACGTACGGCTGGCTGCAGTGCAACGCGAACGGCAGGTTGTGCGCGTCGATCGCGAGCGCGACCAGCGACAGCTACACGCCGGCTGCGACCGACTCGGGACACACGATTGTCGCCGTCGTCACCGCTGTCGCCGGTACCGCCACCCAAGCCGTGCTGACGACCGCGATCCTGATTCCGTAACGGGAACGCACGCCGCGAAGCGGCGTGGCAAGTGTGACACCCTGGTGTCAGACACCGCGGCACCCGCGAAGACGGACGCCCCGGCCGGCGTGTCTGACACAAGCGCGGTGTCAGACACCCAGCCGAGAGGCAGTGCTCGCCGACGAAGCTCTTACGTGCGGGTGCCGAGCGTCACGGTCACCGTCTTCGTCGCGCCGGAGCGGAGCAGCGAGAGCGTGAGCGTGTCGCCCGGGGCATGCGCCGCGATGATCGTGCGCAACTGCTGACTGGTCGTGATCTTGGCCGAGCCGACGGTGGTGATCACATCGCCGGCCTTGACGCCTGCGTCGTCGGCACCGCTGCCGCTCTTGACGTCGGCGACGGTCACCCCGTTCGTCGTGTCCTTGATCGAGACGCCGAGCAACGCGTGCTGAACCTTGCCGCTGGTGAGTAGCTGCGAGACGATCGACTTGACGAGGTTCGACGGGATCGCGAAGCCGACGCCGGCGCTGTCGCCCGACTCGCTCTGAATCTGCGACGTGATGCCGATCACATTGCCCTCGAGGTCGAACAGCGGGCCGCCCGAGTTGCCGTGATTGATTGCCGCATCGGTCTGGATCGCGCCTTCGATCGGCGTCTGGTCGGGTGCGCTGATCTCCCGGCCCGTGGCACTGACGATGCCCGAGGTGACGGTGTGGTCGAGGCCGAACGGGTTGCCGATCGCGACGACCCCGTCACCGACCGACACCTTGCTCGAATCGCCGAGCGAGAGCACCGTCAGCTCCGACTTCGGCACATCGACGTGCAGCACGGCGATGTCGGTCGACGTGTCCTTGCCGACGACGGTCGCCTTGACCTGCTTGCCGCTCGGGAACTTCACGGTCACCGCGCTCGAACCGTCGATCACGTGCTCGTTCGTCACGATGTCGCCGTTCGTGTCGTAGACGAAGCCTGTGCCTTCCGCGGAGGACGAACCGTTCGGGCCACCGTAGGGGTACGGGGTGGTCTGGGCCGACGTCGCATCGATCTCCACCACGCCGGGTGTGGCCTGCTTGGCGATCTGGCCGACGGACAGAGCCGTGCTCGCGATGTTCGACGAGCTGGCGTCCGGCGCCGCGACGGTGGCCGGCGAATGGGAGCCGTCGTGCGTCAGCGCGACCGCTCCCGCTCCGGCGCCTCCACCGGCGAGCGCCGCGACGCAGAGCGCGACCGCCATGCGGTTTCTGCTGGTTCCCATCTTCACGTCCTCCTTGCTCAAGGTTGTTCTCGCTCCCAGCGTTCCCGCGCAGCCCAAGCGTCGCCTCAGTGCAACCTAGGAGAATCCTGAGAAGGCAGAGTGTGCGGCCGTGCGCACACCTTCCCGATCGTGCGCCGCCTGCCGCCGGCCCTCCAGCATCGCGACTTCCGGCGGCTCTGGGGCTCGATGCTCTGCTCGGGCGTTGCAATGCAGATGGTTGCGGTGGCTGTTGGGTGGCAGGTCTACTCGATCCACGGTAGCGCCTTCGATCTCGGCCTGATCGGGCTCGCCGAATTCGTGCCGGTGCCGCTGCTGGCGCTTCCTGCGGACAGCTCGCCGACCGGCTGCCACGCGTCACGCTCGTCGTGATCTGGGGCTTCGCCGACGCAGCCGGCGTCGCGCTCCTGCTGCTGGTGACGATCGGCGGGGCTCACCAGCTCTGGCAGTTCATCGCGCTCGCCGGGCTGACCGGGACGATCGCCGCACTCGGCGCTCCTGCCGGGCGCGCGCTGACGCCCGAGATCGTCCCCACCGAACTGCTGGGCGGCGCGCTGGCGCTCCGTTCGATTGCCGGCGAGGCGGCAACGATCGGAGGGCCGGTGGTGGGCGGACTCCTGTTCGCGATCCGGCCCGAAGCCGTCTACGCCGCCGGCGTCGCGCTGCTCGTCGGCTCCTCACTGCTGATGCTGCGCGTCTCGCATCCCGCGGCGATCGCACGCACCGGCGCGACCGCGACAGGGCTCGACAGCTTGCTGGGCGGGATCCGCTTCATCCGCTCGACGCCGATCATCCTCGGAGCGATCACGCTCGATCTGTTCGCGGTCCTCTTCGGAGGCTCGGTCGCCCTCTTGCCGCTCTTCGCCAAGTCGGTGCTGCATACGGGCCCATTCGGGCTGGGCATCCTGCGGAGCGCCGTCGCGGCCGGCGCCCTGGTTGCCGGAATCCGGCTGGCGCGCAAGCCGCTCGGTGGACGTGCAGGTCGGACGCTTCTGATCGTCGTCGGCGTGTTCGGCGCGAGCATGATCGTCTTCGGCCTCTCTCACTGGTTTCTCGTCTCCGCGATCGCACTAGCCGCCAGCGGCTTTGCCGACATGTACTCGATGAACATCCGCCAGACGACAGTCGCGCTCGCCACGCCCAACCCGCTGCGCGGCCGGGTCAACGCGACCGAGAACGTGTTCATCGGCGCGTCGAACGAGCTCGGGGCCTTCGAATCCGGCACCGCCGCCGCGCTCCTCGGCGCAGTTCCGGCGGTCGTTGCCGGCGGTGTGTTGACGATCGTCCTCGCGGTCGTGTGGCCGTGGCTCTTCCCCGCGCTCGCGCGCGTCGACCGGATGGAGGAGGTCGCCGCCGAACCGGTGTGATCAGCCGCCGGTCTTCGAGAAGTGCTGGTAGTCGGGAGTGGACGTCCAGCGGCCTCCCCACTGCCAGCCGACCGAGGCGAACGTCCGCACCAGGACGCCGCCTGCGACTGCCATGCCGCGCCGGTAGCGCGAGCGCGCGAGGTACGCGTTCCCGGCGGGCGGAATCACGCGCCCGCCCTCGAGATAGGGGTTCTCGACGTCGTTCACGTCGATCGCCTCGCCGTAGGCGTGCACCGACCAGCGCGTCGAACCCGTGGCAACGGCCGGGCGGCAGTTGAAGGCCGAAGTGTTGTCGGCGGCCGCCGAGCGGTCGTCGCTACCGCCGTAGCGCGAGACGGGCCGCATGCGTCGCACCGGGAACCGCGCCGCGTAGAGGCGGGCAAACACGCGCTCGACATCGGTGACCACGGCCCGGTTGACGACGAGCTCGCCAGTGTGCGCGTGGCCGTTGAAGTCGACGTAGCCGACGAAGACGCGGCGCAGCCGATCCGGGCCGACGGGGCAGCCCGCATGCCAGGAGCGCCCGAGCTGCGCGGCGGTGACCGGGGCGACGCCGGCGTGGAATGGCGGCAGTGCGGCCATCTCGCGACAGCGTAGTGTGGGCCGACCGATGCTGACGCTCGCCCCAGTGCTGCACGCGTGCCCGCAGCGGATCGTCGTGACGGCACCCAGCCTGCGCTCGACGACCGCAACCATCGCGCTGCGCGAATGCGGGCGCCGCGTCGCGGGCCCCTGGCGGGCGCGCGTCGGGCGGAACGGGCTCTCGGCGCACCATCGCGAGGGTGACGGGACGACACCGGTCGGAACGTTCGGGGTCGGCACCACCGTCTACGGCCTCGATCCGGACCCCGGCGTCAAGCTCCGCTACCACCGCCTCGTCTGCGGCGACTGGTGGGACGAGGACCCGCACTCCACGACCTACAACCGCTTCCGGCACCTGCCCTGCGGCGCCCGGCCGGCATTCGGCGGCGGGAGCGAGGCGCTCTGGCGCGCAACGGTCGCCTATCGCGAGTTCGCAGTGATCCAGGCGAACACCCACCCGATCGTGGCCGGCCGCGGGTCGGCGATCTTCCTGCACGACGACACCGGACGGCCGACAAACGGCTGTGTGAGCCTTTCCCGGCCTCGGCTCATCTGGCTATTCCGGCGGCTGCGACCTGGAGCAACGATCCACATCTCTGCATAATTCTCGATCTTCTGTATAGTTCCCAGCCGAATGCGCACGGCTGCGATCATCGGGACGGCAGGCTATGCAGGCCAGGAGACTCTCGACCGGGTGCTCGCGCACCCTGACCTGGAGCCGGTCGCGCTGGGCTCCGACTCGCTCGCCGGACAGCCCGCCTGGACGCTCGACCCTCGGCTCGACTCGAGCCTGCCCGACTTCGTCACGAACGCCGAAGCCGCCGCGAGCGGCGCCGACGTCCTCTTCCTCTGTCTCGGCAACGACGGCGCAGCCGCCTTCGAGCCGCCTGCCGGAGCCGTGGTCGTCGACCTGTCCGGAGCGCACCGGCTCGCCGACGACGAGCTTGCGCGCGCCTGGTACGGCACGCGCGCCGGGGGCCTGGAGCTACGGTCTGCCGGAGCTCTTTCCCGCGCAGGGCCTGCTGATCGCCAACCCCGGCTGCTACGCCACGGCCGCGCTGCTCGCGCTCGCGCCGCTCGCCGGGCAGATCGACAGCGTCATCGTCGACGCGAAGTCCGGCGTCTCAGGCGCCGGCAAGTCGCTGAAGGCGTCGTCGCACGCCGGTTCGGTGCTCGAGAACTTCGCACCGTACGCGGTCGGCGCGCACCGGCACGCCCCAGAGATCGCCCAGCAGCTCGGCCTCGCCGTCTGCTTCGTCCCCCATCTCCTGCCCGTGCGCCGCGGCCTGCTCGCCACGTGTTACGTGCAGACCGCCGCCGACGTCACGTCGCTGCTCGAGTCCGCGTACGCGGAAAGCCCCGTCGTCCGCGTGCTGCCGGAAGGAATGACGCCCGAGCTGTCTCGCGTGCAGGGAACCGACCTGGCCGAGATCGGCGTCTTCACCGACGGCGCCACGGGCACCGCGATCGTCATCTGCGCGCTCGACAACCTCGGCAAGGGCGCCGCCGGCCAGGCGGTGCAGAACGCGAACCTCGCGCTCGGGCTCGACGAAACTGCCGGGCTGCGGCTGAGCGGCATTCTCGTATGACGGTCACCGCTGCAGCGGGATTCGAAGCGGCCGGTGTGCATGCGGGGATCCGCAAGGAGCGGAGGACCTGGCGCTGATCCGCTCGGTCGCGGCGGGCACCGGCGCCGCCATGTGGACGCAGAACCGGGTGCTCGCGGCCCCGGTCGTCATCTCGCAGCAGCACCTCGCGCTCGCCGAGCCGCAGGCCGTGGTGATCAACTCCGGCGTCGCGAACGCGGCTACCGGCGAGCAGGGCGAAGCCGATGCGCGCGCCACAGCCGTCACCGCCGCGGAGTTGCTCGGCCTGCAGCCGGAGCAGGTGATCGTGCTCTCGACCGGCGTGATCGGCGCGCCGCTGCCGCTCGGGCTCGTGCAGAGCGGGCTCGAGATCGCCGCCAAGGAGCTGTCCACGGATGGTGGCGACAACGCGGCCGAGGCGATCCTGACCACCGACACGCACGCGAAGACGGCCGTCGTGCACGGCAACGGATTCTGCGTCGGCGGGATGGCGAAGGGTTCGGGGATGATCCACCCCAATCTCGCCACGATGCTCGCCGTCGTCACGACCGACTACCCGCTTTCGCCTGGCGAGGCGATCGACTTCCTCCGGCCCGCAGTCGAGCCGACCTTCAACGCGATCACGGTCGACGGCGACTGCTCGACGAACGACGCCGTCGTGCTGCTCGCCTCCGGCGCCGCTCCGGTCGAGCGCACACCCGCATCCGATCAGGCATTTGCGGCCGCGCTGCTCGACGTGTGCCGTGACCTGTCGTCGCAGATCGTCACCGACGGCGAAGGGGCGACGCTCGTCGCCGAGATCAACGTCACGGGGGCCGTCAGCGCGACCGAGGCGAAGGCGATCGCCCAGCGGATCGCGACCTCGCCGCTCGTCAAGACCGCGCTCTTCGGCCACGACGCCAACTGGGGACGCGTGCTGATGGCCGCCGGCAGCGCCCCTTTCAACGGCGGCTACGCGCACGTCGAGCCGGCGCGCATCTCGCTGTCCTACAACGGCACCGCCGTGCTCGTCGGCGGCGTGCCGCAGCACACCGAACCGTCCGTCGACGGGGCCGTGTGCACGATCGACCTCGACCTCGGCCTCGGCCCCGGCGCCGCCTCGTATCTGACCAGCGACCTCTCGTACGACTACGTGCGGATCAACGCGGACTACCGCTCATGAGCGTAGGCTCGACGGAGCTCGCCAGAGCGCAGTCGGCGCGGGGAAATGAGCAGATTGGGAAGGTGGGCGGAGCGGTCGCCGCCGAGTCGGCCGGGCGGATCCTCGGCCTCGCCGAGGAGGGCCACGAGGTGGTCGTCGTCCACGGCGCCGGACCGCAGATCACCACCGAGATGCAGCGGCTCGGGATCCCCGGTCGTTCGTCAACGGCCGCCGGCGCACCTCACGTGCAGCCCTCGACATCGTGCGCAGCTCGATGGAGACGGTCAACGCCGAGCTCTGCGCGGCGCTCGGCGACGTCGCGGTACCCGTGCTCGGCCACCTGGACGGCCTCTTCGCCGTGCCGGTGCCGCCCCTCGGCCAGGTCGGCGACCCGCTGCCGAGCCGGCCGAGGAAGCTCCTGGACGCGCTCGCCGCGGGCAAGGTGCCCGTTGTCGCGCCGCTGGCGGTCGGCCCGCTGAACGTGAACGCCGACGACGCCGCGGCCTCGCTGGCGCTCGGAATCGGCGCGAAGACGCTCGTCTTCCTGACCGACGTGGCCGGGCTCTACATCGACGACGAGGTGGTCGACGCGATCGACGTCAGCGAGGCGCGGCGGATGCTCGCCGAGGGCCTGTTCGAAGGCGGCATCGTCCCGAAGCTGCGCGCCGCGGCACTCGCCGCAGCGAGCGGCATCACCGCCACGATCGGCCAGACTGCGGTCGTCGCATGACCCACAGATCGCAAGCGGCCGCTCCTGCCGACGTATGCGCGCCTCGACGTCACGTTCGTCGAAGGCGACGGTGCGTGGCTCACGGATGCGGACGGCAAGCGCTACCTCGATCTCTTCGCCGGGATCGCCGTCGTCGGGCTCGGCCACCGCCACCCGGCACCGCTCGCCGCCGCGCACGCGCAGCTCGACCGGCTCTGGCACGTCTCGAACCTCTACTGGACCGAGCCGATGCAAGAGCTCGCCGGGAAGCTGTCCGACCGGTTCGGCGGCGCGCAGGCGTTCTTCTGCAACTCGGGTGCCGAGTCGATCGAGGCGGCGCTCAAGTGGGCGCGCAAGGCAACGGGGCGCACCGAGATCGTCGCGCTCGAAGGCTCATTCCACGGACGCACCTTCGGCGCGCTCTCGGTCACCGGCCAGCCGTCGAAGCGCGCCGCGTTCGAGCCGCTGGTTCCCGGCGCGCGCTTCGCCACACCCTCGACGCTGGCCGACCACGTCGGCCCGGACACGGCGGCGATCCTGCTCGAGCCAGTGCAGGGCGAGGGCGGCGTGCATCCGCTCGATCCGGCCGTGCTCGCCCAGGCACGGGCGCTGGCCGACGAGCACGGCGCGCTGCTGATCCTCGACGAGGTGCAGACCGGCGTCGGCCGCAGCGGCGCGTTCTTCGCGTGGCAGCGCCTCGGCATCAGGCCGCACGCCGTCACGCTCGCCAAGGGCCTCGCGAACGGGCTGCCGATCGGCGCGTTCCTCGTCGCCGACGACGCGCCGCAGGGGCTCGAGCCGGGCGACCACGCGTCGACCTTCGGCGGCAACCCTGTTGCCTGCGCAGCCGCGTGCGCGGTGCTCGACACGGTCGACGACGCCCTGCTCGCGCATGTGCGCGACGTCTCGGCCGTGCTTGCCGGTGGGCTCGCCGCCTTCGGCGAGGTTCGCGGCCTCGGCCTGCTGCTCGCCGTCGAGCTCGACCGGCCGGCCGCGCCCGTCGTCGCCGCTGCGCTCGAGCACGGCCTCGTGATCGGCAGCGCCGGAGAACGGACGCTCCGCCTCACCCCGCCGCTTACGCTGAGCATCGAAGAAGCACCTGGCCTCCAACGTCTCGAGGAGGCACTCGCGTGACCACCAAGTTCGAGCGGCAGGGCACGATCCTGCGCCTCGTTCAGCGAGCAGCCGCTCTCGACCCAGGCGGAGGTCGCCGACGCGCTGCGCGGCTTCGGCATCGACGCCGTGCAGGCCACCGTCTCGCGCGACATCTCCCAGCTCGGCCTCGTCAAGGTGCGAAACGGCGAGGGCCGGCTCGTCTACGCGCTGCCGGGCGCGGCCGACCTGCGCCGGCTCGACGAGCTGACCGCCGCGCTGCGCCGCTGGATCGGGCGAGATCGACCCCTCCGGCTCGATGCTCGTGATCAAGACGCCGCGCGGCTTCGCCGCCGCGCTGGCGGACGCGATCGACGTGGCCGGCCTCCCCGAGGTCGCGGGCACGATCGCGGGCGACAACACCGTCTTCGTCGCCGCGCGCGACGGCGTCACCGGCGCCGAGCTCGCCGACGAGTTCGCAGCCACCTGGACCGGGACGCGCATGAACGCCCGCAGCGACGCGCGGCGTCGATCCTCGGATCGCTGCCGGTCGGCGAGCGGGTCGGCATCGCGTTCTCGGGCGGGCTCGACACGAGCTGCGCGCTCGCGTGGATGCGCGAGCACGGCGCCGTCCCCTACGCGTTCACCGCCGACCTCGGCCAGTACGACGAGCCCGACATCGGCGCGGTGCCCGACAAGGCGCGCCGCTACGGCGCCGAGGACGCGGTGCTCGTCGACTGCAAGGAGGCGCTCGCGCGCGAAGGGCTGGCCGCGCTGCAGTGCGGCGCGTTCCACATCCAGACCGCCGGGCAAGCGCTACTTCAACACGACGCCGCTCGGCCGCGCCGTCACCGGGACGCTGCTCGTGCAGGCGATGGCGGACACGGCGTCGACATCTGGGGCGACGGCTCGACCTACAAGGGCAACGACATCGAGCGCTTCTACCGCTACGGGCTGCTCGCGAACGAGCACTGCGGATCTACAAGCCCTGGCTCGACGCGGCGTTCGTCGAGGAGCTCGGCGGCCGTAGGGAGATGAGCGAGTGGCTGCCGCGCGCGGCCTGCCCACGAGGGTTCGTCGAGGAGCCCGCCCCCACCGAGATCAGCGGTACACCACACGT
>CAWAXB010000042.1:0-7363 GCA_963785895.1 uncultured Actinomycetes bacterium | reverse complement strand
TGTGGTTTGGTCTCGACTACCTCGGGATGGCCGCCACGGCGACTGCCACACGCACGTCGACGCGCTCTGCCACATCTCGTACGACGGCCTGACCTACAACGGCAGGCCCGCGACGAGGTGCTGACCTCGAACGGCGCGACGCGCAGGACATCGCGGCCTACCACACGGCATCGTCGGCCGCGGCGTCCTGCTCGACATCCCGAGGCTCCGCGGCGTCGAAGTGGCTCGAGCCCGGCGACGCGGTCACGCGCGCCGAGCTCGAGGCGTGCGCCGAGGCCGCAGGCGTCGAGCTCGGCGAGGGCGACATCCTCGTCTTCCGCACCGGCCACCACAGGCGCCGCCTCGAGCTGGGCGCCGTGGGACAACGGCCCGCCGCCGGCGGGCGAGGGCAAGGCCGGCCTCCACGTCGACGCCATTCCGTGGATGCACGAGCGGCGCATCGCGGCGTTCCTCCCGGATGGCGACGGCGAGACCGTCCCGAGCGTTGTCGACGGCATCGACTACCCGATCCACCCGCTTCAGGTTGCCGCGATGGGGATGCCCGTGTCGGACAGCCTGCAGTTCGAGGAGCTCGTCGCCGCGTGCGAGGAGGAGGGGCGGTACGACTTCATGGTCGTCGGGCTGCCGCTGCGCCTGCCCGGCGGGACCGGCTCGCCCTGGAACCCGATCGCCATCTTCTAAAGCAGGAAAGGGGAAGAGATGGACGCGAAGCAGAGCCCACAGGCGATGGGAGGCCGGATACTCGGCCGGCAGCTGAAGATCTCCCAGATCGCGGTGGTGGTGCACGACCTCCAGAAGACGATGGAGCAGTACGCAAAGCTGCTCGGCTGGGGGCCGTGGAACGTGTACCGGCACGAGCCGCCGCATCTGCACCACACCGAGCTGCACGGGCAGCCTGCCGAGTACTCGATGCTCGGCGCCGAGACGCACGTCGGCGACATGGGCTTCGAGCTGCTGCAGCCGCTCGAGGGCCGGAGCATCTACACGGGAGTGGCTCGAAAAGCACGGCGAGGGCCTCCACCACGTCGCGGTGATGCTCCACGACTTCGACGAGTCGGCCGAGCTCAAGAAGCAGTTCGCCGAGGTCGGGGCAGGCGTGATGATGGGCGGTCGGATCGGCGAGACGATCGAGTTCTACTACCTCGACACCGAGCCGTCCCTGAAGATCATCCTCGAGTCCGGTTCCGGCCACGCAATCGAGCTGCGTGCCGGACTACGTCTACCCGTGAAGCAGATGCGCGCCGCGCTTCGATAGCGGGCGTCGCGCGGCGTCATCGAGCGTATGCCGGCGCGTGTATCACGTCGCCTGGTCGCGCTCGATGACGTCCACCACCCCGGCTCCTGCCCGCGCGACCTCGTTTACCGGCGCGTCCGCCGCAAACCGCCGGAGCACGTTTTCCGTCATGCGCGAGACGCCGTTGTCGTAGCCGTTGTGCGAGAGCGAGCCGCACCAGGCGATCGAGCCGGTCGAAAAGACAGCTCCGCCATCTGCAAGCTCGAAGAAGACAACGTCGCCGCGGACGAACGGGCTCACGCTGCCGCCCTGCTGCGAGTTGCTCGACTCGACCTCTTCGACAACGTGCTGATACGAGTCGGAGAAGCCGGACGCTGTCGCTAGCAGCAAGGCGTGCGGCGGTGACCCCAGCGAGTGATCGAGCCGGTCGAGCTCGAGCCCGGCCGCACCGTCCATGACGAGGCCACCGTCGCCGATCAGGCCCTCGGCCACCCCCTCGAAGATCCACGCCGCGCGAGGGTCGCGGCTCTCCTGCTGACGCTCGAACGGCAGCGCGCGGTCGAAACCCTGCGTTGCCATGCCGACACCGACAAGTCGCTGGGGCGGCCAGCCGCGATCGCGCCAGAGCCCGCCGAGCTCGCCCGTCGTCGAGTGATAGTCCTCCCCCGGCTCGCCCCGCCAGGTGCCCGTGCCGCGCCGGCCGCGCCGGACCTCGATCGCGTGCGGCCGCCGCGAATCGACCGAAGTCACCCAGTAGAAGCCGTTGCCGCCGAGGTACATGAGCCGGCCGCCAGCGTCGAGATAACCGCGGAGCGCCTCGAGCATCGGCGCCGTCCAGTACTCGGGATGGCTGCCCGTGAGCACGACCCTGTAGCGGGCGAGCAGCTCGAGGCCCTCTGCATGCAGATCCTCGTCGGTGATCACGTCCACGTCGAAGTGTTTCTCCGTCGAGCCAGTCGACGAGGTGCAGGTCGGCCGAAAGCTGGTGCGCCGATCGCACGAGCGGAAGCTGGTAATGCGGCCGCATGTTCACGATCGGGCGGAGGCGCGACGAGTAGCAGCAGCCGACGCCGTCCCGGTGCCGATCGTAGAGACCGAGCAGCGGCACGTCCATGGCGAGCTCGTCCTCGGGCTGCATGGAGTCCGAGAGGTCGAAGTCCGTAACTGCGACCGGGTTCGTGATCGCGGAATGCTCGTTCGCGTACGCCAGGTAGGAGAGCGTCGGCACGAGCAGCGCGATCGGGGACGACGCCGTCCCCCGCGGCGGCCGGACGAAGAACGGGATCCATTCTTCGTCGTCGGCCGCCCGGAGCCAGGCCGCGTAGACGCCGCTCGGGAGGTCATCCGGAACGACAAGCTCGAAGTCCGGCTCCCACCGGCGTCCTCGAGGTCGTCATCGTGGAAGAACACGGCCGCATACTGCTCGGGCGCCTGCGTCCAGTCGACGTCGCTGCCGGCCCACCGCGTGCCCGTGACGGCACGCATCGGCATGTTCACGAGCCGGCCGTGGTGGCCGTTGCCGCTGGCGTCGCAGATCCTCTCGCCGTCGATCTCGCGCGCAAGGTCCCAGCTGGCCACAACGCCACCGCCGCTCTCGACGCACGGCGCCTCGAGCTTGCCGTTGAAGCGGCCGACCGGGCCGTCGTCGGCCGAATGGCCCGCAAGCACGAGCGGGAGCCCGGTCGGCGCAGGCGGGACGGCGAGCTCATGCTCGACGGAAACCTCGACGGCGCTTGCATCGAGCGGAAATCGCACCAGCGGCCGCTGCTCGAGGCGGACGTGCAAGCCCTTGATCTCAGCCCGCACGTGCGTCCACGCGAACGCCCGCAGCGGCACGCCCGTGCGGAATACGTGGCCGTCGATCCGTAAGCCGAGGTCGCCCTCCTGCTCTAGGAAGAGCCCCCAGCCGCGGCGGTCGCCTTCGCGCCAGCACGTGACGACCCCCTGCTCGCCCGCGCCCGGAGTCGTCGGGAAGACCCACGCGGATACAGCAAACCCGTCGGCGACTTCAACCGGAGGCGGCGGCTCGACGAGGCCGTAGGACCCAAGCGGGTACGACTGCTCGCGACCGGAGTAGTCACCGCAGACGGCCGTCTCGACCGGATGCACCTTCCGTCCAGGGCCGCCGGGCTTGGGGTCGCCATGGAAGACACGCACGATCGACGCCTCGTAGCGCGGATGTGTCGTGCTGACCATGAAACGAATCCGCTCGCCGGGAGCCACGCTCCAGACGTCGCTGTAGCCCACGATGTTCACGCAAGCGAGCTCGCCAGGTTCGGCGTTCCCGCTACCGCCCCCGTCATCAACCCGACGAGGTCTGTGCCGGTCGTATGCTCGTGCACGTCGAGGTCGGCCACCTTCTCGCCCAGGCGCATCACCGCCACGCGATCGGAGACGCGCAGAACGTGCTGCATGTTGTGGCTGATGAACACGGTCGCGACACCGTGCGACTTCAACCGCTCGACCAGCGATAGCACGAGCTCCGTCTGCTTCACGCCCAGGGCCGCCGCCGGCTCATCCATGAGCACGATGTGGCTCCCCCACATGACGGCCCGCGTAATCGCGACCGCCTGGCGTTGCCCACCCGACAATGCCGAGGCCTTCGTCCGCACCGGCGGCAGCGTCACGCCAAACCGCTCGAATGCATCGCGCACTTCGCGCCGCATCGTCCTCTTGCTCATCAGGCGCATGCCGCGCCCGATTCTCGGTGCGAGCAGCTCACGACCCAGAAAGACGTTCTCGGCCAGGTTGAGCGTTGGGATCAAGGCGAGGTTCTGGAAGACCGTCTCGATCCCGGCGCCACGCGCGTCAGCGGGCGTCACGAACGTCCGCTCACTGCCGTCGACGAGAATCCGCCCGCTACCGGGGCGAAGCGTCCCCGACATGATGCTGACGAGGGTGCTCTTGCCAGCCCCATTGTCGCCAATCAGGCCAAGCACCTCACCAGCCCGAAGCGTGAGGCTGACATTTCGGAGCGCTGTGACCGGCCCGAACTGCTTCGTCACGTTCTGCAGCTCGAGCACGACGGGGCCCGCGGACTCGCCGTTCACGACGTCGCCTCCGCCATCGGCTCGAGGCCCGGCTCCCCGACCTTCGACGTCTCTCCCGGGAGCTGCACCGGGATCCGCTCGAGTCGCTGGTAGAACGCGTCCGCACCGGCGGCAGCGAACAGCACCGCGCCGACGGCGACATTCGCGACGTACGGGCCGATGTTGAGCAGGATCAGGCCGTCGTTGAGCGCGCCGATGAAGAGCACGCCAAAGAGCACACCCCAGAGCGAGCCGCGACCGCCTGCAAACGCGACGCCGCCGAGCAGGATTGCCGTCAGCACCTGCAACTCCAGACCGATCCCGATCGACGGAGATGCACCGTCGAGCTCTGAGGTAAGGATCAAGCCGCCGACGGCGGCCGCAAGACCGGAGAAGACGTAGACCACTGCCGGGATACGTCGGGTCGCGACCCCGAGCGCCCGCGCCGCGCTCTCGATCCGCGCCGATCGCGATCATCTGACGACCGACGGGCATCTCGTACCAGATGTAGGCGCCGATCGCGAACAAGCCGAGGAACATGACCGCCGGGACGGGAAACCCTCCGATCGTCCCGTTGCCGAGATACGCGAACTTGTCGCCGAAACCGAAGCGGGTTGCATCGTGGGTGATCGAGTCGGCTACGCCGCGTGCCCCGGCGTAGCCACCGAGCGTGACGATGAGCGGCGAGAAGTCGAGGTAACAGATCAGGACAGCATTCATCAAGCCCCAGCCCGCGCCGGCGGCCAGCGCGATCGCGATGCTTTCCGCCAGTGGCAGGTGGTTGATCTGTGCCATCTGGCCGAAGACGGCGACCGCCAGGACAGCGACGGATCCGACAGAGAGGTCGACGAAGCCGGACAGGACGAGCATGGCGCCGGGGATGGCGACGATCCCGACGATCGCGACCTGCAGCAGGATCACCGTCAGGTTCGAATGCGTCAAGAAGTTGGGGCTCATCGACGTGAAGACCAGGCCCAGCACCACCAGAGCGACGAGAAGTCCGCCGCTCTGGTAGGCACCGAGTCGAGTCGCGAGCCCGCGTGCCGAGACCGGCACCGGAGCGCGGTGCGCTCGCAGCCGTGAAGAAACGGTCATTTCGAGCGCCCCGACGTCCTCATCTCTCGCGGGTAACTAGCCAATGACGGCCTTGACCTTCTTGAGCGCCGAGTGTGCGACCTTCATTCCGGCAGGATCCTGCGCAGCGAGCGTGTATGGGAGCTTGATCCGCGTCGGTGTCTTCCCCTCGATCGCGTTGATCGTCGCGCGGACCGAAGCGGCTCCGGCTGCGATGAGGTCGAGGACGGCCGTGGCCCGGATCGTGCTCCCCGCGATGAGCTTTTCCAATGCCGGCTCCGACCCGTCGTAGCCGACGATCGCCATCCCTCGCTGACGCGCCTTCGACGGGTGGGTCTGCATGAACGCCTTCTCGACGCCGAGGGCGCCGTCATCGGCGATGCAGATGAACGCGTTCAGGTCGGGGTGGGCCTGCAACATCGACTGCGCCGCCGGGAGGCATTCGGCCGCGAGCACGCCCTCGTGGCTCGCTACGACTTTCGCGCCCGGCGCGACCTTCTGCATTGCGGCGACGGCGCCGTGGATCCGAACGCGACCGGTCTCCTGGACCTCGTGCGTGAGCAGACCGACCTTGGCCCTGCCGTGGAGGTTCTTGTTGATCCAGTGGCCGAGCCAGACGCCGTCGAGGCGCGCGGCCTGTGCGTTGTCGAAGATCATCCAGCCGTCGGTGCCCTTGAGGGCTGTGTCCGAGAAGTCGAGGAACTTGACGCCGTTGTGATGCGCCCTCGTGATCAGCGGCTGGATCGCATTGTTGTCGAGCGGCAGGACAATGATGCCGCCGACCTTTTGTGCGACCCATGTGTCAATCTCTGCCACCTGGGCGCCGAGCTGCTGGTTCGCGTGACTCTGGAGCACCTGATAGCCACGCTTGCTCGCCTCCTGCTTCGCGCCGTGGAGGAGGAGGGGGTAACCGGTGAACGTGGTGTCGGGCTGCGCGAAGGCAACCGTCTTCGAGTTCGTCGAGCGATTGACGTACGCGAGGAGCTTCCCGGGGAAGGCGAGGCCGGCGGCTGCTCCTGCTGCCCCGAGCACGAACGCGCGACGATTGACGGAACGACCGGCGAACTCAGGGAACTTGGACGGCTCGGCAGGCATTGACGAGTGCCTCCTTAATTGTGAGTTGGCACCCTGTAGATACAGGATGACAGATGAGTATGAGGGGACACGAGCACCCTGTCAATGGCCTCGTCTCAAAAATCGGGCAGGCGCTGACGAAGCGGCCGGATCGTCAGCTCGCTGAGCACGACATGCGGCGGCTGGCGCCATGCGTAGACGACCGAGCGTGCAACGTCCGCCGGAACCAGCGGCTCGGCCGCTTCGAGGAGCGGCCGGACGACGGGATTGTCACGAGTGAGCGGTGTGTCGACGATTCCCGGCTCGACGACGGTCACCCGCACGCCTTGCTCCATCACCTCCTCGCGGAGGGCATGGGCGAGTCCGACCTGGCCCCACTTGCTCGCAATGTAGACCGCCTCGCCCGCATAGGCCTGGCGCCCGGCGACCGACGACATGACGAAGACGTGGCCGCTGCCTTGTGCCAGCATCTGCGGCAAAACCGCGTGGACCGAGAAGATCGTCCCGAGCAGGTTCGTCTCGACGACAGCTCGCCAACGGTCTGGATTTCCCTCCGCGAGGAGGCTTTGATCGGCGATCCCGGCGTTCGCGACGAGCACGTCGATTCGCCGCCAGCGCTCGACCGTCCGCTGCGCGACCGCTTTCAACGCCATCGGATCGCGAACGTCTGCGGTTTCGACGACTGCTTCGCCGCCTGCGGCGCGAACGCGCGCCAGCACCGGGGCGGCGCCGGCGGAGTCCCTGTCCACCAGCACGAGCCTGCCACCCGCCGTGCCGAACTCCTCGGCGACGGCGGCGCCGATGCCACTTAGCCCACCGGTGACGACGACAACCGGCCGGTTCAGATCCACACGCGAGTCTTGTACAGACAGGATTACATCAGTCTTTCACGAACGATGCGGGACTGTCAAGAAGGATCGGAGGAAGGACTCGACTCGGCAGTTGACTTGCA
>CAWAXB010000041.1:0-13383 GCA_963785895.1 uncultured Actinomycetes bacterium | reverse complement strand
AGCGACGAGGGGTAGATCGACGGGTCGACGGGGCCGCCCGGCCTGGTGGGCGCGCTGGAGAAGAACTGCCGCTCCGACTCCCAGAACGTGACTGTCAGACCGCGAGCCGACCGTGGCAGCACGAGGCGGAAACGCCCGCTTCCGATCGGGCCAGCTCGCGCTCACGGGCTTGATCACTCCGCCTTTGCCGCCGACGACGCCGACGAGCAGTCCCTGGTAGATCGCGCCGGGCAGCACGGTTGGGCTCAGAGCCGACTTCGGGAGGGTCGTGCCGGCCGGCAGCCGGATGTTCAGGATCGCGCTCCTCAGGTGGGCGAAGTCGATCGAATCGGTGAACGGCTCGGCGTACGACGTCTGACCGACCGCGACGCCGACGGTCATCGGCACGGGGTTGCTGCCCTCCTGATCCGCTGCGACGAGGAAGGACGCATAGCTTCCGTTCGCGCTGGAGGGTCGGGACTGCGTCCAGTACTGCCGGTCGTTCGTTCGCGTGGTCACGACCGCACCCTTGACCGGGTTTCCGTTTGCATCGGTGATCGTCCCCTTCAGCTCGTAGCTGTAGAGGAGGACGGGGGGCGCCGCGTTGCCGCCGGTATCCGAGAGCCGTCCGGTGACGACGACGTTTCCGCTCGCCAACCGGGCCGTCACGCCACTGACGCGATAGCCGACGCCGATCCGGCCGGAGCGGCCGAGCAGCGCATTGCGCTGGGCGGCGCTGAGCAGACGTCCGGCGACGGTCGCGTGGCTGACCCCGGTCACCGTCGCCACGTGACCACGCGCCGTCGTGATGTCGACGGGGTACGTGAACGCACCCGATTTGTCGGTCGGCCGCGGCGCGATCCAGCCGTCGATCTTCACGACCGCGCCGGCGATCGGCCGGCCGGCAATGCTGACGTGGCCTTGAACATTCTCGGTGTTCGACGAGTTCGGGTCCCACGGCTTGACGACCAGGCCGCCCGGGCCGCTCACCCGTGCAGACGAGTTGCCGCTGCGCCGCGCTGCGGTTGCGGCTGCGGCTGCATGCGTCTGCGCTGCGCCGACGCGGGCAGAGGCGGGAGCGCGGCGATCAGCAGCGATCGACGGAGGCGTCGACTGTGCATGGCTCCCGTCGAGCGAGAAGACCTGGACCTGCGAGGCGACCGTGCCGCCTGACGACGACGTCGGCGTGCCGCCGACACCGATCGCGATGTACTCCGTCCCGTCGACCGAGTAGATCGACGGGCCGTCGGCGATCTGGTAGCCGGTCTGGAACTTCCACAGCACCTTCCCGGTCTTCGCGTCGAACGCTCGCAGGTTGCCGTCTCCTCCGCCGACGAAGCCAAGACCGGAGGCGGTCGTCGTGGGGCCGCCCCGTTCCGGCTGTGGCGTGTCGAACTTCCAAACGCGTTTGCCTGTCGCCACGTCGATCGCGCTGACCGAGCCGTAGTCCTTCCAGCCGTTTCGCAGGTACTGCCCGTAGTCGCCGTTCGCAAGCCCGAGGAAGACGTCGCCAGCGAGCAACGCCTGGCGCTCCTTGGTCGCCGGCGTCTGCTGGACGAGTACCGACGCCGTCTCCGACGCCGCGTTGTAGACGTAGTGGGTCTGCGGGTCGAACGAGGCGGGCGAATAGTTGAGCCCGCCGAGCGAGGACGGATAGATGACGACCGGCTTGCCGGGCTTGAGATTGGGGTGCTCGACGTTGTCGATCACTTTGACCCGCTGGTAGATCGGCGCCCCCGTAGCGGCGTCGTAGGCGAACCACACCCCTTCCATCGTCGCGACCGAGACGATGCGCCTCGACTTGCCGCCGATCTTGGCCGTGTAGACCATCGGCGGCTGCGAGGTGTCGTACGACCATTCGTTCGAGGAGAGCTGCTGCTGCCACCACTTCATGCCACCGGTGGCGAGGTTGATCGCGACGATCGAGTCCGCGCGCGGGTCGGGGCCGGGGCGGAGCGACGGGTAGTAGGGCGGTGTCGCCGCTCCAGTGCCGATGTACAGCGTGTTCGTCGTCGGATCGACAGCCGGCGGGGTCCAGACGACGCCACCACCGACGACCCTCGCGGCCTTGCGCCACTGTGTGTTGTTCGGCGGAATCGTCCAGAACGGATTCGCCCAGGCCGGCGTCAGGTTGGGCGTGTTGTAGGCCATCACGAAGCCCCGGGCGCCGTACTCCGAACCGGCTGCGCCGACGATCAGCCGATGCCCGCTGCAGATGGGTGCGCTCGTCTCGGAGTAGCCGTAGTTCGACTGGGCTCCAGGCACCGCACGTGCGATCGGAATGCGCGCGAGCAGCTTGCCGCTGGCCGGATCGAGCGAGACGATCGTCATGTCGAGCGTGAGCAGGAAGATCCTCTTGTCGCAGTAGGCAACGCCACGATTGGCCACGATGCCGAAGTTCTTGAAGGTCGCAATGTTGTCGGGCGCGTAGTGCCAGAGCGGTGCGCCGGACGCGGCGTTGACGGCGAATACCTGGTCGTCACCCGACGTGATGTACATCGTTCCGTCCACCACGATCGGATAGGTCTGCTGCCCCTTCTTGATTCCCGGGACGAGCTTGTTCAGATCGACGGTGAAGGCGCGCCCGAGGCGGCTGACGTTGGACGGATTGATCTGTTTGAGCGGCGAGTGGCGGTTCTCGTCGACCGTGTTCCCGAAGCTTGGCCAATTCACGGTCGCGGGTGCCGCAGCACGATGCGCCGACGCGCCACCTGCTGCCAGGAGGATGGCAGCGGCACTAAGCGCGACGGCTTTCCGCATTCCGACTCTGCGACGCTCCATCGCGCGAAGCTTAGTCTTCGCACCGCCGCCGCCGTCCGATTCCCCGCCGGTCGACGAACGTCATTTTGAGACGACCTCGCGGATCGGGCGGTCGTGCCTAGACGCTTGAGCCGCGGCGGGAGCACTCGTTCCCGCTCGCCGAGCTGTCCTGAGTTTCCGATCTGCTTTGAGCGACCCAAAGCGCGCCGCGTTGTTGCCCGATCCGCCGCAGCAGCTTGCCGGTGGCGAGCTCGGTCTCGCTGGCACCGGCCGCGCTCGCCAGGCGATTGACGCCGAGTAGCCCGGTCTCGACCACGCGTTCGACCGCCGGCAACCGGCACGCGGCAACAAGCCAGCGCAGCGGAAACGGCAGGCCGGCCGCCAGCGTCGCGAGGTGTAGTGGACCGAGTGTCTCGCTATGGAGTTGATGGAGACGGGCGAGGGACGATCCCTGGCTCCTCGAGTCTTGCAAGAAAGCTGCTCGGTCACGTTCGTGGAGATGGGTGGCTCGCAACGACCGGTCGAAGACGCCGACCAGGCCGTGCTGCTTGCAGCGGAGCCCGAGCTCGCGGTCGGAGTGGTAGCGCTCGCGCTGCGCGAACCCCGGTCGCCGGAGGCGGATCGCGAGGCAGTCCGACCTGCGGAGCGAGAAGTTCCCTCCCCAGAGGTGCGTCAAGATCGACTCGGGGTCCGTCTCGTAGCCCCTGCAGCGCCGCTCGTAGTCTCGAGCGTAGAGCCGTGTCGTGAACGACGGGCGACCGGTCGCCGCTGTCGGCATGTAGCCGACGACGACTCGATGCGGGGAGCCGGCGTGAAGCCGTGCGTGCCGGTGTGCGAGGCCCGGGCCGGCCACGACGTCCTGGTCGAGGAACAAAACGACCTCGCCGCGCGCCAGTTCGGCTCCGCGGTCGCGCGCCGCCATCTCGCCGCCGTTCGGCACGAATTCCCAGCGGAGCTTCCGGTGCAGGAGCGAGAGGCGGCGCAGGTCGTCGACGCTCCCGTCGTCGAGGCCATCGACGATCACGATGATCTCGCCGACCGAGGGGTCGGCGACGAGCGGGGGCAGAGAACGGCGAAGAGCGTCCCGGCCGCGGTAGGTGGGGATCACGACGGAGACGTCAGGTGGCGAGACAGTCGTCATGTCCTGCGACCCACCCCCTCCAAAATTCCGATGCCGTAGCCGCCCTGGCCGGCGTCGGCGACGATCTCGCGAGCCCGGAAGCGCTCCGAGATCTGGTTCCAGAAGCGTGGCACGTCGCCGGGATCCGGGCCGAGCTGGTTGCGCCCGGGAACCGGCTCTGTCCCGGAGGCGGCGCCCCCGGGAACGATGTCGTGGAACGTGACGAGACCGTCGCGGGCGACGAGGCCTGAGTACGTCTCGAAGTCGGCGCGAACGCCGTCGTAGCTGTGGTCGCCGTCGATAAACAGCAGGTCGATCGGCTCTCCGGCCAGCAGCTTGCGGAGACGATCGGCGACGCGTACGTCGTGGGAGTCGGCGCGGAGCAGTTCGATGTGCTGGCCACGGGTGGCGAACGACCGGTACAGCCAGGACCGCCACCAGGCGTAGCCGCCTCCGAACGAGCCGCTCGGAAGGTCGATGCTGACGATGCGGGCGTCCGGCGCTGCTGCCGCCGCGAGCAAGAAGAGCGTGCCGCCGCTGCTCGTGCCGATCTCGACGACGACGCGTGGCTTCCGCTCTCGGACGACCTGGAGCCACGCCTCGAGCTCCGACCGCACTTGCCACGGGTTGATTCGGATGCCCGCCACGTTGAACGAGTAGGCGAGGTCGACGAGCTCCTCGGGACGGGTGGCTCTTGCCCGCGCTCGGCGCAGCCGCGCGATCGCGACCGGGAGCATCGGGAGATGGACTGCGAGACCGGCGATTCGCCGCGCGCGAGCGACGGCGAGCCCGGTGAGGTGACGTTGCATGTTCGGCCTCCTGACGACTGGATGGCGAGTGAGGTACAGGTGGGCGAGAGCTGCGATGCACCCGGCGGCGATCGAGGTGGCCGATGCCCACGCGGCCTGAGCTGGTGACCTGGCCGTAACCGTGCCGAGGTAGATGACCTCGACCGCGGCGGCCACGGCGATCGCGGTCGTGTAGACACCCGGCCTGCCCCAGCCGACGATCGAGTACGTGAACGTGCCAAAGCCGGCGTAGATCGCCATCGCGACGCAGAGCACCGCGAGCGCTGTGGCGCCCGCGGAGTACGCATCCCCGTAGAGCAGCACGAGGAGCCTGGTCCTCAGCGCGATTGCGAGCAACGCCGCGGCGGCCGAGCAGACGACGACGCCCGCCGTGGCGCTCTGGATCATCCGCCGGGCGCGGAGATCCTCCCCGTGCGACCGTAACTCGGCGATGCGCGGCATGAGCACGCCGTTGACGCCGGCCGGCAAGATCAGAAACAGCTGGGAGAGGTTCTTCGCGGCACCGTAGAGCCCGCTCTGCCGCGAGCCGAGCGATCTCTGCACCCAGATCTGGTCGGCGGATGCCCAGACGACGTAGCCGACCTGGGCGGCGAGCAGCGGCAGGCCGACCTTCGCCAGCCGTCGAGCGGCGTCCGAATCGAAGCGGAGCGCCCGTCCACGAATGACCGGCCGGATCGCCTCGAGCAGCGCGATCGGCACGAGATTGCTCAAGCCGAAGAGCACGAGCGCGACGGCGGGGCCCGGATGGATCACGGCCGCGATCGCGAGCAGCGCGGCCAGCTGCAGAGCTCCTCCGCCCGCATACGTGATCGCCATCCGCGTGACGCGGCCGAGGCCCCACGAGATCGCGTAGTAGATCTGAAAGACGGCGTAGCCCGAGAGCACCGCGAGCAAGCCGACGGCGTTTGCCTTCCCCGTGACCTGAAAGCCGATCGCGGCCGCGCAGGCGAGCATCGAGACCAGCCACCCGGCGACACCAAGCGCGACGCTCGTGCCGATCACGGCCGACGTTCGGTCGTCGTCGCCGCGCGCCGCACCGAGCTCGCGCCCGAGCACGGTCACGAGTACCTGCATGACGCCGAACGCGAGGAGGGAGAGTGCGATCGTGTAGCGGACGACGCCGAAGCCCGCCGGTGCGAGGAGCCGGGCGGCGGCGATGTAGTACGCGAACGAAAGCGCCCGCGAGACGCCTTCGGACAGGATCAGCGTTGCAATCGAGCCGAGCTCGCGACGGCTCACCGGGCTGCGCGCTCCGAGTGCGTGCGTGACACGGCGGCTGCTGCGCGCCGCACCTTCCGTGATCCGTTTCGTCGAGCCTTGCCGGAGCACGCCGACCGGTTCCCTCCTCGGGGATCACGGCGGATGTGAGTGTACGCGCGACCCACTCGACGGTGCTCACTCGATCATGGCGTTCTCGATCATGGTCTTGCAGCCCTCACTCAAATGAGGGATTGCGACGCACTTGGTCGCGGCGAGAATGAAGGACGACGGGGCGACGTTTGCCGTGATCCCCTCGTGGTCGTTGGGATACGTCGCCCCGTCGTGAGCGACCCCTACCGCCTCGGCCGCCGGGCTTAACCTGGCTGTCGGTCTAGGACGTTGGCAGCTCCGCCAATTCCTTGACAGCGAAGGTGCGGAGACCTTTAGACTGCGGCTTGCCGTGATTCCCCCGTCGAGGGGGATACCGTGAAAGACAGTTCGCCGGGCTTCGACGCCGTCGCGCAGGCGCAGGCTGTAGGAGCCGCTGGGGCCGGCTGGCGTCGCTGATGTCGCTCCGGGTCGCGGCACCCGAGATGATCGCCGTGGCCGTGGCATTTTGCGTCGCGGCAGAGTTGCTCGGCGGAGAGCGGCCGATCGCTGCAACACCCGCGGCCGGGATCCTGTTGATCACGCTCGCCGGGTGGCTGGTCGTTGGTTGGATGACCGGGCTCTTCGTCGCGCGACGCCCCTTCGACGAGTTCTCCTTCACGCAGCAGCTGGCAGCGCTGATGCGGGCGATCGTGTCGGTGGCCTGGATCGTGCTGGGAGCCTCCTATGCCTTCGGTTCGCCGCTTCGCCTGGCCCAGCTCGGGGTCTTCGCCGGCCTGGCGCTCGTGCTCGTGCCGCTGGCGCGTGGCGTCTGCTCGGCGATCGACGGCGGCGGGCGCGTGCGTCGCGAACGGACGCTGATCGTCGGTGCAGGGCATGTCGGGCAGCTGGTGGCGCGAAAGATCTCGCAGCACCCGGAGTGCGGATTCGAGCTCGTGGGGTTCGTCGACTCCGCACCGAGGACGCGACGGCCCGAGCTCGACGGAGTGCCGGTGCTCGGGTCGCCTGCGGGGCTCGCGCGGCACATCGCCGTCCACAGGATCGACCGCGTGATTGTCGCCTTCTCTTCCGACCGCAGCGAGGAGCTCGTTCAGACCCTTCGCGAGCTCGAGTGCTCCGTTGTGGACGTTGACGTCGTGCCGCGCCTCTTCGAGCTCGTCGGGCCGGCAGCCCGCGTCGGATCGCTCGAAGGGCTCCCGTTCCTGGATCTGCCGAGGCGCCGGTTCACGCCTGCGGAGCGGATCGCAAAGCGGGCGATCGACGTCGTCGGTGCCACCCTGCTGCTCGCGTTCGCGGCGCCACTGATCGCGTTCATCGCCTGGCGGATCAGGAGGACGGGTGACGGGCCGGTGCTGTTCTGCCAGACGCGACTCGGCCAGAATATGCGGGAGTTCACGACGTTGAAATTCCGCACGATGCGGATGAACGCCTCCGACTCGGAGCATCGCGCCTTCATCCGTGCAACCGCTTCCTCGGCGGCAGCTCCGTCTACGAACGGCCTGTACAAGCTCGAGCGGCCGGACGACGTGACCCCGATCGGCAAATGGCTGCGGCGTACGAGCCTCGACGAGCTGCCGCAACTCTGGAATGTGCTGCGCGGAGAGATGTCGCTCGTCGGCCCGCGGCCGTGCATTCCCTACGAGATCGAGCACTTCGCGGATCACCACTTCGACCGGTTCCAGGTGCAGCCCGGTCTGACCGGCTACTGGCAGGTGACAGCCCGCGCTCGGGCCACGTTCGGAGAGGCGCTCGACCTCGATGTCGCCTACGTTCACGACTGGTCGCTCGGCCTCGACCTGCGCCTGCTTGCAGCGACGCCGCCGGCGCTGCTGGCGACGGGAGCGACGCGATGACCTTCCGCGTCGGGGTGGTCGGGCTCGGCTACTGGGGCCCGAACCTGATTCGGGCCTTGCACGAAGTGCCGGGCTTCGAGGTCGGCTGGATGTGCGATCTGAGAGAAGACGTCCTGGCGCGCATCGGCAGTCGCTATCCGGCAGTCGGTCGAACCGCGCACATCGAGGATGTGCTCGACGATGCGGAGATCGATGCGGTCGTCATCGCGACGCCCGTCTCGACTCACTTCTCGCTCGCCGCGGCGTCGCTCGACGCAGGCAAGCACACCTTCGTCGAGAAGCCGCTGGCGGGCTCGTCGGCCGAGGCGTTCGAGCTCGTCGAGCTGGCGCGCCGGCGAGATGTCGTGCTGATGCCGGGCCACACGTTCCTCTACAGCCCGCCGGTGCGCGCGGTGAAGCAGCTGATCGATGCCGGCGAGCTCGGCGAGATCTACTTCATCTCCACGAGCCGCGTCAACCTGGGCATCCACCAGGCCGACATCAGCGTCGCGTGGGACCTCGGCCCGCACGACTTCTCGATCCTCCGCTACTGGCTCGGCGAGACGCCGGCCTGGGTCTCGGCGCTCGCGCGTGGCTGCGTGATCCCGGGCACTCCCGATGTGGCGTTCGTCAACTCGGAGTTCGCCTCGGGAGCGATCGCACACGTCGAGCTGTCGTGGCTCGCACCCGGCAAGTTGCGGCGAACGACGCTCGTCGGCTCGCGGAAGATGGTGGTCTACGACGATACGAGCAACGAGCCTGTGCGCATCTTCGACGCGGGGGTCTCGCTGCCCGATCCGGGTTCGTTCGGCGAGCACCGGCTGAGTTACCGCACCGGCGACATCCTCTCGCCACACGTCGTGCCGGCCGAACCGCTCGTGGTCGAGTTGCGGGACTTCGCGGCGTCGATCGCGGGTGGTGGCGAGCCCGTCTCGAGCGCCGAGATCGGGCTCGATGTGATCCGTGTGATCGAGGCGGTCGAGTCGTCGCTCGCGCGGGCCGGGAGCCGAAGCGCAGTCGCACCTTCACTCGGGGCCGGCATCTGGTGAGCCGTCCGGCTGTTGCGTTCATCGCCTGGGGGCGTGTCACCGACCGCTCGTCCGAGATCGCCGCGGCGCTCGGCGGCGAAGCACGCTGCTTCTACTCGTTCGGGATTGCCAGGCGTCCGCTCGTTCCGGTGCGGTATCTCCTCAGTGCGGCTCACACGGTCGCCTACCTGCTTCGCCGCCGGCCGCGCTCGCTGATCGCGACGAACCCGCCGATCTTCCCGGGACTGATCGCCTGGATCTATGCCCGCCTCACCGGTGCTGCAGCCGTGTTGGACAGTCATCCCGGCTCCTTCGGCCTGAAGGGAGATTGGGTCTCGGCGCAACTCCTGCCGCTCCACCGTTGTCTGGTCAGACGGATGTCTGCGACGCTCGTGACGGACGAACGGCTTGCGAACGTGGTGCTCGGCTGGGGCGGCTGGCCGGAGATCGTGCACGAGGCGCCTCCCGGCTGGCGCGTGGCGCCGCCACGGCGGGCGGAGCGGGTGCTGCGGCTCCTGCTGGTCACGGTCTTCGACCCGGATGAACCGGTGGCCGAGGTCGTGGCGGCGGTGCAACAGGACGGCATCGAGCTGCGGATCACCGGTGACCCGGGCCGCTGCGCGCAGTCCGTCCGGGTGGCCGCCGCCTCGGCGCCGATCGGATTTACGGGTTACGTCCGCGGTGACGAGTACCGGCGCGAGCTCGAGGCCGCCGACGTCGTGCTCGCCCTGACGACGGAGCCAAACTCGATCGTGCGTGCAGGCTGCGAGGCCGTCTACGCCAGGCGCCCGCTGATCGTGAGCGACTGGCAGGCGTCGCGAGAAGCGTTCCCGTACGCGGTTCACGTCGCCAACGATGCGCTGTCGATCGGCGCCGGTATCCGGCGTGCTCGCGCAGAACACGATCGGCTCCGAGCGGCCGTCGACGATGCATACGACTTTCAGGAGGAGCGTTGGTTGCGGCAGCTCGGTGCGCTTCGCCGCCGCCTGCGGCTCGGCGCAGATGAGCGGTCGGAGACACTGGCCGCGGTTGGCAGCGGAGGTGCAAGCACGTGAACACCCGGGGCCGCTTCGTCCGCCTGCTCCTCCGGCGCGTGTGGGTGGTTCCGCTCGCGGCGGCCTGTGTGGCCGCAGTCGCAGTACTGGCGAACAACCGCTTCCCGAGGCCCTACTCGGCGCAGTCGATGGTCGTCGTGCCGGCGTTCGACGCGAGCGCCCCGCGCGCGGGAACGTCGAAGTACGCCGACGAGGCAAACAAGCTCGCGGTCACCTATGCCGCCCTTATCCCAGAGGATCCCACAATTCGGCGAGCAGTCGGGCGGGCGGCGGACTACACGCCGGTGCAGGCAGGGGCGCGGATCAGCGTCGGCAACCCTCCGAGCACGGCGTTGCTGCAGCTTGGATTCACCGCGTCGCCGAAAGGGCGCGCCGTCCGCGGTGCCGAGGCGCTGCGGACGGCGGTGCTCCACTCGAGCTCGACCGCGATCCCGCGCAAATCCGTGTTGGCCTTGCGCGGGGTCCAGGTGACCTCTGGCCCGCGTTCGCGGAAGAGCGCCCTCGCGGTCGGGATCGTGATCGGATTCGTGCTCGGGCTCGTACTCATGGTGGCCTGGGAGCGGTTCGATGCTCGCATCGACGACGTCGAGGCGCTCCGCGAGGAAGGAAATCGCCCGGCAACAGCGCTCGGCGCGATTCCGATCTCGCCGATCCTGCTCGAGCGCTGGCGGCAGCTCGCAGGGACCGAACGGCCACGCGTCGCGCTGCTTCCGCTCGGGAAGTCGGCGGAACTCCGCGCCGCGCAGCTCGCCGAGGTCTTGGCGACGTCGCCGGACGAGGCGGACGCCTTTGAGTTCGTCGTGGAGGCGCCGATACTCGGCGGCAGGGCGCGCGAGGTGACGACGCTGCCGGCCGACCTCTTCGTGCTCGTGGTCAAGAAGGGGACGCGCGCGCGGAAGTTGCACGCGGCGCTCGGAGCGCTGTCCGAGGTGGGCGCGGCGCCGGACTGGCTCGTACTCGGCACCCGCCGGTCACTGAGGCGAGAGTCACCGCCGTCCGAGCGTTCGGCCGCTGCCGCTGCCGCTGATTCGGTGGAGGCACGGTGACGGCCGCCTCGCTGAGGTTCGGCGCGCAAGGACTCGGCGCACTGGGGTTCGGTGCACAGGGGTTTGGTGCACAGGGGATCCCGCGCAGACATGCGGTCGCCGTTGGCCCGAAGGCGTTCCTCGCATTGACGATCGCCGCGACCGTGGTCGTCGGCGTGGCCGCGGGAACCTCGCCGCGAGCCGGTGCCGGACTCACGGCCGCGCTCGCGGCCGGCCTGGTCGTCCTGCGCCGCCCGGTGGTCGGCGGCATCGTGCTGGCGGGCGTCGTCCCCGCCGTCTCGGGGCTCCGGCGCGGGCTGCCCGTGCCGGGGCTGCGTCTCTCGGAGGCGCTGATCGCCGGGATCGCCGTGATCCTGCTCGCCACCGTCGCGCGGCGGCAGCGCGCGCCGTGGTGCGCATTCGACTGGGCGGCCCTCGGGTATGTGGCGGTCGCAGCACTGATCGGCACGTACGACCTCCTGCGCCGGGGTCAGGCGTTCGACTCGACAAGCATCGGGACGCTGGCCGGCCCGCTCGAATTCTTCCTGCTCTATCGCGGGGCCGTCGTCTCATTGCAGACCGAGCGGAGCCGGCGAGCTGCGTTGCGCACGGTCCTGTTCATGAGCGTTCCGGTTTCGGCGCTCGGGCTCCTACAGCGAAGCGGGCTGCTCGGTGTCCCGGGGATCCTGCGCACGCTGACGGGCGTCGATCTCTCGACGGATTACAGCTACGCGCAGCTCCACCGCGCCACCGGTCCGTTTCCCCACTGGCAGATGTTGGGGGCGTACCTGCTCGTGGTCATCCTCATCGCCGTTGCGCTGCTGCTCGACCGCAACCAGGCGGTGCTGAGGCGCCGCTGGCTCATCGGCGTGTTGATCATCGACGCGGCCGCTCTGCTCGAGACAGTCTCGATGTCACCGCTGATCGCGGCGATCGTCGGGTCGATTGCCCTGAGTACCTGGTACGGGCGGGGCCGGCAGGTCCTCGTCTGGCTAGCGGTGGCGGCAGCGGTCGGTGCAGTCGCCTTCGGATCGCTGCTGAGCGCCCGCTACGACCTTCAGTACGCACGGGCTCCCGGGCAGACGACCAACGCGATCGTCCCGAACACGCTGGCGTATCGCTACGAGGTCTGGACGAAGCAGTATGTACCCGCACTCTCCGGCCGATGGGTTACCGGTTGGGGTCCGTGTTGCAGCACGCCGACCGACCTTCCTCCGGGGCTTGCCTGGGACTTCACCGAATCGGTGTACCTCACGCTGCTGCTGCGCGGGGGCGTCATCCTGCTCGCGGTCTACGGCCTCTTGATGTGGGGATTCGGCGCGCTCGCGCGCCGCGCCTCACGTGCGGGCGCGGCTCCCCCGGGCGACCGGGCGGTCGGGCGCGTCCTGTTCGTCCTCGTGCTCGCGCTCATCCCGTTGCAGTTCGTCGAGCCCTATTTCGTCGACTCCGGTCTGCCTCAGCTCCTCTGGGCGATGGTGGGCCTCCTGGCGGCGGCCCGAGCCGGACACTCGCACGCCAGCCGCTCGCACGCGAGTGGGTCAGATGCGGGTGGGTCGTACACAGGTGGGTCGTACGGAGAGGCGAGCGCTTGATGGGGCAGCAACGCGTAGGGGTCTGGCCACCCGACGCGTTCACGGCGCGGCGACGGCTCTTCGCGGCCCTCGCCCGGGCCTACGATGTGAGCTTCGACAGCGCCGACCCGACCGATTCGGAGTTCGACGGCCTGCTGCTCCTGCCGTCGCGCGTGGACGGATCACGTGCCGGTTCTGCGGTGAGGCCTTCGTTGACGATGCTCGAGGGCGAGGAGTGCGGGCAGCGTGGATCGGCCGGAACGTGGCAGCTGAGCACGGAGGCCGGCGGGCTCGGCCCGCTTGCCGGCCGTTCGCTTGCCGATTCGGGGGCGGGACGGGCCGCCGGTCTCGCGGTCTCCCAGACCGCGGCCGTGCTCGCGTGGCACGGGCGGAACGTCGTGTGGGCCCGCGAGTCGCGACACCGGTATCTCGCGGCGCTCTGCCCTGCCGAGCTGGGGCCGGGCGAGCGCTTGCGCAGCCGCTTCTGTGCTGGCCGGTTTGCAGCGCTGCTGCCCGTCGTCCACTTCCTGCGCGAGCTCACCGGCGAGACCTTCCCTCCGCTTCGGGCGACGTTCGTGGTCGACGACCCGAACCTGCGTCGTCCTACGTACGGCTACCTCGACTTCGCGGAGGTCGCCGCGGACGCCGCCAGGTTCGGCTACCACCTTGCGGTTGCCATGGTGCCGCTCGACGCGGGCCGCGTTCATCCCAAGGTTGTCTCGGTGTTCCGTGAGTACGAGCAGCAGCTATCCCTGGCCGTGCACGGCAACGACCACGTTCGGCACGAGCTCGCACGTCTCGAGCCGCAGGTGCAAATAGCTCGTCGGGTCTCGTCCGCGCTTGCGCGCGTCTCGGCGTTCGAACGCGAGAGCGGCCTCGCCGTGGCTCGCGTGATG
>CAWAXB010000040.1:0-7587 GCA_963785895.1 uncultured Actinomycetes bacterium | reverse complement strand
GTCCCGCCGCACGGAGTCTGCTCGCTGGCCGCCCTCGACGTCGTCAGAGAGCATGGCTTCGAGGCCGTGACGCTTGCGCGGCCGCCCGTGGGCGCCCAGCCGGACGCCCTCGACGGCTGGCGTGTCGGCGAGAGCAAGGGGATGCCGATCCTGCCTCGCGTTCATCTGAAGGCCGGGTGCGAGGAGCTCGCATTCCGCGCATTTCTCGGCCAGCCGCTGATCGTCTACGGACATCATGGCGACCTGCGGGGCGGTGCGGACATCCTGTCCGAGGTCGCGCGCGAGGTGGCCCGCCTCGGCGACCCGGCGTGGCTTCCACTCGACATGATCGCCCGCTCGGCCGCGAATGCCGACCTGTGGAGCCCGCCGGCGCCGGCCGCTCTACGGACGTCACCTCGGGCAGGTCTGGCGGTGGCAGGAAGGCGCGCGCTGACGGAGGCGCGAGACCGACTCGCGCCGGTCGTTCGTCCGGCGCGGCACGACCGGAACGAAGCGCCCGGGGGCCGCGTCCTGCTGCTCGTGCAGAACCTCTCGGTCCCGGCCGATCGCAGGGTGTGGCAGGAGTGCTTGTCGTTGCGGGACGCCGGCTTCGAGCCGACGGTGATCTGCCCCACGGGTGTCGACCACGATATGGAGACGTATGACGTCCAGGAGGGCGTCACGATCCACCGCTACGTGCCGCGGGTGGCGCGGGGAAGCGCGGGGTCGTATGTCGTCGAATATGCCTGGGCGATGTGGATGACGTGGCGCCTCGTTCGTGCGCTCCAGCGCGACCACGACTACGACGTCGTCCACGCCTGCAACCCACCGGACGTGTTGCTGCTCACAGCGCTGTCCGCGCGGCGGCGCGGCGCACGTTTCGTCTTCGACCAGCACGATCTCGTTCCCGAGCTCTGCACGGCGAAGTTCGGGGAGCGGTCGTTCGCACACGGTCTCGTCGTCGCTGCGGAGCGACTCGCCTTCCGGCTGGCCGACGTCGTCCTGGCGACGAACGAGTCCTACCGGACGGTTGCGCTCACCCGTGGTGGAAAGCGGGCCGACGATGTCTTCGTCGTCCGCAACGGACCCGATCTCCGGCGCCTCCGCGCACCCGAGCCCGACCCCGGTTTGCGCCGTGGCAAGCGCTTCCTGCTCGTCTACGCGGGGCTGATGGGCGCGCAGGACGGGACGGACGATGCGATCCGCGCGCTGGCGCGTCTCCGTCGGCGGCGAGACGACTGGCATGCCGTGTTCGCCGGGCGCGGAGACGCGCTCCCCGGTCTGCGTCGCCTGGCTGAGCGGCTCGGGCTCGACGGTGCCGTGGAGTTCGCCGGCTGGTTGGGCGACGAGCAGCTGCAGCGATTGATCGCCTCGGCGGACGTGTGTCTCGCCCCCGAGCCACGGAATGCGCTGAACGAGCGTTCGACGATGGTGAAGGTCGCGGAGTACATGGCGCTCGGCCGGCCGGTCGTCGCTACAGACCTCTCCGAGACGATCGAGACGGCGGGCGGCGCGGCCCTCTACGCCGAGGCGGGCAACCCTGCAGACTTTGCGGCGCGGATCGACGAGCTGTTGGCCGACCGGGCGTTCAGCGCCCGCCTGGGCGCCGCCGCCGAGGAGCGGGTCAGGGCGACGCTGTCCTGGGAGCAATCGGAGCTCGAGCTCCTCGCCGCGTATCGCCGCGCGCTACGTCGGCCGTCAACGACCGTAGCCCGGGCTCCGGTAGCCGATGCCCGCGGTGCCTGACGGGACGAAGTCGCCGCCGGGCGGCCTGCCGCGGCGCGCGTCCGGGCCACGCCTCCTTGCCCGGCCAGAGGGCGCTGGCGAGCGTCCGGGAGGCGGCGACGGCAATCCACAGGTCACGCGTGTGGATCGGCGTCGACGTCGAGTCCCACAGAAGCACACACGTGCACCGGTGGGTGCTGATGAGGTTGATTCGCCGCAAGTCGATCGACCGCGGCGGGGCTTGGCTTCCATACTCGTTCGGCGCGAGGAAGAAGCCTTGATAGTCGGTCGAGCCTGTGAAGCGGTCGACCCGCAGCACTGCGGGCCCGGCCCACGTCTGGATGAGGTCCGGATGGTTGTCGGTCCACGTGCGCTCGTCGTGCGCGCGGATCCGGTCGATTCGCACGTTCTCGATCTGGACGACGGCGCCGAGCGGCTCGCTGAGGTCGATCCCCTCGCTGAGGTCGGACCCGTCGATCCGCAAGCCCTCGATGCTGACCGTCCCGGTCTGGTTGACGAGGTAGAGCCCGCGGCGGCTCGTCGCGTCTACGGATTCGCCGTGCCAGGGCACGCGGATCTCGCCGCCGATCAGCACGACGTTGCGACCGCCGTCGATCACCACGCCGCCGACGCCGACAAGGGGGTGGGCTGGGAGCTCGACGCGGTAGTCGCGGTTGGGGTCGAGGCTCAGCCAGCGCGCCGCGGAGGTGACCCGAACGGTCGTGGGGTTGTGGAGCTTGGGGGGCGCCCAGGCGAGCGGTGGTCCGGTCTGCGGCCGCCGCTTCGCGTGCTGGGCAGCGTTGCACGCGGAGGGGAGCAGGAGCAGAACCGCGGAGACGGCGGCCAGAGTGCCTGGGAGAATCGCTCGCGACAATTTCATTGGCTACACGGGGCGTGGGTGCCGATTGCGTCGCCCTCGCCGCACACGTCCGAGCAACGAAGACTAGCCCGTGTCGCTCGGAGTGCGGGCTGACGTGGGTGTCCCGTTCATCGACCTTGCGCCGATTCACGCGTCGCTGCGGCCTCGCCTGGTGCAGGACCTGGAGCGGCTGATCGATGACGGCACGTTCACGAATGGCCCGGAGGTCGCGTCGTTCGAGCGCGAATTCGCCGCGTTCTGCGGCACCGCATTCTGCGTCGGTGTCTCGAGCGGATTGGATGCGCTGCGACTCGCGCTGCTCGCGGCGAGGATCGAGCCCGGCGACGAGGTGATCCTGCCGTCGATGACGTTCGCCGCCACCGCGGAGGCGGTGCTGCAGGCGGGCGGCGCGCCGGTCTTCGTCGATTCGTCGGAGGACGACTGGAACATCGACTGCGACGCGGTCGCCGGCGTGATCGCCGCCCGCACTCGCTTTCTGCTGCCCGTGCACCTCTACGGTCAGATGGCGGACATGGCACGCCTCGAGGAGCTTGCGGCCCAGCGAGACCTCACGATCGTCGAAGACGCCTGCCAGGCGCACGGTGCGCGGCGTGACGGCCTCGGTGCCGGCGCCGTCGGTCGCGCAGCTGCGTTCAGCTTCTACCCGGGGAAGAACCTCGGCGCGATGGGCGACGCAGGAGCGCTCGTCACGAGCGACGCGACCGTCGCCGAGGGCGCGCGCAGCCTGCGTGAACACGGGCAGTGCGAGCGGTACCTGCACGAACGCGTGGGCTACACGGCGAGGCTCGACACGATCCAGGCGCTTGTCCTGTCTCACAAGCTCCGGCTGCTCGACGGCTGGAACCGGCAGAGGCGTGCGCTGGCGCATCGGTATCTGGCCGGCTCTGTCGGGGCTCGACGGCGTGCGGTTGCCGCCCGTCCCCGATGGCAGCGAGCCTGTCTGGCACCTCTTCGTGATTCGGGTCTCCGGCCCGGATGAGCTCGCCGGATTTCTCGCCGAGCGAGGCATTGCGAGCGGCCGCCACTATCCACTGCCGCTCCATCTCGCGCCGGCCTACCGCCGTTACGGCCCGCGGGCCGGCTCGCTGCCCGTCGCGGAGGCGATCGCACGCGAGTGTGTCTCGCTGCCGCTCTTCCCCGGGATGACCGGCACGCAGGCCGACGAGGTGATCGGCGCGGTCCGGGAGTTCGTGCGACGTGGGTGATCGTCCCGCCAACGACGCGCCACACCGGCTGATCGCGGATGTCCATTTCGGTGCAGGTGTCGTCGTTCACTCGTTCGTGAACCTGTACGGATGCACCGTCGGCGCCGGGACGACGATTGGCGCGTTCGTCGAGATCCAGCGCGGAGCGGTCGTTGGCCGGCGTTGCAAGGTTCAGAGCCACACGTTCATCTGCGACGGCGTCGAAATCGACGACGAGGTGTTCGTCGGCCACGGGGTGACGTTCGTCAACGATCTGCGCCCGCGCGCGACGACGGCGCAAGGTGAGCTTCAGCAACCCGGCGACTGGGAGCTCGTGCCCACACGCGTCGAGCGCGGGGCGTCGATCGGCTCCGGCGCACTGGTGCTCGGAGGAGTGACGATTGGTGCCGGCGCACTGGTCGGTGCAGGTGCAGTCGTCACACACGACGTCGCCCCGGGGGCAACGGTCGCGGGCGTTCCCGCTCGCGCCTTCGAGGGCTGACGCCGCCGCCGGTTCCGAGAACCGTCGGGGCTGCTATCACGTAGGACGAAGCAGACTTCCGGTCGACGATGGAGGCCGTGTGAGCGAGTCCGACCCGGATCTGCGCCCGTACGGGCGTCGTGCGTTCTTGCTGTTGACGGCGGGCGGGTTGACGTCGTTCGCGTGGGGCGGGTGGGCGAGCCGCGTGCTCGCGCCGGTGACGTCGCAGTTCTCGCAGCTCGCTGCAGACGTTCTGCCAGTGGGAGGCTGGCGGATCTACACGATCTCCGGATCGATGCCGGTCTTCGACCCGAGCGTCTGGCGGCTCGAGATCGGCGGCCTGGTGCAGCGTCCGCGCAGCTTCACCCATGCCGAGCTGCTCGCGCTGCCACGGGTCGAACAGGTCTCGACGTTTCATTGCGTGACCGGCTGGACCGTTCAGAACGTGCACTGGGCCGGTGTGCGCTTCCGCGATCTGCTCGATCTCGTCGAGCCGCTCCCATCGGCACATGCGGTTCGATTCGTCTCGCTCGAGCAGCCGTACAACGACTCGTTGACGCTCGAGCAGACGCGGCTCCACGACGTGCTGCTCGCATACGAGCTCGACGGGCAGCCGCTCTCGCGCCCGCACGGCGCGCCGGCGCGAGTCGTGATTCCGGAGATGTACGGCTACAAGGGCGTCAAGTGGCTGACCAGGATGGAGCTGGTCGGCACGCAGCCGCAGGGCTACTGGGAAGGGCTCGGCTACGACCAGGACGCATGGGTGGGACGCTCGAATGGCCGTAGCTGACGCCATTCCGGTGCGCCGGCTCCTTCGCTTCACGCGCACTGAGCGCGCTCTGCACTGGGTGCATGCGGCGGCATTCCTCGTGCTGCTTGCCAGCGGGCTCTGCCTCTACCTTCCGAGTCTGGCCGAGCTGGTCGGCCGCCGGCCGCTCTTGAAGACGATCCACGTCTACACGGCCATCGCGTGGATCGTGGCGCTCGTGTTGGTCGTCGCCGCCGGCGACCGGCGGAGCCTGCGGCGGACGATGGGCGAGATCGATCTCTGGGACCGCGACGACCGTGACTGGCTCAGATTGCGCGGCAGTCCGCAGGGCCGCCTCAACGCAGGGCAGAAGCTGAACGCGATCGTCACCGCCTCATTCGCTGTGCTGTTCGCCGTTACCGGCCTGCTGCTCTGGTACGGCGAGCGCAACACGCGCTTCCGGTTCGCCGACACGATCCTCATTCACGACTGGCTGATGTACGTCTCGTTCTTCCTCTTCGTCGGCCACCTCTACCTGTCGCTGATCCACCCGACCACTCGGCATGCGCTCAACGGCATGACGCGCGGTTGGGTCGACGAGCGCTGGGCTCTCGAGCACCATCGGAAGTGGGCCGAAGAGCTTGCCGCAGTGGCGGCCGCGCCGCGCGCGACCGCCACCAAAGTCGAGGGAGCGCCTAGCCCCAGGCGCCGCCGCCACCGGCGGACGTCGTGGTCGGCGGAGTAGGGGCCGGCGCCGGGGTGGGCGATGCGGCCACGGCGTGCTTGACGAGCGCGCCCTTCGCGTTGACCACGTACCACTTGCTCTCGAAGCCCTGGCCGTTCGCGTCGCCGCCCTTCTTGTCGCCGGAGTAGAAGTAGAGGGGGTAGCCGGCGTACGTGGCCTGCCACAGCCCCTTGGGCTGCTTGATCTTTCCGAGCAGGCCCGCGCTTGCTCCCGTGCCCGCGGTCGGCTTGGCCGTGGCCGCGATGAGCAGTCTCGGCCACGTCTTGTTGCAGACGGCATTGCTGCTGCACGTGTTGACGCGCTTCCGGTCGGGCGCGTAGCGGTAGAGCGTCCTGCCATTCGACGCGACGAGCACCAGCCCATATGTGGCGTTCTTCGCGACCTTCACTGTCGGGTGGCTCGCGTGCATCGACGCCGTGGCAGCCATCGCCGCACCGACTCCCATGACCGCGAGCAGTGCAAGCGGCAGTACCCAACGGACGATCCGACCCCGCATCCTGAGCTCCTTTCGACGAAGAGACATCGACATCTCTCACGGATACGGCCGTGAGCCGGAAGCGGATTCACGCCGCAGGCGCCTGCGCCCCCGAAAACCGATCGCAGGAGTCGCCCGTAGCGTGGTCGGTGGGCAGCGACCTCGAGCAGGGCCCGACGCGGGGCGGTGGGATCCCGGCGCCTCTCTTCGCCGGCTTCGCCGTCGCGTCGATCGGCGGCCCGATCGCGCTGCTCACATTGCTGCCGGGCACGGCCGGCGACGGTCTCGACTCCGCGGGGCTCGTGGTGCTGCTCGCGCTCGTCGTCTTCGCGGCGCCGCTGGGAATCTGGCTCGCGTTTTCGCGGACGATCGTCTCCTCAGGCGGGCTGAGTGCGTTCGTCGATGCGGCCGCCGGTCGCCGTGCCGCACTCGCACACGGCTGGATCTGGGCGCTCGCGTACTTCCTCTATCCGCCATACACGGTGACGTTCGTCGTCTACGACCTGCTGCCGCCGGTGTTCCCGGGGATCGTCGCGTACCGCTCGTCGCTCGAGCTGATCTTGCCGGTCGTGATCGTGGCCGTGGCCCTGTCGCCGGTTCGCTGGGCGCTTGCCGGTCTCGGGGTGCTGGCGGCCGCGCAGCTCGTGATCATGCTCGTGCTCGCCGTTGTCGAGTTCCGTCACGTGAACGCGCCGTTCGCGTCGCATCCGAGCCTGAACGACACCGGCCGGGCGACCGGTGGCACAGCCCTCCTCTTCGTCTGCGCCAGCCTGCCGCTCTACCTCGGCGCAGAGGTGCGTGGCGGCAGCCGGACGGTGCGGCGCGGGCTAGTCGCCGCTGTCGCGCTCGTCGGCGCCGTCTTCCTCGTGGCCGCGATTCCGCTGGCGGGCGTGCCCGACGAGCTGCGGGACGCCGCTGTGCCGGGCGCGGCGATCGCCCAGGCCTACAGCGGGCGCGGGCTCGCGATCACGGTCGGCCTCCTGACGGCCGGCAGCACGCTTGCGCTGGTCGTCGCCGAGTACCTCGCGCTTGCCCGCCTGTTGCACTGGCTGCACGGCCCGCCTGTCCGCAGCGTGCTGCTGTGGATCGCCGCGCCGTTCGTCGCTTCCGATGTGATCTCCCTCGTCGACCCCGACCGCTTTTACGACGATCTGCTGAAACCGTCCCTCGGTGCCCTCTTCGTCGCGCAGCTGATCGTCTTCGTCGTCTTTCCGCGCTTCCGCCGGAGTGCGCTCGCGCTCGGTGCCGCCGCCGTCGCCTCGGGCCTGGCGGGGTGGGGGCTCTACCTTCTGATCGCCGGCGGCGCCTCGACGTAGACGGGACTGCGCGGCGGTTTTGCGCGAGTTCAAGGAAGGTGATGGCCGGGTGGG
>CAWAXB010000039.1:0-143906 GCA_963785895.1 uncultured Actinomycetes bacterium | reverse complement strand
GCTCGCCGGCGAGCTGACGAAGGCCGGCACCCCGCCCGGGCGCCTCGACGTCAGCTGCACGATCGTGATGGACGAGGTCGAAGGCCAGGGCCATCAGATCGTCGGCTCGCAGGTCCTCGTCAAGGGAGCTGTCGAGGGCGTCGACGACAACACGCTCGACACGATGATCGCGCAGGCCGACCTCGAGTGCCCCTTCTCGGCGCTGCTCAAGCGGGCCGGCGCCGACGTCTCGATCCACCGCGGCTGATCAACCCGAGAGCTCGGCGCGGATCTCCGCGCCGTGCTCGTCGAGCTCCGGCGGCCGGCGACGTGTCGCCGCCGGAGTCTCGGGCAGATCGACCGGGAACCTGACGGTGCGGACGCCGTCGGTTTCGTCGACCGCGTCCAGGCCGAGCGCTCCGGCAAGCGAGAACGCCTGCTCGATCGTCTGCACCGGGCCCGGCCGGGACCCGGCCGCCGACAGCGCATCGCGCCACTCTGCGCACGTCCGCGTGCCGAGCCGGCGCTCGAGGAGCGGGCGCAGCTCGTCACGGTTCGCGACGCGGTCTCCGTTGTGGCGAGAAGCGCGCGTCGGCAATCAGCTCGGGCGCGCCCAGCGCGTTCATCAGCCGCGCGAACTGGGCGTCGTTGCCCGCGAGCACCATCAGGTCGCCGTCGGCGGCGCGATAGGTGGCGAAGGGCTCGATGCTCGGGTGCGTGTTCCCGAGCGCTCGTGGCGCCTCCCCGCTCGCAAGCCAGCCGGTCGACTGGTTGGCGAGCAGCGCGAGTGAGGCGTGCATGAGGTTGACGGTCAGGCGCTGGCCGCGCCCGGTGTCGCGTCGCGCGTGGAGGGCTGCGAGCACGCCGATCGTCGCGTAGAGCGCCGTGACCACGTCGACGATCGCCACGCCGGTCTTCGACGGCGTCCCCGGCGGGCCGGTGACGCTCATCAACCCGCCGACCGCCTGGACCAGCGGGTCGTAGCCGGGCAGTTCCCGCCCGCCACGCTCGCCGAAGCCGCTGATCTCGCAGTAGACGACCCCTGGATTGACCGCGGCGATCGCGTCGTAGCCGAGCCCGAACCGCTCCAGCGTGCCGGGCTTGAAATTCGCGACGACCACGTCGGCGCGCTCGCACAGGCGTCGTGCGAGCTCGAGGTCGGAGGCCGCCTTCAGGTCGAGCGCGATCGACCGCTTGTTGCGATTCGCGGTGTGGTGATACGCCGAGCGGCCCTGTGCGTCGGCCGGCGGAAGCCAGCGCCGCGTGTCGTCGCCGTCGGGCGACTCCACCTTGATCACCTCGGCGCCCAGGTCGCCGAGCGTCATCGCCACGAGCGGTCCCGCGAGCACGCGCGACAGATCGACCACGGCAATCCCTTCGAGGGCGGCTCGCTGCTCCATCGACTCAGAGTGTGCACGTGCGAGATGAGCCCGCAACCTGGTTGCCGCGCAGCGGAACCAGGTTGCGGGCGTTTAGCGCTTCACCCGAGCAGCCAGCACGTCTTCGACCTGGGCGATGTCGAGCCCGCGCGCCGCCAGCAGGACGTAGAGGTGGTAGACGAGGTCGGCCGCCTCCTCGACGACGCGCTCGTCGCTCTCGTCGAGCGCCGCGACGGCCACCTCGACCGCCTCCTCCCCGACCTTGCGAGCGCAGGCGCCGATGCCTGCGTCGAGCAGCTCGACCGTGTACGAGCCCGCGGGCCGCTCGGCTGCGCGCTCCGCGATCGTGCGCCAGAGCGCCGGGGCAAAGCACGAGACGCTGCCGGTGTGGCAGGCGGGCCCGGCAGGCGTCACGCGCACGAGCAGGCGCGTCGCCGTCGCAGTCGTCACGCAGCTCCTCGACCGCGAGGGTGTTGCCGGAGGTCTCGCCCTTCTTCCAGAGCCGCCCGCGCGAACGGCTCCAGAACCACGCCTCGCCCGTCTCGCGCGTCAGCCGCTCGGCCTCGGCGTCCATCCAGGCGAGCATCAGCACGCGGCCGGTCGCCGCGTCCTGCACGATCGCCGCTCTCAATTCGTCAGGCTGCATCGCGCACCTCAACCCCCATTGCTTGCAGTTCGTCGCGCAGCGACACGAGCCGTGCCGGATCCTCGTGCAGGATCGACGCGAGCAGCGCCGCCTGCGCCACCTCGAGCGCCTCGGCGACGTGCCGCGCGCCTCCGGCGCCGCCCGAGGCGATCACCGGCACGGACACCGTCGCAGCGACTGCACCCGTCAGCTCCAGGTCGTAGCCGGCGCGCGTGCCGTCGGCGTCCATCGACGTGAGCAGATCTCGCCGGCGCCGCACGCCACCGCCTCGCGCGCCCAGTCGACGGCCATGCGCGCGGTCGCGGCCGTGCCGGCGCGGGAGCGCACCCGGCCGCCCTGCGCGTCGATCGCGACGACGACCGCCTGCGAGCCGAGCTGCTCGGCCAGCTCGGTGATCAACGCCGGCCGCTCGAGCGCAGCCGAGTTGACCGCCACCTTGTCGGCCCCCGCATCGAGCAGCTCCTCTGCGTCGGCGACCGACCGGACGCCGCCGCCGACGGTGAAGGGAATCGCCAGCCGCTCGGCGACGCGGCCCACGAGCTCGACGAGCGTCGCGCGTGCCTCGAGCGTCGCCGTGATGTCGAGGAAGACCAGCTCGTCGGCACCGGCGTCGGAGTACGCGCGGCCGAGCTCGACCGGTTCGCCGACGTCGCGCAGCTCCTTGAAGCGGACGCCCTTGACGACACGGCCGCCCGCGACGTCGAGGCACGGGATCAGGCGAGGGAGCGGGATGTCGCCTCCTCGAGCACCGCAGCGAGGTAGCGGGCGCCGTCGGGGCCGCTCTTCTCGGGATGAAACTGGCAGCCGACGAACGAGCCGGAGCGCACCTCGGCGACGACGCCTTCCGACCAGGCGGTCGCGCACGGGGTCGAGGCGGCGTACGAGTGCGCGAAGTAAAAGGTTCCGCGACCTTCGACCTCTGCCCAGCCGATCCGCGGCATGCGGCCGGCGGTCAGGCGCTCGGTCCGGCCCGGCAGCAGCCCGAGCCCTTCGACGCCGCCGTCCTCGTCCGACCATTCGAGCGCGATCTGCAGACCCAGGCAGATGCCGAGCACGGGTCGCTCCGCCTCGACCCGAGTGCGCAGCGCGGCGTCGTGCCCGCTTGCGCGCAGGCCCGCCAGCGCGCTGCGGGCCGAGCCGACGCCCGGCAGCACGGCGAGGTCAGCGCCGGAGACGTCGTCCGTCAGCGTCGCACCCAGGCGGCGAAGGGCGATCACGACCGAGCGGACGTTGCCCGCCCCGTACTCGCAGATCGCGACGTTCACAGCAGCCCCTTCGTCGACGGGAGCCCTTCACCGCTCGAGCCGCACCGCGACCGCAGCGCGCGGCCGACCGCCTTGAACGCCGCCTCGGCGACGTGGTGGGCGTCGCGGCCCGACGCCTGGACGTGAATCGCCGCTCGCGACGACTGCGCGAGGCTCGCGAGCATGTGGGTCGCCATGCCGGGGTCGAGCTCGAGCTGCAACTCGGCGTGGGCACGGCCGCCGAGGTCGACCGCTGCGTGCGCGAGCGCATCGTCCATCGGCACGACCGCGTCGCCGTAGCGGGCGATCCCGCGCCGGTCGCCGAGCGCCTCGTCGAGCGCCTCGCCGAGCGCGAGCGCGGCGTCCTCGGCGGTGTGGTGATCGCCCGTCTCGAGATCGCCCGCGCCCTCCAGAACGAGGTCGAAGCCCGCGTGGAAGGCGAGCTGCTCGAGGAAATGGTCGTAGAGGCCGGCGCCGGTCGCGACGCGCACGCGGCTGGCGCCGTCGAGGGCCAGCCGCACGGCGAGTCGCGTCTCGGCGGTGGCACGGAGCACGCGCGCGCGCCGCGCCCCCGCCGCGGCGACCGGCGACGGGCGGTCGAGAATGCGCGCGAGCGCCTCGACGAGCAGATCGTCGTCGTCGGCATCGAGCACCGATGCACGGATCGCTTCGGGATAGGAGCGGACGACGATCCCTTGCCGAAGCAGCGCCGCGCCGAGCTCGTGCGCCGTTGTCGACCGGGCACGTAGAGGAAGTTCGTGTGCGACTCGAGCGGCTCGAGCCCCAGCGCCCGCAGCGACGCGGCGAGCCGGGCGCGCTCCTCGAGGAGCGGCGTCACGTCGGGCGGGTCGGCGAGCGCGGCCAGCGCGAGCTGCGCAGAGAGCGTCGAGACAGGCGCCGGGGCCTGGCGCGCGTTCAGCTCGTCGGCGACGTCGCGAGCGGCGAGCGCGTAGCCGATGCGCGCGCCGGCAAGCCCGAACGCTTCGAGAACGTGCGCAGCACGACGACGCCGTCGTCCATCAGCGGCAGCGCGGTCTCGCCGCTGTATTCGAAGTAGGCCTCGTCGACGACCAGCGGCCGTGCATCGGGCAGCGCCTCGAGCGTGCCGGTGGGGTTGTTCGGGCGGCAGCAGAAGCTCAGCGCGAGCCCGGGCTTGTAACAGTCTGTCGACCTGCGCGCCGGCCAGCTGCGCGGCGATGCGGTAGAGCGCGTACGTCGGCGCCGGCGGGATCGCGATCGTGTCGCCCGGGCCGGCGTAGGCGCGGGCGCAGAGCAGGATCAGGTCGTCGGCGCCCGCGCCGAGCACGACGTTCTCGGGCTCGACCCCGGTGTACTCGGCGATCGCACGGCGGAGCGCGCGGTAGCCGCCGGCGGGATAGCCGTTCACCCGTGCGAGCGCACCGGCGATCGCGCCCGGCCGCGTCGATGGCAACGGCAGCGACGGCGTGTTCTGGTCGAACCGCAACACCTGCGACGGGTCGATGCCCGCGAGCCGCGCCACCTCGTCGGTGGGCATCGCCCAGGTGTACGCCTTGAACTCCGGCGCGATCGCTCTCACCGCTGCACCGCCGCGGCGTGAGCCGGCATGCCTTCGGCGGCCGCAAGCGCCTCGACCGTGGGGCGTACGAGCGCGAGCCCCTCGGCCGTGAGCCGCTGAACCGTCACCGGCTTGAGGAACGTCTCGAGGCCGAGCCCGCCCACCGAGCGCGCCCACCCGTTCGTCGGCAGCACGTGATTGCCACCGGTGGCGTAGTCGCCGGCCGGAACGGGCGAGTACGGCCCGACGAAGACCGAGCCGGCGTTCCGCACCTGGTCGGCATAGCCCACGGCGTCGCCAAGGAGCACGAGGTGCTCGGGCGCGATCTCCTCGACCTCGGCAAGCGTCTCGACCGTGGTGCACACAGCTTCGTGCCCGTGCTCGCGCTGCGCCGCCAGCTCGAGCGCCACGAGCGGCGAGTCGCCGCCGCCGAGCACCACCACCTCCGACGGGCCGCCCGGCAGGTCGATCGCGACGTCGCGCGCCACCTCGAGCTTCGCCTCGTTCACGTATGCGTTGCCGGGGCCGGCGATCTTGTCGACGCGCGCGACGTACGCGAGGTAGGCGATCGCCTGCGGGCCGCCGAGCGCCCAGACCTCGTCGACCCCCAGCAGCTCGGCCGCGGCGGCGATCGTCCCCGCTCCCTCGGGCGGCGTGCAGACGACGATGCGCCGGACGCCGGCGACCTGCGCGGGCACGACACACATCACGAGTGTCGAGATGAGCTTGCGGGGGACGTAGACACCGACCGTGTCGAGCGGCACCCAGCGCCGCTCGAGCACGACGCCGGGCTCGACCTCGAGCATCACGTCGCTCGGGCGTTGCGCGGCATGCCAGCGGCGAACCCGGTCGGCCAGCGCGAGGATCGCCTCGCGCGGCAGGCCCGCGGCGTCGGGCTCCGCGCGCAACGGCTCGACGCCGTCGAGCTCGAGCGCCCACTCGCGCACGGCATCGATGCCGCGCTCCTTCACGTCGGAGACGATCGTCATCAAGCGCGCCATCCGCTCGACCGGCACGATCAGGATCGACGACGCGCCGGCGGCCTCGAGCTCGGGCAGCAGGCGCCAGACGTCGGCGGAGGGCACGAGCGCATGCACGGCGACCATGCCAGGCGCGGCCAGCGGCAGCACGCTCGGCACGCGCGGGCTGAGCAGGGCGCTGATCAGCTCCAGCGACGGCTCGGGCGCGTTCAGCATCACGTAGCGATGACGCCGCCCCTCGACAACCGAGCGCAACATCGCCGCGAAGGGAGCTGCAACCTCCCCGTCGCGCGCGATCAGCACTGCCTGCGACTCGAGCAGCACACCGATCGAGCGCAGCCCGTTCGTGCGAAGCGTGTTCCCCGACGACACGAGATCGACGATCGCATCGGCGAGACCGAGCCTCGGGGCGATCTCGACCGAGCCGGTCACGTCGACAAGCGACACGTCGACCGGCAGCAGCTCCCGCGCCAGCCTCGGGTAGACGGTCGCGATCTTCATCCCCGCCAGGTCGGCGAAGGTCGTTGCCTCCATGTCATCGGGCACGGCCGCCTCGAGCCGGCAGGAGCCGAAGCCCAGCTCGAGCAGCTCGAGCACCTGGGCACCGCGCTCCCGCACGAGGTCAACGCCGGTGATCCCGCAGTCGACAACGCCGTCCTGGACGTATTCGGGGACGTCGGCAGCGCGGACCAGTAGCACCTCAACCGGCGCGTTCCGGCACGGAAATGCGAGCGCCCGTCACCGGGCTGCTCCGGCCCGAGGCCGGCGTCTTCGAGCAGCCTGAACGACGGCTCGCGCAGACGGCCCTTGACGGGCACGGCGACCTTGAGCGTTCGCACCGCGCGATCCAGGGCCAGCCGATAGCCGCCCTCGCCGTGCTTCAGCCAGTGCGCCACCCGGGTCACGGTCGTCGTCGAGGCGCCCGTCCGCTCGGCGATCTCCAGGTACGGCAGCCCCTGCTCCAGCAGGCGCGCCACCTGCCAGCGGTGCGCCATCGCCTCCAGCTCCGAGAGCGTGCAAAGATCCCGGAAGAACGACTCGACGTCCGTCCTGCTCTCCAACGACAGGATCGCGTCGAAGAGCTCTTGCATCTCTCTGGTTTCCCATGGGTGTCGGCTCCGTTCGCCATCGCTGCCTCATGTTATCACGCTAACATGAGGTCATGAATGGTTCTAACAGGAGATCGACGTGATTCCGGCGGTCGACGTCCTCGGCGAGGAAGCCGTGCGGCTTCATCGAGGCTCGTACGACGAGGTGGTCGACCGTGCCGACGATCCGGTCGAGCTCGCGGCCCGATGGGTCGAGGTCGGAGCGCAGCGCGTGCACCTCGTCGATCTCGACGGGGCGCGCTCCGGCCGCGTGCGGCCAGAGCTGGTGCGCACGGTCGCCGGACGGATCGCCCCCATCCCGCTCCAAGCCTCGGGCGGCATCCGCAGCCTGGCCGACGCACGGGCGCTGATCGCCGCAGGAGCCGACCGCGTGATCGTCGGCACCGCAGCGTGGCCCGACCCGACGCCGTGGTTCGAGCTCGGCGACGCGCTCGTGCTGGCGCTCGACGTGCGCGACGGCCAGGTGCGCGCAGCCGGCTGGACGGAGGAGACGGGCGTCTCAGTCCGTGAGGCGGCGGAGCGCGCCGGCCCGGCGCGCGTGCTCGTGACGGCGATCGACCGCGACGGAACGCTGGCCGGCCCCGACCTGGAGCTCGTCCGCACCGTTGCGGCGGCGGGCCTGCGCGTGCTGGCGGCGGGCGGTGTCCGCTCACCGGAAGACGTGCAGGCGCTCGCCGCCGCGGGGGCGGAAGCGGCTGTGGTCGGCAGGGCCTTGCTCAGGCGGTGATCAGTGCGAGGTCGGCCTTCAGTGTGGGCAGGTCGAAGCCGTTTGGGGCCTTGCCCTGCGCGAGGAAGTCGGGCGAGATGATGCAGTACGCCTCGTCGCAGTAGCGGTCCCAGAAGCTCCAGGTCATCCGCTTGAGCGCGCCCCAGGTGACGAAGGTCAGGCCCGCCTCGTCGAAGCGCACGATGTCGACCGCGTGACCGCCCCACGACCCCGGCTTGGCGTCGCCGGCGAGCGAGCCCGTCCAGTCCCAGACCTCCTGTCGCTGGGCTGTGATCGGCAGTGCGAGCCCGATGTAGACGCCGCCGAACAGCCAGGCGCCCGTGCGGACCAGCCGGTGGTCGTAGCCGGCGACGTGGGCGTAGGCGCCGATCTTGTGGCCGCCGATCCCGTCGTTGCGCCAGTAGCGCAGCACGTCGAGCTCGATTGCGCCGGCCTCGCCGGTGACGGGGTCGACGATCTTCACGTGGTCGAACGCGTCGAGCACCGACTGCTCGGTGATCTCGACGACCTGGCCCTGCCCTTCGGCCGTCCAGGCTTCGATCATGTGACCGGCCGCCGCGATCGTGCAATCGCCGATCCGGTCGTTTGCGTAGACCGGCCAATCACTGACGCGATCCGCCAGGTCGAGCGTGTCGGGCGGCGCCGGCAGTTGCGCCGTGTCGATGTAGCGCGCGAGCCGGAGCGTGCGGACGTCGGTGCGGACGGGCAGCTTGCCGAGCTTGCCTGAGGCAATTGCTGCGGTGGCCATACGGATCCTCCTTGGTCTTGTCGGGACGACTCACCGCAAACCGCAGGCCGCAAGGGCGTTTCTATCGCGCCGCCTGCGCCGGGTCAACCGTCGCCGGGCCTCACCGCTTCTTCTTGTCGGCGCGGCCCTGGCGCGTGCGGATCTTGTACTCGCGCACGCGTTCTTGCCGCAGGTGGACGTTGCGTCGCGCCTCTATCGCCTCGAGCTCACGTTGCAGCTTCAGGTAGCTCGCCCATCTTTCCCTCGAGAGCGAGCCGTCGGTCAACGCCGCCCGGATCGCGCAGCCAGGCTCCTGGTCGTGCGCGCAGTCGGTGAAGCGGCAGTTTCGCCCGAGCTCCTCGATGTCGCCGAAGGTCTGCTCGAGGTCGCCCTCCCACAGCTGCAACTCGCGGATGCCGGGCGTGTCGAGCACGACCCCGGTGCCGGGGAGCAGGATCAGCTCGCGGTGCGTGGTCGTGTGCCGGCCCATCTGGTCGTCGGCCCGCACCTCCTGCGTGGCGAGCACCTCTTCGCCGACGAGCGCGTTGACGATCGTCGACTTGCCGACACCGGACGAGCCGAGCAGCACGGCCGTCTTGCCTCCGTCGAACCAGGCGCGGAGGCTCTCGATCCCCTCGCCGGTGCGCGCCGACACGGTCTGCACCGGGCACGAGCCGAGGATGATCGACTCGATCTCGGCGAGGAAGGGCGAGACGTCGTCGACGAGGTCGATCTTCGTCAGCACGACCACCGGCTGCGCGCCGCTTTCCCACGCCATTGCGAGGTAGCGTTCGAGGCGGCGCATGTTGAAGTCGAGCGGCAGCGCCTGGACGAGGAACGCCACGTCGACGTTGGCGGCGAGGATCTGCTCGCGGGTGACCTGGAAGACCTCCTTGCGCGAGATCGAGGTGCGGCGCGGCAGCAGCGCCTCGACGAGGTTGGTCGTCAGGTCGACGCCGACCCAGTCGCCGACGGCAGGCAGGTCGTCGTCGCGAACGAAGCGGTTCGCGGCGCTCGCCCGCAGCTCGCCGATGTCGCCGAGCAGGTCGTAGGCGCCCCTGTGCTGGATCGCGACGCGGGCGGGCTCGAGCCCCGCGGCGCGGTGCTCGGCGAACGCGGCCTGCCAGCCGTCGTCCCAGCCAAGCCGATGAAGCAGCGAGTCCGTAACGGGAAGTGTCAACCAAGGCTCCTTTTGCGGGATCGTTCAACGGGCACGCGACCCGTCTGCGATCCCCTAGGAGCGGACGCGACGGGCGGCGGTGCGGGAAACAGAGCGCTCACGGATTGCAGTCATCGGTCACACCACCTCCTTCTCGTCGAATTTCGGCCATTGTGGGCGCGATCGGCCGATTGCGCAAGCCGCGAGGACGCTAAACTCGCGGTGCCCGCGGCGCGGTGAGATTCCGAACCGGGTCAGATCCGGGAGGAAGCAGCCCTAAGGATCCCTCACCGGTGCCGCGGCTTTTGGTTTCCCGGGCGCATAGCTCAGCGGGAGAGCGCTCGCTTCACAGCTCAGGAGCACGGGTCGGATCGGTGTAGACCCGCGTGTGTTCATGCGCTGTTCGGCTCTGTCTGACCGAGGTACGTGAGGGGCCGTTCAGACGTGAGCCGTGTACGCCGCGGCGCAGGACTGGGCACCGCTGCCCCGCTCAGCCTGACGGCGCGACTCACAGCCGCTGCCGCAGACCTTCGAGCAGCCCTCCTCACCTCGCGTGGGTGCAGCGTGATCCACACCCCGAGGAAGAACGCCCCCTCGACGGCAATCATGCGCACCACGGAGCCGTGTTCGTGGATGACCCCGTAGGGACTTGTGAGCAACGTCGAGATCCTCGACGACCCTTGGGCCCGATCAGGTTCTGGGTCGCCTCGGTTATCCGACGACAACGGCTACCGTCTGCCGAATCGTGAGTGAGGAAGTCGAGATCCGTCCCTTCCGTGACTCCGACCTTGATGCAGTTGTCGAGTTCTCACTGCGAGCGTGGGAGCCGGTGTTCGAGTCGCTGCGTCACATCCTGGGCGACCCGATCTTCGACCGTCTCCACAAGCCCGACTGGCAAGCGGTTCAGGCCGACTCGGTTCGCTCGGGTTGTATGAGCGAAGACCACGACGTGTTCGTTGCGCTTTCCGGCGACCGGCCCGTCGGGTTCGCCACGGTCGCACTCAATGCGTTCCACGAGCGGATGGGCGTGGTGGACATGATCGCCGTCGATCCGTCGTACCAGCGACGCGGAATCGCAAGACAACTCATGGATCACTCAATCGCCCACATGCGTTCAAGCGGCATGGACATCGCGGCCGTTGGAACCGGCGGCGATGCCGGACACGCCCCGGCTCGCGCCCTCTACGAGGCGATCAACTTCACGCCGCTACCCGGCATCAGGTACCTCAGACTGCTCAACTGAACCGTCACCGCGTTGCGTACGGGCGCCTCTCTGTGGGCCGTCTGCTGAGCCTCGTGTGCTCCGTCGGCAGGAGTCCGATTCAGGCGAGTGTTCTCGATCGCCCCCGGGGTGCGCATCAATCTGAACAAGCGGAGCGTCGGCATGAGCGCCGGTGTTCCAGGGGCGCGTGCCTCGGTCAACTCGGATGGTCGGCGGACGCGCTCAGTGGGCATCCCCGGAACGGGTCTCTATTACCGCTGGCAGAAGGGCGGCACCATCGGAGCGTCTGGGGACAGAGGCCCCGCTCGTTCTTGGCTTACAATCACGCCCGAGGGCGCATAGCTCAGCGGGAGAGCGCTCGCTTCACACGCGAGAGGTCCCTGGTTCGATCCCAGGTGCGCCCATCCATTCGTAGAGCCAAACTGGGCCGCGTCGAACCGGCCGCCGATGGCCCAGGTCACTCGCCAGGTCACTCTTCGCGGCGATCTCGCCCTACGAACGACCTTCGGATGACGCCCTGAGCCACGCCTCAGTGGTCTTGATGGCCGTGACTACTGCCGTAGATCGTCTGCCACGAGTCCCACGTGATCTTGAGGATCACGGCAGTAATCGCGAGGCCGATGAGCGGATCACCGACCCTGAACCCGAGCGCAACGACTGCTGCGCTCCCGACCACGCCCAGGGAGACAAACCCGTCGATCCGAGCGTGATTCCCGTCTGCGATCAGGGCCGGACTGTCGAGCCGCTTGCCGCCTCGGAGGCGAACACGCGCGGCGATCTCGTTGCCGATGAAGCCCACGAGACCTGCTGCGGCCAGCACCCAAAGGTGCGTGAGATGTTGGGGATGGATCAGACGTTGGATCGTCTCATAGAGAGCGACGAGGGCGCTGATCGCGATTGCCGCTACGACACCGAGGCCCGCCCATCGTTCGCCTCGCGCTGACCTGAGATAGAACGCGATGCCAAGGGGAATCGCGGTCAGACCGTCGCCGTAGTTGTGAATCAGGTCAGCGAGTAGCGCCACACTCCCGGTCGCCAGGAAGATGATCGTTTGAGCGACCGCAGCCGCCGTGAGGACAACGAGACTGATCGAGACCGTCCTGACGCCATCGCGAGACTCGACAATCGAGCGGTCTACAAGGCCGTGTGAGTGACCGTGCTGCTCGTGATCGTCATGTTCACCGTGGTGGTCGTCAACGGCGTGCGCGTGCTCCACGACGTGCGCGTGAGGCCCCTCGATGTTGCAGGTGGCGGTGTGACCCATCGCGGCAGGGTAACCCGAGAAAAACGAAGGGCGGCCTCTCGACCGCCCTCGCCCTGCTCGTCTGCGGATCAGGTGTGTCCGCCGAAGCAGAGCGGTGAGGATTGCTGTTGATCGAGCGTTACTGGCGCGCGGCCTTGAGCGCCTTCTCAGGGTCGGCGAAGTCCCGCATGTGGACGATGCGACCGTCACGGAGGATGAGCACCTGCGCCCACTCCGCACGAGTGCCGTCGGCTGCCGTCCACGAGAACGTCGCCGCCGCTGCGTTCCCGTGAACCTCAACCGCGTCGAGGCGGTGGTCATGGTCTCCGATTCGCCGTCTCGCTTCGATCCCTGACGTGAGAACCGCACGGGCCTCGTTCGGGCCGCGTCAGGACGGGACGGGCTGCCAGAACCGCCACGGGTTCTTGCGACCGCGCCAGATCATGTCCTCGCTCATCAGCGATACGAGCGGCTCGGGGTCGCCCCCGATCAGCGACTCATACGCCTGCCGAAGGGTGTCGGCGGACATGGGGAGATCGTACGCCCGAAGGAGGTGACGGGGAGCCTCACGGCGACTCAGCAGCACTCACAACTCTCGCCCTTCCAGGACTCGCGGCCCCCGCGAAAGGCGACTCCGGCGAGTCGTAGCCCCGACGAGATCGCGAACTGAGGCAACCGTCACATAGGCGGCGAGCAGGAAGTAACTCGCAGCGATCACCTGTTGCGCACGACGCTCGGCGGTCTCCGAGTGCAGCCGCGAGCCGGACCGCACGTGGAAGGCATAGATTCCGCTGGTGACCTTCACCGTCGCGGCGGAGTGCGTATGACCGGTTCATGGGCAGGTACTCGGTACCGCTCGCCGTCGAGCTTGCCGATTTCGCGGCGATCGCCGTTGGCCAGCGAGTGCTCGATGTCGGCTGCGGCCCCGGCGCGCTCACCGGCGAGCTGGTCGGGCGGCTCGGGCCGGACGCTGTCTCCGCGGTCGATCCGTCCGAGCCCTTCGTCGCGGCAGCCCAGCAGCGCCACCCCGGGGTCAGCGTGCAGCGTGCTTCGGCGGAGCACCTGCCGTTTGCAGATCAGACGTTCGACGCCGCCCTGGCGCAACTTGTCGTCCACTTCATGGCCGACCCGCTCGCAGGACTTCGCGAGATGGCGCGCGTCACGCGAAAGGATGGCGTCGTGGCAGCATGCGTGTGGGATCTCGCCGGTGGTGGTGCGCCGCTCAGCGTGTTCTGGGAGGCGGCGCTCGAGCTCGATCGCGACGCCACGGATGAGTCGCAGCTCGCGGGCGCCCGCGAAGGCCACCTTGCGCAGCTGTTCCAGGCAGCCGGGCTGCGCGACATCGAGGAAGGCGTTCTCTCAGTCGACGTCGAGCATCCGAGCTTCGACGAGTGGTGGGAGCCGTACACCCTCGGCGTCGGCCCCGCCGGCGGCTATGTGGCCGGACTCGACGCCAACCGGCAGACCCGGTTGCGCGAGCACTGCCGCGAGAAGCTTCCGGCCGCGCCGTTCGTACTATCGGCTCGGGCCTGGGCGGCACGGGGCTGGCCTAGAGCCCGCACGCACGCCGACTGAGATCGTATGGTAAATGGATGGTAGTGTTTTCCCAGTGAAGACGTCCATCGACTCAGCCGGACGGATCGTCGTCCCAAAAGTGCTTCGCGACGCGCTCGGCCTCATTCCGGGGTCAACGGTCGACATCTCTCGCTACGGGGCCGGGCTCCACCTGATTCCGAGCGGACGCACCGCCCGGCTGGTCGATGAATCCGGAGTCCTGGTCGCTACGGGGGACATCGAGATCGACGACCAGGACGTTTTTGCACTCATCGACTCAGGCAGGCGCTGATTCCGCTCGCACTGGACACGAGCGTTGCCGTGGCATTGCTCGTCCAGACGCATGAGGCGCATGGTGACGTCGTTCGGTGGTGGGACGGTCGCGACGTCGCGCTCTGCGGACACGCGCTGGTGGAGACCTACTCGGTGCTCACCCGGCTTCCTGGTGATCTGCGGCTAGAACCGGCCGACGCGGCGCGGCTCCTGCGCGAGCGGTTCGCTACACCGCTGATACTGGCCGCAACGGAGTCCGGACGCATCCCGGACACGCTGAGCACGCTGGGCATCGCCGGTGGGGCGGTCTACGACGCGCTGATCGCGCTGGCCGCCGTCGCGCACGACACCGAGCTCGCTACCCGCGATCTCCGCGCCAAGGCCACGTACGAAGCAGTCGGCGCGCGAGTCCTCGTCGCCGGGTAGACAACCCCCTGACCCACCGGCCGCCGCTCGCCCGGGAACCGATGAGATCCATCCGTGCCCGGCGTCTAACCTGCATGACTATCGAAGACTCACGCACACGCTGGCTCGCGCTCTACGTCCTCTGCCTGGGGACGCTGATGATCGTGCTCGACACGACGATCGTGAACGTCGCCCTGCCCTCGATCCGATCGAACCTCGGCTTCTCGCAGTCCTCCCTGGCCTGGGTCGTGAACGCCTACCTGCTCACCTTCGGCGGCCTGCTCCTGCTGGGCGGGCGGCTCGGCGACCTCTACGGGCAGCGGCGCCTCTACGTGATCGGGATCGCGCTGTTCACGGTTGCGTCGCTCGCGTGCGGGCTCTCGACCACGAAGGGCGAGCTGATCGTGGCGCGGGCGGTGCAGGGCGTCGGCGGCGCGATCGCGTCCGCGATCGGGCTCTCGCTGGTGATGGTGCTGTTCCGCGAGCCCGCGGAGCGCGCCAAGGCGATGGGCGTGGCCGGCTTCGTCGCTTCGGGCGGCGGCTCGATCGGCGTACTGCTGGGCGGCGTCCTCACCGACGTCCTGAGCTGGCACTGGATCTTCTTCGTCAACGTGCCGATCGGCGCGGTCGTCTGCGCGCTCGTGCTGCGGATCATCCCCGCGACGCACGGCGCGTCGGCCACCGCGCGCCTCGATGCCGGCGGCGCCGTGACCGTGACGGCAGCGCTGCTGCTCGCCGTCTACGCGATCGTCAACGGCAACCAGTCGGGCTGGGGGTCGGGCCAGACGCTCGGGCTGCTCGCCGGCGCAATCGTGCTGTTCGCGCTGTTCCTGGCGATCGAATCGCGCGTGCGCGAACCCCTGATGCCGCTGCGGCTCTTCCGCCTCCGCAACCTCAGCACCGCGAACGCGGTCGGAGTGCTCTGGGCCGGAGCGATGTTCGCCTGGTTCTTCATCTCGGCGCTCTACCTCCAGCTCGTGCTCGGCTACAGCCCGCTCGACGTCGGCCTGGCGTTCTTGCCGGCGAACCTGATCATGGGTGCGCTCTCGATCGGCCTCTCGGCGCAACTGGTCATGCGCTTCGGCATCAAGCGGCCGCTCGCCACCGGGCTGGGGCTCGCCGCGATCGGGCTTGCGCTCTTCGCGCGCGCGCCGGTGCACGGCAGCTTCGTGCGAGACGTGCTGCCGAGCATGATCTTGCTGGGCGTCGGAGCCGGAATCGCCTTCAACCCCGTGCTGCTCGCCGCGATGAGCGATGTCGCTCCTGACGAGTCGGGCCTCGCCTCCGGGATCGTCAACACCTCGTTCATGATGGGCGGCGCACTCGGCCTGGCCGTGCTCGCGAGCATCGCAGCGCGGCGCAGCGACAACCTCGCCGCAGGTGGGAGCGGACACCTCGCCGCACTCACCGGCGGCTACCACGCGGCGTTCATCGTCGGCGCGGCCTTTGCTGCGGTCGCGGGGTTGCTCGGCATAGCGCTGTTCCGTGCGAGCCCGGCCACCGCGGCTGCGCACGGCGGAGCTGAACCCGTCCCGGAGCTCGAGCCCTGACCCTGCGCGTCGAGGGCCCCGTCGTCCTCGACGGCATCACGGTCTGGCGCTCCACCAACGGCGTTCGGCGCACGGTCCTCGATGGCATCGATTTCGCCGTCGCGCCGGGCGAGCACTGGGCGGTGATCGGGCCGAACGGCGCCGGGAAGACAACGCTGCTCCGCGTGCTCTCGGCCCAGATGCTGCCAAGCAGCGGAACCGTGCACATCCTCGGCGGGCGCGTCGGCCGCGTCGCGCTGCACGAACTCCGGCGGCGGATCGGGCTCGTCGAGCCCGCGCTCGGGCGCAGCTTCTACCCCAGTCAGCGCGCAATCGACGTCGTGCTCGGTGGCAAGACCGGCACCGTGCTGCTCGTCGAGAAGCCTGACGCGGCGACGATCGAGACCGCGATGGATCTGCTGCGCGTCGTCGGAGCAGACTCGCTCGCGCTCCAGCAACTCGCCGTCTGCTCCGAAGGCGAACGGGCGCGGATCCTGCTCGCGCGAGCGCTGATGCCCGAAGCTCCGCTCCTCGTGCTCGACGAGCCGACCGCCGGCCTCGACCTTCCCGGGCGCGAGCTCTTCCGGAGCGCCTTCGAGAGCGCGGTTCGCGCGCGGCCGCAGCTCGCCACGGTCTCCGTCTCGCACCACCTCGAGGAGCTGTCGGGCGAAACCAGCCACGCGCTGTTGCTGCGAGACGGGAAGGTTGTTGCGACCGGGCCGATCGCGGAGGCGATTACCGACGCGACGCTGACGGAATGCTTCGCGCTGCCGCTGCGCGCCGCGCGTCTCGACGGGCGCTGGCTCGTGTCGCTCGCCGAGCGACGCTAGCCCGCGGCAGACGAAAGGGTGTCAGACACCCTCGTTGGCGGCGACCGGTTCGCGGCTGAGGCTCGCGACCGGGCCGATCACGACGAGCGCCGGCGAGACGAGACCGGCTGCTCGTTCGGCGATCGTGTCGAGCGGTGCGATGACGGTCTCCTGCGCAGCGGTCGTGCCGCCGCTGATCACGGCGACCGGCGTGTCGTCCGGCTTGCCCGCGGCGATCAAACGCTCCGCGAGCTCTCCGAGCGCGCGCAGGCCCATGAAGACGACGAGCGTCCCGGCGGCACCGGCAAGTGCGTCGTAGTCGAGGTCGTCGCCGAACGCCGAATGGCCGCTGATCACAGTCACCTGCGCCGACACGCCGCGCCGCGTCAACGGGATTCCGGCTGCGGCGGGCACAGCCGTCAGCGCCGACACCCCGGGGACGAAGCGGTAGTCGATACCCGCCTCCTCCAGCACCACCGCTTCCTCGTGGCCGCGCGCAAAGAGCAGCGGGTCGCCGCCCTTCAGCCGCACGACGCGCTCGAACGACCGGCCGAGCGACACGAGCAGCTCGTTGATCGCGTCCTGCCGCATCCCCTCGCGCGAGAACAGCAGGCACGACTCGGACGCATGGTCCAGCAGCTCATCCGACGCCAGGACGTCGTAGACGATCACCTCCGCGTCACGGATCAACTCGAGCCCACGCACCGTGATCAGGCCGGGATCGCCCGGGCCCGCGCCGACGAGGAACACCGTCACAGCTCGGCCTCCACGATCTCCTCGAAGAACCGTCGCCGGTCGTCGTAGGTCGGGTAGTGGCTCTTCGCCCACGGGCGCAGCGACCGCAACCGCTCGGCGAGCTCCGCGTGCTTCGGTTGCACCAGCTCGCCGATCTGATCGCGCAAGCGCTTCGCGAGCGCCGGCGACGCTCCGCCCGTCGAAACGGCAACCGCGATCGGGTCGCGACGGAAGATCGACGGCAAGATGAAATTGCAGAGGTCGGGTACGTCGGCGACGTTGCAGAGCATCCCGCGCTCCTCGGCGTCCGCCGAGATCCGCTCGTCGACACGCCTGTCGCCCGTTGCTGCGATCACGAGAAACGCGCCGTCGAGGTGACGGGTGACGTAGCGCGTGGGACGCCACGTCACGCCGAGCGCGTGGAAGTCGGTGAGCACCTCGGGCGCGACCACCGTGACCTCCGCGCCGGCGTCGAGCAAGCCCGTCGTCTTCTCGAGCGCGACCGGGCCGCCGCCGACGACGACACAGCGACGCCCCGCCAGGTCGAGACAGGCCATGTAGTAGCGCTTCATCTGCTAAATCGCAATCGTGTTCAGCCGGACGCCGCCGCGGCCCAGCCGCGCAGACAGCTCCAACCCGTCGGCCGAGATCGAGAACGCGAACTCGCCCGGACTGAGCGCGTGCACCGTCACCCCTTCGAGCGTGCGGCCCTCGAGCGACGCCAGCGCGGCCGTCACCTCGCGCGCCGACTCGACGGCCGCCCGGCCACGGGGCAGGCGGCGCAGCAGCGAGACAATCGCCGTCTCGCCCTCCGGCCCGTACAGCGCGCGCACCCGCCCGCTCGAGAGTGCGAGCTCGAGCACCTCCTCGGCGGCCCCGGCCACCTCCTCGTCGAGTACGCCCTCGTCGACGGCGGCGATCAGATCGGCGAGCCGGCTCCGGCGCTCCGGGTCGAGCACCAGCGCGAGCACCGCCTGCGCCTCGGCCCGCAGCACCTCGGCCGCCTCGCCGCGGACAGCAACCTCGCTCACTTGTGTTCTCCGAGCAGCGCGTTCAGCTCGTGCTCGAGGCCCCCACTCTCGACCGAGCAGTGGATCCCGCACTCCTTCGGGGCGCCCGACTCCCACCACCAGCGACCGTCACGCGACGCCTCGTTCGCCGAGATCGCGCGCGTGCACGGCGCGCAGCCGATCGACGTGTAGCCCTGCGCATACAGCGCGTGCACCGGCAGATCGTGCTCGCGGATGTAGTCCCACGTCTCTTCCTCGGTCCACTCCGCGAGCGGGTTCAGCTTGGCGATCGCACCGTGGTCGTGGTCGATCTCGACCTTGCGGATGTTCGTGCGGCTCGCCCACTGGTCGCGGCGAAGGCCGGTGATCCACGCGTCAAGCCCGGCGAGGTGCCGCGTCAGCGGACGCACCTTGCGCACGTTGCAGCAGAGCATCCGGTGCTCGACCGACCGGCGGAAGAGGTTCTGCCCGTGCAGGTCGACCATCGCACCTGTCTCGCTTGCGTCGGGCGAGAGCACGCGCAGGTCGAGGCCCGGGTAGCGGTCGCGCAGATCCTCGATCGCCTGGTGGCTCTCTTCCGGCAAGCGGCCCGTGTCGATCGTGAAGACCTGCACGTTCGGGTCGATCTTGTAGGCCATGTCGATCAGCACGATGTTGTCGGTCTGCAGCGCCGTCGAGATCGCGATCCGTGGCGCGAAGCGCTCGTAGGCCCACTCGAGCACCGCCTCAGGCTCCTCCCCCTCGAACTCCACCGACAGCTCGCCTGCCTCCAGCTCGTCCAGTAGCTCCACACTCATGCAGCCTCCCCCCTCACGCGGGCCTTGACCGGCTCGAGGCCGGCCAGCTCCCCCAGTTGCTCGTCGTCGAGCCGCCGGCTGAACGCCGTGAACAACTCCCCCGTTTCACGCAGCTCCAGCCAGCCGCCGACCAGACCGATTACGGCACGGTCGAGATCCTCCGTCGGCACGCGGCGGAAGAGCGGCCGGCCGATCGCGGCGCCGTTTCCGAGACTGCCGCGCATGAAGATGTCGTAGGCCTGCTTGCGCACGCCGTCGTCGTCGCGCACGGTCGTTCCCTGGAAACCGAGATCGCCGACCCAGTGCTCCGCGCACGAATGCGGGCACCCGTCGAGATGCAGCCGCAGCTCGGCGATGCGATCGCCAAACGTCTCCTCCAGCGTGTCGACCAGCGCCCCGAGTCGCGACTTCGTCTCGGTGACCGCGAAGTTGCAGTGCGGCTCGCCCGTGCAGGCGATCGCGTTGCCGCGCAGCACAGCTCGTGTCGATCGGGAAGCCAATCTCCGTGAGCGAGGCCGAGATCAGGGGAAGCTCGGTCTCGCTCACGTTGGTCAGGATGAAGTTCTGCTGGCGCGCGATCCGGACGTCACCGCCGATCCGCTCCGCGAGCTCGGCGAGCGCGATCATCTGGTCACCCGAGATCAGCCCGAGCTGCACCGGGACGCCGATCGAGCACATGCCGGGCTCGTGCTGGGGCTCGATCCCCAGGTGGCTCGTCGGCTGGCCGTCGGGCTCCGGCAGCGGGAAGCTCTCGAGTCGCCGCCCGAGCCGGGCCTCGAGACGCTCGCGCATCCCTTCCGGGCCGATGTCGTCGATCATGAACTTCAGCCGCGCCTTCACCCGCGAGACGCGGTAGCGAAGATCGTCCGACCAGACGCCGGTGATCGCGGCGAGGATCTCGAGCGCCTCCTCCTTCGGGATGAAGACGCCGAGGTCGCGCGCGAGCCGCGGCACCGACGAGAGCCCGCCGCCGACGAGCACGCCGAAGCCTTCGCGCCCTTCATGGATCGCTCCGACGAGCGAGACACAGTTGATCTCGGGCGCGCAGCAGCGTTCGGTGCAGGTCGAGATCGAGTACTTGTGCTTGCGCGGCAGGTTCGCGAAGTCGGGGTTGCCGTAGAAGAAGTCCGCCGCCGCGGCGACGATGTCGCTGCAGTCGAAGAGCTCGTGCGCCGGTAACCCCCTGCAGCGGGCAGCCGGTGATGTTGCGCAGCGTGTCACCGCAGCCGCCGGCCGTCGTGATGCCGGCCGCATCGAGGTCGGCGAACACGTTCGGCAGGTCGGCGAGCGCGAGGTAGTGCAGCTGGATGTTCTGGCGCGTTGTGAGCTCGCCGGAGCCACGCCCGTAGCGGTTCGAGACCTCGCCGATCGCGCGCAGCTTGGCCGGCGTCGCCTGGCCGCTCGGCAGCTTGATCCGCAGCATGAACGTGCCGATCTTCGGCTTGTCGTGGTAGAGGCCCCACCACTGCAGCCGCACGACGTCTTCCTCCGCCACGCGCTCGTAGCCCGCTGCGATCAGCGACGGCAACTCGTCGCGGATGCCGAGCGGCGCCTTCTCGTGCTTCAGCCGCTCGACAGGGTTCCGTTTGAGGACGAGCTCCCAGTCGGGCTCTTCGCGCGGCGCTTTGGTTCTGACAGCCATCCCGGAATACGTTACTACAAAAAATGAAGTAACAGGCGACCGGACTACCGTGCACGGCAATGCCGCTGCAGAATCGCGTCACTCCGCTCGGCGAGCTGGTCGCCGATTCGGCGCGCGGGCTCGTCTACGGAAACCGTGGCTGCCTCCACGACGACGAGGGCCGCATCCGCCGTCCGTATGCGGTCAAGCGCTGGATCGCCTGCCGGCTCGAGTTCCGCGGCTGGCTGCGCCGGCCGTTGCTGCAACCGGGCCGCTTCACCGAGCTGTTCTTCCTCGACGAGGCGACCTCGTTCGCTGCAGGCCACCGTCCGTGCGCGCTCTGCCGCCACGACGACTACGCGCAGTTCGTCGAGCTCTGGCATGCCCTCCATCCGGAGATCGCGGCGCCGACGCGATCGACGCGCGGCTGCACGCGGAACGAGTCGATCCCGGCACGCGCGAGCGCCGCCTCCACGACGCCGCACTCGACGCGCTCCCCGACGGTGCGTTCGTCGTACGGGAAGGCGAGCCGTGGCTCGTCCGCGGCCGCGAACTTCTCCGCTGGACGCCTGCGGGCTACACCGAGCGCGTCGCACGGCCGGACGAACGCGTACTGCTGATCACGCCGCCGTCACTCGTCGAGCTTCTGCGCACTCACCGGCAGCCGGCGGTGCCGTTCCTGCATTCGTCAGCTTTCTAACGGGATCTGCTTGAATCGACGGGTGGCCGCCCTCTACCGCAAGTACCGTCCCCAGACGTTCGCCGACGTGGTTGGGCAGGAGGCGGTCGTGCGGACGCTCACGAACGCGATCGAGCAAGGCAAGGTGCGCCAGGCCTACCTGTTCGCAGGCCCGCGCGGCACCGGCAAGACGTCGCTCGCGCGGATCCTCGCGAAGTCGGTCAACTGCGTGCACGGCCCGACCGCGACGCCCGACAACACCTGTCACGCGTGCGTCGCGATCTCGAACGGCTCGTCGCTCGACGTGATCGAGATGGACGCGGCATCGCAGCGGGGCATCGACGACATCCGCGAGATCCGCGACCGTGTCGTGCTGCAGCCCGTCGAGGGGCGCTCGAAGGTCTACATCCTCGACGAGGCGCATCAGCTGACCGACGCGGCGTGGAACGCCTTGCTGAAGCTGATCGAAGAACCGCCGCCGCACCTGCTCTTCGTCTTCTGCACGACCGAGCTGCAGAAGGTGCTGCCGACGGTGCGCTCGCGTTGCCAGACGTTCGTCTTCCAGCGGCCGCGCCTGCCGGAGCTCGTCCGCAAGCTGCGGCTGATCTCCGACGCCGAGGGAATCGACGTGCCCGACGCGGCGCTCGCACTGATCGCGCGCGGAGGCCGGGGCGCCTACCGCGATGCGGAGTCGACCCTCGACCAGCTCTCGTCGGCGACGGGTGGGGCGATCACGGTGCAGGACGTGCTGATGCTGCTCGGTGCCGTCGAGGACGAGGTGCTGTTCCGGCTCTGCGACCAGATCGTCGACGGCGACACCGCCGGCGCGCTCGTCTTCCTCGAAGAGCTCTCGGAGCGCGGCCAGGACCTGGGGCGGCTCGTCACCGACCTGCTCGAGCACCTCCGGCACCTGCTGCTCGTCCAGCACATGAACGAGGTGCCCGATTCGCTGCCCGTTACCGACGAGACGCGCGAGCGCCTGCGCGAGCAGGCGAACCAGGTGCCTCCGGCGCTCGTGATCCGGCTGATCGACCTGCTGGCCGTGGCCGTCGACGACATGCGCCAGGGCGGCGACCCGCGACTGCCGCTCGAGCTGGCGCTCGTCAAGGTGACCCGCCCCGCCTCGGACCTCTCCCGCGAGTCGCTCGCCTTCCGCGTGGAGCAGCTCGAGCAGCGGGCGGGCGGCGCGCCCGCACCGGCTGCGGCTGGGGCTCCCGCCCCGGTGCCGGTTGCGGCGAAAGAGCCCGCCCCGGACGGAGCCGGCCCGGCCGCGAAGCGGGAGCAGGAGGAACCCGAGCCCGTCGCGGCGCCGGCCGCCGTCGACCTCGAGCAGCTGCAGGAGGCCTGGCGCCGCTCGATCCTGCCGGCAGTCGAGCAACGCTCGATCCCGATCGGCAAGACGCTCGGCGAGGCCCACCCCACGGCGCTCGCCGGCAACACCCTCACGCTCGAGTTCCCGCAGACTGCTGCGTTCCACCTCTCGCTCGCCGAGGATCCGAAGAACGCGGCGATGCTGCGCGACGCGCTCTACGAGGTGACGGGCCAGAAGCTCGCGGTGACGTTCGAGCTCAGCGACCGCGAGCGCCCCGCAGCCGTCGACGAGCAGCCGGCCAGCGAGGAAGACGTCCTCGAGCTGATGAAGAGCACCTTCGACGCGAGGGAGCTGGACCAATGAGCTTCGACGTCTGGACGGGGCGAGAGGAAAGGAGACCAGGACGTGGCTTGACATGAATGCAAGCGCCAAGAGATGCAGGCGCAGATGGAGAAGTTGCAGGCGGAGGCCGCCACCGAGACAGCCGAGGCCTCCGCGGGTGGCGGGATGGTGACGGTCGTCGCAACCGCAGGCGGCGAGATCAAGGAGCTCCGCATCGACCCGAAGGCGATCGACCCGGCCGACCCTGAGCTGCTGGCCGACCTCGTCACTGCCGCGGCGAACGAGGCGCTGCGCGCGGCGCGCGCCCGGGTCGAGGAGAAGATGAAGAGCGTGCTGCCACCCGACCTCGGCGGCCTCCTGCCGGGGCTCTAGTGCACGCGTCCGTAAGTTCGGTGCGGTATCCGGCGAGTGGCCGCCTATCGGGGCGACCGAGGACGCAGCAACGGGCGGCGAGACGCCGCCGGGAACGTGCCATGACTTGCGGATGCGTGCACTAGCATGGACGAGTCGTTCACCGCGAAGCTGGTCGACGTCGGCAGCGAGGTCTCCTTCGACGAAGGGCACGTCCTCGTCGAGCCCGGGATACCGGTGAACGGCGTCTTCCTGGTGCTGCAAGGCCTCGTCCTCGTTCAGGGGCCTGACGGCGAGGACGAGCGCGGCCCTGGTCAGGTCGTCGGTGAGTGGGAGAAGCTCGACGGCTCGGAGGACGTTCGCGTGATCGCGCTCACCGAGGTGCGGCTGATCGCCGTCGATCGCGCCTCCTACGAGGCGGCGCTCACCGGCTAACGGCTGTCTCGGACAGGCCCTGAGGCCTGTTCCCGGCGCCTGTCCGCCCGAGACGGGTCTGACCGACCCTGCCGGGCACAATGGCGCAGTGTTCAGCCCCTCGGTCGAGAATCTCGTCGCCCAGCTGACGCGCCTGCCGGGCATCGGCTCGCGCACCGCCCAGCGGCTCGCGTTCCACATCCTGCAAAAGCCGAAGGACGAGGCGCTTGCGCTGGCGCAGGCGCTGACCGAGGTGAAGGAGCGCGTTCGCTTCTGCCGTGAGTGCGGCAACCTGACCGAGGAGGAGCTCTGCGGAATCTGCACCGACCAGCGGCGCGACCACGCGCTGATCTGCGTCGTCGAGCAGCCGGTCGACGTCGTCTCGCTCGAGCGGACGCACGAGTTTCGCGGCCTCTACCACGTGCTCGGCGGCTCGCTCTCGCCGCTCGACGGCGTGGAACCGAGCGATCTGCGGATCGACGAGCTGCTGCAGCGGGTCGAGGCGAACGGGGTGCAGGAGGTCGTGCTCGCCACGAACCCGAACATGACGGGCGAGGCGACCGCTGCGTTCCTGGCCGACCGCCTACGCGGGCGGGTCCGGGTGACGAGGCTCGCCAGCGGGCTTCCGGTCGGCGGGGATCTCGAGTATGCCGACGAGGTCACCCTCGGGCGCGCCCTCTCCGGCCGCCGCGAGATGTGACGCAACCGTCTTGCGGTACGCGCTGTCGGCGACGTGCGCGAGGAACCGCTCGGTGCGATAGGCGATCCAGAAGCACAGGGCGGCAGCAGGCAGCTCGGCGAAGAACGCCATGACGAGCGCCAGCGTGACGTCGTCCGCGCGCGACTCGAGGATCACGTCGAACCAGGCGTCGGTCACCAGGAGCGTGCCTGTGATCGCGGCGAACACGGCGACCCAGGCCGAACGCCGCCACGCCGCGAGAGCGGTCAACAAGAACATCAGCGCCAGCGCCGCGTCGAAGGCCGACCAGGCGACATCCCAGTTGTCGATCGTGTGCTGCGGTCGCAGCGACGATGACAGCCAGACCGTCCACGGCAACAAGCCAAGCCCGATCGCGCCGAAGACGAGCACGACCCAGTGCCGCAAGGTGCGGAGGCGGAGAGGAGCTCCTGCCACGCCTACACTGTGACAAATGACGGCGACAGAGTTCGAAGCGGTTCCCGCCGTCGAGCGGGCGCCGCATACCCCTGGAGTCGTCGTGATGAAGTTCGGCGGCACGTCGGTGGGCGATCCCGACAAGCTGAAGCGCGTCGCTGAGCGGCTCGTCGCCGCGCGCGAGGAGGGCGGCAAGGTCGTCGCGGTCGTCTCGGCGATGGGCCACACGACCGACGAGCTGATCGACCTTGCGCACCGCATCTCGCCGACACCGCAGGAGCGCGAGCTCGACATGCTGCTGTCGGTCGGCGAGCGCATTTCCTGTGCGCTCGTCGCGATGGCGATCGTCGACCTGGGCCACCGCGCCATCTCGTTGACCGGCTCGCAGGCCGGGATCGTCACCGACTCCTCGCACACCAAGGCGAAGATCGTGGAGGTGCGCGCGCGGCGAATCCACGAGGCGCTCGACCGCGACGAGATCGTGCTGGTCGCCGGCTTCCAGGGTGTCTCCGGCGAGTCGCTCGACGTCACCACGCTCGGCCGAGGCGGCTCCGACACCACGGCTGTCGCGCTTGCCGCTGCGCTCGGCGCCGGCTCGTGCGAGATCTACACCGACGTCCGTGGCGTCTTCACGGCCGATCCGCGACTGGTCGAAAACGCGCGCAAGCTCGACCGTGTCAGCTTCGAGGAGATGCTCGAGATGGCGTCGGCAGGAGCGGGAGTGATGATGGCCCGCTCGGTCGTGATTGCTCGAGCGCATACCGTTCGTCTGCACGTCCGATCCTCGTTCGAGCACGATGTAGGAACCTGGATCACCGAAGAAGACGACCCGATGCTCGAAAAAGCCCTCATCTCAGCCGTCGTGCACCAGCGCGAAGAGACCGTGTACCGCGTGTCCGGTACCTCCCCCGCGCTGCTCTTCGGCGCGCTCGCCAGCGCGAACGTCAACGTCGACACGATCCTGCAGAGCTCGGACGAGATCGTCTTCTCGGCGCCGCCAGGCGACCGGACGGCTGCGACAGGCGCACTCGGGACGCTCGAGGCGCGCTGGGAGCTTCGTGACGATCTGGGCAAGGTCTCGGTGATCGGCTCCGGCATGAAGAGCCATCCCGGCGTGGCGGCGAAGACATTCGCGACGCTCGAGCGGGCGGGCATCGTCCCTGCCGTCGTCTCGACCTCGCCGATCAAGATCTCGTGTCACATCAACTCCGACGATGTGGACGCCGCGGTACGCGCGCTCCACGAGGCCTTCGAGCTTGCTTGATCCGTCGAGCATCGGCGTGGTCGGCGGGACCGGCGCCGTCGGAACGGTCACGCTCGGCTTGCTGCGCGAACGCGGCTACGAGAACGTGCGGGTGTTCGCCTCTGCACGCTCGGCCGGGAAGGAGATCGACGGCCGCGTTGTCGAGGAGGCGACGCCCGAGGCGCTCTCCCGCGGCGACATCGACGTCTTCCTGTTCTCGGTGGGGACGAGCGCGTCTCGCGAGCTGGTGCCGCACGCGGTGCGCGGCGGCGCGGTTGCGATCGACAAGTCCGCGGCGTACCGGCTCGAGCCGGGGATCCCGCTCGTCGTCCCCGAGGTGAACCCCATCCGCGCGCTCGAGCACGACGGGATCATCGCCAACCCGAACTGCTGCACGATCCCGCTCACCTGCGTGCTGCGGCCGTTGCACGACGCCGTGGGCCTGGTGCGTGTGCGCGTTGCGACCTACCAGTCGGTCTCCGGCGCGGGAGCGCAGGCGATGGAGCGGCTCCGCAACGAACCGCAGGCCGAGCACGACCTGCGCATGGACTGGAGCTTCGACGGCGAGGAATTCGACGAGGAGTCGAAGCTCCGCGACGAGACCCGCAAGATCATGGAGCTGCCCGACCTGCCGATCCAGGCGACCTGCGTGCGCGTGCCGGTGATGGTGGGGCATGCCGAGGCGATCTGGATCGAGACCGAGGACGAGCTGTCGGCCGAGCAGGCCCGCACGCTCCTGGGGAACGCACCGTCGGTGCACGTCGAGGACTTTCCGTCGCCCGGCAAGTCCGCCGGCGGCGACGAGGTGCTCGTCGGTCGCATCCGCCGCGACCCCACGGTCGAGCGGGGCCTCGCCCTGTTCCTGGCGAGCGACAACCTGCGCAAAGGCGCGGCGTTGAACGCGATCCAGATCGCGGAGCTGCTGCTCGAGCGTAAACGCGCCGCCGCGTAGCGGCCCAGGCCTCGACATCGCGGGTTGTGGGCTGGCGCCTTTACGGCCGTGCGATGCCGGTCTCGCCCGGGACCGGCTCGGGGACGCCGAAGGCGTCTCGCACCACCCGCAGCACCTTCTCGCGGCGGCCCTCGACGACCGGCGCCAGGCCACCCAGCTCGAGCCGCGAGAGGCCGACACGCCCTGACGCCCGCTTCACCTCGAACCCGAAATCCGCAAGGAAGTCCTGCGGGAACACGGTGCGGTGGACGCGGAAGCGCTCGCGCGCCGACTCACCCTCGGAATAGCGGTAGGAGAACGCTTCCAGCCCGCGCGCGCCGCGATCGCGCGCCTCGCCGATCGCGGCGAGGAAGAGCGACTGCAGCACCCATTGGCTCGACTGCTCGACGAGATACGCGCAGGTGACGAGGATCGCGTCGTCGCTCGGCGGCCCTGCCGGCAGCTCGTAGGCGCGCGGGAACGCCTGCGCCGGGCCGTATTGCATCGAGCCGAGCACCCGCCCGTCGGTGTCGTGGTACACCGTGCCGAACGCACCGAACTCGAGCTCGACCTTCTCCATCCAGCGGCTCTTGTCGGCGGCACGGCGGTCGCGCGACTGCCACCACACGCATTGGTGGCAGACGGAAGGAGCCGTCTCGAGCGTCAGCTTCGTCAGGCCCGCGATCTGCACTAGGGCCTTTGGATGTCGTCGACGACGACGTGCACAGCGGAGGGGCGTACGTCGGTCATCCGCTCGAGATAGTCGGCCACGCGCTGCTGCACCTCCGCCCCGACCGACGGGACGTTCGCGCCATAGTCGACGACAACATGGACCTCCACGCCCGCCGTCCCCACCTTGGCCCCACGCTTCTGCTTCGTGTGCACACCAGGCACCTCCGCGGCGGCATCCGCTGCGTAGCGCGCTAGAACCTCCGGGGAGATGACGCTATGGCCGTCCATCAGTCGCGCCCGCATCGTAGAACGAGCTCGGTCGCCTCGGGGCGGGCGAAGAAGCGAAACGGCACGAACGTCGTTCCGAGCCCCGGCGAGACGTGCATCGTCGTCGAGCCTCGCCGGAACACGCCCTGGGGGTACCGGGCGCTCGGATGCGCGAGCAGCAACCGGCCGAACCCGTACGGGAGCACGATCTGCCCGCCGTGCAGATGGCCGGCGAGGATCAGGTCGAAGCGGCCGGGCTCGAACCGGTCGAGCGCATCCGGGAAATGGCAGAGCAGCAGGCGCAGGCCGGCGGCCGGCGCCGCGAACTCGCTCCGCCGCTTCTTCAGCCACGAGCGCGGGTCGACCCCGGCGAGCTCGACCCGTTCGCCGCGCAGCTCCACCTCGACGGCCGAGTCCGAGAGCAGCGTGCCGTGCTCCAGACGGCCGAGCTCGACGGGGCGCGAGAACGGGTCTCGCGAAAGGGCGTGGTCGTGATTGCCGAGCACCAGGTAGGGGTGCGGCAGCCGGCGCAACAGCTGCAGCAGCCGCGGTTCGCCCCGCGGGAGCGAGAGCAGGTCGCCCGTGATGCAGACGAGGTCCGGCCGGCGCTCGGCGACCCAGTCGACCGCCCGTTCCACGGCACGGCCGCCTCGCGACGGCACACCGAGATGGAAGTCGGACAGGTGCGCGATCCGCAGGCCGTCGAGCCCGCGCGGCAGCCCCGGCAGCTCCAGCTCGAGCACCCGCAGGCGGACCCAGCCCGCTTCGAACCACCCCCACGCCACGCACACCGCGGCGAGCGCAAGCACGCCACCCGCGACGGAGAGTGCGATGCTCAGATCTGGAGCTTCTCGAGGACCGGCTTGACCGACACGACGTGACGCTTGAACTTCAGCTCCGACTCCTCGAGACCCGCGGCAACGCCGACGAGCTGCGAGAGATGGAGGATCGGCATGTTGAAGTCACGGCCGGTCGACGCCTTCAGCTTCGACTGCCATGCGTCGAGCGACAGGTGGCAAAGCGGGCACGGCGTCACCATCGCGTCGGCGCCGGCCTCCATCGCCTGCTCGATCGGCTGGATCATCTCGCCGAGCGCCGTCTCCTCACGCGCCTGGATGATCGGGAAGCCGCAGCACTTGATCTTCGCCGGATAGTCGATCGCCTCGCCGCCGCACGCCTCGATGATCCGCTCGAGCGACCACGGACGATCCGGATCCTCGAAACCCTGGATCTTCGAAGGCCGCAGGATCTGGCAGCCGTAGAACGGCGCGATCTTCAGGCCCTTCAGCCCGCGGTGCGCGGACTGCTTGAGCAGCTCGTAGCCGTCGCCCTCCGCGATCTCCCAGAGCAGGTGGCGCACGTCGATGTCGCGCTCGTAGGCGGGCACGCCGACCGAGACGAGGTTCTCGTTGATCCGCGCGCGCAGGTCGGAGTCCCCGAGCAGCATGTAGTTCGCCTGGCGCAGGTTGAGGGTGCACACGTTGCAGACCGTCATCAGCGTGTCGACGCCCTCGGCGGCCGCGTAGGCAAGGATGCGCGCGTTCAGGTGGAGGTAGTAATCGGGCTCCGCCTCGTGGATGTCGCCCGCGCCGCAGCACGTGACCGATTCGAGCTCGACGAGCTCGAGACCCACCTTCGGCGCGAGCGCCTGGGTCGCCGAGTCGAGCTCCTTCGCCGACAGCGAGGCCAGGCACCCCTTGTAGTAGGCAACGCGCTTGGTCTGGGTCGCTGTCTGAGTCACTGCTTCGCTCCTTCAGCTGGTTGTTCGTCGTCCGCCATGAACGGGCGATGGAAAGCGTTGGGCCGGTCGTAGATCTCTTCGAGCGTCTGGTCGGGTCCGTGGCCGTGCACAAGCTTCGAGAGCGCATGCTCGCCCTGCACGATGCCGGCGTAGCCGTTGAGATCCTGGTCGCGCACGAGGTTGTGCAGCTTGCGCGACTCCTTCACGTCCTTCGCCACGTGCGGCGGGAACGGCGGCGGCACCTTCCCCTTCACGGCCAGGCCGAGTGCGAACCTCGTCTGCTTGATCGCCGCCACGACCCCCTGCGTCTTCGGGACCAGCTCGGTCTCGCGCAGCCAGCCGGTCGTCTTCGCGGAGGTGACGAACCACTTGGCGTGCTTGGCGCCCATGTCGCGGTCGATCCCCTCCTTGATCGACTCGGCGCCCAGCTTCGCGATCGCGTCGCGGGGGTCGATGTTCTTCGGGCAGCGCTCGTTGCAGAAGTAGCAACGGGTGCACTCCCAGATGCCGTGCTGGCCGTTCAGCTTCTCGAGGCGCGCCACCTTGTTGCCGTCGCGCGGGTCGCCCACGAAGCGCATCGCCTTCACCATCGCCTGCGGCCCCGTGAACAGCGGATTTGACTCCATCGCGTTGCACTCCGAGACGCAGGCGCCGCAGTTGATGCAGAGCGACTCCTTGTGGATCACGTTCATCCGCTCCTGGTTGATCAGCGATTCCTTGCCGTCGAGCGGCGCGTCGTAACCGGGCTGCAGGTACGGGTCGACGCTCCGGAACTTGGCCCAGAACGGATCCATGTCGACCACGAGATCCTTGACGATCGGCAGGTTGCCCATCGCCGAGATCACCGGCACGTGACCCGCGCCCGCGATCTCGTACATGCGCACCTTGCAGGCGAGCACAGCCGCACCGTCCATCCGCATGCCGCACGAGCCGCAGATCATCATCCGGCAACTCTTGCGGTAGGCGAGCGTCCCGTCGTGGCGATCCTTGACGATGTCCAGGCAGTCCAGGAGCGTCGCCTCTTCGGGCGCCGCGATCTCGAACTCCTGCAGCTCGCGCTCGCCGGAGCGTGAGTTGAAGCGCCAGATCTTCAAACCGACCTGCATGGACACTTAGTACTTCCTTTCCATCGGCTCGTACTTCGTCACGCGCACCTCGGAGTACGACAGCTGCGGGCCGCCGTCGACCCAGTGCGAGATCGAGTGCTTCATGAACTTCTCGTCGTCGCGCACGGGATAGTCGTACGGCCGCGAGTGAGCGCCGCGGCTCTCCTTGCGCGCAATCCCTGCCTGCACCATGCACGAGGCGAGGTCGAGCATGTTGCCCAGCTCGATCGCCTGCGTCAGGTCGTTGTTGAAGACGTCACCCTTGTCCTCGATCACGACGCCGCGCCCGTAGCGCTCGCGCAGCTCGCCGATGATCCCCTCCTGCCGGATCATCTGCTCCTCGCGGCGGAAGACGCCGAAGTTGTCGAGCATCGAGGTACCGAGGTCGTTGCGGATCTGCCACGGCCGCTCGCCTTCCTTCACGTCCAGGAGCCCGCGCAGCTCGCGCTCGGCATCTTCCTGCGCGCTCCGCGGAACGTCCACGGTCGTATGCGACAGCGCCCACTCGGCGGCTGCATGGCCTGCGCGGCGACCGAAGGTGATCGTCTCCATCAGCGAGTTGCCGCCGAGCCGGTTGGCGCCGTGAACGGAGACGCAGGCGACCTCGCCGGCGGCGTACAGGCCCGTCAGCTCGGTGGCCCCGTCCGTGTCGGTTTGCACGCCACCCATGTGGTAGTGGGCCCCGGGGCGCACCGGCACCGGGTCGTAGATCGGGTCGACGCCCGCAAACGTCATCGCGAGCTCGCGTGAGCCCGGAAGGCGGTTGATGATCCGCTCTGCGCCGAGGTGGCGCATATCGAGGTAGATCGAGCCGTCGATGCCGCGACCATTGTCGATCTCCGTCTGCTCGGCGCGCGAGACGACGTCACGCGACGCCAGCTCGAGGGCGTTCGGCGCGTAGCGCTTCATGAAGCGCTCGCCGTCGCTGTTGATCAGGTAGGCGCCCTCGCCGCGGCAGCCTTCGGTGAGCAGGATTCCCGACGGATACAGGGTCGTCGGGTGGAACTGCATGAACTCCATGTCCTTCAACGGCAGACCGAGGTGCAGCGCCATCGCCGCCCCGTCGCCGGTGCACGCGTAGGCGTTGGTCGTCGTGCGGTAGATGCGACCCTGCCCGCCGGTGGCGAGGACGACCGCCTTGCCGCCGATCGTCTTGAGGCCGCCGTTCAGCAGGTCCCAGCTGATCACGCCCTGGCAGCGGCCGTCGTTCTCGACAAGCTTCCAGGCGAAGAACTCCTCGTAGACCTTGATGTCGCGCTTGACCAGCTGTTCGTAGAGCACCTGGATGAGCACATGGCCGGTGATGTCGGCGGCGAAGACGGTGCGCGGCGAGCCTGCGGCGCCGAACGGGCGCTGCGCGAGCTTGCCGTCGTCGCGGCGCGAGAACACCGCTCCCCAGTGCTCGAGCTGGTAGATGTCGGCGGGCGCTTCCTGGCAGAAGATCTCGATCGAGTCCTGGTCTCCGATGTAGTCCGAGCCCTTGACCGTGTCGAAGGCGTGCGACTCTGCGGAGTCCTCGGCGGCGTTCCCCAGCGCGGCGTTGATGCCGCCCTCGGCCGCGCCCGAATGACTGCGCGTCGGGTGGAGCTTGGAGATCACCCCGACGTCGGCTCCGGCGTCGTGCGCCTCGATGGCCGCACGCATGCCCGCGCATCCAGCGCCGACGACCAGGACATCGTGGGTCGCTTCCACGTGAAGAGACGCTACCGAAACGACAGGGCGGGCCGCGTCAGATGCGTCAGGCGCGTGGGCCCGCGGCGCGGATCGACTCGTCGACGCCGGCGAACTGCTTGGCGAAGTTGGCGACGAACATGCCGGCCAGCTCACGCGCCTTGCGGTCGTAGGCCTCCGGGTCGCCCCACGTCGAACGCGGGTCGAGCAGCTTCGCCTCCACGCCCGGGACGGCCACCGGCACCTCGAAGCCGAAGACGTCGTCCGCCCGGAACTCGCCGTCGCCGAGCTCGCCGGAGAGCGCCGCCCGCAGCATCGTCCGCGTCGCGGCGATCGGCATCCGGCTGCCTTCGCCGAACGGCCCGCCGGTCCAGCCGGTGTTCACGAGCCACACCGCGGAGCCGTGCCGATCGAGCTTCTCGGCCAGCATCCGCGCGTAGACCGCAGGCGGCTGAGGCAGAAACGGATGGGCAAAGCACGTCGAGAAGGTGGGCTGCGGCTCGGTGACCCCGATCTCGGTGCCCGCGAGCTTCGCGGTGAACCCCGAGAGGAAGTAGTAGAGAGCCTGCTCGCGGTTCAGCTTCGCGATCGGGGGCAGGATCCCGAAGGCGTCCGCCGTCAGGAAGATCACCGACGACGGGTGGCCTGCCAGCTTCGACGGGAGCGCGTTCGAGATCTCCTCGAGCTTGTAGGCGGCACGCGTGTTCTCGGTCTTCGACCCGTCGTCGAGGTCGAGCACGCCGCGTTCGTCGACCGCGACGTTCTCGAGGATCGTCCCGAACGTGTGCGTCGTCCGGAAGATCTCGGGCTCGGCCGCCGCCGAGAGGTGAATCGCCTTCGCGTAGCAGCCACCCTCGATGTTGAAGACGCCTGTCTCACCCCACCCGTGCTCGTCGTCGCCGATCAGCGAGCGCTCCGGATCGGCCGACAGCGTCGTCTTGCCGGTGCCCGACAGACCGAAGAAGACCGCGACGCTCCCATCGGAGCCGACATTGGCCGAGCAGTGCATCGGAAAGACCCCTTCGAGCGGCAGGCGATCGTTCATCACGGTGAAGATCGCCTTCTTGATCTCGCCGGCGTAGTAGGTGCCACCCACGAGCAGCTCGGTGCGGGCCGGGTGCAGCACCACGAAGGTGCCACTGCGCGTTCCGTCCTCCTCCGGGTTGGCCTCGACATCGGGCGCGTGCAGGACCAGAGCCTGTGGCACGAACCCGGCGTCCTCGTGCGGCGCCAGGTCGATGAACATCGTCTTCGAGAAGAGCGCGTGGTACGGGTGCGCGGTGATCACGCGCACGCCGATCCGGTGCGCCGGATCCGCGCCCGCCCATGCGTCGACGACGTAGAGCGTCTCGGCCTCGCTCAGGCGTGCGGTGACCTTCTCGCGCAGCCGGTCGAAGCTCTCGTCCGAGATCGGGTGGTTGACGTCTCCCCACCAGACCCGGTCGTGCGAGCCGGGCTCGTCGACCAGGAACTTGTCCTTGGGCGAGCGGCCCGTGTAACGGCCGGTGTCGACGGCGAGCGAGCCACCCTCGGCCAGTCGCGCCTCGCCGCGCAGCAGGGCGTCGGTGTAGAGCATCGACGAGGTCGGGTTGCGGAGCACCCGGCCGGATGCGGAGATGCCGTGCTCGGAGAGGTCCAGGTGTCCGGGCAGCTCAGTCGTGGTCATCGGCGCATCGTAGGCCCTCAGAGCGCGGTTTGACGGCCCAAATTCGTCGCCGCCACGAGATTTGCTAGTCGCCTAGATGGTTGATCGATAATTCGAGTGCTCGCGGGGATGGCCTGGATCAAGCAGGTCAGCCGGGGCGGGTGCAGCGCATAGCGGTGCCTACGTGCAAACCCGACCGGGCTGAGATGCGCCGCATCCAGGCCACCAGCCGCGGGTGGGCCAATTGTCGATCAACCATCTAGATTTGCCAGTCGCCGTTTCGGAGCACCGGCACCCGTTCGCCGGCGGCGGTGACGCCGTCGACCTCGAGCTCGGGCGAGCCGACCATGAAGTCGATGTGCGTCCCGCTGGTGTTGACCCGGCCGGCGTCCGGTTCCTCGACGAGGAACGGAAAGCCGCTGCCGAAGGCGACGTGACTGGCGGCATTCTCGTCGAGCAGCGTGTCGTAGAAGACCGTGTCGAGCGGGCCGATCCGCCCCTGGCGGTCGACGAGCGCCAGCTCGCCCAGCGAGAGAGCGCCCTCGTCGACGGCGAGCTGCGAGCGGAGGGCCTCTGCGTTCTCGTCGGCGTCGACCTCGACGGCCTTCCCTGCCTCGAATCGAACCCGGAGCCCACGGATGATCGTGCCGTCGCGGAGCACGAGCGGCTTGGTCGACGCGACGTGCCCCTCGGTCCGGGCCGGGTCGGGGGTGGTGAACACCTCCTCGGTCGGCAGGTTCGGGAAGTGCCTCAGGCCCTCGGCCGTCGTGAAATCGGCTGCCCACCACGTGTGGGTCGGAAGCATCCCGACGGTCAGCTCGGTGCCGGGCCCCCGCAGCTCGAACGCATCAAACCGCCGTTCGGCGAGGCTGCGGGCCGACGCGTTCAGCGTGTCCATGCGCTGCTCCCAGGCCCGCGGGGGATCGGGCTCGTCGAGGCGAAGGACGTGCTCCAGCTCCTGCCAGAGCCGCTCGTACGCGTCGTCGGGCGCAAGATCGGGGTAGACGAGCTTCGCCCACTCGGGATGCGGGCACGGGACGATCGTCCAGTTCGTCGACCGCTCCCCGACAACCTGGCCGGTCTCCTTCAGCCAGGGCAGACGGTCGCGGCCGACGAGCGTCTTGTCGAGATCGTCGTACAGATTCGGTGCGGTGGTGCCCGCAAACGAGGCGCGGGCACCGTGACCCGCTGCCAGGCCGAGCAGCCGCTCGCCGTACCAGTCGGGGACGTAGTCGAGCGTCTCGGGCTTCGCATTCTGGATCCGCGCGCGCTTCACGCGCGGATCGAAGTAGACGACGTCGACGAACGTCGCGCCGCGGTCGTAGGCGGCGGCCGCGACCGCGCGCGCCAGCTCCTCCTGGCCCAGCTCTGCCGTGACCATGAAGATCTGCCCCGGCTGCACGTTGGCTCCGTGCACCGTGATCCCGGCCAGCCTTTCCCAGCGGTCGCGCATCGGCAGGCGATCCTACCCGGTGCGCCGAACTCGTTACGGGATGACCCTGGCAGATGCAACGACCCGCTTCCTGGCTGCGGCGGGGATCGCCGAGTCGACCCGGCAGGCCTACGCCTCGGATCTCCGCCAGTTCGCACGCTGGTTCGGGCCCGACAGCCCGGTCGAGCACGTCGACGTCCGCGTCCTGGCCGACTGGGTGTCGCACCTCGGCCGCGCCCGGAGCGGCGGCAAGCTCGCACCGGCGACGATCGCCCGGCGGCTCGCCTCGGTCCGGTCGCTGCTGCGCTACACGCTCGGTCCCGGCGGCGTCCCCGACGCATCGTTCGCACCCCGGCGCGGCCGGAGGCTGCCGGACGCGCCGAAGCGCGAAGAGGTCGAGGCGATCATCGGCGCGTTCGACGGCGCCGAGCCGCTCCAGGTGCGCAACCGGGCGCTCGTCGAGCTCGTCTACTCGGCCGGGCTCCGCAGCAGCGAGGCGATCGGCCTCGACCTCGGCGACATCGACTTCGAGCAGGAGCTCGTGCACGTGCGGCACGGCAAGGGCGACAAGGACCGGATCGTGCCGCTCGGCGAGGAGGCGGCGCACCTGATCGCCCGTTACCTGCACGAGGCGCGGCCGCAACTCGCACGCGGCGCGGAGAACGCGCTCTTCGTCTCGGTGCGCGGACGGCGGCTCGACCCATCGACGCTGCGCAGGCTCGTTCCGCATCCGCACAGGCTCCGCCATGCGTTCGCGACCCACCTGCTCGAGGGCGGAGCCGACCTGCGCACGATCCAGGAGCTACTCGGCCACGCGTCGCTCTCGACGACCCAGATGTACAGCCACGTGGACGCGAAGCGCCTCCGCCGCGTCTACGACCACGCCCATCCCCGATCTTGATGGGAAGCGAGCCTGAGGTTCCCTGCAGCCAACCGGCAGGCGACGCGCGGCGATGGCCGAACTACACGCCGTGGACCGCGATCCGGACGTCGACGGCTTCCTCGCGCTCCTTGCCGCGCGCCGGTCGCCGCGCACGGTCGACGCGTACAGGCGCGATCTGGCGCAGCTCGCCGCATTTCTCGGAAAGTCGCCGGCGGCCGCGACGCTCGAAGAGCTCGAGCGCTACACCGCCCAGCTGCGCGCGGACGGGCTCGCCTCCTCCACGATCGCCCGCCGCACGGCCGCCGCCCGCAGCTTCTTCCGTCACCTGCAGCTCCTCGGAGCCCGGGACGACAACCCCGCCGCCGCCGTGCAGCTCCCCCGCCGAACCCGTCATCTGCCGAAAACGCTCTCGCCAGGCGAGGCGGAGCGCCTGATCGAGGCAGCCTCCGGCACCCAGCCACGCGCGCTCCGCGACCAAGCCCTCGTCGAGCTGCTCTACGGCGCCGGCCTGCGGGTCTCGGAGGCCGTGGGCCTCGACAAGGCGGGCGTCGACCTCGACGACCGGCTCGTTCGTGTGATCGGCAAAGGCGACAAGGAACGCGTCATCCCGATCGGCCGCCATGCCACCGAGGCGCTCCGCCGCTACCTCGCCCGCGGCCGTCCCTACCTCGACCGCCGGCACCGGCCGGAGCTCTTCCTGAACGCGAAGGGCGGGCCCCTGACGCGCTCCGGCGCCTTCCTGATCCTGCGCCGGCTGGCGGCCAAGGCCGGCCTCGACCCGCTCCGCGTCCACCCGCATCTGCTCCGCCACTCATTCGCGACCCACCTGCTCGAAGGCGGGGCCGACCTGCGCTCGGTCCAGGAAATGCTCGGGCACGCCGACCTGTCGACGACCGAGCTCTACACCCACGTAACCGATCGACGCCGCCGCGAGTTGTACTTCCGAGCACATCCTCACGCTCGGAGGTCGACCCCGGAGGGACGTGGTAACGATGGAACCGCACGTGATCCTGGAACTGAGCCTGGCCTCGGGAGCGGCCTGGCTGATGATGCGGGCCGGGCTCGCAAAGAACGCGCTTGAGCTCCGTCGCAGGCGCCGCATCTGCCCGTCGTGCGGCCGGCAGGGCAGCTGCAGCTGCCAGTAGGCGCTAGGTTTCGCGCGCCTTCTTGCGTAGCAACTGGGCGACCTTGACGGCTGCCTCGCGCAGTTCGTGCGGCTGCTCGTCGTCGTCGCCGAGCGAGGCGAGGATCTGGATCGTGTCCGGCCGCGCCGAACCGTTCTTCAGCGATACCACCGCAAGCCGCCGGACCGCCTCGTTGCCGTCACTGGTCAGCAGCTCGTGCAGCAACGGGCGCACGTCGTTGATCACCTTCGGATGGTCACGAGAAAGCTTTTCGAGCGCGAGCAGCGCCGAGCCGCGCACGGCCGGACTGTCGTCGTCGAGCCCCCGGCGCAGCAGCTCGGTCTTGGTCCGGAAACGGAACTGGCCGATCGCCCGGTAGGCGACGGCGCGCTCCCGGAAGTCGGCGACCCGTGCCGCGGACTCCAGCTCCTCGTCCCACTGGGCGCGGAGCTGCGACAGCTCGCGCTCGTTGCCCTCGTCCGCGAACGCGTCAGCCTGCACGGCCGCGTCCGCCAGGCTCGTCACAGCGAGTCGACGGAACGGGGACCAGGACCGATGTAGCGGGCCGAGGGACGGATCAGGCGGCCGGTGCGCTTCTGCTCGAGGATGTGCGCCGACCAGCCGGCAACGCGCGCGCAGGCGAACATCGCAGGGGCGAGCGGCGGCGGGATCTCGGCGATGTCGAGCACGACGGCGGCCCAGTACTCGACGTTCGTCTCGAGCACACGGTCGGGATACTTCGCACGCAGTGCCGCGAGCGCGGCCCGCTCGAGCGCGAGCGCCACCTCGACGCGCGGCGAGCCGAGCTCTTCCGCAGTGCGGCGGAGCACCCGGGCGCGCGGATCCTCGGCGCGGTAGACGCGATGGCCAAAGCCCATGATGCGATCGCCCTGCGCCAGCAGGGCAGCCACGTACCTGTCGGCGTCTCCCGTCTCGGCGACGGCGTCGAGCATCGGCAGCACATGCGCTGGAGCCCCACCGTGCAGGCGACCCGAAAGCGTTCCGACGGCGGAGGAGAGCGCGGCAGCGCAGTCGGCGCCGGTCGAGGCGGCGATGCGCGCGGTGAAGGTGGACGCGTTGAGACCGTGTTCCGCGCCGGAGACCCAGTACGTGTCGAGCGCCTTGACGGCGCGCGGGTCCGCCTCGCCCCGCCAGCGGATCAGGAACTGGGCGGCCGCGTTCTCGCCCCGGTCGACAGCCTTGTCGGGCACGGGCGCCTGCGTGCCGCGCGCAGCCTGTGCCACGAGCGACAACGTGGCCGCAGAGAGCCGCGCCAGGTCGTTCCGCGCCTGGCTGTCGGAGATGTCGACGAGCTGCTCGAGCTCCCACTTCGGGCCGAGCGTGGCGAGCGCCGCCTGCAGGTCGGCCGCGACCGAGCCGCTCGGGTCCTGCAGATCGATTCGCTCGGCCGGCGGCAGAGGCGACTGGATGTCCTCGTCGACGAGCAGCCCCCAGACGTTCTCGAACGGATAGCGGCCGACGAGCTCCTCGATGTCGACGCCGCGATACCGGAGCGAGCCACCGTCCTTGTCGGGCTCGGCGATCTCGGTCTCGAATGCGATCACGCCCTCGAGGCCCGGGCGAAACTCACTCACCGGTGCGCTCATCCGGCTCAAACCGTACCGGATGGCCAGCGCGCGACCTGTGTGTACCCTCAGCTTCTGGATGGCGTATCGCGTGACCCTCATTCCCGGCGACGGAACCGGACCTGAGCTCACCGAAGCGACGCGTCGTGTACTCGAGGCAACCGGGATCGACTTCGAGTGGGACGTCCAGCACGCCGGCGTCGACGTGATGGAGGAGGCCGGCACGCCCCTGCCCGAGCAGACGCTTGCATCCGTGCGCGCAAACCGGATCGCGCTGAAGGGCCCGATCACGACGCCGATCGGCACCGGCTTCCGGTCGGTCAACGTGGCGCTGCGCCACGAGCTCGGCCTGTACGCATGCCTGCGGCCCTGCAAGTCGTACGCCGGCGTTCGCTCGCGTTACGACAACGTCGACCTCGTCCTCGTTCGCGAGAACACCGAGGATCTCTACGCGGGGATCGAGTACGAGGCCGGCACTGCCGAGGCCGAAAAGGTGATCGCCGAGCTGAACAAGCTCCAGGCGAAGCAGATCTCAGCCGGCTCCGGCCTCTCGATCAAGCCGATCAGCCGGCCGGCCTCGGAGCGGATCATCCGGTACGCCTTCGAATACGCGCGCACGCACGGCCGCAAGCGCGTCTCGTGTGTGACGAAGGCCAACATCATGAAGTTCACCGACGGTCTCTTCCTCGAGGTCTTCCGCGAGGTCGCGGCCGAGTACCCGGAGATCGAGCCCTGGGAGAATCTCGTCGACGCGGTCTGCATGGGCCTCGTCCAGCGGCCCGAAGAGTTCGACGTGCTCGTGCTGCCGAACCTCTACGGCGACATCGTCAGCGATCTCACCGCGGGTCTCGTCGGCGGCCTGGGTGTCGCGCCCGGCGGCAACATCGGGCCGGACAGCGCGGTCTTCGAGGCGACGCACGGCTCGGCACCGAAGTACAAGGGGCAGAACAAGGTCAATCCGACCGCAATGATCCTCTCGGGCAAGTTGATGCTCGATCACCTGGGCGAGCGCGACGCTGCGAACCGGCTCGAAGCAGCCGTCGCGGCGGTGATCGCCGAGGGCGCCCGGGTCACCTACGACATGAAGCCGTCGCGCGACGACCCGACTGCGGTCGGGACGAGCGAGTACGCGGACGCGATCATCGAGAAACTGGAGGCAAGAACGTGAGCAAGAGGCGCAAGGTCACCGTCGTCGGCGCGGGGAACGTGGGTGCGACATGCGCTCAGGTCCTTGCCGTGCGCGACTACGCCGATGTCGTCCTGGTCGACATCAAGGAGGGCCTGCCACAGGGCAAGGCACTCGACATCAACCAGATGGGCGCCGTGCTCGGCTACGAGCCGAACGTCACCGGCTCGAACGATTACGCGGCCACCGCCGGCTCGGAGGTCGTCGTGATCACCGCCGGCCTCCCCCGCTCGCCCGGGATGAGCCGCGACGACCTCGTCTCGACGAACGAGAAGATCGTCAAGGACGTCACCGAGAAGGTCGTGGCGCAGAGCCCCGACACGATCCTGATCGTCGTCTCGAACCCGCTCGACGCCATGTGCCACGTGGCGAAGAACGTCTCGGGGTTCCCGAAGGAGCGTGTGTTCGGCCAGGCGGGCATCCTCGACACGGCCCGGCTCCAGACCTTCATCGCCTGGGAGACCGGTGCGTCGATCAAGGACGTGAGTGCGGTGGTGCTCGGCGGGCACGGCGACCAGATGGTCTCCGTCATCTCCGCCACCACGGTCGGCGGCGTGCCGATCCGCAAGCTCGTCTCCGACGAGCGGATCGCGGCGCTCGTCGCCCGCACGGCGAAGGGCGGCGGCGAGCTCGTGCAGCTGATGGGCACCTCGGCCTGGTACGCACCGGGCGCGGCGGCCGCGCAGATGGTCGACTCGATCCTGCTCGACTCCAAGCGGGTGCTCCCGTGCACCGCGTTCCTCGACGGCGAGTACGGGATCGACGGCCTCTACATGGGTGTTCCGGTGAAGCTCGGCTCCAAGGGCGTCGAGCAGATCCTCGAGGTCGATCTCGACGACACGGAGCGGGCCGCCCTCGGCAAGTCCGCCGCCGCCGTCCGCGAGGTCGTCTCCGTCCTCAATACCTAGACCGCCCATCCTTCAGGGTGTCTGACACCGCGGTCGCCACGCCCGGCGATCGCGTGTAGCCGCTACCGTCCGCGCGACATGGATCTGGGACTGCGCGGCAGGACGGCAATCGTCTGCGGAGCGACGTCGGGCCTCGGGCTTGCCTCGGCTGAAGCGCTCTCCGAGGAGGGGGCAAACGTCGCGATGTTCGCGCGGCGGCGGGACAAGCTGGAACGGGAGGCGAACCGTCTCGGCGCGCTGGCCGTACGTGGTGATGTGACGAACGTCGCCGACCTCGAGCGCCTCGTCGAGCTGACCCTGAAGGCGTTCGGCGGCATCGACATCCTCGTCTGGAACTCCGGCGGCCCGCCTGCGGGGCCGGCCTCGGAGCTCAGCGACGCCGGCCTCGAGTCGGCGTTCGAGCTGCTGCTGCTTCCGGCGGTGCGCCTGCTGCGCCTCTGCCTGCCCTCGCTGCGGGAGAGCGAGGCCGGCCGAGTCGTCTGCATCACGTCGGCCGCCGTCAAGGAGCCGACCGCCAACCTCGCCCTCTCGAACACGATCCGGCCCGGCGTCACCGGCTGGGCGAAGACGCTTTCCCGCGAGCTCGGCCCGGAGAGGATCACGGTCAATTGCGTGGCGCCGGGCCGCATCGACACGCCACGCATGAGCGAGCTGTACGGCGACGACGGGCCGCCGCCCGCGGAGCTGGCGCAGATTCCGCTCGGCCGGCTCGGCAGCCCGCGCGAGCTCGGCGACGTCGTCTGCTTCCTCGCGTCGGACCGTGCCGCGTACGTCACCGGCACCACGGTCCAGGTCGACGGCGGCATCTCCCGGTCGCTGCTTTGAGGCGTCACCTCTTCCGGCCCGGGCGGCTCTTCGCCGCCGGGCTCGTGCTGCTCGCAATCGTCCTCGCGCTGCTCGTCGTCCCGTCGAACGACTACATCTTCTTGCCGGACAAGGCACATCCGGTCGCACCGCTCGTCTCGTTCGCCGGCAGCACGCAGCCCGCGCGAGGTGGCGTCTACTTCGTCGACGTCGTCGTGCGCAAGGCAACCCTGCTGGAGCGCCTCTTCGGAGGCCTGCACCGCGGTGCCGACCTGTACCCGGCGAGCGCCGTCAACCCGCCGGGCGTCGGCGACAGCCAGCGACGGCAGATCGACCTGCAGGACATGCGGCGGTCGCAGGAGATCGCGGCCGCCGTCGCTCTGAGGGCCGCCGGCAAGAAGGTGGTGCTCCGGCCGACGGGCGGGCTGATCGACGGTGTCGAGCCGGGGATGCCCGCAGTCGGGAAGCTCGAACCGGACGACGTGCTGACCGCGGTCGACGGAAAGCGGGTGACCAGCACGAGCGACGTCTTCGCCGCGATGGCAAGGCTGAAGGTCGGCGCGGTCGCCCGCTTCACGGTCCTCCGCGACCGCAAGACGCTCGTCGTACCGGTGAAGACCGTTGCCTCGGACACCAAGCCGCGCCGCGCGGTCGTAGGCGTCTTCCTCGAGACCGCGCTCGACATCCAGCTGCCGTTTCCCGTGCGGATCGACACCGGAAACATCGGCGGCCCGTCGGCCGGACTCGCGTTCGCCCTCCAGGTGATGGAGGAGCTCGGACGCGACGTCGTCCACGGCCGCAAGGTCGCGGCGACGGGCGAGATCTTCGCGGACGGATCGGTCGGCCCGATCGGTGGAATCAAGCAGAAGACGATCGGCGCGCGCGATGCGGGTGTGGATGCTTTCCTCGTGCCGGCTGGGGACAACGCGCGCGAGGCCCGCAAGTACGCGGACGGGCTGCGCATCATCCCTGTGGAGAGCTTTCCACAGGCGTTGCACGCGCTGGCGACACTCGGCCCGGCGGGGTAGAAACGGGCCAACTTCCGGCCTGAGCGAACTTGCCGGAAAGTGCACGTTTTCCTTTTAGGCAAGCCTTTTTTGGAGGCCCGGTGGGTCGTAGCATGCGCCCCCGCAGGCATACCAAACACCGCTCGAAGACCCCGGAAGGACACCACCTTATGACCCGCAAGGCTGCTCCCACGTGCGATGACTGCTACTTCCGCCGTCACGCGCTCTGCGCCATGACCCCGGAGCATCCCTGTCCCACCTTCCGGGCGGCCGCACGCACGCTGCAGCCGCCCCGCCAGCCGCGTCTCGTCCCGCTCGCGGCCATGACCGCGGCGTACTAGAGGCTTGATGTGGGTTCGACGCACTCACGGCTGGTGTGTCCGACACGGCGCATCTCAGCCGGGTCGGGCTTGCACGTAGACACCGCTACGCACTGCACCCGCCCCGACTGACCTGCTTGGTCTGACACATCCCCGAAAAGCACGGCCAACCCACATCAAGCCTCTAGGTTTCGAGCTCCGCCACCCAGCGCATCGGGTCGCCCGCGCCGAGATCGGCGATGCCGGCGTCGATCAGCGCCCCGCAGACAAGCGTCCGGCGATGGGCGGCGAACGTCAGCACGTGAGCGATCATCCCACCGTGGGTGAAGACCTCCGGCGGCTCGCAGAGCGCGTCGACGAACGTCTCGTCGAGTCGCCCCTCACCCACGATCGTGCGCACGTGCTCGAGGAACGCACTCCCGACCCGCTCGAGCTTCGAACGCAGGTCGCCGACCGTCTCACTCCGCTCGGCGTCGAACTCGTACGGCAGACCGTTGAGCGCTGCGTCCCACATCGCTAGCTGACCAACCAGACGGGCCAGCAGCGAGCGAAGCGTCGGATCGTCGTCGATGCCTTCGACAGAGATCTCGACCGGAGCCTCCAGCACGTCGGCGGGCAGCCGTTCCGCCCGCACGAGCATCTCGCCCACGAGCCAGACGTGGTGCTCGACCATCCGTGTGAGCAGATCCATCGGATTCACCTTCCTCTCGCCGGGGACGCGCAGGCCCCCGGGTGGGTTGAAGTGCACCTTGCTGGGCGCGTCGATCTGAAAGCTGCGCGGCCGGCGCCGCCAGCGTGACGGCGCCTCCCCGTACGCACGCGTGAATGCCCGGGTGAACGCCTCGTGCGAGGAGTACCCCGCATCCAGCGCAACGCGAAGCACCTCGTCATCCGTGTCGATCAGCCGGTAGGCGGCCCGCTCGAGCAGGATCCGGCGCCGGAACGCCGCCGGCGGCTCCCCCGCAGCCGCGGAGACGAGGCGGTCGACGTAGAACCGGGACAGGTGCAGGCGCCCCGCCAACACGTCGCCTGAGCTGTCAGGCTCGTCGAGCGAGTCCGCGAGCACGCCGACGAAGCGGGCGAAGAGGTCGGCGTCGAGCACCATGGCGGCGATCCTGCCAGGGGCAGGCGCGCCGCACTTGATCGGGTTTGCTCAGTTTCGGACGGCTGCGGGGAGCAGCGAGGCGAGCCGTGCGACTCCCTCGGCGATCTCGGCCGGCGAGACGAAGCTGTAGGCCAGGCGGAGCGTGTCGGGCCCGCCGCCGAAATCCGTCCCCTTCACGAACGTCACACCAGCCGCCTGGGCCTCGGCGAGCAGCGGCCCCGCGTCCGTTCCGTCCAGATCCAGCCAGAGGAAGTAGCCGCCTTCCGGACGGGTCGCCGCGACTCCCGGCAGGTCGCTGTCGAGTGCGGCGAGCATGGCATCGCGGCGGGCGCGCAGCAGCCCCGTCACCCGCTCGAGATTCGGCTCGAAGAGTCCGCGGCTGACGAACTCGTGCACCGTCGCCTGGCCCAGCAGCACCGGCGTGATGTAGGTCGACGTCGCCTCGGCCTCGATCTGCCGCGCAAGCCCTTCCGGCAGCACGAACCAACCGACGCGCAGGCCAGGGGCGATCGTCTTCGAGAACGACGAGCTGTAGGCGATCTCGCCGCCCGAGAGATCGTAGAGCGACGGCGGCGCCTCGCCCTCGAAGCGCACCAGGCCGTAGGGATCGTCCTCGAGCACGAGCAGCTCGTGCTCAGCGGCCAGCTCGACGATGCGCCGCCGGCGCTCGACGCCGAGTGTGCGGCCGCTCGGGTTCTGGAACGTGGGGATCAGATAGAGGAAGGCCGGCTTCTCGCCCGAGCGCAGCGCGGCCTCGAGCGCGTCCGGGTCGAGTCCCTCGTCGTCGCAGTCCAGCGCGACGGTGTCGGCGCCGAGCTCCTGGAGGATCTTCAGAGGCCGGTCGTAGGTCGGGCGCTCGACGAGCACGCGCTTGCCGGGTGCGAGCCGCTGCGCGAGGAAGACGAAGCCCTGCAGGGAGCCGTTCGTGATGAAGATGCGCGAGACGTCGACCCCATGCCGGGCGGCGAGCCACTCGCGCAACGGCAGGTAGCCGGGCGACGGGCCGTACGAGAGGATCGTGTGGCCGTCGCGCTCGAGCGCGGCGCGTGCACAGACGGCGAGGTCCTCGACGGCCAGGCACTCCGGGGCCGGGATGCCACGCGCGAATGAGATCGTCGCCATGCCCTCAGGGTAACGAGAACGCCGGTAGCTTCCGGGCACCGTCGTGGAAACGCGCTCCGCGTCGAGTCTCGCCGACCGGCCGTTGGCGCCCTCCACGGCGACCGGTGGTTAGAGGTCGTCTCAGAATGAAGGTTGTGTCGCTGGGCCGCGCTCAGCGGCGCGATGCCGCGTCCTCGGAAAAGGGCCAAGAGCCACCGCTCTTGACCCTTCCTGCGTCCTTGCCTCGCACTCGCCGATCGCACCCCATCGACGAACGTCATTTTGAGACGACCTCTTACGAGGCGGGGAGCTCGACGACGAAGCGGGCGCCGGCGGGATCGCCCCGCTCGTAGCGGAGCTCGCCGCGATGGGCGTGCGCGTAGGCCTGGGCGATCGCGAGGCCGAGCCCGGTGCCGGCAACGCGATCCCGCGCCACGCCGGCGCGCGTGAAGCGCTCGAACAGGGACTCCTCGATCTCCGCCGCCACGCCCGGGCCGGCGTCGTCCACCGACACGAAGACGTTTCCGTCGCCGAGCCGTGCGGTGACGCGAACGGGCGGGTGCCCGTACCGGAAGGCATTCGTGACGAGGTTGGTGACGATGTGGTCGACGATCAACGGGTCGACGACCGCGTCGAGCGAGTCGGGCAGGTCGAGCAGAACCTCGCCGGCACGAGCCCCGGCGGCGACGGCGACGACTTCCTGCAGCCGGGCCCGGAGGTCGATCCGCTGTGGCCGGACGTCGACGGCTTCGGCGTCGAGCCGCGACAGGTCGAGCAGCTGCTCGACCAGCGACGCCATGCGCACGGTCTGCTGCTCGAGGGCGGTGCGTAGCTCCTCCTTCTGCTCCTCCGCGAGGCGATCCCCGAGCTGGTTCAGCGTCTGTACGAACCCGTGGATCGTCGTCACCGGCGTGCGCAGCTCGTGCGCCGCGAGCGCGACGAAGTCTGCCATCACCGTGTTCGCGTGTTCGAGCGCGAGCCGGGATTGATGCTCGTGCTCGAACAGCCGCACGCGGTCGAGCGCGATGCCGGTCATCGCGGCCATCGTGCCGAGCAGCCTGAGCTCGTCCTCACCGAAGAACGGGGCATAGGTCGACGTCCAGACGAGCAGCGTCGTTCCCGGCGCCTCGATCGGCACGACCTCCTCGTCGCCGGCGGCCGGCCGCTCGCCGGCCCGGAGCAGCATCTCCGCGTGAGGCGCAAGCCCGCGCACCGCCAGAACGTGACCGTCGCCGTCGAGGATCGCAGCGGCACTGGCCCCGACCATCGACGAGACCGGCCCGAGGATCCGCTCGGCGATCTCCTCACGCGTCGTGGCGAGGGTCATCAGGCTCCTGATCGCCTCCTGGAGGCGTTGCTGCTCCTCATGACGCCACGACGCCCGCACGGAGCGGGGCGGCGCCAGCCCGAAGACGAAGGCGAGACCACTGGCCGTCGCGACGACCGCGACGAGGACGGCGCCGGGCGAGGTCGACGCGGGAGCGAGCGCCGTGCCGACGATCGCGACCGTCAGTGCGGCCGAAGCAAACCCAAGCAGCCTCATCCGCTTGCGCGCCACACCCGGTTGTGCGTGACCGGCGCGCCACAGCCGGACGGTGACGACGATGGAGAGCAGCGCCCAGTGCACGAGGAAGGCAACGATGTAGGCCACGAACCAGCCGGGACGGGGCTCCCCAGCGGACGGAAGCGACGGCAGCGCGAACGTCCACACCGACAGCACCGTGGTCATCGCAAGCAGCGTCTGCTGCAGGCGCCGCGACGGCGGTACGAACACGGTCGCGAACCGGTAGAGGAAGTACGGGAAGAGCACGAGCAGCTCGATGTCGAGCCGCTGCGGGATGCGCTGGACGATCCCGTGCGGATGGGCGGGAGCGAGCCGCCCGAGCGTGACGATCAGTCCGAGGCCGAGAAACGCGAGCGCGAGCCAGCCCGCGGCCGAGTCTCGGCGACGGCGCCACTGCACGAGGGCCAGCAACGACAGCCCCACGAAGATGATGCTGTTGACGACGCCGAACGCAGTAACGAGCGCGTGCACGGAGTATGCCCCCCGGTTGACCGGCCAGATCGTACGCTGCGAGTGTTTCGCGCGAGGGCAGACCTGTTAGCCACCTCTTAGAAACCGAAGGGACAATTCCCCCATGACCACGCGTGTCCTCGTCGTGGATGACGATCCGGCAGTTCGCTCGGCCATCTCACGCGCGCTGCGGGTCGACTACGAGGTTGACGAGGCCGCCGACGGCGAGCAGGCCCTCGCGCACCATGCGCAGAACTCGGCCGACGCGATCGTGCTCGATCTCCTGATGCCCGTGGTGGGCGGCCTCGACGTCTGCCGTTCGCTGCGAGAGCGGGGCGATGCCGTCCCGATCCTCGTCGTCACGGCACGCGACGCAGTCTCCGATCGCGTCGAGGGGCTCGACGCCGGAGCGGACGACTACCTCGTCAAGCCGTTCGCCGTCGAGGAGCTGCGGGCCCGGGTTCGCGCGATCCTCCGCCGGAGCGGAGCGGGCAACGAGGAGCTGCAGTTCGCCGGCCTCACGCTCGATCCAGTCACCCGTGAGGTGGCACGAGCCGGACGCCGGCTGCATCTGACGCGCACCGAGTTCAACCTGCTCGAGCTGTTCCTCCGTAACCCGCGCCAGGTGCTGACACGCTCCCAGATCTACGAGCGTGTCTGGGGTTACGACTTCGGCGCCACCTCGAACGCGCTCTGGGTCTACATCGGCTACCTCCGCCGCAAGCTGGAAGAAGGCGGCGAGCCGCGCTTACTGCACACCGTGCGCGGCGTCGGCTACGCCCTGCGCGAGGAGCCATGAGCCGTAGGCTTGGCCGACAGGCCGGCCCGAGCTTCCGGGTGCGGCTGATGTTGCTCACCGCGATCGCGATCGCGTTGACGGTCGCCGGCGCGTCGGCCGCCCTCTGGATCGTCGCGTCTCACCAGTTGCGCAAGCAGGTCGACGTCTCGCTGCAAACCCAGGCAACGCTTGCGACCACGACGCGGGGCGTCGGGCCGTTCGGCACCCCGATCCGCTACAACCTGCTCGACCCGAGCGGCGCCGTCGTGCGCGCCGGGCTCGACCTGCCGGTGACGGCGGCGGAGCGCCAGGTGGCAACGGGCCAGCGGAGCGACTACTACACCACCACCCACGTCGGCCAGTACCACGTCCGGGTGTTCACGGGGGCCCTCACGAACGGCGGCGCAGTGATCGTCGCAAGCTCGCTCGCCGACACCGACAACGCGCTCCGGCGGATCAAGCTCTGGATCTTCCTGATCGGCGGCATCGGCGTTGTCCTCGCCGCGGCTCTGGCGGCGTTCGTCGCGGCGGCCGCGCTCCGCCCGATCCGCCGGCTGACCGCCGCAGCCGAGAGCGTGGCTGCGACCGGAAGCCTCACCGAGCGCGTCGACGTCGTAGGGCGCGACGAGCTCGGCCGGCTCGCCGGCCGGTTCAACGCAATGCTCGCGGCGCTCGAGAAGTCCGTCGGCGCGCAGCGCCGGCTCGTCGCCGACGCCTCGCACGAGTTGCGCACGCCGCTCACCGCGGCACGCACCAACGTCGAGCTGATCCGCGAGGGCAGCCTCCCGGACGACGAGGCGCGCCGGGCTGCGAGCGAAGCCTCGGTCGAGCTCGACGCCCTGACGCGGCTCGTCTCCGACCTCGTCGAGCTGGCCCGCGGCGCGGAGCGCAAGCTGCGGGTGGAGGATGTGCAGCTCGACGATCTCGTCGCCTCCGTGGTCGAGCGCGCGCAGGCGCGCGCGCCTCAGGTGACGTTCGTGACGGCGCTCACGCCGTCGACGGTCAGCGCCGACGCGGTGCTACTCGAGCGTGCGGTCTCGAACCTCCTCGACAACGCCGTCAAGTACAGCCCCGACGGCGCGCCGATCGAGGTGAGCGTGCGGGGCGGAGAGGTGACCGTCACCGACCACGGCGCGGGCATCTCCGAGGCCGATCTCCCCCGCGTCTTCGACCGCTTCTACCGGGCCGCGTCGGCCCGATCCAAGCCGGGGGCCGGCCTCGGGCTTGCGATCGTGCGCGAGGCCGCCGAGGCGCACGGCGGGCGGGCAACGGCCGAGAGCACGTCGGCCGGCGCCCGCTTCCGTCTGACGCTCCCCGTTACCTGAGATGTTCAGGCGGCACGCGCGATGAGATCGCGCTCGAGCTCGTCCAGGTCTGCCGCCCGCGCGGCCAGCACGCGGCCGCGGAACTGCACTGCGACGAGCGCTTCCGGTTGCAGCCGGAGCCTGGCAGTCGCCAGCAGCCGGCGGTAGCCCCCCAGGCCGTCGCCGGGTGCGAACACCGCGTGCTCGGGCTCGCCGTCCAGATCGCGATGGAGCGATCGCTGAGCCAACGGCAGGTACGGCAGATTGGCCACGACGACGTCGATCGGGCCGGCGACCGGCTCGAGCAGGTCACCCTGCCGGACGCGAACGCGGGCGGCAAGGCCAAGGCGGGACGCGTTCCGGCTGGCGAGGGCCACCGCCTCCTCGCTGTCGTCCGTCGCCCAGACGACTGCGTTCGGCGCGGCGCGCGCGATCGCAATCGCGATCGCGCCGGAGCCGGTCCCGACGTCGGCGACGACCGCCGGCTCCGAGCCGATGTGCGCAAGCGCGCACTCGACGAGCGCGAGGCTGGCCGGCCGCGGCACCATCACCGCGCCGGGCCACGTCAGCAGCTCCAGCCCCGCGAATTCCACCGCTGACGCGCTACGAGGCTGCAGCGGCGACGAGCTCGGCAACCTCGGTCGGTGTCGTCCCGACCTTGATGCCAACGGCCTCGAGCGCGTCCTTCTTGGCCGCCGCCGTGCCCGACGAGCCCGAGATGATCGCGCCGGCGTGCCCCATCGTCTTGCCGGGCGGCGCCGAGAAGCCGGCGATGTACGAGAACACCGGCTTCGTCATGTGCTCGGCCACGTAGCGCGCGGCCTTCTCCTCCTCGTCACCGCCGATCTCGCCGACGAGCACGACGTACGCCGTCTCGGCGTCCGACTCGAATTTCTCCAGGACGTCGATGAAGCTGGAGCCGACCACAGGGTCGCCGCCGATGCCGACGATCGTCGAATTCCCCAGCCCGCGCTGCGCCAGCTCGTTTCCGATCTGGTAGGTCAGCGTTCCCGAGCGCGAGACGAGGCCGATCGAGCCCGGCTTGAACACCTCCGCCGGGATGATCCCGACGTTCGCCTTGCCGGGCGACAGCACGCCCGGGCAGTTCGGGCCGATCAGGGTGACGCCCTTCGGCCGCACGTACGTGTAGACGCGCAGCATGTCGTGCGCGGGAATGTGCTCGGTGATGCAGATCACCGTGCGAATGCCGGCGTCGACGGCCTCGTAGATGGCGTCCGGGGCAAACCGGGCAGGCACGAACACCATCGAGGTGTTCGCCCCGGTCTCGGCGACGGCGTCGGCGACGGTGTCGAACACCGGGACGCCCTCGACGTCCTGGCCGCCCTTGCCCGGCGTCACGCCGGCGACGAGATTCGTGCCGTAGTCGCGGTTGCGCAAGCCGTGGAAGCGCCCCTCGGAACCGGTAAGGCCCGCGACGACGAGCTTCGTGTTCTGGTCGACGATGATCGCCATCAGGCCGGTGACTTTCTGGCCTGGAGCACGACCATCGGCGACGTCCAGGTCCTGCCGTCACCGGAGGTGATCGGCGCGAGCAGCTCGCGCACCCGTCCCGCGACAGCCGGCTCGGTGCCGGTGCGCGCAAACCAGCTCTCGAAGTCGATCGTCATCGCGAACGACTCGACCCGGCCGACCTCGAGCCCGGCGTCGACGAGCATGTCCTTCCACTCGCCGGCGGAGTACGCGCGGACATGACTGGGGTCGCGCAGCTTCTCGGCCTGCTCCGTCTCCTCGTCGACATAGTCGTGGTCGTCGATCACGACGAGGCGGTTGGTCACGCGAGCCATCTCGCCGACAGCATCGTCTATAGACGTGAAGTGGTGAGCGGCCAGGCGGCTGACGACGACGTCGAACGATCCGTCTGCGAACGGCAGCTCCTCGGCCGGCGCCACCACGTCGGGCTGCATGCCGGCGGCCGGGTCGAGCGTCACTACCTCGGCGCCCGCCTCGCGCAGTCGCCGCGCGACGTGCCCGCCGCCGGTCGCGACGTCGAGCACCTTCACGCCCGGCTGCGGCTCGCACATCTCCACGACGATGTCGAGATCGCCGCCGGCAGCGTGCACCGCACTCGTCCGGTACGCCTCGGCACGTTCGCTCCAGAGCCCACTCACGCCGCGAGCTCCACGGCCTTCTTGGCCGCATCGAGCATCGTCGGTGAGACGTACACGTTCGGGGGAGCCGCGTCGGCCAGGATCTTGCGCCCCGCCTCGGCGTTCGTCCCGTCGAGCCGCACGACGAGCGGCACCGCAATCTCGATGCGCTGCAGGGCTTCCAGGATCCCGCGCGCGACCTCGTCGCAGCGTGTGATGCCGCCGAAGATGTTGAAGAAGATCGATTTCACCTGCGGGTCGCGGGTGATCACCTCGAGCGCGTCGACGACGCCTTGCGCGCTGCCGCCGCCGCCGAGATCACAGAAGTTCGCGGGGGTGCCACCGGCCACGACGACCACGTCGACCGTCGACATCGCGAGGCCGGCTCCGTTGCCGAGGATGCCCACCGAGCCGTCGAGCTTCACGTAGGTGACGCCCTTCTCGCGCGCGAAGGCCTCGAACGGGTCGGCGGCGCTCGTGTCGCGGAACTCGGCGATGTCGGCCTGGCGGTAGAGCGCGCTGTCGTCGACGGTGAACTTCGAATCGAGCGCTTTCACCTCGCCCTCGGGGGTCACGATGAGCGGGTTGATCTCCGCGAGCATCGCGTCGCACTCGACGAAGCAGCGGTAGAGCTTCCCGATGATGTCCGCGATCTGCTTCTGCTCGGATGGATCCTCGACCCCCGCGCCGTAGACGAGGCGGCGGGCAACCCAGGCCTGGAAGCCCTCGAGCGGGTCGATGTGCAGGCGAATCAGCGCGTCCGGGTCGTTGGCGGCCACCTCTTCGATCTCGACGCCGCCCTGGGTGGTGAACATGAAGAGCGGTTGCTTCGCGCCACGGTCGAACGTGACCGAGAGGTAGTACTCCTTCGCGATCTCGGAGGCCTTCTCGATCCACACCTTCTCGACGACGTGGCCTCGGATGTCGAGGCCGATGATGTCCCTGGCCTTCTGCTCCGCGTCGGCGGCGTCCTCGGCGAGCTTGACCCCGCCCGCCTTGCCGCGGCCGCCTGTCAGCACCTGGGCCTTGACGACGGTCTGGCCCCCGAGCTCCTCGGCCGCGCGCCGGGCCTCCTCGGGGGTCGTCGCGAGGCGCCCGTCGGAGACGGGGATGCCGAACTGCTTGAAGAGCTGCTTGCCCTGGTACTCGTAAAGGTCCATCGGCCGGGCGGCACTGTACCGAGGCACACTCGGCGGCCGTCGCAGTAGTTAGTCTCGGGCGGATGGTGGACGCGATCGCCGTCGAGGGGCTGCGCAAGCGCTACGGGGACGTCCAGGCGCTGGACGGCGTCTCGTTTCGCGTGCGCGAAGGCGAGGTGTTCGCCCTGCTCGGCCCGAACGGCGCCGGCAAGTCCACGACCGTCCGCGTGCTCGTCACCCTGACCCGGGCCGACGAAGGCACCGCGACCGTCAACGGCAAGGACGTCGTCGGGGACACGAACGCCGTCCGGCGGGCGATCGGCTACGTGCCCCAGGACTCGGGCGTCGACCAGTTCGGCACGGGCCGCGAGAACCTGACGCTGCAGGGGCGCGTTCAGGGGATGAGCGGAGCCGACCTCCGGGCCCGCGTCGACGCGCTGCTCGAGCTGGTCGGAATCGCCGACGCCGCCGACCGCATCGTCAAGAACTACTCGGGCGGCATGCGCAGGCGGCTCGACATTGCGCTCGGGCTGGTGCACCGGCCGCGCGTCCTCTTCCTCGACGAGCCCACGACGGGGCTCGACCCGGAGGCCCGCGTCGCGATGTGGGATGAAGTGTCGCGGCTCGCGGCGGCCGAGGCGCTGACGATTCTCCTGACGACGCACTACCTCGAGGAAGCCGACCAGCTCGCCCACCGGCTCGCGATCGTCTCGCAGGGAAAGATCGTCGTCGAGGGGAGCCCGGCCGAGTTGAAGGCGGGACTGAGCGGCGACGCGGTGCACGTCGAGCTCAGCGACGACACGGTCGAGGAGGCGCAGCGTGTGCTCAGCGCCGTGGGCGCGCGGCCCGAGCAGGTCGTCGACGGCCGTACGATCGTCTCCCGCGTCGAGAACGGCGGCCGGGCGCTGCCCGGGATCATGTCGGCGCTCGAGTCGGCCGGCATCGGCGTCGCGTCGGTCTCGCTCTCGCGGCCGTCACTCGACGACGTGTATCTCCATTTCACTGGCCGCGACTTCGGCTCGGAGGACCGGGCGGCATGACCGTCGCGCGCCACACGTGGTTCCTGACCGTCCGGCAGGCGCGCAATCTGATGCGGGAACCGATCTGGATCGCGCTCCTGCTCGTGCAGCCGATGGTCTGGCTCGTGCTCTACGGACAGCTGTTCCGCAACGTGACGAAGCTCGGCGGCTTCGGCACCGGCTCCTACATCACGTTCCTCGCACCGGCGATCGTCGTCATGAACGCGTTCTTCGGTGCAACCTGGAGCGGGATGTCGATGATCAACGACCTCGACCACAAGGTGATCGAGCGGTTCCTGGCAACGCCCGCATCTCGGGTCTCGCTCGTCCTGTCGCAGATCGTCCGCTCGGCGATCACCGCTGCGATCCAGGCGGTGATCATCCTGCTCGTCTCACTCGCGCTCGGCGTGCACATCCACACAGGCGTGCTCGGGTGGCTCGTGATCATCCTCGCGGCGATTCTCGTCAACAGCGCGTTCGCCGGCATCTCGCAGGCGATCGCACTGCTCACCCGGCGCGAGGCAACGATGATCGCGGTCGCCAACTTCATCGGCCTGCCGCTGCTCTTCCTCTCGACCACGATGATCGCGCGCACGCAGATGCCCGGCTGGATGCAGACGGCCGCCAAGTTCAATCCGGTCGACTGGGGCGTCAAGGCCGCGCGCGGCGTCGTGCTGCCGAACACCGACTGGGGCTCGGTCGGGTGGCACCTGCTGCTCCTCTTCCTGCTGTCGGCCGTCACGGCGGCCTGGGCGACGCGGACGTTCCGCACCTACCAGCGGTCGCTGTGATCAGCCGGCGGTCTCGGCGCTCTCGATCACGCAGATCGCCTGGCCGGCCGTCACCGGCGAGCCGGCGGCGACCGACAGGTCGGAGACCGTGCCGGCGCGATGGGCGATCACCTCGTTCTCCATCTTCATCGCCTCGACGATGCAGATGACCTGGCCGGCCTCGACCGCATCTCCGCCGGCGACCTTCACGTCGAGCACCGTGCCCTGCATGGGGCTGACGACCACGCCGGTGCCCGCGCCGCCCGCCCCGCTCGCCGCGCGTTCGCGCCGGGCGCGGGCGAGCTCGCGGTAGCCGGGCTCGGGCACGAGCACCTTGACCGCGACTCGCCGCCCGTCCACCTCGGCCACTGTCTGCAACGAACGCGTCGCCTGTAGCGACAACGATTCGTTCGGGTTGAGCGCTACCGTTGTTGCCCGATGAGAGAACTGTCGCGCCTGCCCCGCCAGCTCCTCGGACTCGACCAGTCCGTGACACGTCTCGCCCGCAGCGAACGACGGATGGGAGAGGAGAGCCTGGTGGAAGCCGACCAGGGAAGCGACGCCGCCGATCTCGAACTCCCCGAGCGCGCGCAACATCCGCCGGCGCGCTGTCTCACGATCCGTGTCGTGGACGATCAACTTCGCGATCATCGGGTCGTAGAGACCGCTGATCTCCGAGCCCGCGGCCACGCCCGAGTCCACTCGTACTCCGGGACCGGCCGGCTCGCGGTAGCGCGTGATCCGCCCGGGGCTCGGCAGGAAGCCGCTGGACGGGTCCTCCGCGTTGATCCGGCACTCGATCGCGTGCCCGCGCAGGACGACGTCCTCCTGGCGCAGCGATAGCGGCTCTCCGGCTGCGATCAGAACCTGCTCGCGGATCAGATCGAGACCGGTCACGAGCTCGGTGATGGTGTGCTCGACCTGGATCCGGGTGTTCATCTCCATGAAGAAGTAGTCGCCGCCGGGAGCGAGCAGTCCCTCGACCGTCCCGGCCGAGCGGTACCCGGCTGCGCGGGCGGCGTCGACCGCGATGCGTCCGATCCGCTCGCGCAGCTCGGGGCCGACGGCGGGCGACGGCGTCTCCTCGACGAGCTTCTGGTGGCGGCGCTGGATCGTGCAGTCACGCTCGCCGAGGTGGATCACGTGGCCGTGCGCGTCGGCGAGCACCTGCACCTCGATGTGGCGAGGATCCTCGAGATAGCGCTCCACGTACACCGACGCATCGGAGAAGTACGACTGCCCCTCGCGCTGCGCCGACTCGAACGCCTGCGCGGCCTCGGCCGCCGAGGCGACGACCTTCATTCCCTTCCCACCGCCGCCTGCGGCCGCCTTGATCAGCAACGGGTAGCCGATCTGCTCGCCGAGGGCGATGACTTCGCCGGCGGAGCCGACCGGATCGGTCGTGCCCGGGATGATCGGAACACCGGCCGCCTGCATCGCCTGCCGGGCCCGCGTCTTCGAGCCCATCAGCTCGATCGCGGACGGCGGCGGTCCGATCCAGACGAGTCCGGCCGCCTCGACCGCCGACGCGAACGAGGCGTTCTCGGCGAGGAACCCGTAGCCCGGATGCACAGCCTCGGCGCCCATGCGCCGCGCGGCCTCCAGCAGCTTGTCGACGGCCAGGTAGCTCTCGGCCGCGGTCAGGCCGCCCAGGGCGAACGCCTCGTCGGCGTACGCGACGTGAACCGCGTTCCGGTCAGCCTCGGAGTAGACAGCCACGGACCCGATGCCGAGCTCGCGCAGCGTGCGGAAGATCCGCAGCGCGATCTCACCGCGGTTAGCGACAAGGACTTTTCCGAACACACTCCGTATTCTCTGTCAGAGATGAGCTTCGCGGACCAGTTGACCGTCGCCCGTGCCATCGCCGTGCCGATCGTGGTGCTGCTGTTCGCCGTGCCGTTCGCCGGCCACGACTACTGGGCGACCGGCGTCTTCATCGGCGCGATGAGCACCGACTGGTTCGACGGGCGGATCGCGCGCCGCAGCGGCAGCACCTCGTCATTCGGCTCGCTCCTCGACCCGGTCGCCGACAAGCTGCTGGTGATGGCGACGCTGATCGTGCTGCTCGACCAGCGCGTGTTTCCCGCGTGGATGGTGGCGGCCATCGTCGCCCGCGAATTGCTCATCTCCGGCCTGCGCCAGGCGGCGATCGAGCGCGGCGTCGTGATCGCGGCGCGCGACCTCGGGAAGCTGAAGACGTGGGCCCAGGCGATCGCGGCAGCGGTGGGCGGGCTTGCCGCCGCCGGGGCGTGGCGGCATGAGATCGCCTGGTGGGCGCTGCTCGTCGCGCTCGCCCTGACCTGGATCTCGGGCCTCGACTATGCCCGCGCCGCGCCGGCCGTGCTGCGCGGCCGCAGTGCATCCGAAGCCGTCTGACGACGAACGCCGGGAGGGACGACCCTGGAGGTCGTCATGGCTCGAGCGCCTCGTCGATCCCGGCCTGCCACCAGGGATCCGGCATCCGCCCCCCACCCGGCCGTCCCTTCTCCAGCAGGCCCGAAACGGCCTCGGCGACCTCAGGCGGCTGCTCCGGCACGACTTCGATCTCCATGAGCTGAGCGTACCTCTGAGTCTCCCTCGTTCGAGGGATCGGAGCAGGCGAACAGCATGGGTTTCACCCGTCCGGGTGATGCCGCGGTCCGGAGCGGTGACCCATGATGCCCCGAAGCGGCACCAATTACGGAGGAGTACACCCATGCTTCAGTGGAACTCGAAGTTCGTCACGCTGGTTGTCTTTGGTCTCCTGGTCGTGCTGGCAGCGATCGGTGGTCATTTCGGCTTCCACGCGCTCAACTTCACCTGGTAACCGCGTTCACCCGGTAAGTCACTCCGGATGAGCGTTCGGGCGCTTCCACCCGCGAGACTGCTCGCGGTCGTCGCGCCCGTCTCCCTGGTCGGCGTCGCCGCGTATCTCGCGGCGACGTTTTCCTTTTTTCAGAGCCCCGGCTCTGCGACGACGGCGGCGGGTGTGGTCGCGTTTCTCGTCGCGTCGACGCTGGCGGAGCGGTTCCCCGTGCCCGTCGAAGGCGCCGACGCGAACGGCGTCTCGCTCGGCTTCGTCTTCGCCGTCGCGGCACTCGTGCTCTTCGGCTGGGCGCCCGCGACGTTCATCTACGCGACGGCGCCGACGCTGGTCGCGCTGGCCGGGCGGAAGCCCGGCATCCGCACGCTCTTCAATGCGGGGGTCTTCGGGATCGTCGGCGCGCTCGCCGCCTGGGTCCTCACGTTCCTGCACGGCGTCGACGCGCCGATGATCCTTGCGAAGGTCTCGCTCACCGCAGCGACGCTGTACGCCGTCAACATGCTGCTCGTCACCGCGGCGATCGCCGCGTCGGGCGCCGAGCTCGGCTACCTGCGCCTGATCCGCTCGAACGTCCGCTGGACCGTCGTGCCGTTCACGCTGATGGCGTCCACGGCCCTGATGCTGGTCGTGCTCTGGCAGCGGACGCCGTACCTGTTCGCAGCACTCGCAGGCCCGCTCGTCGCGATCTCGCTCTACCAGCGCTCGGCGCACCACGCGCTCAACGCCATGCGCCTCGCCCTCACCGACCCGCTGACGGGGCTCGGCAACCACCGCCACTTCCACGAGCGGCTGCAGCGCGAGCTCGCGCTCGCCGACGAGGGCGAGGGGCTCGTCTCGCTCTGCTTCCTCGACATCGACAACTTCAAGCGGATCAACGACAACTTCGGACACCCCGCCGGCGACCGTGTGCTCTCGCACATCTCTGCGCGGCTTCGGCAGGGTGGCGAGGCGTTCCGCCTCGGCGGCGACGAGTTCGCCGTGCTGCTTCCCGGCGTCGAAGAGCGAGCCGCGCTCGGCATCGCCGAGTCGATCGTCGCCCGCATCGGCGACACGGATCCGGGCGGCGTCGGCGCGATCACCGTCAGCGCAGGCGTGGCCACGTACCCGCAGCACGGGCGCGAGCGCGACTCCCTGATCCGGCTCACCGACAGCGCGCTGTACTGGGCCAAGGAACACGGCAAGAACCAGGTACGGCTCGCCCGCTCGGACGTGGCCGAGCTGTCGGAGTTTCAGCGGGTTGCGGGCGGCGCCGACCGCGTCGCGCGCTTCCGCGCGGCCGCGTCGCTCGCTCGCGCCGTCGACTCGCGCGACGCCTACGACGGCAGCCATTCCGAGCGGGTGGCGGCGCTGGCCGGCGAGATCGCCGTGCAGCTGCAGCTGGACCCGGACGAGGTGGAGCTGATCCGCCTGGCCGCGAGCCTGCACGACCTGGGCAAGCTCGCGATCCCGGAAGAGATCCTGCGCAAGCCGAGCGCGCTGACCGAGGCAGAGCGCTTGGTGCTCAAACGGCATCCGCAGATCGGCCATCGAATGCTCGAGAGCCTCGGAGTCGAGCCGATTGCCGACTGGGTGCTGCACCACCACGAGCGGTGGGATGGCGCCGGCTATCCGAACGGTCTCGCGGGCAAGGACATCCCGCTCGGCGCGCGGGTGATCTTCGTCGCGGATGCATTCGACTCGATGACGTCTCGGAGCCTCTACGGCGGGCCTCGGACCCGGGACGCGGCGCTGGCCGAGCTCGAACGCTGCTCGGGCACGCAGTTCGACCCGCGCGTCGTCTCCGCATTGCTCGCCGTCGCCGCCGAGCCCGCCGTCGCGTAGACCGGCTCAGGTCAAAGCGGGATGTTGCCGTGCTTGCGCGGCGGGCGGCGCTCGCGTTTGGTGATCGACGTCCGCAATGCGTCGATCAGCACCGGCCGCGTTCGCCGCGGCTCGATCACCTCGTCGACGTAGCCCCGCTCGGCGGCGGTGTACGGGTTTGCGAACCGCTCGCGGTAGTCCACGATCAGCTCGGCCCGGCGCGCCTCAGGGTCGGCTGCCTCCGCCAGCTCACGCCGGAAGATGATGTTGACGGCGCCGTCCGGCCCCATCACGGCCACCTCGGCCGTCGGCCAGGCGAAGTTGAAGTCGGCCCGGAGGTGCTTCGAGCTCATGACGTCGTACGCGCCGCCGTAGGCCTTGCGGGTGATCACGGTCAGCTTCGGCACGGTCGCCTCGGCGTAGGCGTAGAGCAGCTTGGCGCCATGACGGATGATCCCGCCCCACTCCTGCTCGGTTCCCGGTAGAAAGCCCGGGACGTCGACGAACGTGACGATCGGGATGTTGAACGCATCGCAGGTTCGCACGAACCGCGCCGCCTTCTCGGACGCGGCGATGTCGAGCACGCCGGCGAGGGACTTCGGTTGGTTGCCGACGACACCGATGCTGTAGCCGCCGAGGCGCGCGAGCCCCGTGACGATGTTGTCCGCGTAGAGCGGTTGGGTCTCGAGGAACTCGCCGTCGTCGACGACCGCGGCGATCACCTTCTTGATGTCGTAGGGCTTGGTCGGCTCGTCGGGAATCAGCTCGTCGAGCTCAGGCGCCTCGCGGTCGATCGGATCGCTCGGCGCGTCGAAGGGCGTCGGCTCGGTGTTGTTCTGCGGCAGGAAGCTGAGCAGGTAGCGCGCATCGTCGAGCGCAGCAGTCCTCGTCGGGCGCAGTCAGGTGCGCGACCCCCGACTTGGTCGCGTGCGTGACGGCGCCGCCGAGCTCCTCGAATGTCACCTCCTCGCCGGTCACGGTCTTCACGACGTCGGGGCCGGTGATGAACATGTACGAGGCGCCTTCGACCATCAGCACGAAATCGGTGATTGCCGGGGAGTAGACGGCGCCGCCGGCACAGGGACCCATCACGAGCGAGATCTGCGGGATCACTCCCGAGCTCTGCACGTTGCGCCAGAAGATCTCCGCGTAGCCGGCCAGCGAGACGACACCCTCCTGGATCCGTGCGCCGCCGGAGTCGTTGATGCCGACAAGCGGGCAGCCGTACTTCGCCGCCAGGTCCATCACCTTGCAGATCTTCTCGGCAAAGACTTCGCTGAGCGAGCCGCCGAACACCGTGAAGTCCTGGCTGAAGACGAAGATCTTGCGGCCGAAGACGGTCCCGTAGCCGGTGACGACCGCGTCGCCATACGGCCGGCGCTCGAGCATCCCGAAGTTGGCCTCACGATGACGGACATAGCGGTCGAGCTCGACGAACGAGCCTGGGTCGCAAAGGCGCTCGGCACGTTCGCGCGCGAGCAGCTTCCCCGCAGCGCGATGCTTGGCGACCGACTGCTCCGAGCCCGAGTGCAGCGCCTCCGCCCGCAGCTGCTCCAACCAGTCGAGGCGCGCGCGCGTCGTGTCGTGCGTCGGCTTCTCGCTCTCGGCCATCCGGCGGAGCCTAACGGCCGCTCCTGGCACTAGGCTCACGAGATGCAGACGATCGACCGCTCGACCGTGTGGCCGTACGACGAGCACGGCGAGCCGAAGAAGTTCTTCTACTCGCGCTACGACCACCCGACCGGTGTGGCGGCCGAGACCGAGCTCGGCCGGCTCGAGGGAGGCGACGCCCTGCTTTACGCGTCGGGGATGGGCGCCGTCACGGCGACGATCCTCGCCTTCGCGAAGTCCGGGACAACGGTTGCGATCGCGGAGGGCTGCTACTTCGGCACGAGCAAGCTGCTCGGCCTGCTCGCACCGTGGGGAATCGACTACGTCGAGTTCGACCAGACGGGCACGCCGCCCGAGGCAGACATCGTCTGGGTCGAGGCGCCCGCGAATCCGGTGCTCACGATGCCGAACTGGGAAGCGCTGAAGGCCCACCCGGGCCTGGTGATCTGCGACGCGACCGTCGCGACCCCGGTCTATCTGCGTGCGCTCGACGAGGGCGTCGACGTTGTCGTCCACTCGGCGACGAAGTTCCTGACCGGCCACCACGACGCGCTCCTCGGCGCGACGGTGAGCCGCGCCGCACACAGCTCGCGGCTGCGGGAGATTCGCGGCAACACGGGCATCACGGCATCGCCCGACGCTGCGGGCTCGATGTTGCAGGGACTCGAGACGCTCGACGTCCGCATGCGCCGGCACACGGAGACTGCGACCGAGATCGCCCGCCGTCTTGGCGAGCACCCGGCGGTCGAGACCGTTCGCTACCCCGGTTTCAGCGGGCTGCTGTCGTTCGACGTTGCCGATCCGCGCGCCGTCGAGACATCGACCCGGCTGATCGCCAACGCAACGAGTCTCGGCGGAGTTCGCTCGTCGATGGAGAGCCGCGCCCGCTGGGAAGGAGGCCGCATCCCGGCCGGCCTCCTGCGCCTCTCGGTCGGGCTGGAAGACGTCGACGCGATCTGGGCCGATCTCGAGCAGGCGCTGCCGCCCCGCTCGTAGCCCCGAACCGCGCGTCCTGACGTACGATCCGGCGAATTCCCCGGCGGCGGCGCCTTCGCCCGAAAGGATTCGTGTGGGACCGCGTGATCCGCTTCGCGCACTGCTCCGGAGCGACGAGCTTGCGACGCACCAGTTGCCCACCGAAGGCTCGCCCGAGCAGGCCCTGGCGGATCTCCGCCGAGAGAGTGCCGAGCGCTACCGGCAACTCGCGGACGCCATGCCCCAAATCGTCTGGACCGCCGATGCAACCGGCACCGCGACCTACTACAACCGGCGCTGGTTCGAGTACACCGGGATGGGCGAGGACGAGGCCGACGGTCGGGCCTGGGTACGCGTCACGCACCCGGACGACCTCGCGCAGGCGCGAGCGCGCCGCGAACGGACACTCGCCGACGGTGGGATCTTCGAGGTCGAATACCGCTTCCTCGGCGCCGACGGCACCTACCGCTGGCACCTTGGCCGAGCAGTTCCGATCCGGACGGCCGGCGGCGAGATCGACTTCTGGATCGGCACCGCTACCGACATCGACGACCGCAAGCGCATCGAAGAGGCGCAGCAGTTCCTGCTCGACGCGGGCGCCGAGCTGTCGCTCTCACTCGACTGGCGAGCGGGCCTGCGCGCCGTCGCGAAGCTCGCGGTGCCGCGCATCGCCGATTGCTGCGCGGTGTATCTCGAGGATGACGGCAGCGCCGTTTCGCTGTTCACCGTCGAACCGCCCGGCCATGACCCGCCGAAGCTCGCCGGCCCACGCGGTGTGGCCGAGGTGATCCGGAGCAACCAACCCGTTCTCGCAGCGGGAGCCGGCGGCGATTCGCACTCGGCGCTCTGCGTGCCGCTGACCGCACGCGGTCAGGCGATCGGGGCGATCACGCTGCTGATGGAGGGCTCGGGCAGGCGCCTGCGCGAGCTCGATCTGCAGACGGCTGAGGAGCTCGCCCTGCGCGTAGCCGTGGCCGCGGAGAACGCCCGGCTCTACGACGAGCTCGAGCGGCGCGCCCGCGCCGCCCGCGTGCTCGAGACGATCGCCGAGGGCGTTGTGCTGCTTGACGAGCGCGAGCAGGTGCTTCTCTGGAACAACGCCGCCGAGGCGATCACCGGCATCCGGGCCGGGGACGTGGTCGGCCGCCCTGCGCACGCCGTGCTGCCGGGATACGCGGGCAACGTCGCGGCGGCCGCAGCCGACGGCCGCCCGCAGACAGTTCCGGTCGAGATCGCGGGCCGCGAGCTGTGGCTGTCGTTCTCGGCGGTGCAGTTCGGCGACGGGACGGTGTACGCGTTCCGCGACTTGACCGAGGAGCGCGGCATCGAGCAGATGCGCTCTGATTTCGTCGCGACGGTCTCGCACGAGTTGCGAACGCCGCTGGCGGCGATCTACGGCGCGGCGATCACGCTGCGCCGAAACGACCTCGAGCTCGACCCGGAGATGCGCAACCGACTGCTCGACATCGTTTCGACAGAGTCGAGCCGCCTCGCCGAGATCGTCAACGACGTCCTGCTCGCAAGCCACCTCGACTCGGGCCGGCTGCGCCTGAACATCCAGTCGGTCGACGCCGTCGAAGCGACAACCGTGGTCGTCGACGCCGCCCAGGCACGGCTCCCGGAAGGTGTCTCCCTCTCCGTCGACGCCCCCGCGCGGAACGTGCCCGTGGCCGCCGACAGCCAGCAGCTGCGCCAGGTGCTGTCGAACCTCATCGACAACGCCGTCAAGTACTCGCCGGACGGCGGCCCGGTCACGGTGACGGTCGCTCTCCAAGAACGCACGGTGCGCTGGCTGATCTCCGACCGGGGGCTCGGAATCCCTGCATCGGAGCGGCGCCGCGTCTTCGAGAAGTTCTTCCGGCTCGACCCGAACATGATGCGCGGGATCGGCGGCACCGGGCTCGGCCTCTACATCTGCGCCGAGCTCGTCCGCCGTCTGGACGGCCGCATCTGGGTCGAGTCGAACGGCGACAAGGGCTCGACGTTCGTCGTCGAGCTGCCCGCCGGCTGAGCGAGCTCGGATCGAGAGCCGGAGGAGGGACTCGAACCCACGACCCACGGTTTACAAAACCGTTGCTCTACCAGCTGAGCTACTCCGGCCTGCCGCCGGAGATCGTACGCGCTACTGCAGGACCTGGCGCGCTTCCTGATGCGTCAGGATCTTGCGCTTCACGCGCTGCAGCGCGTTGTCGATCGTCTTCGTGTCGCACGCGAGCTCGTCCGCCATCTGGTCGTACGACGAGCCCTCCAGATAGAGCCGTAGCGCGTCGGCCTCGAGCGGTGACAGCGTCGTCGAGAGACAGCCGACGAGCGACTGCAGCTCCTCGGTCGAGATCACGCAGACGGACGGGTCGTTGACCGCAGGCCCGGGGAGCGCGTCGCCCAGCGTGCAGTCGTCTCCGTCCTGACCCGCCGGCGTGTGGCTGAACGACACGTACTGGTTGAGCGGAGCGTGCTTGAAGCGCGTCGCCGTCTTGATCGCCGTGATGATCTGCCGCGTCACGCACAGCTCGGCAAACGAGCGGAACGAGGTCTCCTTGTCGGGGCGGAAGTCCCGGACCGCCTTGTAGAGGCCGACGAGGCCCTCCTGGATCAGGTCCTCGGAGTCGCCACCGGCGAGGAAATAGGAGCTCGCCTTCAGCCGCACGAACGACGTGTAGCGGCGGATGAGCTGGTCCAGCGCCACCGAACTGCCGTTGCGCGCTTTCAGGACGAGCTGCAGATCCTCAAGCTCTCGTTGAACCTTCTGTGGTGACTTCGGAACGGTTGCGGTGCGGACGGACACGGTGGCTACCCCTTTATTTGCTGGGAGTTTGAATGAGACCTCCGTCCTGCGTCCTGCTTCAATCCACCGAAGTCTCACCCTGAGGTTGAGGTGAATCTAGCATGGCTTTACAAAGAGCACAAGTCGTAATTGCACTGGACCCGTTTACTCGCCTCGGCGCAGCCGCTCCAGTCGTGCTCTCGTCTGTTCGTCCAGCTTGCCGGCGAGCCCGTGCGGCCGCTCCTCGGAGTGCCGGGCCGGTTCGTGGTCGCGGAAGAAGGTCTGCGACGAGAGCCTGGCCACCTCGCCGCCCGCGGCCGAGGCGACCGTGTTGTCGCTCGTCACCAGCAGCACCGGCTCGCTCGCCCGGTGGTCGGCCGCGAGCCGCTCGAGCAGCGTGTCGGCGTGCTGCGCATACCGAACCGAGAGCGGCCCGCGCTCGGCGTCCTCCCCCACACCGTCGAAGACGACCACGCCGCGAGCGCCGCGCATCGCGACGAAGCTCGCGAGCACGTCGACGAGCTCGGCGCGCTCGCTGTACGGCCCTGCGTGCAGCATGTTGTAACCGTCGAAGAGGTAGAGGGTTGCGTCAGCCACGCTGACGGCGCGCCTCGTACAACAGCACCGCAGCAGCGACGCTGACGTTGAGCGACTCGATCTGGCCTGCAAGCGGAATCGAGACAAGCGCGTCGCAGGTCCGGCGGACGAGCGGGCGGAGCCCCTTTCCCTCCGCGCCGAGCACAAGAGCGACGCCGCCGGAGAGGTCGGTGTCCCACATCGGCTGTGCGGGAGCCTCGCCCGCGGCGCCGTAGATCCAGAGGTCGGCGCCCTTCACCTCTTCGAGGTAGCGCGCCAGGTTGGTGACGACGGCGACCGGCAGATGCTCGACTGCGCCGGCCGACGACCGGGCGACGGCCGGAGTGACGACCGCCGACCCGTGGGCGGGCACGACCACGCCCGTCGCCCCTGCTCCTTCCGCGCTCCGGCACACGGCGCCGAGGTTGCGCGGATCGGTGACCCGGTCGAGCACCACGAGGAGCGGCCTGGCAGCGGCCGCCAGCTCGTAGGCGTCGGCGTAGCGAAATGGCTCTACCAGGGCCAAAACGCCCTGGTGATCGCGGGTGTCGGCCCGTTCCGAAAGCTCCTTTTCGAGCTTGAGCCTGGGCCGGGCCTCGCTCAGCCAGTCCTCACCCTTGACCGCCCGTTCGGTCGCCCACACCTCGAGCACGGCCCGCCGCCCACGCAACGCCTCGCGGACGGCCCGGCGGCCGTAGACCAAGTCCGAGGTCATGCCCGCACGAGGTCGAAGCCGTCGGGGCGGTCGCGCATCGTCCAGCCGAGCGCGGCGAGCTCGTCGCGCAGCCGGTCAGACTCGTCGAAGTCGCGCGCAGCCCGCGCCTCGGCACGGCGCCCGGCCAGCTCCATCACCGCCGGGGGCGCGTCGTCGCGCTCGGCAAGCGACTCGAGCCCGAACACGGCGAGCCCGCGGCGCAGCAGCCCGAGCCGCCCCGCCGAGGCCCAGTCGTGCAGCACCGCGAGCGCCGCGGGCGTGTCGAAGTCGTTGTCGAGCGCCGCCGCAAACCCGTCCCAGCCATCCTCATCGTCCCGACCGGCGGGCAGCGTGAACGCATTCCGGAGCGTCTCCAGCCGCGCGGCCGCCTGCCGCATCGTCTCGTCGGAGTAGTCGATCGGCTTGCGCCATGACGCGGAGAGGAAGAAGACGAGCACCGTCTCGCGCCCCCACTCGTCGATCGCCGCGCGAATCGTCGTGACGCTGCCGGTCGACTTCGACATCTTCTCGCCGGTGAACTGAAGCATTCCGTTGTGCGCCCAGATCTGCGCAAACGGATGCCCGAGCGCGCGTGACTGCGCGACCTCGTTCTCGTGGTGCGGGAAGACGAGGTCGAGCCCGCCGCCGTGGATCTCGAACGCCGGGCCGAAGATCTCCTCGGCCATCGCCGAGCATTCGATGTGCCAGCCGGGCCGCCCGCGCCCCCAGGGCGAGTCCCACCAGGTGTCCTCGGTGGCGGGCTTGTTCGCCTTCCAGAGCGCGAAGTCGCGTCCGTCCTCCTTGAGCGGGTTCGGCTCCTGTTCCTCCACCTGGTCGGGCCGCTGCCCCGAGAGGCGCCCGTACTCGGGAAAGCTCGCGACGCGGAAGTAGACGTCGCCGCCTGCTTCGTACGCGTTTCCGTTCTCGATCAGCTCCTCGATGAAGTGGACGATCTGCGGCACCGACTCGGTCGCCTTCGGCAGGTGGTCCGGCAGGCCGAGCCCGAGATCGTCCGTGTCCTCGAGGTACCAGGCGGTCGCACGCGCGGCGAGCTCGGCGCTGGCGCCCGGCGCGGCGTCGTAGATCTTGTCGTTGATGTCGGTGATGTTGTGCACGAGCGTCGCCTCGTAGCCCGAGGCGCGCAGCCACGCGCGGAACCACATGCCGACGATGAACGGCCGCGCGTTGCCGATGTGGGCGCGCGCGTAGACCGTCGGCCCGCAGAAGTACATCCGCACCAAGCCCGGCGCGGCCGGCAGCTCGACCAGCGAGCGCGTGTACGTGTCGTAGAGGCGCATTGGCACGGCGTCAGACTAGTGCGGCGTCAGGGTAGTGCGCGACGCAGCGCCTCGTCTCGCGGGAGCGCGCGCAGCACGGCCCAGAGCTCCGGCCCATGCTCCTGGCCGGTCAGCGCGACGCGGAGCGCCTTGAGGCTTCCGCCGACGGCCTTCAACTCGCGCACGACCGACTTCGCCGCATCCTTGTCGAGCACGTCCGGCAGCTCGGCACGCAGCTCGACGAAGCGCGCAAGCGTCTCGGGACTTCGTAACAGTCTGTTGCTTACCGGGTCGAGCACCGAGCGCGCAAGCGACCGAGCCTCCACCAGGTCGTGCGCGCCGCGCATCAGCGCAGCCGCCTCCAGCGGCACACCGGCACGCGCGGCGAGCTCGGCGTCGTCGAGCTCGGCAAGCAGGCCGACCGAGAGCGAGCGGATCCGCTCCAGGTCGTAGTGCACGTCGTGCCGCGGCAGTCCCAGCTCCTCGAGGTAGGCGTGAACCGCCTCGGCGGGATAGCCGGCGTCGCGCAGCGACGCGACCGTCGCGCCCTCGGCCCGCTTCGACAGCTTCTTGCCGTCTGCGCCGACGACGAGTCCGTGGTGGATCACCTCCGGAGGGGTCGTGCCGAGCGCGCGATGGAGCGCCGCATGCAGCTCTTCGTTCGGGCGGTGGTCGGAACCGCGAATCACGTGCGTGATTCCGAAGTCGGCGTCGTCGACGACGCTTGCCAGGTGGAACGTCGGCGAGCCGTCCTCGCGCCAGAGCATCACGCCCTCGAAGCGCTGCGGCAGCCCAGCCGCGTGTGCCGCCTCGAGATGACGCGCGGCGCGCGCGCTCTGCCTGGCCGGCCCGTCGTCCCACTCGACGCCGAGCCAGCGCAGATCCTCGAGCACGCCCTCTTCGCCGCCGGGCAGGTTGCGGGCCGGATCGGTGTCGTCGATGCGCAACAGCAACCAGTCGCCGAACTCGCGGTTCGCGACCGCGCTCAGGGCGTTGCCGATGTGCAGCGACCCGGTCGGGCTCGGCGCGAAGCGGACGCGGGTCATGGGGAGAGGCTAATCAGCAAAGGCCGGCGCCGTCGACCGGGCGCTGCCCGGGATGAAACGCGCGAGCGCGGCGCCGACAAGCGCGACGGCGGCGCTGGCCCAGAACGCGGCGACGAACGCCGACTCCGCCGGGATGTGCGAGTGGACGATCGTGTCGGCACTGACGATCGCCGCGCCGACCTGGCCGCCGATCACGCTGCCGACGGTGCGCATGACAGTGTTCATCCCGGTCGCGACGCCGGTCTCGCTGGGCCGCACGGCATCGATGATCAGCTTCGCCATGGCGGCATAGGCAAAGGGGACGCCGATCCCGACGAAGACCATGCGCGAGCGAGATCTGCCACGGCTGGGAATGCCAGAGCGCAAGCGCGGAGACACCCACCGCCGTCAGCAGCAGGCCGGCGACCAGCGGCAGCCGCGAGCCGTAGCGTGTTCCGAGGCGGCCCGCAACCGGGCCGGCGACGAAGCCGAGCACCCCACCCGGCAGCAGGTAGACGCCGGTCATCGCGGCCGAGAGCCCGAACCCGTAGTGCACATTGCCACCCGGCTTGGTCTGCATCAGGCTGGGCAGGAGTACGAACGCGCCGAACATCGCAAAGCCGGTGAAGATCGCCGCCAGGTTCGTGAACAGCACGGTGCGTTGCACGAGCATGCGCATGTCGACCATCGGTTCGGGCACGCGCAGCTCGACGAGCACCCATGCGACCGCGAGCACGACCGACGCGACGAAGAGCCCGAGCACCGCGGCCGAGCCCCAGCCCAGGCTTGGCCCCTCGGTCAGGCCGAGCAGCAACGTGATCAGGAACCCCGAGAGCAGTAGCGCACCGGCCGGGTCGAGCCGCGAAGGTGTCTTCACGGGCGACTCGGGCACGAATCGCCAGACGAGGACGGCCGAGATGCCGACGAAGGCCGCACCGACGATGAACAACCAGCGCCACGAGGCGCTGTCCACGAGCACGCCCGAGAGCACGAGGCCGAGCCCACCGCCGACCCCGAGGATTGCCGAGACCATGCCGACGCCCGCGCCGACCCGATGGCGAGGGAACTCGTCGTTGACGATCGCGAACGAGAGCGGAAACACCGCGCCGCCGAAGCCCTGGATCGCCCGGAAGACGATCAACGACCAGATGTTCCAGGCGAAGATCGCGGCGACGCACCCGACGAAGAAGACAACCAGGCTGATCAGCAGGAAGCGCCCCTTGCCGTACTGGTCGCCGAGCTTGCCGAGCACCGGCGTGGCGACCGCCGAGACGAGCAGAAACGCCGTGAAGAGCCAGGTCGCCCAGGCGGTCGTCGTATGCAGGCTGCTCTGCAGCTGCGGCAGCGCGGGCAGGATCATCGTCTGCTGCAGGGCGTAGCCAAGGCAGGCAAACGCCAGGATCCCGAGCGTCACGTTGTGGTGCTGGCGTCCCCCGGACATCTCAGGACTGTAGAGACGGCCCGGCAGCAGACGCGACGGTTCGGGCAGACTCGCGCGATGGGCCCCCGGACACTCTCCGCTCGCGCCGTTATTCGTTGGATCCAGGCCGTGCTCGCGTACTACTCCGCGCACCGGCGGGTGGCGCTGGCGGTGCAGCTCACACTCGTTTCGGTGACCCTCGGGCTGTGCGGGTGGGCCGTGACCGAGGAGTGGTCGAAGGCCGAGCCGCTGCTTGCGAACGCACGCCTCGGCTATCTCGGCCTCGCGTTCGCGACCGTCGCCGCGTACTACCTCGTCTTCATCCTCGGCTGGATGCGGATCCTCGACGCCTGGGGCATCCGGATTCCCTACCACGTCGCCCTGCAGGCGGAGATGGTCTCGATGCTCGCGAAGTACCTGCCCGGCGGCGTCTGGACACCGGCGGCGCGGGCGGTCGCACTGCGCCGGTCGGCCAACGTCACCGACACGCCGACCGTGCTCGCGTCGATCCTCGTGGAGGCGGCGCTGTCGGCGATCTCCGGTGTGATCGTCTTCGTCGTCTCGCTCGCGTGGGTGCGAGGAGTCAATGCGCCACTGCCCGCCCTGATCGCGTTCGCGGTCGTGCTCGCGTCGATCCTCCATCCGCGTGTCCTGCGCCCGCTCAGCCGGCGCCTCCTGAAGCCGTTCGGCGCCCACTCGATCGACCCGCTGTCGTTTCCGACCACGATCGCGCTCCTGCTCTTCTACTGCGGCACGTGGCTGATCGGCGGCTTCGCGGTCTACTTCATGCTGCTCAGCCTCGGCGCGAACCCCGGCATCGCATCCGTCCCCTTCCTGGGCGGTGTCTCGGCCGTCGGCGCGATCGTCGCGGTGCTCGCGTTCTTCGCCCCGTCGGGCCTGGGCGCCCGGGAGGCGTCGATGTACGGGCTGCTGCTCGCCGTCACCACCGAGGGGCCGGCGCTGGGTGTGACGCTCGTGAACCGGCTGCTGATCACCGTGGTCGAGGTGGTGCTGTTCGGCGTCGGTGTCGTGTGGTGGCGTACTGCGCGGCGGCGCGCGGAGACCGCACAGGGATCCGTCTAGCGGCTCACGTTTACAGTGAGTCGCGTGACGATGCACGAGGAGATCGAGCGCGAGGCGCGTGCGGCGCACGCTGCGGTCGGCGCGCTCTCCGACAAGCCGGTTGCGAAGGCGCTCGGAGTAGCAGCACGGCTCGTCGGCGAGCGCCGTCACGCGATCGCCGCCGCGAACGCCGCCGATCTCGAGGCCGCGCAGGGGCGGCTCGACGACGGCGCTCTCGACCGCTTGCGCCTCGACCCGCCGCGGATCGCTGCGCTCGGTGCACAACTCGAGGAACTGTCGGCTCTCCCGGCACTCGAGCGCGTCGAGGACAGCTGGACGCTCCCGAACGGGCTCGAGGTTTCCACGCAGCGGATCCCGATCGGCGCCGTCGGGGCGAACTTCGAAGCGCGCCCCAACGTCGCCGTCGACGTCGCCGGGCAGCTGCTCAAGTCGTTGAACGGTGCTGTCCTGCGCACCGGCGGCGCGGCGCTCGGTACGGTCACCGTGCTGGTCGACGAGGTGCTGCGGCCGGCGCTCGCAGACGCGGGCCTGCCACCCGAGGTGGTCGGGCTCGTCCGCTCGCCCGACCGTGAAGGGGCCAGAATCCTCGTCTCGCTGCCGCACGTCTTGCCGCTCGTGATCCTGCGCGGCAGCGGTGCGACGACCGCCGAGCTCGCGCGCGAAGCGGCGCAGCATGGGGTGCGCACGCTCGCGCACGCCGAGGGCGGCGGCGTCCTCTACATCGGGCCGTCCGCAGATCCCGGCATGGCTGAGGCGCTGGTGGAGGCAAGCCTCGATCGCCTTGGTGTGTGCAACCGGCTCAACGTGCTGCTCGTCGACCGCGCCTCCGAGAGCCAGCTGCCGCGGCTCCGTGCGGTGCTCGACCGGCTCGGCATCGCCGTGCGCGAGGCGGAGCGGCTCGGGCACGAGTGGGCGAACGACTCCGAGCGGATCGCGTCCGTCACGCTGCGGGTCGTCGCGTCGCTCGACGAGGCGGTCGCGCTCGCGAACGACGAGACCTCGGGCCTCGCCGCCTCGATCGTCACCGACGACGCCGCGATCGCCGACCGCTTCCTGGCCACCTATCGCGGCACGGCCGCGTTCTGGAACGCGACGACACGCTTCACCGACGGCTTCGCGCTGACCGGGTCTCCCGAGACGGGCATCAACGTCGACCGTGTTCCGGGCCCGCGCGGGCCGGTCACCTATCGCGACCTGTGGCTCCGCCAGTACCGCGTCACCGGCGACGGAACGCAACACCGGTGAAGCGGCCGCTCGTCGTCAAGCTCGGCTCGAGCCTCGTGGTCGACGGGCAGGGCCGGCCGCGACGAGCGCTGCTGCGCGCGCGAGCTGCTGAGATCGCGGCAATCCAACGTGACGACATCCCGGTCTGCGTCGTCTCGTCCGGCGCGATCGCGCTCGGGCTGCGCCGGCTGGGCCTCTCGCAGCGGCCACGCAGCCTGCCGAAGCTCCAGGCAGCCTCGGCGCTCGGGCAGGCGGCCCTCCAACGAGCATGGCAGGACGCTTTACAGCCGCACGGCCTCGACGCGGCGCAGATTCTCCTGACGAGCGCGGAGATCGGCGAACGCCACGCGTACGTCAATGCCGGCAACGCGCTGCGCGCGCTCTTCCGGATCGGAGCCGTTCCGGTCGTCAACGAGAACGACGCGACGTCGACCGACGAGATCAGCTTCGGCGACAACGACGCGCTCGCGGCGCACGTCGCGGTGCTCCTACGCGCGCGCCTGCTCGTCCTGCTCACCTCCGTTCCCGGTGTGCTGCGCGAAGGGGTGGTGATCGAAGACGGCGCGTCGGCGCGCTCGGCGGTGTTCGGGCCGAGCAGCTCGACCGGCCGCGGCGGCATGGAGAGTAAGGTCGCCGCCGCCGAGCTTGCCGCCGGCGCCGGCATCCCGACGATGATCGCCGGCGGAACCGGCACGGACGTGCTCACGGCGGCGCTCGCGGGACGTGCCTCGGGGACGCGCTTCGCGGCAGCCGAGGCGTCGCCCGCGTTCAAGCTCTGGCTACAGCACGGCAAGCGGGTAGCGGGACGGATCGTCGTCGACGCCGGCGCGCGGCGCGCGATCGTCAAGGACGGCGCGAGCCTGCTCGCGGTGGGCGTGACCGGCTGGGAGGGCGACTTCCGTGCGGGCGACGGCGTCGAGATCGCCGGCCCGGACGGGACGGTGTTCGCGAAGGGAATCGCGTCGGTCAACGCGACCGAGCTACGCGGCCGCCCGGCCAAGGTCGAAGCCGTGCATCGCGACCGGCTCGTTCTGAACGCGGCGCGCTCGAGCTAGGCCTGTGAGAGTGGGCCCCACACCATTCGGCCTTCAGCCAGCCTTTGACGACGGAGGCATTCGTCGATTTCGCCGAAATCACCGGGCTGCGAACTGATCGTGATTGACGACCGCAGCACGGTCCGCGACATCAAGAACGAGCTACGCTGGAATGAGTTGGCCCACCGCCCGGACTGGAAAGCATGAGTCGGTTCGGGGCTCTCCGCTCGCGTGTGTTCGAAGCGAACCAGGCGATCGTGCGGGCGGGACTCGTCATCTTGACGTTCGGGAACGTCAGCGCGGCCGACCGTGAGGCCGGGGTCATGGCCATCAAGCCGAGCGGAGTTCCTTACGACTCCCTCAGCACGGATTCGATCGTCGTCGTCGACCTCGAATCGTGGGAAGTGGTCGAGGGAGATCACCGTCCATCGTGTGACACGCCGACCCATCTCGTCCTTTATCGCGCCTTCGAGAGCATCGGGGGAGTCGTGCATACCCACTCTCCGGCGGCGACGGCCTGGGCACAAGCATGCCGCGACCTCCCTTGCTTCGGCACCACCCACGCCGACCACTTCCACGGGCCGGTGCCCCGGACGCGGGCACTCACGCAAGAAGAGATCGAGGCACGCTACGAGGAGCAGACGGGCAACGTCATCGTCGAAACGTTCAGAAGTCGCGAGCTCGACCCACTCGAATCGCCGGCTGTCCTCGTCGCTTCGCACGGTCCCTTCGTATGGGGTGGCGATGTCGAAGAGGCCGTCGAGAACGCTGTCGCCCTGGAAGCCGTGGCTTCGATGGCGTTGACGACGCTTTCGCTCGCCCCCCAGTTGCCAGACCTCGGGAGTGCCCTGCTCGAGCGCCACTTCAGTCGCAAGCACGGCCCGAGCGGCTACTACGGCCAACCGACATGAGTAGCCGGCCCTAATTGGGCGCAGGAGTCGCTACCAGCTAAGGCCGGAATCGGCAGCGAGCGCTTCGGCGCGCTGACTTGACCTGCCTCGCACGCTTCGCCAACTGCGTGTACGCAGCGTGTTTGCACGAACCGAAAAGGAATGCTCGTGCGCGCCCGGTGCTCGTCTACTCTCGAACCTGTGGAGGAGCTACTTTCGGCTTGGTACAGCCAAAACGGGCGCGATCTGCCCTGGCGCCACACGACGGATCCGTACGCGATCCTCGTCTCCGAGGTGATGCTGCAGCAGACGCAGGTTGAGCGCGTCATTCCACGCTGGCGGCACTGGCTCGAACGCTGGCCAACCGTGCGACGCGCTTGCTTCCGCTTCCGCAGGCGACGTGATCGTCGAATGGCAGGGGCTCGGCTACAACCGTCGCGCGGTCAGCCTGCATCGCGCCGCGCAGATCGTCGCCGAGCACGGGTGGCCCGACGACCTGACCGAGCTACCGGGGATCGGGCCGTACACCGCGGCAGCCGTGGGCAACTTTGCGTTCGGACGAGACGTGCTGCCCGTCGACACCAACGTCGCGCGCATCCAGGAACGCACCGGCGAGGCGTTTGACGGCTCCTGCACCCAGGCGCTCTTCGACCTCGGCGCGACCATCTGCCTCGCGCGGGTCCCGCGCTGCGAGATCTGCCCGCTCGCCGCGCGCTGCCCGTCACGCGGGTCGCGCTACGAGCCGCTGCGCAAGCAGTCGCGCTTCGAAGGCTCGTTCCGTCAGCGTCGTGCGATCGCACTGCGTGCAGTCGCGGCCGGCGAGCAGCCGGTCGACGGCGACGCGCTCGTCTCGCTCGAACGCGACGGGCTCGTCGTCCTACGCGACGGCCTGGCTTCGCTGCCCGCGTAGAACCGCGTGTGCGAGGGCGGGCTCGTCGGTGACGAGACCGTCGACACCAAGCTCGATCAGCGCCACCATCTCCTCTGCGTCGTTGACCGTCCACGGCACGACGCGCAGGCCACGCGAGTGTGCACCGTCGACCAGCTCGGCCGAGACCAGATCGCGCCTCGGGCCGATCGTCGCCGCCGAAGTCTCGAGCCGCAACCGGTGCTCGAAGAGGAAGGTCGTCTCGAGCTCCGGACGGAGACGCTGCGCCTCGACCAGCACGCGCTCGTTGAACGAGCACAGCGCAATCTCGCCGAGCAAGGGCTGCAGAGCCTGGGCGAACGCCCGCGGCGGCGGAGTCGCGGGCGGGAAGCACTTCGCCTCGACGACCACTCGTACCGCGCCGGCTGTAGCGAGCACATCGGCAAGACCCAGCCCGGTCGCATCCGCAAGATCGATGTCGTGCGCCACCACCAGCTTTCCGTTCGCAAGGCCGACATCGAGCTCGATCGACGACGGAGCAGCCGCGAGCAGCCTGCTCAGCGTCAGCTCGTCGTTGCCGCGATGCGCCTGGATCTCAAACGCCACACCGCCAAGGTGGACCGCGCGGCAGCCGTCAGGCCAGACAACGCCGATGAGCGGCGGTCACGCGTCGGTGAACGGCGTGTCAGGCGCGTTCGAGCAGCGCGACCGCGTGGGCCGCGAGGCCCTCGCCGCGGCCGGTGAAGCCGAGGTGGTCCGTCGTCGTCGCGCGCACGTTCACCTCGCCGCCGCCGACCGCCTCCGAGAGACGCCCGCGCATTGCGTCACGATGCGCCGCAATCTTCGGCTCCTGGCCGACGAGCACGCAGTCGGCGTTGACGAGCGTCCAGCCTGCCTCCCGCACCTGCCGGTACGCCTCACGCAGGAGCTCGATGCTGTCCGCGCCGCGGTACCGCTCGTCGTCGGACGGGAACAACGCGCCGATGTCGCCGAGCCCCGCCGCACCGAGGAGCGCGTCGGTGAGCGCATGCGCGAGCACGTCGCCGTCGGAGTGACCTGCGAGCCCGCGCGGATGATCGAGCGTCACGCCGCCGAGCACGAGCGGCACGCCCCCCTCGAGCGCGTGCGCGTCGACGCCGATCCCCACCCGGAAGCTCACAAGAACACCCCAGGCAGCTCGTCGAGCGAGCGGATACGGATCGCGCCGGCGGGCGGCTCCTGCAGATACCCCCACGGTCCGCGCTTGATGTGCACGCCGACCATCCCGGCGGCGAGCGCCGGGCCAACGTCGTTGTCGGTGCGGTCGCCCACGTAGGCGATCTTCTCAGGCTCGACCCCTGCGAGCTCGACGACCTTCGCGAAGAACGCCGGGTCGGGCTTGTGCACGCCCCAGCGCTCCGACGAGCCGACGGCGTCGACCCGCGCACGCAGGTCGTCCTCGACGAACTGAGGCGTGTTGCCGGAGGCACAGACGCGGTAGCCCGCAGCACGCAGCCGCTCGATGCACGGCAACGCGTCGGGATACCAGTCGTCCATCGACCAGGTGCCCTCGGGATGCTCGACCTCGAGGATCGCCCATGCCTCGCTGTGATGCTCGCCGCGCGCGATCAGGCCGCCGAGCACGCCCATCAGGGTGAACGGCGTCACACCCGCGTTCGCGGCGGCACGCGTCCACATCCCCGTCTCGTCGACGAGCGTCTCGCCCACGTCGAAGACGACCGCCTCTACAGCCACGCGGCCACCCGTTCGAGGTCGGCGCGCGTCGTCACCTTGAGCAGGCGCTCGTCACCTTCGACGACCCTGATCCGGCCGCCGTTCGCCTCGACCAGCGACGCGCAGTCGGTGCCTTCGGCCGAGCCTTCGAGAGCTGCGCGCAAGGCCGCCGGAACGAACGCCTGCGGCGTCTGCACGGCGATCAGCTCGCTGCGCGGCAGTGTCTCGCCGACAACGCCCTCACCGGAGACGCGCTTGACCGTATCGGCGACCGGCAGCCCCGGCACCGCGCCGTCGAAGCCGTCGCCGAGCGCGGCGAGCACTCGTGCGATCACATCGTCGGCGAGCAGGGGCCGCGCGGCGTCGTGCACGAGGATGGCGGTCGCATCGTCGGGCACCTCGGCGACCCCGGCCCGAACAGAGTCGGTGCGCGTCTCACCACCGGGAACGCAGGCCGAGACCTTCGATACGCCCAGCTCCTCGGCGAGCAGGATCGACGGCTCCTCCCAGCCCGGCGGTGCGACCAGCACGACCGCGTCGATCCACTCGCTCTCGTCGAGCCGGCGCAGCGGCTCTGCGAGCAGGGGCAGACCGCCGAGACGAACGAACGCCTTCGGACGATCTTCCCCGAGCCGCTCCCCTCGCCCGGCGGCGACGAGAACCGCCCACACGCTCACCGTGCGGCGGCCGTCTTCTTCTTCGGAGCGGCGGCCGTCTTCGGCGCCTTCGCCACCGCGGCGTTCTTGACAGGCGCCTTCTTGGCCGGAGCGGCCTTCTTCGCCGCCGGCGCAGCCTTCTTGGCGGCCGGAACGGCCTTCTTCGCCGCGGGCGCCTTCTTCTCGGCAGCCGTCTTCGGCTTGACACCGTCCGTCAGCGTCTCTTCCAGCCACTCGAGCGCGTCGTCCTCGCTCATCGTCTTGGCGTACATCAGCTCGGAGGCGAGGATCTTCTTTGCCTTCACGTACATCTGCTTCTCGCCGGTCGACAGGCCCTTCTCGCCGTCGCGCAGCGCGAGGTTCCGAACGACCTCCGCGAGCTCGTAGATGTCGCCGGTCTTCATCTTGTCGCGGTTGTGCTTGAAGCGACGGTTCCAGTTCTTCGGCATCTCGGTGCCACCCGAGGTGAGGTACTTGACGACCTTCTTGACCGCCTCTTCGTCGATCACCTTGCGCAGCCCGACACGCTCGGCGTTCTCAGCAGGCACGTTCACAGTCATGTCGTTGTGGAGGATCTTGATCGTCAGGTACTCGCGCTTCTCGCCGAGCACCTCGCGCTTCTCGCGCTTCACGACCGTGCCTGCGCCGTGGTGGGGGTACACCACCTTGTCTCCGACTTTGTACAAAGCTGCGAGCTCCTTCTTCTCGAACGACGCCGGCTTCGCGAGACTCTGTCGCGAAAGTGCCGGCGGCCCTAAAGGCTCCACCGGCGACGCATCAAGTTTAGCAGAAACCCTGGAAAACAAGGGTTTTTGAGCAAAATGCCTGCTTACGCGGGATTTGGGGTGAGCCCAGCGGCCAGCGCCTGCCGGAGCGTCTCGGCCTCGACCGCCGCGCCCTTCGTGCCTGCGGGCGCGACCACCGATCTCAGGCCCAGCTTGTGACATTCGGTAACCCGCCGGTCGGCCTGGGCGGCGACGCGCAGGCGGCCCGTCAACCCGATTTCGCCGAAGGTCGCCACCCCGTCACGCACCGGCAGGCTCTTCGCAGCCGACGCGATCGCGAGGGCGATGCCCAGATCCGCCCCCGGCTCGTCGATGCGTACGCCACCGGCGACGTTGACGAAGACGTCGGCCCCGCCCAGGGGCAGACCCGCATGGCGGGCCAGCACGGCCACGATCATCGCGAGGCGCTTCGGGTCGACGCCTGTGCCGACCCGCCGCGGCATCGCCAGGTCGGTCGGCGCCACGAGCGACTGGATCTCGAGCAGCAGCGGCCTCGTCCCTTCAATCGTGCAGACGACCGCCGCGCCGATCTCGCCGCCGTGCGTCTTGCCGAAGATCTCCGACGGGTCGGGAACACCGACGAGGCCGGCGCCCGTCATCTCGAAGATCCCGAGCTCGTTCGTCGAGCCGAAGCGGTTCTTGACCGCGCGAAGGATGCGATGTGCGTGGTAGCGGTCGCCTTCGAACTGCAAGACACAGTCGACGAGATGCTCGAGCACCCGCGGGCCCGCGACCGAGCCGTCCTTGGTCACGTGCCCGACCAGGAAGGTGGCGACGCCGCTCGCCTTCGCGACGCGGAGCAGGCGTGCGGCCGCCTCACGCACCTGTGCGACCGAGCCGGGGGCCGAACCGATCTCCTGCGACCAGAGCGTCTGCACCGAATCGATCACGCAGACCTCCGGGCGCTCCCGCTCCAAGGTCTCGCACACCACGTCGAGCTCCGTCTCGGCGAGGATCTCGACCCGGTCGCAGCCGCCGAGCCGCGCCGCGCGCAGCTTCACCTGGGCCACCGACTCCTCGCCGGTGATCAGGAGCGCACGCCGGTCGAGCGAGATCGCCCCGAGCGCCGAAAGCAGCAGCGTCGACTTGCCCACACCCGGCTCGCCGCCTACGAGCACGAGCGAGGCGGGCACCAGCCCGCCGCCGAGCACACGATCGAGCTCGGGCACGCCGGTGCGGATCCGCCCCGCCTCCTCGGCGACCACGTCGACGAGGTGCAGCAACGGCTTCGCGGCCGGGCGATCCTCGACGCGCCCGTGCCGTCTCGGCGACGAGCGTCCCGAACTCGCCGCAGCCGGGGCAGCGCCCGAGCCAGCGGCCGGATGCCGTCCCACACTCAGAGCACACGTGCTGGACGGCCGCCGTCTTCGCCATGGGGAGGCACACGGTACGCCCAGGTCCCGACGGCAACCGTGCCGACTCTGGAACGATCAGTCCCCATGGACTCCAGACGCCGCCGGCACCGCTCGCACGCCGACGTGCTCGAGCGTGCCGGCACCCTTCGGGAAGAGGTGCGGGCGGCACTCGGCCGGCTCCCGAGCGACGACCCGGCCGACGTCGACACGATCTGGCAGGGCGAGGCGCTGGGAACGCTGCTCTGGGCCCTGCACGCCGTCGAGCATCTGCCTCCATACGACAGGCCATTCGACACGGCCGGGATCGTGGAGGCCGACCCCCACGACGGTCGCCTCCGCGACGCCGACGACCTGCACGACGAATGCGAGTCCGCACGCCTGTGGCACTGGCGCGCACGTACGGCAGCACTCCAGGCGTCGGGAGATGTCGCCCTGCCCGAGCGCTACGCGTCACTGGACCAGTTGATTGCGGCGACGGCGATGCGCGGCTCGGAGCGGGGACTGCTCCCGCCGCCTCTCCGAGGTGACTTCCGGGCCTACGACAAGGTCTACCGCCACCTCGCGCCCGCTGAGCTGGCCGAGGCGCACTCGATCGCCGTCGAGCGCCACCGGGCGCTCAACTGGCTCTGCGGCCGGGGCGAGTCGTGGGACGACGTCCCGTTGGACACCTGATCGAGAAGTCCATACTCTCCGCCGCGATGGAGCGCCTCGACCGCTACGCCGACCTGATCGTCCGGATCGGCGCGAACGTCCAGCCCGGCCAGACGCTATTCGTCTCTGCGCTCGTCGAGCACGCGCCGCTCGTTCGCGCGATCGCCCGCTCCGGCTACGACGCCGGCGCCCGCCTCGTCGACGTGCGCTACGTCGACCAGCATCTCCGCCGGTCGTTCATCGAGCACGCGGCCGAGGAGGATCTCACCGAGACGACCCCGTGGCTGATGGCACGCACCGAAGCGATCGCCGACGGCGGCGCGCTGATCATGCTCGCCGGCGACCCCGAGCCGGAGCTGCTCGCCGACCTCGACCAGGCGCGTGTCGGCAAGGCGCGCGCCGTCGACGCGATGAACCGGCAGCTGAAGGCCCAAAACGACCTGGCCGTCAACTGGACGATCGCCGCCTACCCGACCGAGGGCCAGGCGGCGCAGATGTTCGGCGAGCCCGACCTCGAACGACTCTGGGACGCGGTCGCCACCTCGGTGCGACTCGACGAGCCCGACCCGGTCGCCGCGTGGCAGCAGCACGTCGAGCGTCTGCGGGGCCGGCGCGAGCAGCTCGACGCGCTCGGGCTCGCCGCGATCCACTTCAGCGGCCCGGGCACGGACCTCACCGTCGGCCTGCTGCCGAACGGGCGCTGGATGGGCGGCGGCCTCACGACCACGAGCGGGATCACCCATGTGCCGAATCTGCCCACCGAAGAGGTCTTCGCCTGCCCGGACTGGCGGCTGACCGAGGGAACCGTTCGCTCGACGCGGCCGCTGCAGCTGGGCGGCACGATCGTGCGCGATCTCGAGCTGCGCTTCGAGGGCGGTGAGGCCGTCGAGGTGCGCGCATCGACCGGCGCCGACGCGGTGCGTGGCGAGATGAGCGTCGACGAGTTCGGGAAGCGGCTCGGCGAGGTGGCCCTGGTCGACGGGACCTCGCGGGTCGGCCGGACCGGCCTCACGTTCTTCGACACGCTCTTCGACGAGAACGCGACCTGCCACATCGCCTACGGCGCAGGCGTCATGTTCGGCGTCGACGGCGTCGACGGGCTCGGCCCCGACGAACTGCGTGAACGAGGGATCAACCTCTCGGCCGTGCACACCGACTTCATGATCGGCGGCCCCGACGTGGCGGTCGACGGGCTCACGCGCGAGGGGAAACGGATCGAGATCATGCGAGAGGACACGTGGCTCCTGGGCCATCACTAGACGACCGGCTCGAACGCTATGCGGAGCTTGCGGTGCGGGTCGGCGCGAACATCGAGCCGGGCCAGACCGTCTTCATCCAGATGATCGTCGAGCACGCGCCGTTCGCACGCGCGCTGACGCGCGCTGCGTACGCCGCGGGGGCGCGCTACGTGGACGTCTGGTATCGCGACGAGCACGTGCGGAAGGCGATGATCGAGTACGGCCCCGACTCGGCGCTCGAGCACGCGCCGGACTGGCTGAAGACGAAGTACGGCTCGATGAGCGGCAATGCCCTGATCGCCAGCACGGGCGACCCGGAGCCCGAGCTGATGGCCGATCTCGACGGGGAGCGTGTCGGGCGGGCGCGGATGAAGGAGCTGAGCGCGATCGTCCAGGCGCAGATGATTGCCCGGCAAATCAACTGGACCGGGCTCGCCTACCCCAGCGAAGGCTGGGCGGCCAAGGTCTTCGGCGAGCCCGACCTCGAGCGGCTCTGGGAAGCGGTCGCGTTCTGCACGCGGCTCGACGCGCCCGACCCGGTCGCCGCCTGGCAGGAGCACATGGCACGCCTCGAGTCGCGCGCGGCGAAGCTGAACGAGCTCTCCTTCGACGCGCTCCGTTACCGCGGCCCCGGCACCGACTTCACCGTCGGCCTGCTCGCCGACGCCCGCTGGCTGTCGGCGGTCTTCCACACCGCGTCCGGCCGCCCCTACGTCCCGAACATGCCCACCGAGGAGATCTTCACCACACCCGACTGCCGCCGGGCCGAGGGCACGATCGCCTCCAGCCGGCCGCTCGCGCTGCTCGGCGACGTCGTCGAAGGGCTGAAGCTGACGGTCGCCGGCGGCCGCATCGTCGACGTTCAGGCCGACCACGGCGCCGAGCTCGTTCGCTCCCAGCTGGCCAGTGACGAGCGAGCCCCGTTCTTCGGAGAGCTGGCGCTCGTCGACGGAACCTCTCGCGTCGGCCAGACCGGTCTGACGTTCTTCGACACCCTGTACGACGAGAACGCGACCTCTCACATCGCCTACGGATTCGGGATCGCCGAGTCGTTCGCAGGAGAGCCCGGCGAGGGCATGAACGTCTCGAGCGTGCACACCGATTTCATGGTCGGCGGCCCCGAGCTCGAGATCGACGGCCTCACCGCAGACGGGCACGCCGTCCCGATCCTGCGCGAGGACGAATGGCAGCTGCCCGAGTGAGCGCAGCTCCGCTCGACCCGCGTATCGAGCGCTACGCCGAGCTCGCCGTCCGGGTGGGCGCCAACGTGCAGCCGGGCCAGCTCGTCGAGGTACTCGCACACGTCGAGCACGCCGACGTTGCGCGCGCGGTTGCACGCTCGGCCTACCGTGCGGGCGCCCGCTACGTCGACGTCCTCTATCGCGACCAGCACCTCCGCCGGTCGCTGATCGAGCATGCGCCCGACGACGTCCTGTCATGGACGCCGCCCTGGCTGCTCGAGCGGGCGAGGCAGATGGGCGACGAGAACGCGGCGGTCGTCGCCCTGACGGGCGACGCCGAGCCGGAGCTGCTTGCAGACCTGCCGGGCGAACGCGTGGGCAAGGCGCGCATGCTCGAGCTGGCCGAAGAGAACAACCGCCAGATCAACGAGCAGCTGAACAACTGGACGGTCGTCGGCGTCCCGAACGCCGGCTGGGCACAGCAGATGTTCGGCGAGCCCGACCTGGAGCGGCTCTGGCAGGCGGTCGAGTTCTGCGTCCGGCTCGACGAGCCCGACCCGGTCGCCGCGTGGCAGGCGCACGTGGGACGGATCGGCCGGCGCGCAGCGATGCTCAACGACCTGGAGCTCGACGCGATCCGCTTCCTCGGCCCCGGTACCGACCTGACGGTCGGCCTGCTCCAGCAGTCACGCTGGCAGGGCGTCGAGTCGAAGACGGCGAAGGGCCTGTCGTACGTCGCGAACATGCCGACGGAGGAGGTCTTCACGACCCCGGACTCCGCCCGCACCGAGGGCCACGTCCGTTCGACGAGGCCGCTCGCGCTCGCCGGCCAGATCGTGCGCGGCCTCGAGGTGCGCTTCCAGGCAGGCAGGATCGTCGACGTGCAGGCGGCGGAAGGCGCCGACGTCGTCCGCGGCGAGCTGAAGACCGACGCCTGCGCCCCGTTTCTGGGCGAGGTGGCCCTGGTCGACGGCACGTCGCGGATCGGCCGGACCGGGCTCACGTTCCTCGAGACGCTCTTCGACGAGAACGCCACCTGCCATGTCGCCTACGGCAGCGCCTACACCGAGGCGGTCGAGGGCGGCGGGGCGGTCGCGGGCGTCAACGACTCGACCGTGCACACCGACTTCATGGTCGGCGGGCCCGATGTGAACGTCGACGGTGTGCGTCGCGACGGCACCGTCGTTCCGCTGCTGCGGAACGACGTCTGGCAGCTCGACGACGACCCTGAGTCTACACCGGATTTGTGTCGAGGCACGGTTCGCCTGTCGTGGGCTTCCGAAAAGGGTGTCAGACACAAAAGCAGTGTCTGACACCGAACCCGCGCCGCTCCCTAGTCGGACTCGGCGAGCTCTTCCGGCGGCGCGTCGGGCGTCGCAGCGACCCCGATCACCTCCGGCGGCGCCGGCGGCACGACCGTGAGATCGACCTCTTCGTCGTTGCGGCGCGCCACGAGGATCGTCGAGCCCGGCTCGAGCTGGCGCCCGAGCACGAAGTCGGCCAGTGGATCCTCGATGTACCGCTGGATCGCGCGGCGGAGCGGCCGTGCGCCCATGGTCGGGTCCCAGCCCTTCTCGACGAGCAGGTCCTTCGCCTCGGCCGTCAGCTCGATCGTCACCTCGTGCTCGGCCAGCTGCACCCGCAACCGGTTCAGGAGCAGATCGACGATCTGGAGGATCTCGGGCTTCGTCAGCTTCGGGAAGACGATGATCTCGTCGATCCGGTTCAGGAGCTCCGGCCGGAACACCTTCTTCAGATCGCTCATGACGCGGGACTTCATGTCGTCGTACGACAGCCCCTGCTCGTCGGAGAGGTTGAAGCCGAGTGCCTGGTTCTTCGAGATCGACGCCGAGCCGATGTTCGAGGTCATGATCACGATCACGTTGCGGAAATCGACCTTGCGGCCCTGCGAGTCGGTCAGCTTCCCGTCCTCGAGGATCTGCAGGAGGATGTTGAACACGTCGGGATGCGCCTTCTCGATCTCGTCGAAGAGAACGACGGAGTACGGCTTGCGACGCACCGATTCGGTGAGTTGCCCGCCCTCGTCGTAGCCGACGTAACCGGGAGGTGAGCCGACCAGACGCGACACGGCGTGCTTCTCCATGTACTCCGACATGTCGATCTGGATCATCGCGTCGTCGTCGCCGAAGAGGAACTGGGCGAGCGTGCGCGCCAGCTCGGTCTTGCCGACACCGGAGGGGCCGAGGAAGATGAACGAGCCGGTCGGCCGCTTCGGGTCCTTGATCCCGGCCCGTGCGCGCCGGATCGCCTTGGAGACCGCGATGATCGCGGCATCCTGGCCGATCACGCGCTTGTGCAGCTCGTCTTCCATGTCGACGAGCCGCTGCGACTCCGCTTCGGTCAGCTTGAACACGGGGATGCCCGTCCACATCGAGACGATCTCGGCGATCTCTTCCTCGCCGATCGACGGCTGCTCGGTCTGCTCGGCCTCGCGCCACTGGTCCTCGAGCTCGCGCTTCTTCTGCGTCAGCTTGCGCTCCTTGTCGCGCAGCGCCGCGGCCTTCTCGAACTCCTGGCCCTCGATCGAGGCTTCCTTGTCCTTGCGGACCTTCTCGATCTCGTCCTCGAGCTCGCGGTAGCGCGGCGGAGCGGTCATCGTCTTGATGCGCATCCGCGACGCGGCCTCGTCGATCAGGTCGATCGCCTTGTCGGGCAGATGGCGGTCCTGGATGTAGCGCTCGGCGAGCGTCGCGGCCGCCTCGAGCGCCTCGTCGGTGATCTTGCAGCGATGGTGCGCCTCGTAGCGGTCGCGGAGGCCGCGCAGGATCTGGACGGTGTCGTCGGTCGACGGCTCCTCGACGCGGATCTGCTGGAAGCGGCGCTCCAGCGCGGCGTCGCGCTCGAGGTACTTGCGGTACTCGTCGAGTGTCGTCGCCCCGATCGTCTGCAGCTCGCCGCGTGCCAGAGCCGGCTTGAGGATCGACGCGGCGTCGATCGCGCCCTCGGCCGCGCCCGCACCGACGAGGTTATGCAGCTCGTCGATGAACAGGATGATGTCGCCGCGCTGGGTGATCTCCTTCATCACCTTCTTCAGCCGCTCCTCGAACTCGCCGCGGTACTTCGAGCCGGCCACCAGCGCGGCCAGGTCGAGCGTGTAGATCTGCTTGTTCTTGAGCAGGTCGGGCACCTGGCCCGACGAGATGCGAGAGGCGAGGCCCTCGACGACCGCGGTCTTGCCGACTCCAGGTTCACCGATCAAAACCGGATTATTTTTGGTGCGGCGCGACAGGATCTGCATCACGCGCTCGATCTCGGTCTGGCGCCCGACGACAGGGTCGAGCTTGCCCTCCTGAGCCTGCTTCGTCAGGTTGCGGCCGAACTGGTCGAGCAGCTTCGAGCTCTTGCCCTTCTCGCCCGAGCCGGTCGCCGTCCCGCCCTGCCGGCGGCCGGGGCCGGAGAGCATGCGGATGATCTCGTTGCGGATCTTCTCGGCGTCGGCGTCGAAGTCGAGCAGGATGCGCGCCGCCACACCTTCGTTCTCGCGAACGAGCCCGAGCAGGATGTGCTCGGTGCCGATGTAGTTGTGACCCAGGCTCAACGCCTCGCGGAGCGCGAGCTCGAGCACCTTCTTCGCACGCGGCGTGAACGGAATCTGGCCGGTCGTCACCTCGTCGCCCTGGCCGACGATGCGGGCGACCTGCGCACGCACCTCTTCGACGGTGATGTCGAGCGACTCCAGGACCCGCGCGGCGAGGCCTTCTTCCTCGCGCAGCAGGCCGAGCAGGATGTGCTCGGTGCCGATGTAGTTGTGCTTGAGCGCACGCGCCTCGTCTTGTGCGAGGACGACAACCTGGCGAGCTCGTTCTGTGAACCGTTCGAACACTGTGTCTTTGCCTTTCTTCCGCCTGACCGGCGGTGCAAACCGTTTGCCCTATCTGGAACCGCTCATCGTACCGCCCTCCGCGGGGGTGCCGCCGGGCCCCGGACTCAGGCGTTTTTCGCTCGTTGCGCCGGAAACAGGATCACGTCGCGGACCGAGTCCTTGCCGAGCAGCACCATCGCGAGGCGATCGATCCCGAACCCGATCCCGCCGGTGGGCGGCATCCCGTAGGAGAGGGCATCGACATAGTCCGGGTCGCCAGGCTCGGCCTCGAGGTTCCCACCGGCCCCCTCCTCCGCCTGCATCTCGAACCGCTCGCGCTGCTGGTCGGCGTCGTTCAGTTCGCTGAACGCATTGCAGAGCTCGGTCCCGCCGACGTACCCCTCGAATCGCTCGACGATCTCGTCGCTCCCGTCGACCAGGCGCGCAAAGGGCGAAAGCCTGACCGGATAGTCGTAGAGGAAGGTCGGTTCGATCAGGCGCGGCTCGACGTAGTTCGTCAGGGCGTGGTCGACGAGCTGGGCCCAGGTCTTGTCCAGTGTGGTGTCGATGCCGCGCCCTTCGAGAATCCCGCGCAGCTCCTGCTCGTCGGTCGACCAGACACCGTGCTCGGAGAGCGCGTCGACCAGCTTCACGCGCTTCCACGGCGCCTTCAGGTCGATCTCGTGGCCGCGGTAGGTGACCTTTGTCGTCCCGATCGTCTCCAGCGCGACCGCCTCGACGAGCTGCTCGAAGCGCTCCATCGTGTCGCGGTAGTCGGCGTACGCCTCGTACCACTCGAGCATCGTGAACTCCGGGTTGTGCTTGTACGAGACGCCCTCGTTGCGAAACACGCGGCCGATCTCGTAGACCTTCTCGAGCCCGCCGACGATCAGGCGCTTCAGGTACAGCTCGGTCGCGATCCGCAGATAGAGATCCATGTCGAGCTCGTTGTGGTGCGTCATGAACGGCCGGCCGAACGCGCCGCCGTAGCGGGGCTGCAGGATCGGCACCTCCACCTCGACGAAGCCCTGGCCGTCGAGGTGTCTCCTGATCGCCGCGACCATCTTCGAGCGCAGCAGGAAGTCGGCGCGCACGTCCTCGTTCATCAGCAGATCGAGGTAGCGGCGCCGGTAACGCTGCTCGACGTCGGTGAGCCCGTGGAACGTGTCCGGCAGCGGCGAGCGGATCGGGCTCAGCAGCACGAGCTCGTCGACCACCAGCGACGGCTCGCCGCGACGGCTCTTGGCGGGCTTGCCGATGGCTCCGACGATGTCGCCGAGGTGCACGTCGACCTCGCCGGTGCGGGCCGACGGGCAGAGCAGCTGGATCCGGCCGCTGCGGTCGACGAGGTCGAGGAAGACGAGCTTGCCCATGTCGCGCCGAGCGAGCACGCGGCCGGCAAGCCGGCGCTCCTCGTGCCCCTCGGCGCCGTTCTCGAGCGGCTCGGTCTCGGCCCGGACGGCCGCGATCTCGTCGCGGTCGGGAAATCTCTTCGGAAGTGTGGTCACGGCGTCGTGACCATAGCCCACGCCCTCGGGCCGTTCTCGGGGGTCGTCCCCTCCCGCACGACCGTGAAGCCGTGCGACTCGTAGAAGCTGAGATTCGCCTTGTTGTTCGTCAGCAGGACGGCGGGGATGCCGTCGCGCCCGGCGGCTTCGAGCCCTGGCCGGAGGAGCGCACCACCCAGGCCCTGCCGCTGGGCCTCGGGCGCCACGCCGATGCCGGCCAGGTACCAGTGCGGGCCGGGAGCGACGTCGGCGCGCAACTGCTCGACCGCGCGGCCGTAGGAGAGGAACGGCACCGTGGCGGCGCCGAGGCGGAAGGGCGTCGCGACCAGCGCCTTCAAGGTCGGCCCGACGCGCATGGCCGGGCGGCCCGGCGGCAACCAGCGCGCGGCGCCCCGCACCGGACCGTCGTTCGACCAGACATCCGCCGCGGTCACGTCGAAGCCGATCCGGAACAACCACGGCAACAGCCGCCGCCGGTGCGCCGGATCGGGAAAGAGCCAGACCCACGCGGGGTCGTCCTGAAACGAACGAGCGAGCACGTCGCTCGCCTCGCCCAGCCGCTCCCGTTCAAGCCGCACGACCTCCACTTCGAGCGGAGAGCCTAAGCGTTACGCGGCCTTGATCTCCATGATCTTGAACTTGAGCGAGCCGCGCGGTGCGGTCACGACGACCACATCGCCCTTCTTGTGACCGAGAATCGCCTTGCCGACCGGGGATTCGTTCGACAGCTTGTTCTCAGCCGGATTCGCCTCCGCAGAGCCGACGATGTAGTACTCGATCGTCTTTCCGGCCTGCAGGTCGCGCAGGCGGACGCGCGAGCCGATCGAGACGGCGTCCTTGGAGATCTCCTTCTTCGTGATCACGCGCGCCGAGAGGAGGCGCTCCTCGAGCTGGGCGATCTTGTGCTCGAGCATCGCCTGTTCGTTCTTCGCGTCGTCGTACTCGGCATTTTCCGAGATGTCGCCGAACTCGCGCGCGATGCGGATCCGCTCCGCGACTTCGCGGCGCTTCTCGCCCCGCAGGAGATCCACCTCCTTGTGGAGCTTCTTGTACCCCTCGGGTGTAAGGATCACTTCCTTCAAACGCTGCCTCCCTGTTGAGCCCGCCAGAAACGGGCGGGAATGGTAACCACCGTGTCAAGGGGCCGCAAGGGGTCGGGGCTACGATTCACAGACCGTGAACATCGACCTCTCAGAGAGTTGGCAGCTCGGCTCGGTCGAGATCCCCGGGCGTCTCGTTCTGGCCCCGATGGCGGGCGTCAGCGTGCAGGCGTTTCGCCGCCAGGGACGCCGGTACGGCGCGGGCCTCGTCTGCTCCGAGATGGTCTCGGTGGCGGGCATCCAGCACCGCAACGAGCGGACGCTCGGGTACCTCCGGGTCTCGTCCGACGAGCACCCGCTGGCGATCCAGATCTTCGGCTCCGACCCGGTCGCAATGGCCGAGGCGGCCCGGATGGTCGAAGCCGCCGGCGCGGACATCGTCGACATGAACTTCGGCTGTCCCGTGAAGAAGGTGACCAAGACCGGCGCGGGCGCCTCTCTCCTCGACGACGCAGACCTCGCCTGCAGGCTCGTCGAGGCCGTTGCGACGGCGACGTCGCTGCCGCTGTCGGTGAAGATGCGCCGCGGCGTCGAGAACGGCTCGCGCCGCTGCCTCGAGGTCGGCCCGCGGCTCGTCGAGGCGGGCGCGGCCTCGCTGACCCTCCACCCTCGCTCGGCGAAGCAGATGTATACCGGCACCGCCGACCACTCGCTCACCGCGGAGCTCGTCTCGCTGGTCGACGTTCCCGTTGTCGCCTCCGGTGACATCGGCTCGCGTGCCCGGGCGCAGTCGGTGCTCGCAACGACCGGCGCGGCCGCCGTCATGGTCGGACGCGCCGCCCAGGGCAACCCGTGGGCGCTGCGGGAGATCATGGGCGACGACTCGGAGCCGAGCCGCGAGGAGGTCGTCGCCGAGCTGCTGCTCTTCATGCGGGAGACGATCCGTGAGCTCGGCGACCAGCGCGCGTTCGGCTTCCTGAAGAAGTTCTACGGGTGGTACCTCGGCCGCGGCCGCTTCCCGCGTCCGTTCAAGCAGGAGCTGGTGCTGCTGCCGTCACTCGACGAGGTGGAGCGCAGCCTGCTGGCCGCGGCACCGGGCGCGCGCTTCGTGCTGGAGCGCCTGCTCGCGAGGTGCCGGACCCTGAAGACGAAGTGCTCTTGGATTCGCTGCCGATCTCGATCTACGGCGGCGGCTGAGCTGAGTCGACGGGTTCGCCGTTCCGCGAAAGCCGTGCCTGAAAGGTGTCTGGAGGTCGTCTCAGAATGAAGGTTGTGTCGCTGGGCCGCGCTCAGCGGCGCGACGCTGCGTCCTCGAAAGGGCCAAGAGCCACCGCTCTTGACCCTTCCTGCGTCCTTGCCTCGCACTCGCCGATCGCACCCCATCAACGAACGTCATTTTGAGACGACCTCCTGACACCCATGGTGTCAGACATCAGTTGGATCGCCTGCACCAGTGTTCAGGAATGACGCCTGAGCCCACCGCTCAAGATGAGACGGCGTGCAACAGCGACGACTCCACGGCCGACGGCATCGAGGGCAACCACACCGGCCAGCACGAGCACTAAGACAACGCCGGGTGCGCCACCTTCCCGGTCGCCCTGGGCGCGTCCGAAGACGATTTCCGCGACCCCGAAGAGAAACGCGGCGGCGAACAGCGCTCGGCCGGGCCGAGAGAGCCAAAGCCAATGGCCGAGCCATCGACAGTAGCGTCGCAGCAAAGCCACGTGCGAATTCTAGGTCAGACGAACGAACACCACGTTGGGCCAATGTTCGGGAATGACGCCTGAGACGGCAGAGCGCCAACGGCGGTTCTAAGCCCGCCCTAACTCGGCCCGGGTCGTTCACTTCCTGACGCGAAAGCGGCTGTCAATCGAGATGCGCGGGTGCGAGCACCTGGAGGTTTCCCGGCTTCCGGTCAACTCTTTCGGAAGTAGCTGAACACGACCTGACCGTCTTGGGCGGGGCCTGATCCAAGAGTCGCGGTTGGGGTGATTCCGCCGTTGAAGCTGCTGCCGCCGCCGCCGCCCATCCCGCCGTCGTCGTTCCCGCCGCCGCCGCCGCTGTAGCCGCCGCCGCCACCGCCACCGAGGGGGCCGGACCCGTTTCCATTCCATCCGCCTGCGCCGCCCCCGCCGTACCCGCCGTCTCCGGCCCCTCCCGCACAGTCGGCGTCTGCGGGACCGGTGCCGCCGTTCGCGCCGCCGTAGGGGTCGCCGCCGTTGATCTTGCCACCGCCGCCGTGGCCTCCAGTTCCTGCTGAGTCGCCGGTCCCGCCGGCGCTGTTCCAGCCGCCACCGCCACCGCCTGAGACCAGGTTGGCGCCTCCACCGGATCCATCGACCCCTCCGTCCCCGCCTAGGTCGGCCAGGTCGTACCCGTTGCCATCAACTCCGTTCGTGCTCGTGCTGGCGTCACCGCCGTCTGCGCCGCCGCCCGCTGTCCCGGCTCCATGCCCCCCGCTGCCGCCACCGGCCCCGCCCCCGCCAGCAAGCAGCAGGCTCGATGCGCCCTGGATGTAGACGAACGAGCCGCCGCCTCCGCCACCGGCGTTGTTTGTGTTGTCGACCGCGTAGTACGCCTCGACGTAGCCGCCCCAGCACCCCTGTCCGCCGACAAGGATCTCGATGACCTCACCCGGTGTCACGACGAACCACCCGCTTACGGAGACGCCGCTGCCACCGTGGTTGCCGTCGTCGGGTCCCGTGGCGCCGCCGGCGCCGCCGCCGGCTCCCGAGGCCGTCATCTCGACCGACGCGACGCCTTTCGGAACGACAAACGATTGAAGGCTGCCGGTGTAGACGAACGTACGCGTCGTCTCCGGACCCGCCTGGGCCGACGCGGCCAGCACTGAGGCTGCCAGAGTTCCGACCGCAATTGCCACGCCAAGAACACGTGTCGACGCTGATGCTGCCGCAGAGCTCATTGCGTCCGACCTTTCAGTTGTGGCCCTGTAGGGTTGTCGACCCAGGCTACACGCCGCACGGAGAGTTCGAGAGGAACTTCGTAGTCACGCTCGGAGCGGAATGCGAATCGAGATTCGTCGGCTGCGCCAGTGTTCCGCGATGCACCTGAGCGCGGCGTCAACGAGGGCGCGTCGCGTTGCCCTATCGGCCGATCAAGACCATGGGTACTCGTCGTGTTGAGGGAGCTCGTCGAGAATTTCGTGCCAGGAAGCCTTCGAGCTCACGAACATGTGCGCCGTCGGCTTGAGCGCTGGCTCGTCGATCAATGACCCATACGGCACACGGATCTTGCCTTCGTAGCCCGTCCAATACAGCCGTGAGAAGCACTCCCCGCAGCGCACCGCGTGGCTCGCGTCGGGATCGCCTTCCACGAGCAACGAGCTTGCACCCTTCGTCACCCTGAGCTTCTCGGGCTCGATCTCGCCCCAGGGCAAGAATGCCGAGCCTGTCGCAGCACGGCAGTTAGAGCAGTGGCAGTTGTACGCGACTACGAACTCGTCCGAAACCTCGAACGCAACTGCATTGCACGCGCACCGTCCCCTCAGCACAACCGGCAACTCTAGGAGAATCTCGGCGCACGCTGGAACAACGTCTGCGCCTACCCTGGGCTGCGCCAGTGTTCCGCAATGTACGCCTGACGGCTACTGCGAAGGGGCTTCTAGCCCCAGGGCAGGCGTGACCAGTACGGCGGCCGCTCTCGCCGGAATCGCTCGGCCGTCGCATAGACCTGCCCCGGATCGGAGGTCTCCTCTCTCCACGCTCGCGCCGTAGCGCGCAGCGAGCTCCGACACCGGGTACCGCACGTCCGGGCCTGAGTGTGCGCCGACCATCAGGATCACGCACGGCCCGTCGCCAGCCCCCACGAAGGCATGCTCCGTCCAGGGAGGCGAATGGAAGAAGTCCCAGGCTCGGAGGCGTCGCTCCTCGCCCTCGACGAGCAGCCTGCACTCGCCGGCCAGAACGAGGAACGCCTCCTGATTGGTCTCGGCGTGATAGACGCTGCTCTGGCCAGGCTCGAGGACGGTCACGTTGATCCCGATCTGCGCGAACTCGACCGGAGGATTCGCCGTACTCGTTCGCGAACCAGCACGCCGCGCCCCTCGTCTCCGAAGAGAACCACTCGGCATCGCGCACGTTGACGACGAACCAGCCCTCCGTGACGGGGGCAAGCCCGGAGCCAGCGTCCTCAAGCCGCGCTTCGGTCACGAACCGGATTCTCGCAGTTCAAAGACGTGCGGTTCTCACATGCGCCAGTGTTCCGGAATGACCCCTGAGAAGCGCGCCCACCTCGATGTTGTGTGATCGCTCGTCCGGGCGTCTCCCGCCACCTGCGAGTGTTGAGGGAAGCAGGGCTGGTCGAGGCTCGCCAGGAGGCGCAGCGGCGGGTCTACAGTCTCCGCCCCGCACCGCTCGCAGAAGTAGATCAGTGGCTTGGCCGCTACCGGTCTCTGTGGGAGCAGCGATTGGACGCCCTGCATACCGAGGTGGCGCGAGGAAAACGCAAACGAAAGGGCGCGACATGACGAGCAACGCGAGTCCGGGCACCCGCATTCTTGGCAGCCTGCGGTCAGCAGATGACGGAGGCGTCGTCCGAATCGAAGACCGTTACGCCACCGACATCGACGACCTCTGGTCGGCAGTCACCGATCCTGACCGGCTCGCCCGCTGGTTCGGCGAGGTGGATGGCGAGCTTTCTGAAGGGGGCAAGTTCCGTGTGCACATCGCCGACGCGGGAGAGCGCACAGGTCAGGTGGAGGCGTGCGAGGCCCCACAGCGCCTATTGGTGACGACCAGGGAAACCGATGAGTCCTACCGCAGAGGTCAGGGTGTGCCGCCGTTCGACGCGGTCTGGGAAATCACGCTGACCGCCGACGGCGACCAGACCATCCTGGTCATCGAGGTCAAGGGCATGCCCCTGGACAAGATCGCCTTCTACGGAGCCGGGTGGCAGATCCACGCCGAAAACCTCGCCGCGTACCTCGCTGGCCGTGAACCCGACGAGGTCGAGGCGCGCTGGGAAGAACTCGTCCCTCCCTATCAGGACTTGGCGGCCAACATCAGCTGAGCCAGCCGACAAGCGTCCGTCGAGACAGGGACCGCGCGAAACCCGCGGCACGATGATCCGAGAGGAATGACCCCCACCTGGGCGAGCGTCCTTACGCCCGGTTGCGTTCCCAGACCAGGCGCAGCCCGTGCAGCGTCAGCTCCGGGTCGACGGCGGTGATCGTCTTCGTGTGCGGTGCGATCAGGTCGGCGAGCCCGCCCGTGGCCACGACGACCGCATCGGGTGCTCCCAGCTCGGCGCGGATGCGCTCGACGATCGCGTCGACCTGGCCCGCGAAGCCGTAGACGAGCCCCGACTGCAGCGCCGCCGTGGTCGTCTGGCTGATCACGCGCTCGGGCGCCTCGAACGGGACCTTCGGCAGCCGCGCGGCCCGTGCGAAGAGTGCGTCCATCGAAACCTCGATTCCCGGCGCGAGCACACCGCCTGCGAACTCGCCCGCCGCGGAGACGACGTCGAAGTTGGTCGAGGTGCCGAAGTCGACGACAACGGCCGGCACGCCGTGCCGCTCACGGGCGGCAACGGCATTGGCGATCCGGTCGGGCCCCACCTCGCGCGGGTCGTCATAGCGGATCGGCACGCCGGTCGAGACGCCCGGGCCGAGCACGAGCAGCTCCGTTCCCGCCCAGCGGTCGGCGAACGCCTGGTACTCGCGCACGAGCTGCGGGACCGACGAGCAAAGGACGATCCCCTCGAGCGACTCCAGATCCACGAACGCGCGCAGGAGCACCGCCAGCTCGTCGCCGGTGTGCGTGCGATCGGTGCCGACACGGAACTGTTCGGCCAGCCGCGCGTCCTCGAACAGCCCGAACACGGTCTGGGTGTTGCCGCAGTCGATCGCCAGGAGCATGGCGCGAGCCTAAAGGTCGCAGGCCATGGTTGGTGTGTCAGACAAAAAGCAGTGTCCGACACCCCACCCCAGCGTTACATGTCTTCGATCTCGCTGCGGCCTTCGCCGATGCGCTTCGCCAGGTCTTCGGCGGTCAGGACCGGCTCGTCGCCTTCGCCGCGCAACTCCTCGATCGTCACGTCGCTCGAGGTGTAGACCTCGGCCCGCGGGATCATCCGCGAGGGACGGTTCTTGTCCCAAACCCACACGTCCTCCATCTTCAGATGGAAGAACGGATAGCTCGGCTGCGGCACGTACTGCAGGTCGAGCTTGTTGCAGAGGTAGGTCGCATCCTGGGTGAGGACGCAGTAGCGGAAGAGGTTGAAGACTGCGCTGTACTCCTTCTTCAGAAGCAGCTCGGCCTCGGCCTCGAACTCGTCCAGCTCGTCGAGGTGACTCACGCGGAAGATTGTAGCCCTGCAAGGGCTTCCTGGACCGTGCCGATTCCGGGAATTTTCAGTGACGGATCGAGCTCGGCCAGGGGCTCCAGGACGAAGAGGCGCTCATGAAGCCGCGGATGCGGCACGGTCAGACTGGCCTCGTCGAGCCGCTCCTCGCCGTACAGGAGCAGATCGAGATCGATCGTCCGCGGGCCCCACCGCGGGCCTGTCCGCTCACGGCCGAGCCGGCGCTCGATGTCGAGCAGCGACTCGAGGAGCGCGCGAGCAGTCAGCTCCGTCTCCAGCTCGGCGACCGCGTTCAGGAACCGCGGCTGGTCGGCAAGGCCCCACGGCTCCGTCTCCCGGATCGTCGAGAGGCGTACCGCGCCGATCGCCGCCGCGGCGTGGCGCAGCGTCTGCTCACGGTCACCGAGATTCGAGCCGAGCCCGACGTATGCGAGCGTCACGGACGGTCGACCGTGACGGCGCTCCAGTCGACCGTCAAGCCGGCCGGGCGAACCTGCGGCTTGCGCACGCGCACCCGCAGCGACTCGGGGGCGAAACGCTCCATCAGCATGTCGGCAACGGCCGAGGCGAGTGCTTCGAGCAGGTCGAACCGCCGGCCGTTCACCTCACGGATCGCCTGCGCCACCTGGGTGTAGTCGATCGCGTCGGCCAGCACGTCGTTGGCGCCGCGGTCGCCCACCTCGAGCTCGATGTCGTAGAGAAACGGCTGTCCGAGCGCCTTCTCTTCCGGCTCGACGCCGTGGTAGCCGAAGAGGTGCAGGCCCTGCAGCTCGACCTTCATACGCCCACCACCGCGCGGGCGACCGTGAGCGCCTCGACGTGCTCGCGCACGTCGTGGGCGCGGAGGATCGTCGCGCCGCGGTCGTAGGCGGCCACGGCGGCGCCCACCGAAGCCGACGTCGTGCCCGTACGTGCTTCCGGATCGCCGAGCACCTTCCCGAGCGAGCTCTTGCGCGAGAAGCCGACGACGAGCGGCCTGCCGATCGCGACCAGCTCGCCAAGTCGCCGCACGAGCTCGAAGTTGTGCGCGGCCGTCTTGCCGAAGCCGATGCCCGGGTCGAGGCAGACGAGGTCCTCGCGAACGCCCTGCGAGACAGCGAACGCGAGCCGCTCCTCGAGGAAGCGCTTCACGTCCGAGACGACGTCGTCGTAGCGCGGGCGCTGCTGCATCGTCCTGGGCTCTCCCTGCATGTGCATCAGGCAGAGATAGCAGCCGGAGTCGGCAACGACGCCGGCAACCTCCGGGTCGCCGCGCAGCGCGGTGACGTCGTTGACGAGCTCGACGCCCAGCTCGAGCGCGCGGCGCGCGACCGCTGCCTTCGACGTGTCGATCGAGATCGGCGCGCCCTGGAGCTCGACGAGCACCGGCTCGATCCGCGCCAGCTCCTCGGCAGCGTCCACGCTTTCGGCGCCCGGCCGGGTCGACTCACCGCCGATGTCGACGATCGCCGCGCCCGCCTCGAACATCCCCCAGGCCGTCGTCGCCGCCGCCTCCGGCCGGAGGTTGACACCGCCGTCCGAGAACGAGTCGGGCGTCACGTTGACGACGCCCATCACGGACGGGCGGGGAAAGCGCTCCTCGATCGGCTGACGCACGCTCGCATGGTGACACCAACAAGACTCCAACCTCCAGGTTGGCTGGTCTCTCGTGCAACCCGGCTCGGCGCGCGCAGCGCGAAACCAGGTTGCGGCGTCAGGCCCCGATCAGCTGGCCTCGGGCTCGGGCGGCTGCATCGCAGCGCCGCCCGGGAGCGGGAACGGGCGCGGCTTCGCAGGTGCGGGCCGCCGCTCGGGTTCGGGCACCGGCTCGGGCTCGGGCTCGGGCGCCGGGAAGACGGTCTGGTCGGACTCACCGGCCAGCAGGCGCACGAACTGATCCTTGTCGATCGTCTCGCGCTCGATCAGGATCTGCGAGATCCGGTGCAGGTCGTCGATGTGCTCGCGCAGCACGCGCGTCGCGATGTCGTGGCCCTCCTCGATGATCCTGCGGATCTCGTCGTCGATCTCGCGTGCGACCTCGTCGGAATAGTCCGGCTCGTTGCCCATCTCACGGCCCAGGAATGGCATGTCGTGGCTGCGTCCGAGCACGCGCGGGCCGAGCTTCTCGGACATCCCGAAGCGCATCACCATCTGCTTGGCGGTCGACGTGACCTTCTCGATGTCGTTCGACGCACCGGTGGTGATCTCGTTGAACACGATCTCCTCCGCCGCGCGACCGCCCATCGTCATCGCGATCTGCTCGAGCAGCGCCTTGCGAGTGGTCAGGTAGCGATCTTCGGTGGGAAGCGAGATCGTCAGGCCGAGCGCCTGCCCGCGCGACACGACCGTGATCTTGTGCACCGGGTCGGTGTTCTCGAGGAAGTGGCCGACGAGGGCATGGCCCATCTCGTGGTAGGCGGTGATCCGCTGCTCCTTCTCCGAGAGCAGGCGCGCCTTCTTCTCGGGCCCGGCGATCACGCGCATGATCCCTTCCTCGAGCTCGTCCTGCTCGATCACCTTCTTGCCGCGGCGGGCGGCCAGAAGCGCAGCCTCGTTGATCAGGTTGCGCAGGTCGGCGCCCGTGAAGCCAGGCGTGCCGGCGGCGAGCGAGTCGAGATCGATCGCGGGCGCCAGCGGCTTGCCCTTGGCATGCACCTCGAGGATCTTGCGGCGCCCGTTGCGGTCGGGCCGGTCGACGACGATCTGGCGATCGAAGCGGCCCGGGCGAAGGAGCGCCGGGTCGAGGATGTCGGGCCGGTTCGTGGCGGCGATCAGGATGATGTTGTCCTTCATCTCGAAGCCGTCCATCTCGACGAGCAACTGGTTGAGCGTCTGCTCGCGCTCGTCGTGACCGCCACCGAGCCCGGCGCCACGATGCCGACCGACAGCGTCGATCTCGTCCATGAAGATGATGCAAGGCGACGCCTGCTTCGCCTGCTCGAACAGGTCGCGCACGCGCGACGCGCCGACGCCGACGAACATCTCGACGAAGTCGGAGCCCGAGATCGAGAAGAACGGCACGCCGGCCTCACCCGCGACGGCGCGGGCGAGCAGGGTCTTGCCGGTGCCGGGAGGCCCGTAGAGCAGCACGCCCTTCGGGATCGACGCGCCGAGCGCCTGGAACTTCTTCGGGTTCTCGAGGAACTCCTTGATCTCCTGCAACTCCTCGACCGCCTCGTCGACCCCGGCGACATCCTTGAAGCCGATCTTGGGCGAGTCGGGCGCCATCCGCTTCGCACGCGACTTGCCGAAGCTCATCACCTTCGAGCCGCCGCCCTGCACCTGGTTCATCAGGAAGATCCAGAACCCGATCAGGAGCAGGAAGGGCAGGAAGACCCGATCAGCGCCGTCCACGAGAAGCCGCCCGTGCCCTTCGAGTCGTACTGCACCTTCTGCTTCTGCAGCAGCTGCTCGAAATCGAGCTCGGACTGGTCGGTCGGATAGTGGACCGTCGCGGTCGTGTTCTCGGCGTCGTTGTACGTCGCCGTGATCGCCCGCTTGCTCGGGGCGAACTCGATGCTCTTGATCGAGGCCGGCTGATTCAGCACCTGCGTGCGCAGGCCCGAATACGTCTCCTTGCGCGTGTGATGGTTCTTCGGGATCAAGGTCTGGCTCGCAAGCCAGACCAACAGAACGATCACGATGAGGGGAAAGAACGCGCTGCGGAAGAAACGATTCACGATAAGGGTTCGGTCAGGGTAGCCAAGTGGATGTTTGTGTCGTTTCCGGCATACCCCTGCCCGACCGGCTGCGGTTACACACCTTCCGGCATCAGGTCGGGGTGGAGGACGCCCACGTAGGGCAGATTCCGGTATCGCTCGGTGAAATCGAGCCCGTAGCCGATCACGAACTTGTTCGGGATCTCGAAGCCGACATACCGCACCGGTACGTCGATCTCGCGCCTCGAGGGCTTCGTCAGGAGGGCGCAGATCTCGAGACTCGCCGGCTCGCGCGACTCGAGGTTGCGCAGGAGATACGACAGGGTCAGGCCCGAGTCGATGATGTCCTCGACCACCAGCACGTGCCGTCCCTCGATGTTGATATCGAGATCCTTGAGGATCCTGACCACCCCGGACGAATCGGTCGCTGCCCCGTAGCTCGAGATCGCCATGAAGTCGATCTCGCAGGGGACGGTCAGCGAACGCATCAGGTCGGCCATGAAGAAGACCGCGCCCTTGAGCACGCCGACGAGCAGCACCTCGCGGCCCGCGTAGTCGTCGGACAGCTCGCGGCCGAGCTCGCGGATCCTGGCCTGCAGGCGCTCCTCGTCGATCAGCACCTCGCCGACGCCCCTCTCGACCTCAGTCGCCGACATGGCTCGCGCTCACTCCCTCCGCCTCGACGATCCCGGGCACCGCGACGACTTCGTCCCCGCGCACCACGAGCGGCCACGCCTCCCGGTCGGAGCGCGGCACCTTGGCGTCGACGAACACGTCCTGCACCTTCTTCGACCGGCCCGCCAGGCGGTCGCCGGCCCGCCAGCCGCGTACCTTCAGGCCCGGCAGCTCGGACTCGATCCGCCAGGTGCCCCAGGTGACCGCGCCGCTCAACTCGACCGGGCCGCGCTCGACCCAGAGGCGATCGTGCTCACGCACCGCCTGCAGGCCCCCGCCGAGATCGACCCGCTTCGACGCGGCGGGCGTGTCGATCAGCTCAGCGAGGGCGGGCGGCATCGTGCGGCGCTCGTCGAGCAGCCGCAGGACGTTCTCGCGCGCACCGGGATGGATCCGCTGTAACAGCGGCACGAGCTCGCGCCGGATCAGGCCGCGGACGGTCGCGCCGTTTGTCGAGTCGGTGCGCCACTCCAGCCCGCGCTCGCGGCAGAAGGCCTCGGTCTCCTCGCGCCACACGCAGAGGAGCGGGCGGACGACGCCGTCCTCGCGGTCGACCTTGATCCCCTTCGTCCGCCCGCTCGACGCGAGGCGGAAGAGAATCGTCTCGACCTGGTCGGAGAGCGTGTGACCGGTTGCACGCAACGCGTCGGTTCGGAACGAGTAGCGCACGTCGCGCAACTCCGCCTCGTTCGAGCAGCGGGGGGCGGCCTGCACCACCTCGGCGTCGAAGCGCTCGGCACACCAGCGGGCGTCCTCGTCCGACTCCTCGCCACGTAGCTCGTGGTCGACATGCAGCGCAGAGACCCGGTACCCGAGCTCGCGCAGCGAGTGGTAGAGGCACGTCGAGTCGGCGCCGCCCGACACGAGGCAGAGCACCTCGCCGCCGGGCTCGATCAGCTCGTGGCGGCGGATGTGGGACTCGATCCGGTCCAGAACGTCCAGGAACATAGTGTTGCATCACTGCGCAGCGCCCGGCTCGGTAACACCACGGGAGCTCAGAAGAGGATGCTCCGATACTCGAGCGCCCGGCGCATGCCGATCGAGTCGTAGAGCGCGATCGCCGGAATGTTCTCGCGGCGCACGAACAGGGTCACCACCGGTGTCGTCGCAAGCAGGAGGCGGCAGAGGTCGCGCAGCCCGCGGGCGGCGTAGCCGTGCCCGCGTGCCTCGGGGTCGGTCCACACCTGCTGGATCTGTACCGCCTGGCGCGTTCGCGCGGACACCTCGGCCTTGAAGCGCACGACGCCGTCGGACAGCCACACCCACGAACGGCCTTCCGCGATCTGCGCGGCGGTGCGCCGGTGGAAGCCGTCGCGGTCGCGGTCGAGCGGGTCGATCCCCAGCTCGAGCCGGTGCGCGGCAGCGCAGGCCGGCAGCAGACGGTCGAGGTCGTCGGGCGTGGCGGCGCGGAGGCCCGTCTCACCGGACGGCGGCGGCTCGTCGAGGACGTAGACCGGCTGGCCGGGCCGGTCTGCCCGGGGCTGGGGCAGCCGCTTGCGCGCCGCATCCCAGAGAGCGCCGACCGCGGCGGACTCGCCGATGATCATGCGCGACTGCCCCTCGGCCGCCGCATCCGCGAACGCTTCGCAGCCGGAGCCGGACGGAACGAGATTGGCACCGATGTGGCAGAGCGCCGAGAGCGCTCCGGCCGGCTCCGCGGCGGCCGCGACGAAGCGCCCAAGGCCCCTCCGCGCCACGTCTTCGAGGAAGACACGCTCGACGGGCGCCTGCGCGCAGAACGCGAGCACCTGCTCCTGGGTCGGCTCGACCAAAGTCATTCAGTAAGTCTTCTATAGAGTCCGCGCGCATGCCGATTCACGTTCGCGCACAGCCTGGTGAGTACGCCGAGGCGGTTCTCCTACCCGGCGACCCGCTGCGCGCCAAGTACATCGCCGACACCTATCTCGACGACGCCGTACAGCGGAACTCCGAGCGGGGCCTGCTGGGCTACACGGGCACCTACCACGGCAAGCCGGTCTCGGTGCAGGGCACCGGGATGGGATGCCCGGGTGCGACGATCGTCTTCGAAGAGCTCGTTCAGCTCGGCTGCAAGAAGCTGATCCGCGTCGGCACGTGCGGCGGCCTGCAGCCACATCATGCGCTCGGAGACCTGATCGTCGCGCTGACGGCCGTGCCTGCGGACTCGACCGCGATGCATCTGGTCGGAAACGAGCCGCACTGCCCTACCGCCTCCTGGTCGGTGATTCACGGAGCCGTTCACGCGGCCAAGGAGCTGGGCCAGGATCTGCACGTCGGCCCGATCGTCTCGAGCGACGTCTTCTACAACTCGGACGGCGGGCAGTACGAGCGCTGGTCGAAGCGGGGCGTGCTGGCGGTCGAGATGGAAGCGTCGGCGCTGTTCACGGTCGCGGCGCTGCACGGCATCGAGTCCGGTTGCCTGCTGACGGTCAGCGACATCGTCGTCGAAGGCGAGTTCAAGCGAATCTCGGACGACGAGCTGCGCGCGTCCGTCGACCGGATGACCAAGGTCGCGCTCGCTGTCGCCACCGCTGACTGAGCGGCAAGGGGAAAAGGGAGCAGACAAAAAGGGTTGGAGGTCGTCTCAGAAGAAGGTTGTGTCGTGGGCCGCGCTCAGCGGCGCGATGCTGCGTCCTCGAAAGGGAAGAGAGTTTTCGACTCGCGACGACCATCAACGAACGTCATTTTGAGAGACCTCCGAGACCGTCTTCCTGGTCAACCCGGCGTCGTCGAACGGCGCCACGGGCAAGCGCTGGCCGGAGCTCGCGCACCGCGCGGCGCGCCTCGGGCTGGCGGGCGAGACGCTGTTCTCGGAACGGCCCGGGCACCTGATCGAGCTCGCCCGCCGGGCGGTCGACGACGGTGCGACGCTGGTGGTCGCGGTCGGTGGCGACGGGACGCTGAACGAGGTCGTGAACGGGATCGCGGGCCGCGAAGTCGAGCTCGCCACGATCCCGCTCGGCACCGGCATGGACTTCGTCCGCACCTACGACATTCCGACCGGCTTCGACGACGCCGTGCGGGTCGCCGCGACCGGCATGCCGCGGACGATCGACGCCGGCCGCGTCGACTACCGCACCTGGGACGGCGAGCTGGCCCGGCGCTGGTTCGCGAACGTCGGCTCGGTCGGCATGAGCGGAGCGGTCGCGCAGCGCGCCAACGGCATGTCGAAGGCGTTCGGCGGCAAGGCAACATTCTTCTACGCGCTCACCCGCGTGTTCTTCGAGTGGGAGAACACCGAGGTGACTGTTCGCTTCGCCGACGGCAGCGAGCGCCGCGGCAGGATGCACGACGTGATCGTCGCGAACGGCGCCTGGCACGGCGGCGGCATGAAGCTCGCACCGGATGCATCGCCCGACGACGGCCTGTTCGACGTCGTGCTGATCGGCGACGTCGGCAGGATCGACTTCCTGACGACCGCGCCCAAGCTCTACACCGGCCGCCACGTCTCGCATCCAAGGGTCGAGGTCGTCCGGAGCGCCCGCGTCGAGGTCGACTCCGCCGAGCACCTGCCGATCGAGGTCGAAGGCGAGCAGGTCGGGACGACGCCCGCGGTCTTCGAGCTCGTCCCGGGCGCACTGCGCCTCCGCGTACCTCGTCTCTCTCGAGGCGGCTACTCGTGCTCTTCGAGCTGGCTTCGAGCTCCGCGATGCGCTGCTCGACCTGCGCAAGACGCTGCTCCAGCTCCTCCAGGCCGCGCACCCGCTTGGAAAGGTCGTCGACGCGGTCTTTCAGCTGCATCGCGCCCTGGAGCACGCGCGCCGCGGTCGGGTTCTTCTGCGCCTTGCCGAGCGCGTCTTCGCCGATCTGGTGAAGCTGTGCGAGCGGATTCCGTCCCATGTCGCTCCTTTCGTCTAGAGCTCGTCTCATTGTGAAACGAGCTCTTAGCCGTACCCTTGCCCGATGATCGTCGCGCATCTGGATCTGGATGCATTCTTTGCCGCCGTCGAGGAGCTTGAAAACCCCTCGTATCGCACCATCCCGCTGATCGTCGGCGGCGACCCGCATGGCCGCGGCGTGGTCGCGACGGCCAACTACCTGGCTCGCAGCTTCGGTATCCACTCGGCGATGTCATGCGCCGAGGCGCTGCGCCGCTGCCCCCACGCCGTCTTCGTCCGGCCGAGACATTCGCTGTACAGGGACTACTCGCGCGAGGTGTGGACGACCGTGCGGGAGATCGTCCCGACGGTCGAGCAGGCCGGGATCGACGAGGGATACCTCGACCTGGAGGAGGTCGCACCGTCGTTCGACGATGCGCGCGCGGTCGCCGAGGCGGTACGGGCCGTGGTCCGGGCCAGGACCCGTCTGTCGTGCTCGCTCGGGGTGGCGACATCGAAGGTGGTTGCGAAGGTGGCATCCGACCGCCGCAAGCCGGGCGGCCTCACGGTGGTGCGCCCCGGACGCGAAGCATCGTTCCTCGCGCCGTTCCCGATCCGGTTGCTGCCAGGAGTCGGGCCACGGGCCGAGGAACGCCTCGCCGCGCTCGGCGTGAAGACGATCGGCGCCCTGGCGGCGCTCGAGGACGACGAGCTCCGCACGCTGATGCGCGGCAAGGTCGGGCGCGAGCTACGGGATCGCGCCCGCGGGATCGATCCGCGGCGCCTCGACATGTCGACCGAGCGCATCTCGATCTCGAACGAGGAGACGTTCGAGCAGGACGTCGGCGACCTCGAACAGCTGCACGACGAGCTGCGCCGCATGGCCGACCGGCTCGCATCGCATCTACAAGGCCGCGGCCAGGTCGCGCGCACGATCACGACGAAGCTGCGCTACCCGGATTTCGCGATCCGCACCCGCTCGACGTCGCTGGACGTCGGCACCGACGATGCGGCGCGGATCGGTGAGCTTGCCTGCGCACTGCTCGACCGCGCCCTCCGCGACCGCCCCGGTCCGCTGCGACTCGTCGGCGTCGGCGTCTCCGGGCTCGCCGAGCACCTGCAACTTTCGCTGCCCTCGGGCGTCTAAGCAGGCGAAGACGTTTCCAGATGTTCACCGGCCGGACACCCGCTCCGACCGGCTTCTGTCCTACGCTGAGGCGAACGATGAGCATGCGGCCAACCACCAGGTCCACGAGCACGTTGCGAAGCGCGTCCACGTGCTCCTGCAACGAGCCGGCGTCCCGTACGAGATCGAGCAGCAGGTGTGCGAAGCCTGCGCCCGCGTGCTCGACGAGAAGCCGGTCAAGCGCGCGACCGCGTAGCCGGCGAGAACTACAGTTGCAGCCGGTGGACGGCTTCGAGCTCGCAACCGATGTGCGCGTGCGCTTCGCCGAGACGGACGCGCAGGGCATCGCACACAACTCCAACTACCTCGTGTGGTTCGAGGTCGCTCGCGTCGAGCACCTCGAGCGCTTCGCCGGTGGGTACCAGCGCCTGCGCGACCTCGGAGTCGAGGCGCTTGTGCTCGAAACGCATGTCCGCTACCTCCAGCCGGCGAAGTTCGACGACAGGCTGGTCGTGCACGCGCACTGCGGCCAGCTGCGCGGAGCACGGTTTCGCTACGAGTACGCGATCGCGCGCGACGGTGTCGTGATCGCCGACGGCTGGACCTCGCATGCCACCGTCGACGCCGCCTCGCTGCGACCGACCCGTGTGCCCGGCTGGCTTGCCGAGGCGCTCGTCAGCGGGCCTGCGTCGCCGGCGCGTCCTGCGGCGTGATCCGCGGCGTCGCCGTCTTCCCTTCGGCTTCGCCGGACTCTGCTTCGCCGGCCTCTTCGGCTTCGCCTTCGGCCCGACGCGAATCACGCGTGGCTCCGCGCGGTAGCTCGACGTCCAGGTCGCATCGGAGCGGAGCGTCCCGTTCGGGTTGTAGACCTTGCGCTCGACCGACGTGCTCTGGGCGGGAACACCGGGATCGTCGACGACCGTCTCACCGTGCTTCAGCGTCGCGTCGACCGTCTTCGCGACCGGCGGCGGCCCGACGACATGCAGCGGTGAGGCGGTGCTCTCGACGCGGCGATGCTGAGGAGCACCGTAGAGGGTCACTGTGAGCGACGACGATCCGACCCAGGTGCGCAAGAGCAGCCAGTGCTCTGTGTCGTTGACGAACTTGAGGTCGATATCGGGGTAGTTGACCGTCGCGTCGCGCCCGAGCGGATAGTGCGAGATGTAGAGGGCGTGGTTCGTACGCGCCGTGATCGGGAGGCCCGCCTCGTAGGCAGCGTTGAAGACCGTCGTCGAGACCTGGCAGATCCCACCGCCAAGGCCGTTCTGCAGCTCGCCGTTGATGATCACGGGCGCCTCACGGAAGCCCTTCGCCGCGGTCCGCTCCCCGGTCGTCCCGTTGAACGAGAAGGTGGCTCCGGGGGCAATCAGCGCTCGGTCGACGAGATGTGCGACGAGTTGCACGTTGTGGATGCGGTTCGGGTCGCCGCCGTAGATCGTCTCGTACGAGCCGACGGTGCCGGTGATTCCCATCGCCTCCGCCTCGGCTGTCGTCCGCGTGGGCTGCTGCTCGACAATCGCCAGCTGGGCGACACGGTTGATGGTGCGCTCAGCCGCCGCCAGCATTCGTGCCGCGGACCGCGGAACGTCGAGCGACAGCCCCGGCGACCCGGGCACCACGCGCACGGTGCCACCCGCACCGATTGCGAAGCCGGCGTCCTTCGGTGCGCGGTCAACCGCCTTCTCGAGCTGGGCGAAATAGGCGTCCGCGGCCGGGCCCGCAAACGTGAGCGGCGTGTTGGCGTCGGCCGGCAACTTCAAGATCGTCGCCAGGCGCCAGCGTGGAATGCGGAGGCGCGTCTTCCCGACGGTGAGCGTGATCGGCGCCGCAATCACCTGCGAGGCGGCCTGTTGCGCCGAGGCGAGCGAGGGCACGGTGATCGCCGGCGGGTCACTCTTCACCGGCAGGGTGACCGGCGCGCGCGAGAGCGACGCGAGCGAGTCGACCAGCAAGGCGCGGGCCGCCGGGCGGTCGAGGACGTGACCGGTCGTGCCGGGCGCGATCGTGATGTGGAGGCCGCGGCGCACCAGACGCGCCTCGCGGTGGGGCGAGTCGACCTGCTTGCCGATCTGCCCGAGCTCGTAGGTGATTGCCGCGTCGTAGGCATGGGTGGGAGGCGCGACGTCTGCAGGGAAGAGCTCGAGCCCGAGGCGCCGGTACCCGCGAACGACCCCGGACCCGCCTCCTTGCCGCTCGGCCTCCGCGACGGCGGCAGCCCAGTCGACCCGTACCCCGAAGGTGCCAGGCTCGAGCTTGAACTGCTTACCGGCAGCCGTGAAGGTGACCGGAACGTGCGTGAGCTGCTGGGCCCGGCGCTCGAGCAGCTGCCGGGCGTCTCCGGCCGTCAGACCGCCCACGTCGACGCCGTCGATCGTGGTCCCGCCCGCCAGCCGGTCGGGCGAGCCGGCATAGAACAGCCCGAACACGACCGCCACGACCGCGAGCACGACGCCGGCCAGGGCCACGCGGGACCACAGGCGACCGCGCGCAGCGGCGCGGCGGCGGGAGCGGAGAGCCGTCGATGACGTCGCCACGACTCGGGCCATGGTAGCCGCGGCCCTACGGCTCTCCCGTCTCGGCCCCGGTCAGAAGACGAACAGCTCGACGCCGCCCGAGACGTTCAGCTCGATCCCGGTGACGTACGAGGCAAGGTCCAGCAGAGCCAGGCGATCGCATTCGCGATGTCCTGGGGCTCGCCGGGGCGCTTGAAGACGGTGCGGCCGGCGATCCGCTCGTTCATCGTCGCGCTGGCCAGGTGGAATGCCTCTGTGCCGATGATGCCCGGGACGATCGCGTTGCAGGTGATCCCGTGCCGGCCGCCTTCCATGGCCAGCGTCTTCGTCAGACCGAGCAGCCCGGCCTTCGTCGTGGAGTACGACGCCTGCCCGAATCCGCCGAGCGTGCCGGCGACCGACGCCATGTTGACGATCCGCCCGAAGCCACCCTCCCGCATGTGCGGCCAGACGGCCTGGGCGCAGTTGAAGGCGCCTGTGAGGTTGACGCGAAGGTCGCGCTCCCAGAGCGCCGGCTGCTGGTCGGGGAACTGCCCCACGTGGTCGAGCGTGCCGGCGTTGTTGATCAGGATGTCGACCGAACCGAGCTCGTCGACGGCGCGGGCGACGGCGGCATCCACCTCCGAGCGGTCGGTGACGTCGCAACGGACGGCGAGCGCGCGCCGGCCCATGTCGCGGATCTCCTGTGCGGTCGACTCGGTGTGCACCAGCCCTTGCGTGCGTGCGACCTGCGCGAGCGGCCCGTAGGCATCGCTCTCCTCGGACAGCTCGGACTCGACGAGCAGGTCGGCGATCACGACGTCTGCCCCTGCTCGCGCGAGTGTGATCGCGTCCGCGCGCCCGAGCCCCCGCGAGCCGCCGGTGACGAGCGCGACGCGCCCGCTGAGATCGATCTCGATCGCCATCAGTCGCGCGGCATGAAGAGCTCTTTGGCGATCACCAACCGCTGGATCTGCGACGTGCCCTCGTAGATCTGGAAGAGCTTCGCGTCGCGCATCAGCTTCTCGACCGGATACTCCTTCATGTAGCCGTAGCCCCCGAAGACCTGCACGGCGTCGGTCGTCACCTTCATCGCCGTGTCGGCGGCAAACCGCTTCGCGAAGGACGAGTAGAGCGTCGCACGCTCACCGCGGTCGAGCATCCACGCCGCTTGCCAGGTCAGTAGCCGGGCCGCCTCGATCTCGGTTGCCATGTCGGCGATCATGAAGTTGACGCCCTGGTGCATCGCGATCGGGACGTCGAAGGTGACCCGCTCCTTCGCGTACTCGACCGCCAGCTCGAAGGCCGCCTGGGCGACGCCGACCGCGCCGATCGCCGTTCCCGGCCGCGTGAAGTCGAGTGTCTGCATCGCGAGCTTGAAGCCTTGTCCTTCCTCGCCGAGCCGGTTTGCGGCCGGGACGGCGACATCCTGCAGCGCGAAGGCGGAGGTATCGGTCGCGCGCTGACCCATCTTGTCGAGGTGCTTTTCGATCGTCACGCCCGGTGTGTCCATCGGAACGACGAACGCGGAGATGCCACGGTGGCCCTTCGAGACGTCGGTCTTGGCGAAGACCACGGTCCAGGCCGCGTAGCCCGCGTTCGTGATGAAGGTCTTCGAGCCGTTCAGGACGTACTGGTCGCCGCGACGCTCGGCCGTCGTCTTGAGGCGTGCCACGTCGGAACCGGCTTCGGGCTCGGACAGGCCGAACGAGCAGAGGATGGGCTCCTCGATCAGCCGGGGCAGCCACGCCGCCTTCTGCTCGTCGGTGCCGGCGATGATCACCGGCCCCGCGCCCAGGCCGTTCGCGCCCAACGACGTACCGATCCCGGTGCAGCCCCAGTTGAGCTCTTCGCCGACGAGCATCCCGTCGAACGCGTTCAACCCGAGGCCGCCGTACTCGACCGGCACGTTCAGGTTCATCAGCCCGACCTCGTGGGCCTTGGCGATCACCTCGACCGGGTGCCTCATCTGCACGTCGCATTCGGCGGCCTTCGGCCGGATCTCCTTGGTCGCGAACTCGCGCGCAACCGAGCGCAGCTCTCGCTGCTCGTCGGTGAGCGCAAACGAGACGCCGCCCGTGGCGGTCTGCGGTGCGTGCTCTTCGATCGAGGTCATGCTGGCTGCCCCCTGAAATCGTTGATTGACTCGTCAGTCAACGGCTCGTCAGTCGACAGGATAGCGCCGTCCTCTCGAGACAGCAAGGCGACGGCGAACGGCGCGAGCGGCAGGCGCACGACGAAGGTCGCACCGCGGCCCGGCTCGCTGTCGACGCGCACGGTCCCGCCGCTCTGGCCCACGATTCCATGCACGGTCGAGAGCCCCAGCCCCGAGCCCTCGCCCACGGCCTTCGTCGTGAAGAACGGCTCGAAGATGTGCTCCTGCAGCTCGGGCTCGATGCCGACGCCCTCGTCGGTCACCGTCAGGATCGCGGCGCGCTCGTCTGCGGCGACCTCGATCGTCAGCAGACCGCCGCCGGGCATCGCGTCGCGGGCATTCACCGCGAGGTTCATCACGACCTGCTCCAGCTGGACGGGATCGACGCGGACGACGACCTCGTCGGGCCCGACCACCGTTTCGAGCATCACCCGCTCGCCGATCAGGTTGCGGATCAGCGAGTCCATGCCTTTGACGACGGCGCGCAGGTCGACGTCCGCCGTCTGCAGGAGCTGCCGGCGACCGAACGCGAGCAGCTGCTGCGTCAGGTCTCCTGCGCGCTTCGCCGAGTCGCGGATCGCACCGACCCGCTCGCGGCGCGGGTCGTTGGGCTCGAGCTCGCGGTCGAGCAGGTCGCTGTAGCCGATCACCGCCGTCATCAGATTGTTGAAGTCGTGCGCGATCCCGCCGGCGAGCTTGCCGATGGCCTCCATCTTCTGGCTCTGCCGGAGTTGCTCCTCGAGGCGGCGCCGGGCGGTCACATCCTCGATCAGGCTGATCCCGAACCCATCCTCGACATCGAGCGCAACGTGAACGTGGGTTTCGAGCACCGCGCCGTCCTTGCGGACGTAGCGTTTGTCGATCGAGAATGCATCCCGGCTGCCGTCGTCGAGCTCGTTCTGGACCGCGAGGTTCCGGTCGTCGGGATCGGTGATCGCGGAGTAGTGCATCTGAGCGAGCTCCTCCCCCGTGTAGCCGAGCATCGCCTGCAGCGTCGGGTTCGTGTCGCTCATGATCCCGTGGCGTCCGACAGAGATGCCGATCGGCGCCCACTCGAACACCATGCGGAACCGGCGTTCGGACAGCTCGGCTGCGCGCCGTGTCCGCTCGAGGTCGCGGACGACGCCGGCCATCCGCACGACGACGATGACCGCCAGTACGAGCGCCACGATCGAGAACGCGTAGACGTCGGCGTGGCCTGCGACCGCGTAGTTGACGAGCTCGGCCAGCACCACGGCGACGAGCGAGAGCCCGAGCACGATCAGGAACACGGTCGCATCCACGTACAAGGCGCCCTGGCGGCGCCCACGCCGAGGGCAAGGTAGGCTCGTGCCGCAAACGGTCCCACGGTTCAGTATCGACTGCGATCCGGTCACCGTGTCTCACTAACCGAGGTACACCGTCTACTCCGAACGGGTGATGGGCAAAAGCTACGACCTCATCGATGCGAAGCTCGCTGCCTGGATCGGGCGGCAACGTCTCTTCTTCGTCGCGACCGCAGCGGACGCGGGTGGCCACGTGAACGTCTCGCCCAAGGGCCCGATCGGTTCGCTGCGCCTGGTCGATGAGCACACGGTCGAGTACGACGACCACGTCGGCAGCGGTGCCGAGACCGCCGCGCACCTGCGCCAGAACGGGCGCATCTGCGTGATGCTCTGCGATTTCGAAGGCCCGCCCCGCGTCCTGCGCCTGCACGGCCAAGGCGCGGTCGTCCCTGTGGCCGACCCGGCGCAGGACGGGGTGCGGGCGGTCATCCGGGTGCACGTCGAGCGGATCTCGGATTCCTGCGGGTACGGCGTCCCGCTGCTGGAATACGCCGGCGAGCGCCCGCAGCGCGCGGCCTGGCTCGCGAGCAAGGGCGCCGCCGGCGTGCGCGACTACGTGCGGGACCGAAACGCGGAGTCGATCGACGGCCTGCCCGCGTTCGAGGCGTCAGACACCAGAAACTACGCCTCGCCGTCCCAGTAGTCGACAGCGTCGGCGAGGCGGAAGAGCTTGCCCGGCGGCCAGACGCCGACCTTGTTCGAATCCGGGTAGACCGCGATCGCCGGTTCGCGCCTGGTCGAGAGGATCGCCACGCGCAACGTCTCCTGAGTGCGGTTCGTCACCTTGTGCGCTCCGTCAGGCCCCTCGGAAAAGCAGACCGCATCCATGGGCTCGAGCTCGCGCTCCCCGCCGGGCGTGCGCAAGGTCGGCCGCCCGGTGAGCACGATCAGCCACTCCTCGTCGCCTGCCTCCCAGTGGTAGGGGCAGATGCTCTGGCCGGACGGCAACTCGTAGACGCTGAGTCCAAGCGCCGAAGCGCCGATCATCGGACCGACGCGCGCGTACCCCGTGTCGTAGCCCGGCGGATCGCCCTCGTCGCGCCCGACCTCGACGTCGAAGAGGTTGACGGTCACTCCTCGCCCTCCCAGTAGTCGACCGCGTCGGCGCGCCGGAAGTTGAGATTGTCGGCGCCGTCGGCCGGTCGCGTGCCGAGCTTGCCGCTCTCCGGATAGACCGAGATCGATGGCACCTGGTTCGCCGAGAGGACGAGCACGCGGCCCGGACCGGAAAACTCGTGCGCCCCTTCGGCGCCCGCGGGGAAGCACACCGTGTCACCGGCGCGAAGCTGCTGCTCGCCCGCAGGCGTGCGAACCGTCGGGGCCCCGTCGAGCACGATCAGCCACTCCTCGACGCCATGGTGGAAGTGGTACGGAAAGCTGTGGTCGCCCTCCGCCAGCTCATAGATGGATCCCCCGATGCGCGCGGCGCCGAGCGCAGCGCCGAGGCGAGACGATCGCAGCGCCCACCCCGGACGGTCGCGCTCATGCTCGAGCACGACGCCCAGCAGGTTGACGATCTCGCTCACGCGGCCAACCCTAGGTGAGCGACGTCGACCACGGTCCCCACCGCACGCTCGACATCCGCTTCCCCGCCCGGCAGCTGGCCGTGCACCCAGCCGGTGAGGATCTCCTCGAGGGCGCCGTAGATCGCCCACGAAGCGACCTGGGCATTGACGTCGGCACGCACCTCGCCTCGATCACGCGCCGCTTCGATCATCCGCTCCAAGACCTGGAAGAGCTCGCGGATCTCGTCGACCCGGTCACCGACCTCGGGGCTGCGCGCAACCTCGCGCACCAAGACGCGAACGAGCTCGGGCGTCGCGAGCCACGAGCCGAGATAGATCTTTGCGAAGCGCCGGAGCTGCTCGCGCAACGGCACCTCCGCCGCCTCGACGCGCCGGGTGTCGGCGACGAGCGCCGACCAGGTCTCGCGAAAGATCGTCTCGAGCACCTCGTCCTTCGAGTTGAAGTAGTGGTAGAGCAGCCCGTGGGCGACTCCCGCCTCGACCGCGATGTCACCGACCCGCGCGGCTCGGAATCCCTTCGCCGCGAAGACACGGACCGCCGCTTCCAGCAGCTGGCCACGCCGGTCGCTCATCCGCTCAGCCACGACTTCGCAGCATAATCGGCGCCGATGCAGCCGCTCGACGGCGCGACAGTCGCCGATCTGACGCTCTACCTCCCCGGCCCGTTCGCAAGTCGCGAGCTGCAGCGGCTCGGGGCGCGGGTCGTGAAGATCGAGCCGCCGGACGGCGATCCACTCGCAACGACTGCGCCTGCGTGGTACCGCGCGCTCAACGACGGCAAGGAGATCCTGTCGTGGGACGCGCATACCGAGCCGGCGCCTGCGGCGCTGACCGAGGCGGACGTCGTACTCGAAGGCTTCCGTCCGGGTGTCTGGGAGCGGCTCGGCGTGCAGCTCGCCGACTCGGCGATCCTTTGCTCGATCACCGGCTTCGGCGCGGACGGGCCGCTGGCGGGCCAGGCAGGGCACGATCTGAACTACCTCGGCTATGCCGGCGCGCTCGCCGACACCGCGCCCGAGATCCCGCCCGTTCAGATCGCCGACCTCGCCGCCGGCGCACAGGGCGCGGCCATCGAGGTGCTCGCCGCACTGATCGAGCGGCAGCGAACGGGCCGCGGCGCACGGATCGTGATCTCGATGACTCACGGAACGCACCGGCTCGTCGCCCACCGTCTCGGCGGGGACCCGGCGCCACGGCTGCTCACCGGCGGCGTCGCGTGCTACCGGATCTACGAGACCGCCGACGCGCGCCACCTGACGGTCGCAGCCCTCGAACCGAGGTTCTGGCAACGACTGTGCGAGCTGATCGGCAGGCCCGAGCTCGTCGACCGGGCCTTCGAGCCGGAGCTGCCCGAGCTCGCCAGCCTGTTCCGCTCGCGCCCGCTCGCGGACTGGCTCGCCCTGCTCGAGCACGAGGACACCTGCGTCGGACCGGTGTTGTCTCTCGAGGAAGCGGCAACGAAGCTCGCGTGAGGCTCGCCGCGCTTGCCTTCTCGCTCTTCGGCATCCACGTCGGCGCCCACCGCGTCGTCCCCGCCGGATCCGCCCCGGCCTGGAGCGCCAACGCGGAACGAATCGCGTACGTCAGCAAGGGCAATCTCTGGGTCGCCGATGCCGACGGGACTCACCGCTCGCTGCTCGTGCGCAATGCGGGCGATCCGGCGTGGGCTCCGAACGGCAAGCGCCTCGCGTTCGCACGCTCCGGCACCGTCTGGACGGTGCGCGCAGACGGCGTCGACCTGCGCCGGCTCGCTCGGGGCAACAACCCGGCCTGGTCGCCCGACGGCGCTCGGATCGCCTTCGACCGCGACGGAGAGATCTTCAGCGTGCGCTGGTTTGGCGGCGAGGCCCACGACATCGTCCGCGGCACCGAGCCTGCGTACTCGGCCGACGGCCGCCTCGCCTACGTGCAGGACGGGCAGGTGATCGCCGGTGGGCGGACGATCGGAGCCGGTGACAACCCGACATGGTCGCCGAGCGGCAGGCAGGTGGCGTACGACGACGGCGGCGGCACGCTCTTCGTCGACGGCCGCGATGCCGGCCGCGGGTCCGAGCCGGCCTGGCGCCCGCACGTCGGTGCGCGAGAGCTTCTGCCCGACCTCGACCAGCGCGCGCCGGCCGGACTGGTCGTGGGCGGCGTCCCCGGCGGCTGGGTGCTTGGCTTCACCTCGCTCGTCGACAATGTCGGCCCCGGGCCGTCGATGATCGTCGGTGTGCGAAGGCCCGGGCAGCAACTGATGGTCGCGACGCAGCGCGTGCGGCTCGCGAATGGCAACTGGCGCACCTTGACCGGCGCAGGACGGCTCCGTTACACGAACTCGCCGCCGCACCACCACTGGCACCTGATGAAGTTCGACGTCTTCCAGCTGCGAACGCTCGACGGCACGGTGCTGATGAGCGATCGCAAGAGCGGCTTCTGCCTTGCCGATCACTGGGGCGCTGCTCCGGGCAACTGGCCCGGCCGCCACCCGGTGTTCCTGGGCGACTGCGAGCAGTACCACCCCGAGGCGACCCGCGTGGTCGAAGGAACATCCCCCGGCTACACCGACCGCTATCCCGCGTTCTTCCACGGGCAGAACGTCGCGCTCGGTCGCATCCCGAGCGGTGTCTACGACCTCGTCCACCGCACCAACCCGAACCTCTACCTGCGCGAGCTGCGCTACGAGAACGACGCGGCGTCGGTACGGATCAGGTTGACCTGGGCCGGGGGCTCACCGCACGTGCGCGTGCTGCGCTCGTGCCCGGCAACGGCTACCTGTTGAGGGCCAGAGCGAGCCGGCCCTGCGCGTGCCACGCGGCCAGCGCGAGCACGAAGGCGGCTCCGACGACGATCAGCAGCGCCTGAGCAGCGATGCCAAAGGCGACGGCCTGCTCACTGTGCACGCCCGAGGCGACCAGCACGGCCGCGCCGGCGCCCGCCTGCATCGCCGCACCCGCGGGCGCAACCGGCAGCACGGCGGCGGCGGCAGCGGCGCAGACGAAGGCCAGGGCAAGCGCGAAGTCCACGCCGAGGCCCAGCGCGGCGAGCAGCACGAACGTGGCGAGCGCACGAAGCACCCACGACGTCGCGACGGCGAGCCACGCGAAGACGGCCTGACGGGGCGGTGTCGCATTGTCGCCGACCCACCGCCCGAGCCGGAATCGCATGACGAAGGCGCCGCGAGCGATCCGCGGTAGGAAGAGCACGACCGCAGCCGCCGCGACGCCGGCCACCGCAACCACGACGAGACCGGCCTGGAGCCAGCCGCCGACGTGCGAGACGCCGATCGCGACCGAGGCCAGCGGCGTCATGGCGGCGCTGTCGAGCAGGCCGAGCAGGAAGAGCGACAGCCCGACGGCGCCAAAGCTCACCCGACGACGCCGGTCGCGGCGGACGACGGCCACGCGGATCACCTCGTCGCAGCGGCCCGGCAGCGCGATGCCTCCGACCGAGGCCGCGCCGCCCGCGGCGGCCAGGGTCAGGACTGACGGGCGCTGATCCGAGCGGAAGAGCCGCTGCCAGCCCCAGGCCTTGGCCCCGTACGCGGCGAGCAAGATGACGGCCGCCAGCACGACGAGCCAGACATTCGCGCGCTGCAGCGGCCACCCGGTGTGCAGAAAATGACGCCCGACGAGTGCCGAGACCCCGAGGGCGACCAGCACGAAGACGACATTGAGGGCTCGCTTGAGCGTCAACAGGTTCGACAGGCATCGGCAGCCGCACCGCGTACCTGTACCCCGCGTTGTAGCGCTATTCCTTCGCCTCAGGCTCCAGGAACCGCTCCCCGATCGTGCTCAAGGCGCTTGTCAGCTCGCTCGGGATCATCCACACCTTGTTCGAGTCGCCCTGGGCGATCTGCGGCAGCACCTGGAGATACTGGTAGGCAAGGAGCTTCGGGTCGGGGTTGCCGTCGTGGATCGCCTTGAAGACGGTCGCGATCGCCTGCGACTGGCCCTCCGCGGCGAGGATCGCGGCCTGCTTCTGGCCTTCGGCCTTGAGAATCGCCGACTGCTTCTCGCCTTCGGCGGTCAGGATCTGCGCCTGCTTGATGCCTTCCGCCTGCAGGATCGCGGCCCGCTTCTCGCGGTCGGCCCGCATCTGCTTCTCCATCGTGTCCTTGATCGACGGTGGCGGGTCGACCGACTTCAGCTCGACGCGATGGACGCGAATCCCCCATTTGCCGGTCGCCTCGTCCAGGATCCCGCGCAGCTGGTCGTTGATCGTCTCGCGGGACGTCAGCGTCTGCTCGAGCGTCATGCCGCCGATCACGTTGCGTAGGGTCGTCACGGTCAGCAGGTCGATCGCGTTGACCGGGTTCGCGATCTCGTAGGTCGCGGACTTGGGATCGGTCACCTGGAAGTAGATGACGGTGTCGATGCTGACGACGAGGTTGTCCTCGGTGATCACGGGCTGGGGCTCGAACGACACCGCCTGTTCGCGCAGGTCGAGCAGCGGCTTCACACGATCGACGAACGGCAGCACGAGTGTGAGTCCGGGCGTCAGCGTTCGTGAGTACCGGCCCAGACGCTCGACCACGCCCGCCCGCGCCTGCGGGATGACGCGCACCGTCTTCGCGAGCAGCAGCAGCACGAAGACGGCGACCACGATGAGAACGATCAGCACGGTCACGGGATCTCCTATTCGGCGACGAGCGCGGTTGCGCCCTCGATCTGGATGACGTCGACACTTGTTCCCTCGTCGAAGACCTGCCCGTCGAGATAGGTGCGGGCCGACCATTCCTCGCCGCCGATGCGGACGCGTCCCCCGTTCCCGTCGACGCGGCGCGTCACGACCGCCTTGCGCCCGACGAGGGCGTCGGTTCCCGTGCGCGAGAGCGCCGGCAGCCGAACGTGGCGGCGTGCGATCGGCCGGAGGATGGCGAGCGAGGCCAGCGAGCCGGCGATGAAGACGAGCACTGAGAAGGTCGAGCTCGCACCGAGCGCCGAGACAACTGCGGCCGCGACGGCTGCGAGTGCGACCGGGCCGAGGAAGAACAGTCCCGGCGTCAGCACCTCCCCGACGCCCAGCCCGATCGCGACCAGCACCCAGACGAGCCAACCCACGGTTCGTAATTTAGTTGAGCCCGAGAGCTGCGGGAAGCCCGCGCAGGTCGTCGAGCCGCGGGTCGGAGTCGGGGTAGCGCCCCTCACGGTCAAGCAGGATCGCCGTCATCCCCACCGCCCGCGCACCCTCGATGTCGTCGTCGACCGTGTCACCGACCATCGCCGCCTCGTCCGGCGCCACATGCAGCAGCTCGAGCATCCGGCGGAAGATCGTCTCGTGCGGTTTCGTCTTGCCGTGCATGCGCGACGTCAGGACGGCGTCGACCTCGAGACCGTGGTGACTCACAAACAGATCGAGGTCACGTTCCGTGTTCGAGAGCAGCCCGAGCGCAAGGCCATGGCGCCGCAAAGCGGCGAGCGTGGCGGCAACGTCGTCGAACAGCTCGAAGTGCTGCGCGTGCTCCCAGGCGCGGCTCATCTCGACCGCCGCCGCGTAGGTGTCGCCGCTTCCGCCCATGCCCTCGATCACGCGCTGCGTGAAGAGCACCCAGATCTCCTGGTCGTGGTCGAGCTCCGGGTGGCGCGTAAGCGTCGCGAAGGCCGCGCGCCGCGCCTCGGCGTACCGGCCCGGGTCGAGGTCGAAGCCGAAGCGACCGGCCAGCCGCCGGTATCCCTCGGGACCGAGGTCGGGCCCGGGGCGGGCGATCGTGAAATCCACATCGAAGACGACGGCCTTCAGCACGCGTCCGACGATAGCGGGCGTATAATATTTGAGTAGTCAACTATTCGAGAGGTAGGCATCGATGGAGTACGGACTGCTCTTCCTGCGGGTGGTGATCGGCGCGATCTTCTTCGCGCACGGCTCACAGAAGCTGTTCGGTTGGTTCGGAGGAGGCGGTCTGAAGGGCACCTCCGGCTGGCTCGGCAGCATGGGCTTCAAGGCTCCCGGCGCGATGGCGCTGATGGTGGCGGCCGCAGAGTCGAGCGGTCTGCTCTTCGCCTTCGGCTTCCTGACCCCGCTGGCCGCGCTCGGGATGATCTCGGCGATGGCCGTCGCGATCGCCTCCGTGCACTGGAAGAACGGCTTCTTTGCCGGCAGCGGCGGCTACGAGTACAACCTGGCGCTGATCGCTGCGGCGACCGCTCTGGCCGCCACCGGCCCGGGACGCCTCTCGATCGACCGCGCGCTCGGCCTGGACGACAACTGGAGCGGTGTCTGGTGGGGTGTCGGCGTGCTCGCCCTCGCCGCGCTCAGTGCCGCGTTCATCGTCGGGGTCCTCCGCTCCGCGCCCCCGGCCCAGCCGGCCGCAGAGGCCTAGAAACGAGAAGGGCGGGCTTCGGCCCGCCCTTCTGTCGTATATCGGGGTGCCGAGATTTGAACTCGGGACCTCTCCGACCCGAACGGAGCGCGCTACCAGGCTGCGCCACACCCCGAGACGGACAAAGAGTAGCTACTAGATGGTTGATCGATAATTCGAGTGCTCGAGGGGCGGCAATTGCCGATCGACCATCTAGCCCAGGAAGTCGAGCGCAGCGCGCGCGCACACCTCGGGACGTTCGGAGATCAGCAGATGCCCGCAGTCGGCGATCACGCGCAGCGGTGCGTGTAGGCGGCGGGCGTACTCGTGGCCGTCCGACAGCGGCACCTGGCGATCGCGCGCACCCCAGAGACAGAGGACCGGGCAGCGGACGCGATCAAGATCCTGACGCGGGTCGTCGGCGGCCAACGCCCGGCCGGCGCCGAGCGCATCGGTGTGCAGCGTCGGCCCGAGCAGGAGGCCGCGCACAGCCCGTTCCGAGAGCAGATCGGTGTTCGACACCTCGAACGCCCCGAAGACCAGGCGGCGAAGCAGCGACGAGCGCGCGATGCGATCTGCACGGCGACCCGCGATCCGCCCCGGCTGGATGATCCCCGTCAGGGCGATCATGATCTCCGCCAGCCGGGTCGAGCTCGAGATCCCGGCGGCGGCGGCGAGGACGAGCCGCCGCACGAGCTCGGGCCGCCGTTCGGCGAGCCGGAGCGAGACGGCGCCTCCGAGCGAGTGGCCGAAGACGTCCGTCTCGCTTACGCCTTCGGCGTCGCAGAACGCTCCCAGCACATCCGCGTAGGCCCTCAGCGACGACGAGGCCGGAAGCGGCGACGAGCCGGAGTGTCCCGGCAGATCGGGAATCAGCAGCCGCCGCCCGGCCAGCAGCGGCGCCATCTCGGTGAAGTTCCAGGCGGCGCCGCCGTAGCCGTGCACGAGCAGGAGCGGCGGCCCCTCGCCACCGGTGAAGGCGCGGATCCGGGCCCCGCGGTAGGAGAAGATGCGCTCCTCGAGACCGGGGAGAAGATCCGTCGCGTCCGTCACACCGATCGATTATGGTGGGACAGGTGAGTTCGGAGACGACAGGACACAACCTTTGAGGGACGTGCGCTGAAGATGCGCCCCTGCAGCAAACAGCACGTGGAGGTCCGGCCCGTCAGCGCTCCAGCGCGGCGGGCTTTTTCGTGCCTAAAACCCGTGGGACGGAAGGAGCGAGATGGCAAACCACCTGACGCCTGATGAGCTGTCCGAGGAGACCGGCATCGAGCGCGACGAGGTGATCCGGATCTGCCTCGAAGAGCACGTGCCGATCTACCAGGGAAAGATCGACAAGACGCTGTTCTCCGCCCAGCTCACCGTGCTCGGGGCGCTGCCCGCGCGGCACTGAACGCGCAGGAGCGAGCTACTTGCGGGAGGCGGCGGCGCGCGTGCGCGGCGCCGCCTTCTTCTTCCCGGCGGCCGGCTGCTTCTTCGCCGCCGCGACGGATGCACGGAGCGCCTCCATCAGGTCGATCACCGGCGTCGGAGCCACCGGCTCCGGCACCTCGATCTCGTGGCCGGCGAGCTTGGCCTCGAGCAGCTCGCGCAGCGACTCGCGGTATTCGCTGCGCAGCTCCTCGGGCTCGAACGGGCCTGAGAGCGACGAGATGATCTGGCGGGCGAGCTCGAGCTCGGGGCCGCGCGCCTCGACCGTCGCCAGCACCTCGTCGATCTCGGCGTGGCTCTTCACGTCTTCGTGCACGAACAGCGTCTCGAGCGCGAGCGCATCGCCCAGTGCACGGATCAGGCAGAGCTTCTCCTTGCCGGCGAGCACGAAGCGGCCGAGCGCAGCCACCTGTTCGTCCTTCATCGCCTCCAGCAGGAGCGCGTAGGGCCGCCGCTGCGCCTCGGCGCTTGCGGGAACCAGGAAGTAGGTGCGGTCGAAGTAGATCGGGTCGACTTCCTCGAGCCGGACGAAACGGTTGATCTCGATCGCGCGCGACGTGTCGTGCTGCTCGATCGCCTCGAGGTCGGCGTCTTCGATCGTCACGAACTGACCCTTCGCCACCTCCCAGCCGCGGACGAGCTCATCCGACTCGACATCGCGCTCGTGCACGGGGCACCAGCGCTTCTGCTTGATCGGCGTCCCGCACTCGCGGTGCAGCATGCGGAACGAGACATCCGACTGGCGGGCGGACGGCTTCGTCGCCGGCGCGAGACCGACGGGGATGTTGACGAGACCGAAGCTGAGGGATCCGTTCCAGGTTGTGCGCATCTGCAGGTGAAAAGTCTAGAGGGACGGGCCTGATTCGTGGCAAATGCCGTCGTTCCTGCGAGTAGATTGCGCGGGTGGCCAACTCCCAAACCATCGCGCACCTGTGGCGCGCCGCGATTGCCGAGGGCCGGAGCGGCCCTGCGTACCTGTACGAAGCCGGCGACGCCTGGCTCGAGCTCACGTGGGCCGAGGCGGCCGTGGCGGTCGACGAGCTGGCAAACGGCCTGCTCGCGCGCGGGATCGCGAAGGGCGACGCTTTCGGGATCCTCGCGCGAACTTCGGTCGAGTGGGCGCTTTTCGACTTCGCGCTTGCGCTCGTCGGGGCGGTCGGGGCGCCGATCTACGCCAACAGCTCGCCAGGTGACGCGCGCTACGTGCTCGAGCATTCGGAAGCGGTCGGGGTCCTCGTCGAAGACGCCGAGCAGCGTGCCAAGGTCGAAGGGGTCGAGCTCGACCACCTCCTGACATTCGCGGAGCTGGACGGGCTTCGGGCAAGCGGCCGCGTGTACGCGGCCGAGCATCCGTCGGCGCTCGGCGAGCGCGCCGACTCGATCGAGGACGACGACCTCTTCACGTTCATCTACACCTCGGGCACGACCGGGCCGCCGAAGGCCTGCATGATCAGGCACCGCAACTACTACGCGATGGTGCAGAAGGGCGACGAGCTCGAGGGCCGTCTGACCGAGCCCGGAGACGTGATGCTGCTCTACCTCCCACTCGCGCACAACTACGGCCGGCTGCTGCATCTCTCCGCGGCCTACGTCGGGTACACGATCGCGTTCCTCCCCGATCCGCTGCGCGCCGCCGTCGAACTGCCGCGCGTCCGGCCGACGGTGTTCCCGAGCGTCCCCCGGGTCTACGAGAAGATCTACGCCGCTGTCGTGGCCAAGTTCGAGGAGGAGACGGGGCTGCGCCGCAAGGTGGTCGACTGGGCCCTGCGCATCGGGCGGCGTGTCTCCAGGCTGCGCCAGGCCGGCCGGCCGCTGCCTCTCACGCTCGCACTGCAGCACCGCTTGGCCGACAGGCTCGTCTACTCGAAGGTGAAGGCGCGGCTCGGCGGCCGCCTGCGCATCGCGAACGCGGGCGGGGCACCGCTCTCGCGCGAGATCGCCGAGTTCTTCCATTCGATCGACGTCCTCATTCTCGAGGGCTACGGCCTCTCGGAGGTGACGACCGCCGCGACGGTCAACCGTCCGGACGCGTTCAAGTTCGGAACGGTCGGCAAGCCGCTGCCCGGGGTCGAGATCCGCATCGCGGACGACGGCGAGATCCTCCTCCGGTCGAACACCGTCTTCGCGGGCTACTACCGAGATCCAGAGGCGACCGCCGAGGCGCTCGACGCCGAGGGGTTCGTGCACACCGGTGACGTCGGCCATCTCGACGAGGACGGCTTCCTGGTGATCACCGACCGTAAGAAGGACATCATCGTGACCGCCGGCGGCAAGAACGTCGCGCCCCAGAACCTCGAGAACGACCTGAAGGCGCAACGGGCGATCTCACAGGCGCTGGTCGTCGGCGATCGCAAGCCCTATATCGCAGCGCTGCTCACCCTCGACCCGGACGCGGGCGCCGACGCCGCCGAGGTGCAGCGAGCGGTCGACGCGGTCAACGACGGACGGTCGCGCTACGAGCAGATCAAGCGATTCACGATCCTCCCGCGCGACTTCACGCTCGAGGCCGGCGAGGTCACCCCCACGCTGAAGCTGCGGCGCAAGGTGATCCTCGAGCACTTCGCCGGCGAGGTCGAGGCGCTGTACGACTGACGGCCCGATGCCGTCAGTCGACCACCGCGCAGCGGCCAGGCCCAGGTCGCAACGGTCAGCAGCCGTTCGGAGAGCTAGAGGATTCGGCGAGCGCCCACATATGTGGACGCGTACCAGGCTTCGTCGAGGCTCGAGATCTTGACGACGTCGCCGGTGTGCGGGGCGTGCACGAACTGGCCGCCGCCGATGTAGAGACCCTCGTGCCCGAGGCCGTCGAAGAAGACGATGTCGCCGGGCTGAAGCTGGTCGCGCGAGACGGGGACGCCCATCGAGTACTGCGCGTAGGTGGAGTGCGGCAGCGAGACCCCCATCTGCTGGTACGCCCACATGACGAGGCCCGAACAGTCGAACCCGCCGGGCTGCGCGCCGCCCCAGACGTACGGCGTGTTGAGCTGCGACATGGCAACGCCGACGACACCGCCGTATTGCGACGGCGGCGCGATCACCGTGTCGGACTGAGGCGCGAGCGCCGTGGCGCCGACGACGGTGCTCTGAATCTGCGCCTGGGTCGCGCGCTGCTGAGCGGCGAGCCGCGCCTGAGCCTGCTGGGCGTACAAGAGCTGCCGGGCGTGCTGGGCGGCGACGAGCTTGGCGATCTCACCCTTGATCGAGGCGTACAGGCGATTCTGCTCCCCGATCTTCGACTCGATCGCGCTCTTCGCGGCGGCGCGTTCCGAGACCACACGCTGCTGGCGCTGATTGGCCCGAGCGAGCGCCTTGCCGTTCCGGTCGACCGCGGTGCGGAACACCTCGACCTGGGAGAGCACCCGCGCATCGAGCGACGTGACGCTCTTCTGGCTGTCGAGCTGGTTGATCATGTCGTCGAGGCTGCGGGCGCCGAGCACGACCTCGAGAGTTGAGGTCTGCTCCGAGGTGTAGAGGGTCACCAGACGCTGGGCGATCACCGACTGGCTCGACTTCAGGTTGTGCTTCGCGATCCGCAGGGCATGGCGGTTCTCACGCACGTCGCGCTGGATCTGCGCCAGCTGCTCCGACGCCGAGGCGTACTGGGAGCGCGCGCGCTCGAGCTGGTCGGAGAGGTGCTGGAGCTGCCCCATCACCTGCTGGGCCTCCGCCTGCTTGGCGGAGATCGATGGGTCGCCAAACGCCGGGACTGCCGCCACCAGGGCGATGCAGATCACCGCGAGAACGTACGGCGCCTGACCCGACCTACGGATTGCGGCTCCCCAGACGGGGACGGGGCAAGCGCACCGGGAGGGGCCGGTACGTCACGAGAGGCCAGGCTACCAGGCTCCTCGGACGGGCGTCAACCAAGGACCTGTCTCAAACAGCGGTGAAACATTGTGAATTCTGCACGAGGAACGGATCTCCTCCAACTAGACTGTGGTACGGTCCTGCCCCGTGCTTGGGCAGGCGTACACGCCGCGGCGGCGGTTGATCCCGCTCGCTGCCATAGCCCTGGCCGTCCTTGCGGCCCCTGCGGTCGGCGGTGCCGACTCGGCAGGCCATGGCACTCAAGGCCGGTCGGCGGCGACGCTGCGGTCCGAGAACACCCAGATCGCCACGAAGGCGCGGGCAGCCGTGCTGGAGCTCTACTCGCTCGATCAGCGGCTCGGCGCAGCCCGATCGAGCCTCGTTGGGCTGCAGGAGCAGCGGGCCGAGCTCAATGCCGAGCGCACCAGCCTCGCCCACCAGCGGGCGCTCGCCCAGCGCAGCACAGCCCGGGCCCAGAGCCGCCTGGGAGCCCGCCTCAGGCTGCTCTACGAACAGGGAAGCGTCGAGCCGCTCGAGGTCGTCTTCGGCGCGAAGAGCCTCGACGACGTGCTCTCGAGCCTCGACAGCCTGAGCCGCATGTCCTCCCAAGGCCAGGAGATCCTGCGCCAGCTGCAGTCGGCCCGGCACGAGCTGAGATCGGCCGCCGCCCAGCTGGCGAGGCGCGACGCCGAGCTCCGCTCTGCCACTGCGCAGGCACAGCGGACGGCCGCGACCCTCGAGCAGACGAAGGCCGCTCGCAGCCATTACCTCAACTCGCTCGCGACGTCACGTCGCCTGAACGACGCACAGATCTCCAAGCTGGTTGCGAGCGCGCAGGCGGCCCGCGTCCGGAGCTCACACCTCGTGGCCCGAACGACCGCCACCAGCGCCCCGTCGCTCGCCTCCTTCTCGCGCAACACGGCGACCTCGCCTGCGTCGCCGGCAGCCGGCCGGGCGCTCACCGTCTCGGCGACCGCCTACTCGCTGCCCGGCCACACCGCGATCGGCCTGCCCGTCGGCTGGGGCGTGGTGGCGGTCGACCCGTCGCTGATCCCGCTCGGCACACACATGACGATCCCCGGCTACGGCGAGGCGATCGCCGCCGACACCGGCAGCGCCGTCCTCGGCGCGACGATCGACCTCTGGTTCCCGTCGCTCGCCCAGGCGAACGCGTGGGGCCGGCGCAGCGTCACGATCGTGCTGCACTGAAAGGATTCCGAGCGGGGCGCGGCTACACTTTCGCGGCCGTTCCACCCGCCCAGGCGAGCCCAGACTGAGCGACCCAGCAAACACCCCGGAGCACGTCCCGCCACGCGTCCTGCTCGTGGATGACCACGACCTGTTCCGGACGGGCCTGCGCAACCTGCTCGAGGAGCAGGGCGTTCAGATCGTCGGCGAGTGCGAGAACGGGACGGATGCGCTGCGCGCCGTGCGCGAGCTCGCTCCCGACGTGGTCGTAATGGATCTCAACATGCCCGGCATCGGCGGCGTCGAGGCGACACGGCAGATCTCGATGATCGCTCCGCTCACCCGCGTGCTCGTCTTGACGATCTCGGATCAGGACACCGACGTGATGGACGCGATCCTCGCCGGAGCCTGCGGCTATCTGCTCAAAGACGCTTCGATCTCCGAGCTGATCCACGGCATCCAGGCTGCGTCCGTCGGCGAGTCGCTCGTGTCGCCGGCGATCGCGACGAAGGTTCTTCAGCGTGTGCGCGCCTCGAGCGCGTCCCACCGTGACGCCGAGCTGATCCAGTCCGAGCTGTCCGACCGCGAAATCCAGGTCCTGAAGCTGATCGCGAACGGCAAGGACAACGGGATGATCGCCGGCGAGCTGCACATCAGCCCGAAGACCGTGAAGAACCACATCTCGAACATCCTGATGAAGCTGCAGATCGACAACCGCATCCAGGCTGCCGTCTACGCGGTGCGAAGCGGGATCGTCTGAAGGTCTGAGAGGCTCAGACGCGAACGGTGCCCGCGTGGCGGCGCAACTCGCCAAGACGCCGGCGCAGCAGGACGAGCTCGCCGGCATTACCGTCCAGGCGCCGTGTCAGCGTCGAGAGCTCCTTTGCCTTGCCGGCGGTGTCGCCACGCTGAAGCCCGTGGGCCAGCTCGCCGATGCGCTTCTCGAGCCGCCACTTCTCGCCTTCCAACGACAGCGCGTACGCGTACCCGTCCGTGAGCGTTCGCTCGATCCGCTCACGGTCGCAGCCGGACTCGGCGATCAGTGCCGAGATCTGTTCGAGGAGCTCGGTCATTGAGGCCGATTCTTCGGCGAGCCACTTTGGCGGGCAAGGGCCGCCTGGCCCATCTTCCCCTGGACCAAGGCCCAAGCCGGGCGTAACCCTGGTCACAATGTCCTCTTTTCGTTGGAAGCCGCTTCTCGCCGTCCTGGTCGTCGCGGTCGCGTGCTGCGCGCCCGCTGCGGGCGCCGCGGCCGTCCCGCTCCCCACCCGGCTGGCCCAGGCGCTGGCCGTTCCCGGCAGCCGGCCCGCCTCCTCCGGCGCGATCGCCATCGACCTGGCGACGGGCGCACCGCTGTTCGTGCGCAATCCCGACACGCCGCTCCTGCCCGCGTCGAACGAGAAGCTGACGGTGACGTTCGCCGCGCTCGTCGAGCTTGGCCCCGCCTACCGCTTCCTCACCCAGGTGCTCGGCCGCGGCTCCCAGGAGGGAGCGGTCTGGCATGGCGACCTCTTCCTCAAGGGCTTCGGCGACCCGACGCTCGGCTCGTTGCAGCTCGAGCGGCTCGCGGCCCAGTTGCGGCGGCAGGGCATCCGCCGGATCGACGGCCGCGTGCTCGGCGACGAATCGTGGTTCGACGGCAGGCGAACCGCGCCCGGCTGGAAACCGTCGTTCTTCCTCGTCGAGTGCCCGGCACTATCCGCGCTCAGCGTCGACCGCGGCGTCTACCAGGGCCGCCTCGCGCTCCGGCCGGCGCTCGCGGCGGCCGGCCGGTTCCGTCAGCTCCTGCGCACGCACGGCATCACGACCGGCCCCGTGGGGACCGGCAAGGCGCCGGCGAACACGATCGCCCTCGCCGAGCTGCAGTCCGCGCCGCTTCGGGACGTGCTCGAGGAGATAGACCGCGAGAGCGACAACTTCGGCGCCGAGCTGCTCGTGAAGGAGCTCGGCGCGGAGGTCGGCGACGGTGGGACGACCACGGCCGGGATCGCGATCGTCCGCCGCGACCTCGCTGCTGCGGGCGTACCGCTCGCAGGCGTGCGCCTGGACGACGGCTCGGGCCTGTCGCTCGGCGACCGGCTGACGCCGCGCGCACTCGCCGCACTGTTGTTCGCAGCCTGGCATGACCCCGCCATGCACGACTCGTTCTGGCGAGCCTTGCCGGTGGCGGGGGTCAACGGGACGCTCGAGAGACGCATGGAGCGCGCGCCGGCGCGCGGGGCCGTGCACGCGAAGACGGGCACGACCGACCGGGCATCCGCACTCGCCGGCTACGTCCGCGACCGCTACGCGTTCGCGGTGCTCCAGAACGGCAGCCCGGTGGCTGCGCGCTCCGCACGCAAGGCACAGGACCGCTTTGCGACGGCCCTGGCCTCAGAGGCTCTCAGCCTCGCAGTAGGGCAGCGAGGTCCGGCTCGGTGAGCAGCGGCACGCCCGCCTTCTGGGCCTTCGCGACCTTCGAGCCGGGACTTTCGCCGACGATCACGCCGGTCGTCTTCTTCGAGACGCTGTCGGACACCTTGGCGCCGAGCGCCTCGAGCGCCGCCTGGGCCTCCTGCCGCGACATCGCCTCGAGCGTCCCCGTGATCACGTACTGCGTGCCGGTGAGCCGCCCCTCGACGGCGCGGTCGTCGTCGTCGGACTCGAAGCGAAGGCCGAGGCTGCGAAGCTCGGCGACGAGCAGGCTGTTGTCGTCGTCCGCGAACCACTCGGCAATCGCTTCGGCACGCTCGGGGCCGATCCCTTCGCACTCCATGATCTCCTCCTGCGAGGCGGCGGCGAGCCGGTCGGCGCTGCCGAAGTGGCGGGCGAGGTTCTGCGCTGTCACCCAGCCGACGTCGGGAATGTTCAGGCCGAAGAGCACACGCCGGAACGGGATCTGCTTCGACGCCTCGATCGCAGCGATCGCGTTCGTCGCCGAGATCTCGGCGAAGCCATCGAGCGAGAGCAGCTGCTCCTTCGTCAGGCGGTAGAGCTCGGGCAGCGACCGCACCAGGCCGAGCTCCCAGAGCCGGCGCACGAGCTGCTCGCCGACGCCGTCGATGTCGGCGGCGGCCTGCACCCAGTTGATCAGCGACTCGAGCCCGCGCGACGGGCAGGCCCGGTTCGGGCAGCGGTGCATCACCTCGCCCTCGGGCTTGACGATCTCGGTGCCGCAGAGCGGGCAGCGCGCCGGCATCTTGAATGGCTTCGTTCCCTTTCGGTGCGGCCCGGCGGGGCCGACGATCTGCGGGATCACGTCACCCGCGCGCTGGATGATCACGTCGTCGCCCTCGCGAATCTCCTTGCGGTTGATGTCCTCCTCGTTGTGCAGCGTCGCGCGCGAGACCGTCACGCCGCCGACCTGCACGGGCTCGAGGATCGCCCACGGGTTGAGCGCTCCGGTCCGACCGACGCGGATCGCGATCTTCAGCAGCCGGGTGGTCGCCGTCATCGGCGCCCACTTGAATGCGCGCGCCCAGCGGGGACGCTGGTGCAGCGCGCCCAGGATGCGCTGCTGTTCGAGGTCGTCGACCTTGATCACGATGCCGTCGATCTCGTAGTCGAGCTGGGCGCGCTTCAACTCCCAGACGCGGCACGCCTCCGCGACCGCCTCGATCGACTCCAACCGCTCGGCGAATGGATTGATCGGAAAGCCGCGAGCAGCCAGCCACTCGAGCGTCGCCCAATGCGACTCGAGCTCCACGCCCTCGCTCGCCCCGACCCCGTACGCCCACATCGAAAGCGGCCGGCTGGCGGTGATCGCGGGGTTTTTCTGCCGCAGCGAGCCGGCCGCGGCGTTACGCGGGTTCGGCGTCGGCTTCCTGTCTTCGGCCACCAGGCGCTCGTTGAGCGCACGGAAGCCCGAGAGCGGCATGTAGACCTCGCCACGCACCTCGACGAGCGCCGGCGGGGCGCCGCCCAGGAGACGGAGCGGGATCGACGGGATCGTGCGCAGGTTGACGGTCACGTCCTCGCCGACCTCCCCGTCCCCGCGGGTCGCGCCGCGCACGAACACGCCGTTCTCGTACGTCAGGTTGATCGCCAGGCCGTCGATCTTCGGTTCGATCACGTAGGCGATCGGCGCGTCCGTGTCGAGGCGCTTTGCGGTGTCGGCCGCCCACTTGAAGATCGCCTCGCCGCTCGTCACCTTTTCGAGCGAGCCCATCGGCTCGAGATGCCTCACCTTCTGGAACTTCGACGAAGGCGGCGCGCCGACGCGCTGCGTCGGTGAGTCGGGCGTGACGAGCGACGGGTCGCCGCGCTCGAGCTCCACGAGCTCGTCGTAGGCGCGGTCGTAGGTGGCGTCGTCGACGAGGGGCGCGTCGAGCACGTGGTAGGCGTGCAACCAGGCGCCGAGCTGCGCCCGCAGCTCGGCCGCTCTACGAGAGGGCGCCATGCAGCTCCTCAGTGGTGTCGACGACGACGTCCGCATCGCTCAGCGCCTCACGGCCGTGAATCCCGCCCCACGTCACGCCGACGGCGTACAGCCCTGCTGCTTTCGCCGCCTGCATGTCGTACGGCGAGTCACCGACGTACGCGGCGTCCCCTGCCACCGCTCCGAGCCGTGCGAGCCCGAGCAGCAACGGCTCGGGGCTCGGCTTGTGCTCGATCGTGTCGTCGCCGCCGACAACCGTGTCGAACAGATGCGCGAGCGGGAGCCGCGCGAACGCCAGCTCGACGGTCGAGCGGCGCTTGGCCGTGACAAGCCCGAGCGTGCGCCCTTCGCCCCGCAGCCGGACGAGCAGATCCTCCATGCCGGGGAACGTCTCGAGTGTGTCGTGCAGCGGTTCGTTGTGGGCTCGGTAGACCCGGACGAGCTCCTCCACCCGGCCGGGCGCGAATTCCCCGAGTTGCGCCTCGAGCCCCGGGCCGCCGACGCTCGCCATCAGCTCCCGCGTCGGTGTAGGAGCGCCGGAGGACGGTCTCCGTTGCGTGCCGCATCGACGCGAGGATGATCGAGCCGGAATCGACGATCGTGCCGTCGAAGTCGAAGAGAACGACCGGGAGGCGCACGTCTTACTTGTAGCCGACGGAGATGAGGTACAGGCCGTGCGGCGGAGCCGTCACGCCGGCTTCTGCTCGCGGACGGCCGGCCAGCAGCGGGGCCAGCTCGACGCCCTCGAGCATCGAACCGACCAGCGCGCGAACCATGTGGCGCAGGAACGAATTGGCCTCGATCTCGAAGGCCACGATCTGCTCGCCGAGCGAGACCCAGCGCGCACGCGAAACGGTTCGCATGAAGCGCAGGTGCTGGGTGTCCGCCGGCGTGAAGGCGGTGAAATCGTGCTCGCCGACGATCGAGCGTGCATTCCCGTTCAGCGTGTCGAGGTCCAGCGGGCGCTTGAGCCACAGCGCGCGTGTCGCTTCGAGCGCCGACGGCTCGCGGCGGCAGAGCACGCGATAGCGGTACGAGCGCAAGCACGCGTCATGCCGGGCGTCGAAGCCGGCGGCTACCGGCTCGGCGCGGAGGACCGCGACGTCGTCGGGCAGCAACCCGTTGAGCGCGAGCGCGGCGCGATCCGGCGGCGGGCCGGAGCCGTCCACCGTCACCGACGCGACGTTCGCCAGCGCGTGGACACCCGTGTCGGTGCGTCCGGCGACGACGAGATCCGAGAAGCCGGGCCAGAGGGCGCCGAGCGCTCCGCGCAACGTCCCCTCGACCGTCCGCTCGCCGGGCTGCCGGGCCCAGCCGCGAAACCCGGTGCCGTCGTACTCGAGCGTGAGCTTGAGCTTGGGAAGGTCAGGCGCTCCTGACCTCATTTGTAAGGACTGCCCTCTGTTATATACACTTGGTATTCGCTGGTTATACTCTAGCGATGGGAGACGAGCACCACTTCCTGCTTCAGCGCGTCCAGCCGGCGATGGTGGGCCTGATCGACGGCTCGCTGTCGACGCTCGCGCCGATCTTCGGAATCGCGTTCTACACGCAGAAGCCCCACGCCGCCTTTGTTGCCGGGCTGGCGACGGCGATCGGCGCCGGCATCTCGATGGCGTTCTCCGAGGGGCTTTCCGACACCGGCGAGCTGACCGGCCGCGGCAGCCCGGCAGTGCGCGGCGGGATCACGGGCATGGGCACGTTCATCGGCGGCATCCTGCACACGCTGCCATTCCTGATCCCGCACTACCACGCGGCGGTGGTTGCGGCGGCGATCGTCGTCGTGATCGAACTGGTCGCCCTGGCGGTGATCCGCTGGAAGTTCTTCGAGACGGGCTTCCTGAAGTCGCTGCTCGCGATCTCGGTCGGCGGGATCGTGATCTCCGTCGTCGGCGCCCTGATCGGGTCGGGGGCGTAGAAGACGCACGCCGCGAAGCGGCGTGGCAAGCGCACGGTGCTCAGACACCGCGGAGCCGTACGGGGATCTGCGCGCTACCGGCTTGACGCAAGGGTGTCTGACACAAAAGCGGTGTCAGACACCAGCCTCGGGCTCTGCTTCGTCTTCGACGACCGCGTCCTCGGGCTCTGCTTCCTCGACCGGCGGCTCCTCGACGACAGCAGCTGCCGGCTCGGGCGTGCGCTCTTCGAGTTGCTGCGCGACGTACTCCTCGTCGACGAGCTCGAGATACACCATCTCGGCGGCGTCGCCCGCACGTGTGCCGATGCGGATGATCCGCGAGTAGCCGCCCGGCCGGTCCTTGAACCGCGGCGCGACCTCGGCGAACAGCTTGTGCACCACGTCGCGCGAGCGCAGGAACGCGGTCGCCTGCCTGCGCGCGTGCAGGTCGCCTCTGCGGCCGAGCGTGATCATCTGCTCGGCGATCGGCTTGACCGCCTTCGCCTTCGTCACGGTCGTCTTGATCCGGCCGTGCTCGATCAGCGCGCCGGCGAGGTTCGAGTACAGCGCCTTGCGGTGCGCCGAATCGCGGCCGAGCTTCTTTCCTGAGCGTGCGTGGCGCATCGGACCGCTTAGACCTCGCCGTTCGCGCCGGCGCCGTTCGCGCCGCCGGACGTCAGCGAGCCGCCGCGAAGGGTCAGACCGTGCTGCTGCAGGGTCTCCTTGACCTCTTCGATCGACTTCTTGCCGAAGTTCGGGAATCGCGGCCAGCTCGTTCTCCGACTTGGTGACGAGATCGCCGATCGTCTCGATGCCGACGCGCTTGAGGCAGTTGTACGAGCGAACGCCGAGCTCGAGCTCCTCGATCGGGAAGTTCTCCATCCCGCCGGCGAGCGAGACGCCGACGTTCTCGCCGCCACCCTCGGACGCGGCGGCGGCGTTCTCGCCGAAGCCTTCGATCCGCTCGAGGTCGGTGAAGATCGCGAGCTGCCGGATCAGGATCTCGGCGGCCTCGGCGATCGCCTCCTTCGGGTCGATCGAGCCGTTCGTGGTGACGTCGAGGACGAGCTTGTCGTAGTCGGTGCGCTGCCCGACGCGTGCCGCCTCCACGTCGTACGAGACGCGGTTGATCGGCGAGAACATCGAGTCGACCGGGATGACGCCGATCGTGTGCGCCTGGCCCCGGTTGCCCTCGGCGGGCAGGTAGCCGCGGCCACGGCCGATCGTCAGCGTGATCTCGAGGCGGCCCTTCGACGAGAGGTTGGCGATCTCGAGCTCCGGGTTGAGGATCTCGAGGTCGGCCGGCGCCTCGATGTCGGCGGCGGTGACGATGCCCGTCGCCGCGCTTCGTCAGCCGAACCTCCACCTCGGGCGACTCGCCGTGGAGGATGCAGACCAGCTGCTTCAGGTTCAGGATGATGTCGGTGACGTCCTCGCGGACGCCCGGGAGGGTCGTGAACTCGTGCGCGACGCCCTCGATCTTCACCGAGGTGACAGCGGCGCCCTCGAGCGAGGAGAGCAGCACCCGGCGCAGCGAGTTGCCGAACGTGTACCCGAAGCCACGATCGAGAGGCTCGATCACGAACACGCCACGGTCTTCGGTCACTTCCTCGTGCGTGATCTTCGGAACCTGGAAATCAATCGCGCGTACAGCCACTTGTGTCCTTTCGCTTCGAAAAAATCGTGTCGGCGCTACAGAGCTTCGACTACTTGGAGTAGAGCTCGACGATCAGCTGTTCGGAGACCGGCGTGTCGATCTCGGCACGCTCCGGCCACTTCAGAACCTTGCCGGTGAGGCCGTCGTGGTCGGCCTGCAGCCACGGGGCGACCGCGGCGGTGAGATCGGTCGCGTCGCGGATGATCTGCTCCGCGCTCGAGCCCGACTTCATGCGTGACCACGTCGTCCGGCGAAACCTGGAAGCTCGGGATGTTCACGCGGCGGCCGTTGACCGAGAAATGGCCGTGCCGCACGAGCTGGCGCGCCTGAGCGCGCGAGGCGGCGAAGCCGAGCCGGTAGACGACGTTGTCGAGTCGCGTCTCGAGCATCCGGAGCAGGTTGTCGCCCGTGATCCCGCCCTGGCGGTTCGCCTTGTCGTAGTAGGTGCGGAACTGCGCCTCGAGGAGCCCGTAGTAGCGGCGCGCCTTCTGCTTCTCGCGCAGCTGCAGCAGGTACTCGCTCTGCTTGATCCGCCCACGGCCGTGCTCTCCCGGCGGATACGACCGCCGCTCGATCGCGCACTTCTCGGTCAGGCAACGCTCACCCTTGAGGAACAGCTTCATGCCCTCACGGCGGCACTGCTTGCACTTCGGGGACCTATCGCGAGCCACTACACGCGCCTCCGCTTCTTCTGGCGGACGCCGTTGTGTGCCTGCGGCGAGACGTCCTTTACACCGAGAATCTCGAGCCCGGCCGCCTGCAGCGAGCGAATCGCCGTCTCGCGGCCCGAACCGGGGCCCTTGACGAACACCTCGACCTTCTGCAGACCGTGCTCCATACCCTTGCGTGCCGCCGAGTCGGCGGTCACCTGGGCGGCGAACGGGGTCGACTTGCGGGAGCCCTTGAACCCGGCCGAGCCGGCCGACTCCCAGACGATCACGTTGCCCTCCTTGTCGGTCAGGGCGACGATCGTGTTGTTGAACGACGTCTTGATGTGCGCCTGGCCGATCGCAATGTTCTTGCGGACGCGGCGGCGCGTACGGCCGCGAGCGGCCGCTGCTTTGCGAGGAGGCGCCATTTACTTCGCCTTCTTGCCGCGGCCGACGGTCTTCTTCGGGCCCTTGCGCGTGCGGGCGTTCGTCTTCGTCCGCTGGCCGCGCGCCGGCAGGTTCGCGGCGGTGGCGGAGGCCGCGGAACGAGCCGATCTCCTGCAGGCGCTTGATCGCCTGCGTGCGCTCGCGCCGCAGGTCGCCTTCGACCTGATGGTTGGCATCGATGTAGTCGCGGAGCTTCGCGACCTCGTCCTCGGTCAAGTCACGGACCTTCGTGTCGGGCGAGAGACCGAGCGCGTCGCAGATCTTCTGCGCCGTCGGCTGACCGATCCCGAAGATATACGTCAGCCCGATTTCGAGCCGCTTCTGGTTCGGAAGATTGACACCTGCGATACGGGCCACTGAACTCCTTCTAACCCTGACGCTGCTTGTGGCGAGGGTTGGTGCAGATGACCATGGTGCGCCCGTGCCGCTTGATCACGCGGCACCGTTCGCACATGGGTTTGACGGAAGGACGGACTTTCATGAAAGTAGGTGCGCGCACAGGCGTTCGCCTCGCGACGCGGGTCGTCATGGTACCAGGACCCCGGCGCCGCCAGTCAGGATCCTGGGGCCGGCCTTGGTAACGGCGATCGTATGCTCGAAATGGGCTGCCAGCGACCCGTCGTTGGTCGAGATCGACCACTCGTCGTCGTGGACGTAGACCTCGGGTGAGCCCACGGTGATCATCGGCTCGATCGCAATCGTCATGCCCTCCTTCAGCTCCGGGCCGCGATGGCCGGAGACGAAGTTCGGCACCTGCGGGTCCTCGTGCATCGAGCGGCCCACCCCGTGCCCGACGAGGCTACGGATGACCCCGAAGCCGGCGGCCTCGGTCACGTTCTGCACCGCGGCCGAGATGTCGCGAGATCGAGTTGCCGATCGTCGCCTGTTCGATGCCCGGCCTCGAGCGCCGCCTCGCAGACCTCGAGCAGGTGCCGTGCCTCGGCGCCGATCGCGCCGACCGGGAAGGTCCAGGCCGAGTCGGCGACGAAGCCGTCGAGCGTCACGCCCACGTCGACCGAGAGGATGTCGCCCTCGGCCAGCGTCACCGCACCGGGGATGCCGTGCACCACCATCGAGTTCGGGGAGAGACAGGTCGCAGCCGGGTAGCCGCGGTAGCCCTTGAAGGTCGGGACGCCACCCTGCGAGCGGATGAACTCCTCCGCGATGCGCGTCGAGCTCGGCGGTCGTGACGCCCGGCCGGGCGCGCTCGCCCAAGAGCGCCAGCGTGTCGGCGACCACACGGCCCGAACGGGCCATGGTCTCGATCTCCTGCGCGGACTTGCGGATGATCATGCGGCGACCTGCTGCAGGACCTCGGAGATCTCGTGCCAGACCGCGTCGATCGGGCGCGCCGCGTGGACCGGCACGAGCTTGCCGGTGGCGCGGTAGTGCTCGACGATCGGCTCCGTCTCGTCATGGTAGGTCGCGAGGCGCGCGGCGATCACCTCGGCCGTGTCGTCGGCGCGGTTCTCGAGCCGCGCGCGGCCGAGTGCGCGCTCCATCCCGACGGCGTCGGGCACGTCGAAGAAGAGGATCGCGTCGAGGCCGCGGCCGATCTCGCCCAGCATCTCGTCGAGGGCTTCGGCCTGCGCCAGGTTGCGCGGGAAGCCATCGAGGACGAAGCCGCCGGTCGCGTCGTCGCCGGACAGGCGCTCGCGGATCAGCGCGATCGTCACGTCGTCGGGCACGAGCGTGCCCGAGGCGAGCAGCGGCTCGACCCGCTTGCCGAGCTCCGTGCCGGCGGCGATCGCCGCGCGGAACATGTCGCCCGTCGAGATGTGCGGGATGCCGTACTCCGAGGAGATGCGCTTGGCCTGCGTCCCCTTCCCGGCCCCCTGCGGACCGAGCACCAGCAGGTTCATCACTTGAGGAATCCTTCGTAGGAGCGCATCATCATCTGCGACTCCATCTGGCGCATCGTGTCGAGCGCGACGCCGACGACGATCAGCACCGAGGTGCCGCCGAGCGCGCGCGAGGTCGCCTGAGAGAAGCCGAAGTTGTTGATGAAGATCTACGGCAGCACTGCGACGACCGCCAGGAACAGCGATCCCGGCAGCGTCAGCCGGGTCAGCACGCGGTCGAGATACTGCGCCGTCGGCGGCCCCGGCCGGATGCCCGGGATGTACCCGCCGTACTTGCGCAGGTTGTCGGCCTGGTCGACCGGGTTGAACTGCACGGCGGTGTAGAAGAAGGTGAAGACGATGATCAGCGCCGCCTCGACGCCCAGGTAGGTCCAGGTCGTCGGCGAGAAGTGCACGTTGATGAACGTCTGGGTGCTCGGCGCGAACGAGCCGACGGTCTGCGGGAGTGCGAGCAGCGCCGCCGCGAAGATGACCGGGATCACGCCCGCCATGTTCACGCGCAGCGGCATGTAGGTCGAGCCGCCCGCGGTCTGGTTGCGGCCCATCATCCGCTTGGCGTACTGGATCGGGATCTTGCGCTGGCCCTCCTGCACGAACACGACGGCGACGACGATCCCGAGCGCCGATCAGCGGGAAGAAGAGCTTCTCCATCGGGCCGCCGTTGACCCAGGCCGTGACGCCCTGCGGCGCCGACGTGAGGATCGAGGCGAAGATCAGCAGCGAGATCCCGTTGCCGATGCCGCGCTTCGTGATCAGCTCGCCGAGCCACATCAGGAGCGTCGTGCCGGCGGTGAGCGTGACGATGATCAGCACCAGGCGGCCCGGGTTGGCCGAGAGCGCGCCCTGCTTGTGGAACAGGAACGCGTAGCCCGTGGCCTGTGCGCCCGCGAGGGCGACGGTCAGGTAGCGGGTGTACTGGTTGATCTTGGCGGTGCCCGACTCGCCTTCCTTCTGCAGCTGCTCGAGCGTCGGGATGACGACGGTCAGGAGCTGCAGGATGATCGACGCCGTGATGTACGGCATGATCCCGAGCGCAAAGATCGAGAAGCGAGACAGAGCGCTGGCCCGAGAACAGGTTGAGCAGGCCGAGCAGCGACCCGCCCTTGCCGTTGAAGAAGTTCTGGATCTGGGCCGAGTCGACGCCCGGCGCCGGCATGAACGAGCCGAGCCGGTAGATCGCGAGCATCGCCGCCGTGAACAGGAGCCGGCGCCGCAGCTCCGGGACCCGCCAGGTATTGGCGAGCCAGGAAAACATCAGCTAGCCTCCTCGGTCTGCGACGGCCGGCTCGTCCTCGGGCGTCGTGCTCCTTCGTCCGACCCTCCGGGCGCCGCTTCATGTTCTTCGGCTTGCGCACCTTCGGTTCCTTGAGCAGCGTCAGCGTGCCGCCGGCGGCCTCGACCTTCTCGCGCGCGGTCGCCGAGGCGCCGTGCACGGTGATCGAGAGCTTCTTCGTCAGCTCGCCGACGCCGAGCAGCTTCACGTCCTTGCGGATCGTGCGGATCAGCCCCTTCGCCTTCAGCGCCTCCGGCGTCACCTCTTCGCCGGCCTCGAAGCGTGCCTCGAGGTCGCGCAGATTGACCGGCTGCGTGTAGGTGCGGAACGGCCCGACCGGCATCGCGTCCTTCGACGTGTTACCGCGCAGCTTGGCGGTGCGCATGTGCAGCGGCATCTGGCCGCCCTCGAAGCCGGCGCGCATCGCGTGCGAGCCGGCCCGCGACTTCTGGCCCTTGATCCCGCGGCCCGAGTAGCGTCCCTTGCCCGAGCCCAGGCCGCGGCCGACGCGCTTGCGATCCTTGCGCGGCTGCGCGGGCTGCAGGTTCGACAGATTCAGGTCTCCAGCCATCAGTTCTGCTCCTCGATCTTCACGAGATGACGCACCTTGCGCAGCATGCCTGCGAGCACCGGACTGTCGTCGTGCTCGGCCGTGCGGCCGATCTTCCCGAGCCCGAGCGCGCGCAGCGTGCCGCGGTGGCGCTGGGACTGGCCGATCTGGCTACGCACCTGCGTCAGCTTCAACTTCGGCAACCGGGCTCACCTCCTCGACGACGACCGCACGCAGCGGCAGCACTTCGCTGATCCGCTTGCCGCGGGCCCTCGCGACGTCCTCGGGGCGGCGCAGCTGACGGAGCGCCTGCTCGGCCGCCTTCAGCATGTTGATCGGGTTCGTCGTGCCGAGTGACTTCGCAAGCACGTCGCGGATGCCCCCGAGCTCGAGCACCGCGCGCACGCCGCCGCCGGCGATCACGCCGGTACCGGGCGAGGCGGGGCGCAGCAGCACGCGGGCCGCGTCGAACCGGCCGAGCGACTCGTGGGTGATCGTCTGGCCGTGCTTCGCGACGGTGAAGAGATTCTTCCGCGCGTCGTCGACCGCCTTCGAGATCGCCAGCGGCACCTCGCGCGCCTTGCCGTAGCCGACGCCGACACGGTCGACTTCGTCACCGACCACGACGAGCGCTGTGAACGAGAAGCGACGGCCGCCCTTGACGACCTTGGCGACGCGGTTGATCTCGACCACCCGCTCCTTCAACTCTCTTGTCTCATTGAAGTCCGTGGCCATCAGAAACTCAGTCCTCCTTCGCGCGCGCCCTCGGCGAGTGCCTTGACGCGACCGTGGTACAGGTAGCCGCCGCGGTCGAACACGACGCCCTCGACACCGGCCTTCTTCGCAGCCTCGGCGAGGCGCTTGCCGACCTCGACCGCCTGCTCGGTCTTGTCGCCCTTGAAGGACTTCGGCAGGTTGACCCACGACGAGGCGGCCAGCGTCTTGCCGGCGTCGTCGTCGACGAGCTGGGCGAAGACGCCGCGGTTCGAGCGGAACACGGCCAGGCGCGGACGCTCCGCGGTGCCGCGAACCTTGCCGCGCACGCGGCGATGACGACGAAGCCGGGCTTCGCGAGGTGTGATCTTGCTCATGCTCTCTTGCCGACCTTCCGGCGAACGAACTCGCCCTCGTAACGGATGCCCTTGCCCTTGTACGGCTCGGGCGGACGGACCCTGCGAATCTCTGCGGCCGTCTGGCCGACAGCTTGCTTGTCGATGCCGCGCACGATCACCTGGGTCGGCACCGGCACCTCGAACTCGATCCCCTGGCGCGGCTTGATCTTCACCGAGTGCGAGTAGCCGACCTGCAGCTCCAGATCGGTGCCGGCGAGTGCCGCACGATAGCCGACGCCCTGAATCTCGAGCCGCTTCTCGAAGCCCTGGGTGACGCCCTCGACCATGTTCGCGATCAGCGTCCGCGTGAGCCCGTGCAGCGCACGATCCTCGCCGCGCTCCGTCGGACGGGCGACCGTGATCGTGCCGTCGTCGGCCTGCGAGATCGCCATCCGCTGCGGGACTTCCTGGCGCAGCTCGCCCTTGGGCCCCGCAACCGTGACGCGGCCGGGGTCGACCGAGACGATCACGCCGGCGGGCACTTCGATGGGACGTTTTCCGATACGGCTCATAATTCGACTCTCCGCGTTACCAGACGAAACAGATGACTTCGCCGCCGATGCCCTCGGCTTCGGCGGTGCGGCTCGTGACGACGCCGCGGGACGTGGACAGGATCGCGGTGCCCATGCCACCGAGTACGCGCGGCAGACGATCCTTGCGCGCGTAGATGCGGCGGCCCGGCTTCGAGACCCGCTTCAGGTCGGTCAGCACACGCTCGCGGCTGCGCCCGTACTTCAGTTCGACGACGAGCCGTGGGTGCGAGCCCTCGGTCACGGCGACGTGGAAGTCGCGGATGTAGCCCTCCTCCTTGAGGATGCGGGCGATCTCGACCTTCAACTTCGAGTTCGGCATCTCCGCGCGATCGTGCAGCGCCTTGTTGGCGTTGCGGATGCGCGTGAGCATGTCGGCGACGGGATCGGTCAGCATGTTGTGTCTCCTACCACGAGCTCTTTGTCATGCCAGGGATGGCGCCCTCGTGGGCGAGCTCCCGCAGGCAGATCCGGCAGAGTCCGAACTTCTTGAACACGGAGCGCGGCCGTCCGCAGCGGTTGCAGCGGGTGTAGTTGCGCACCTTGAACTTCGCAGGACGGGCAGCCTTGACTTTCAGCGATTTCTTCGCCATGGACTTAACGCTCGCTTCCGGCGGCTGCAAACGGCAGGCCGAGCCCCGTGAGGAGCCCGCGCGCCTGTTCGTCGGTCACCGCGGTCGTCGTGATCGCGACATCGAGGCCGCGAACCTGGTTGATGCTGTCGTAGTCGATCTCGGGAAAGATGATCTGCTCGCGCAGGCCGAGCGAGTAGTTGCCGCGGCCGTCGAACGAATCGGGGTTGAGCCCGCGGAAGTCACGGATCCGCGGGAGCGCGATCGACACGAGCCGGTCGAGGAACTCCCACATACGGTCGCCGCGCAGCGTCACCTTGACGCCGATCGGCATGCCGTCGCGGATCTTGAACTGGGCGATCGACTTGCGGGCCCGCCGGATCTGGGCGCGCTGGCCGGCGATGATCGTCAGCTCCTCGAGCGCGGCGTCGATCTGCTTCGCGTCGGTCTTGCCCTCGCCGACGCCCATGTTCAGCGTGATCTTGCTGATCGTGGGCGACTGCATGATCGAGGACAGCCCGAGCTGCTCTTGCAGGCTCGCGCGCAGCTCGTCGTTGTAGCGCTGCTTCAGACGCGGGACGTAGGTCTCTGTGACGCTCATCAGCGATCGATCTCCTGGCCGCAGCCGTCGCGCTTGCAGACGCGCACCTTGACCTGGTTGCCGTCCTTGGTCTCCTTGAAGCGGTAGCCGATGCGGGTCGGCAGCTTGCACGTCGGGCAGACGAGCATCACGTTCGAGACGGAGACCGCCGACGCGCGCTCGAGGATGCCCCCAGGGGCGATCTGCGTGCCGCCCATGCGGTTCGCGTCGCGGATCGGGCGCGGCTTCTGGTGCTTCTTGATCAGGTTGAGGTTCTCGACGACGACCTTCCCGTCGCGCGGGCGCGCGTCGAGGATCCGCCCCTGCTTGCCGCGGTCCTTGCCGGACGAGCATCTGGACGGTGTCGCCCTTCTTGAGTTTCAGTGTCGTTGCCATCGTGTTAAAGGACCTCGGGAGCCAGGCTCACGATCTTCATGAAGTTCTTCTCGCGCAGCTCACGGGCGACAGGCCCGAAGATGCGCGTCCCGCGCGGGTTGCGGGCTGCGTCGATGATCACTGCCGCGTTCTCGTCGAACGCGATCAGCGTGCCGTCGTCGCGTCCGAAAGGCTTCTTCGTGCGTACGACGACGGCCTTCACCACTTCGCCCTTCTTGACCGTCCCCTGCGGGGCTGCGGCCTTGACGGTCGCCGTGATGATGTCGCCGACACGCGCGTAGCGGCGCTTCGAGCCGCCCGCAACGCGGATGCAGAGTAGCTCACGTGCACCCGTGTTGTCTGCGACCTTGAGACGTGATTCCTGCTGGATCATGCGCCGTTACCTCTTGCTTTCTCGACGATCTCGGCCAGGCGCCAGCGCTTGGTCTTCGACAGTGGGCGCGTCTCGACGATGCGCACGATGTCGCCGACGCCGGCGGTGTTCGCCTCGTCGTGCGCGTGGAACCTCGACGCGTCGCGCCGGACGACCTTCTTGTACTTCGGGTGGCTCTTGATCATGTCGACCTTGACGATGATCGTCTTGTCGCCCTTGTCGGAGACGACGACGCCGCGGCGCTCCTGCCGGCGTCCGAGCTCGGCCTCCGGCTTCGGGAGGCGGACGATCGGCTTGCGCGTCTTCGGCTTCTCGCGCGCCACCTTCGTGCGCGTCGCGCCGCTCGGTGCGCGGAACGTGCTCGCTGCGAGCGCTGCTTCTTGGCAGGCGCCGGCTCGGCAGTGTCTGACGCCTCTTCGGCGCGGCGCTGCCTCATCGGCGGGGGCTGCCTCAGCTCGGCTCGGGGGCTCTCGGCCTCGGTGCTCTGACACCTCTTCGGCTGCCTCGACCTCAGCGGGTCGCTTCGGCCTCCGGGGTCTCCTCCGGCTCCTGACGTGGTGTCTGACACAGCACCGGTGTCTCGACCACCGGCTCGTCGTCCTCGATCTTCTCTTCTTCGTCCGCCATCGCTAGCTCTCAACCTTCTGCTTGGAGTTCCGGTCGTGCTGCACCGTCAAGATCCGCGCGATCTCGCGCTTCGCGAGCTTCAGACGCGTCGTGTTCTCGAGCGCACCCGTTGCGGCCTGGAAGCGGAGGTTGAACAGCTCCTGCCTCATGTCGGCGAGCCTGTCGCGCAGCTCGTCGTCGGTCAGGTCGCGCATGTCCTTAGCCCGCAAAGAGATCACCGCCGCCCTCGTCGCGCTTGACGAACTTCGTCTTCAACGGCAGCTTCTGGCCGGCCAGGCGAAGCGCGTCCCTGGCGAGCGGCTCCGGCACGCCGGCAAGCTCGAACATGACGCGGCCCGGCTTGATCACGGCCACCCAGCCCTCGGGTGAGCCTTTGCCCTTGCCCATGCGCGTCTCGGCCGGCTTCTTCGTGAACGGCTTGTCGGGGAAGACGTTGATCCAGACCTTGCCGCCGCGCTTGATCTTGCGCGTCATCGCGATCCGGGCCGCCTCGATCTGCCGGTTGGTCACCCAGCCGGCCTCGAGCGCCTTGATCCCGTAGTCGCCGAAGTGCACGGTCGACTGCCCCTTCGTCTGGCCCCGCCTGCGGCCACGGTGGTGCTTGCGGAACTTGGTTTTCTTCGGGAGCAGCATCAGCTATCGGCCTTCGTCGTCGCCGGTTGCCTTCTCGTCGGTCTTCGGTGCCGCCGGCTTCTTCGCCACCGGCTTCTTCGCTCGGCCGGCGTCTTCGGCGTCCGTCGACCTTCGGCGTCTCGACGACGGGACGTCGCCTAGGCTCGACGCGCCGGCTTCAGGCCCGCGGGCGTCGTCTCCTCGGCGCGGGGCGCTGGAGCGCGGCCGAACCACGACCGCCGCTCGCCGCCGCTCCCGCCGCCACGCGGTGGGCGGCCGCCTGCGCCGCCGGGCCGCTGCTGGCCGCCGCGCTGGCCGGGACGGCCGCGACGCACCGGGCCGAGGCCCTCGCGATCCTGGCTGCGGTTCCGGCCGGACTCGCGCGACGCGCCGAGGCCCTCGGTGACGCCGCCGCGGCGACGTGCCGTGTCCTGGTCGCCGAGGCGCGTCTCCTTGCCGCCACCGGGAACACCGCCGTAGCCCTCCGGCATGATCTCGCCCTTGTTGATCCAGACCTTGACGCCGATGCGGCCGGTCGGGGTCTTCGCCTCGACGAAGCCGTAGTCGATGTCGGCGCGAATCGTGTGCAGCGGCACGCGGCCTTCGGAGTACTGCTCCGAGCGGCTCATCTCCGAGCCACCGAGCCGGCCCGAGCACTGCACCTTCACTCCGGCGGCGCCGCTGCGGATCGCCGAGGCGAGGCTAGCGCTTCATCGCGCGGCGGAACGACACGCGGTTCTGCAGCTGCTCTGCGATCGACTGCGCGACGAGCTTCGCGTCGAGCTCGGGGCGCTTGATCTCGTTGATGTTGATGTGCACGTTCTTCTGCGTCAGCGCGTGCACCTCTTTGCGCAGCGCATCGACCTCGACACCGGACTTGCCGATGACGATGCCCGGGCGCGCGGTGTAGATGTCGATCGTGATCCGCTGCTTGTCCTTGCGGATCAGGATGTCGGACAGGCCCGCGTGCGAGAGCTTGCGGAGGATGTGCTCGCGAATCTTGATGTCCTCGAGCAGGGCGCCCGCGAATTCCTTCTTCGGGACCATCCAGTTCGACTTCCAGTCGTGGATGACGCCGACGCGCAACCCGCCGGGATGGATCTTCTGGCCCATTAGGACTTCCCTTCTTCGGTCTTCTGGGCGACCTGAACCGTGATGTGGCAGGTGCGCTTCTTGATCGCCGACGCGCGGCCGCGGGCGCGAGCGCGGAAGCGCTTCAAGGTCGGGCCTTCGTCGACGAACACGGAGGCGATGACGAGGTCGTCGCCGTTCCAATGCAGCGCCGGGTTCGACTCGGCGTTGGCGACTGCGCTGCGCAGGACCTTCTCGATCTCGTGCGCGGCGGCGCGGTCGGTGAACGCGAGGATCGTGCGCGCCTCGGGCACGCTGCGCCCGCGGATGTTGTCCGTCACGAGCCGCGCCTTGCGGGGCGAGATGCGCACGAACTTCGCAACCGCCTGCACCGTCTGGATGGGAGTCGTCTGGACAGCCATGGTCAGCGCTTCTTCACCTGAGTCTTCTGGTCGCCGGCGTGTCCGCGGAAGTGGCGGGTCGGGGCGAACTCGCCGAGCTTGTGCCCGACCATCTGCTCCGAGATGAACACCGGCACGTGCTTGCGGCCGTCGTGGACCGCGATCGTGTGGCCCACCATCTGCGGGAAGACGGTCGACGAGCGCGACCAGGTGCGGATCATCTGCTTCGAGCCCGAGTCGTTCATCGCCTCGACCTTCGCCAGCAGGCGCTCTGCGATGAACGGGCCCTTCTTGGAGCTACGGCTCATTAGCGCTTGTCCTTCCCGCGGCGACGGCCGCGCACGATCAACTGGTCGGATTCCTTGTGCTTCGGGCGGGTGCGCTTGCCGAGCGTCGGCACGCCCCACGGGGTGACCGGGT
>CAWAXB010000038.1:0-22968 GCA_963785895.1 uncultured Actinomycetes bacterium | reverse complement strand
CGCTGACGACCGAGGCGAAGCGCCTGGGCGACATGGCCGTCACCGAGGGCTGGGCAGCGCTGCTGGAGCATCTCGTCACCGACTCGGCATGGCTCAACCGCCGCCTCGACGTCGGCCGCCCTGATCTGCTCGCCCACGGCGGGGGCGGTCTCGCTGCTCTACTTCGTCCGCCGCTACTCCGCCAAGCTGCTCTACGAGATCGAGTTCTTCCAGCCGCCGACGCCCCGCCGATGCGCGGCCGGTACGCCGAGATCCTGAGCGACGCGCTGAAGCTGCCGGTCAACCCCGAGAGCTACCTCGACGACATCGACGGCAGCTTCTACGTGATCGGGTACCTGCGCTCGTGGGCGTTCGAGGCACAGCTGCGCGAGTCCCTGCGCGAGCGAGTTCGGCAACGAGTGGTTCGCGCGGCGCGACGCGGTTGACCTGCTGCACGAGCTGTGGTGGCTCGGCCAGGGCCCGACAGCGGACGAGCTGCTCAAGGACGTCACCGGCGCGAAGCTCGAGATGGCGTCGGTGGCGGAGCGCATCCGCGAGGGGCTCGCCACGTGAGCGCGGGCGTCAGCCGGTAGCGGCCGGCGACGCCATGCTGCCGCTCTTCGACAACGTCCCGGTTCGCGGCGCGCTCGTCACCTACGGGCTGATCGCCGCGAACCTGCTCGTCTGGTTCTGGGAGCTCGGCGCCCGCGGCGGCACGCTCGACCACTACGCGTTCTATCCCTGCGCGGTCAGCGGGCCGTGCGGGGAGCGGCGCGCGACCACGTGGCGTGGCCCGAGGGCGTGCTCAGCGGCATGTTCCTGCACGCAAGCTGGGTGCACGTCCTCGGGAACATGCTCTTCCTCTGGATCTTCGGCAACAACGTCGAGGACGTGATGGGCCGGCTGCGATTCGCGTTCTTCTACCTCGCCGCCGGCTTCGCAGCCGCGCTGTCCCAGACCTGGGTGACGCTCCATTTCGCGGGGGCCGACGCGGCCTGCATCCCGACCGTGGGCGCCAGCGGGGCGATCGCGGGTGTGCTCGGCGCCTACTTCGTGATCCTCCCCCACGCCCGGGTCGTCAGCCTGCTCTTCGGGTTCATCCCGGTCCCGTTCCCGGCGGTGGTTTTTCTCGGGCTCTGGTTCTTCCTCGAGCTCTGGGAGGCCGACTTCTCGCTGACTCATCCCGGCGAGGGCGGCGGGGTAGCGTTCGCTGCGCACGTCGGCGGTTTCGTCTTCGGCGCACTCGCGGTTCGGCTGTGCCAGGTGCGGGCGCCGGTGAGGCCGCGCTGGTGACCTTCGAGGAACACGTCCAGCGCGCCCTCGAGGAGCTCCCCCGCCGCACCTGGCCGAGAAGCTCGACAACGTTGTGGTCGTGGTCGAAGAGGAGGCGCCTGGCGAGCCCGATCTGTTCGGGCTCTGGGAAGCGCCCGAATACCATGCCCGCCAAGATCACGATCTTCCGCCGGCCGCTCGTCGAGACGTTTCCGGATCCCGCAGACCTGGAAAAGGAGATCAGGATCACCGTGTTGCACGAGCCGGCGCACGGGTTCGGGCTCGATGAGCACCGCCCCGACCAATTGGGCTATTCGTAGGATAGGTCATCTATGTCTGACGTTGTGGAAGTATGCGAACGCTGAACGAGATCAAGAAGGACATCGACGCCTCTCTGAGCGGCGAGTCAACGTGATGCGTGCGGTTTCCGAGGGCTTCGACGCTAAGCTGTAGGCCGAGCACGTCCAGCTCGAGGAGCAGATCGCAGAACTCTGGGAAGAGCAGCGAATGGCACGCGCCATGCTGCGCTTCGGCGACCGCGACGTGATCATCCAGAAGGCACGGCAAGAAGAACGACTCTCGCGCGCGGCGTAGCACCGCCGCGCACTCGAACGCCGGACGGGGCGCCAGAGAGGGCGCCCCGTCCGCGTCCGGGCTACAGTTCCCGCTCGTACGGGGCGTTAGCTCAGCTGGGAGAGCGCCGCCTTTGCAAGGCGGAGGTCATCGGTTCGATCCCGATACGCTCCATAACCGACACTGCCCAACCCACGCACGAAGCGTGTCGTGACGCATCAAGACTCTGTTACCTGGAGAGACGGAAAGCGACGCCTGGTCGGTTCCGTCGGCGGCAGGGGCGGCTCGATTCGCGCGACGGCATCGCCTCGACGAACGGCCAGGAAGCTTTCACCGCGTTGCAGCACGGCGCCTACGTGACGAGCTCCTTGAAGGCGGGCTCGCTGCGGATCGGGTCGAAGTCGGAGTCGTCCCTGGCGAGGGCGCGGAACTGCTCCGACATCTCGATCGCGCGCTCGAGATGCTCGAGCGCGTCGGCCGTCCGGCCGGCGAGGCTCTCGCAGCAGGCGACGTTGTAGACAAGCGCGGCGTACTGCGGATGCGCCTCGAGCAGTTCGCGGCCCCGGTCAGCGACCTTGTCGTACTCGCCCGCCTGGTAGAGCTGGTTGAGCGGCGCCCAGAGCTCCCAGCCGTGAGGCTCGAACGCCTTGCCCGGTGTGCCGCCGAGCGCGACGATCGTCGTCCCCGGCTCCTCGGCGAACGCCGTTCGCTTCACACCGGGGCGGGCGAAGACGAAGGTGCCCGCGGGCGCATCCACCCGGTCGCCGTCGAGCTCGAAGACGGCACGGCCGTTCATGACGAGATACAGCTCCTCGTTCGCGTCCGGCTCCGACTCGTCGTGCTCGTTGATGATCCGGTCGCCGGCCTCACGCGCCGTCCACGCGTTGACACCGAATCCCGTGATGCCGAGGTGATGGCGGACGGGGCGGTACGGACACCGCCCGTCGTCCTGCTCGTCGATCTCGTCGAGGTGAGCAACTGCGTAACCGCTCATCCGATCCCCTTCCTTGTCGCGATCGAAGCAGTCTGGCAGGCCTGCCGCAGCCGTGTATCGGGCGACGGCTAGGCTTGCGGCGATGCGCATGCGTCCGGCTGTGGCGGGGCCGGTCTCCGGTCGGGGGCTCCTCCTCCTGCCCGCAGGCGCACTGCTCGTCCATCAGCTTCGCTACTGGCTGAGCTACGGCCCGCAGGCGGGCACCGAGCTCGCCGGCCAGGGTCATGCGTACCTCAGCTCGATCGTTCCCTGGGTCGTGATGCTGCTCGCGGGCGGGCTCAGTTGCTTCGTCGCCCGCCTCACCCGCGCCTGGCGCGTTGGCCCCGGTGAGAGCCGTGCGCGGCCGTTCCTCAAGCTCTGGGGCACGACCGGTGGCGGCCTGCTGGCGATCTACGCGCTGCAGGAGGTGCTCGAGGGGATCTTCGCGCAGGGGCATCCCGGCGGCTTTGCAGGAGTCTTCGGACACGGCGGCTGGTGGGCGCTTCCCGCCGCCGCAGCCATCTCGCTGCTGATCGTCTCTCTGCTGCGCGTCGCGCGCACGCTCGTCCGCCGCGCCGGCCGCAGCCGGCGCGCCCCGAGGCGCCGCACTGTCACGATCCTCCTGCGCAGACCCGCGACACTGCTGCGTGCCGCATCCCCGCCGCTCGCCTATGCCGCAGCAGGCCGGGCGCCTCCCGCGGCGCTCCGCGCCGGCTAGAACACCGCCGGCGCACTCCGAGCCTGCAACCGCATGGCCGCGACTCGCGGACGTGCTTCGCTGAAGGAGAACGGCGTGTCCGAGCAACTGGCCGTCCCGTCACCGCTTCCGGTGGTCCGCGGCCGCGACAACCGACGTCACGCAGGGAGGATCGCCGCGTGCGCGGCCGCCCTCTGCGCCACCGCCTTCGCGGTGCCGGGCGTCGCGTCGGCCCACGGACGCGCTGCAACGGTTGCGCTCGACTACCGGCTACCGGTCGATCCCGCAGTCGCCCGGATCACAGGGATCACGGCGAGCATCCTCGACGGCGACCGCGACCTGCGGCTGACCGCCGACCGCGGTGTGCGGGTGGTCGTGCTCGGAGACCTTGGCGAGCCGATGCTGCGGCTGGACGGCGGCGTGTGGGTCAACCGCGCGTCGCCGACCGCGCAGGCCAACCGGTTGATCGGGAAGCCCGGCAGCGGCTGGAAGCAGCTGAGCCACGGCCGGTCGCTGGCCTGGCACGAGCACCGGCTCGCCCCGCCGCCATTCGTGAGCGGCACCTATGGACGCGTCGCGGACTGGCGGGTGCCGCTGATGGTGAACGGACAGCGGACGGCGATCAGCGGCTCGTTCGTGCGGGTGCCGCGCCCGGCCTTCTGGCCGTGGCTGGCCGCCGCGGCCCTGGCCATCGGCGCCGCGGGGCTCGCGCTACGGCTGCGCCCACAGCTCCGGTCGCCGGCCACGGTGGTCGCGGGCGTGGTCGCCGGCGCAGCGGGGCTGACGACGCAGACCGCCCTGTCGTTGCGTGACGCCCCAAGCGGGAACATCGGATGGGCGCTCGTCGGTGCGGGCTTCGCGATCGGAGCGATCGCGGCCTGGGCGATCGCCATCTCTCGAGGCCCGCGCCGGGCGTACGTCGCCGGGGCGATCGGCGTCGGCGTGGCGGCGTTCTGCCTCTCGTGGGTGGGCGTCTTCTTCCACGGGGTCGTCATCTCGGCGCTCTCCGCGAACACGACCCGCGTCGCGTGTGCGCTTGCCTTCACGTTCGGGGCGATCGCGCTCGTCGGCGCCGTGTCGGTCGACCCGCCGGACGAGGAGGTGGCGTAGCTGGTCCCCTACCTCGCTCCCGTCGCGCTTGCGTTGGCAGCACTGCCACCAGCAATCCATCCGTGGCCGATCGGGACTGGCCCTCGCTACCGACCGAACCCGGCACCGGCCGGTGTCCGGGCCGGGCAGCCGGTCGCGGGCCTCCGCTGCGGCGCCGGCGTGACGCGCTTCGTCGTCCATGTCGAGCTGTTCGCGAACCGGCGCGTCGTCCCGATTCCTGCAGGCATCGGTGTCGCTCGCCCGTTCACGAGGCGCGGTGCCGACGTGCGTCCGCGCGGCTGCGTCTATCCGCTCCGCACGACGACGCCCACCGGCATCGTCCGGGTCGGTGCCCGCACCGCCACGGTGGGGCAGCTGTTCGGCATCTGGGGACAGACGCTCGGCCCGAAGCGGCTGCTCTCGTTCGCGACCCGATCGGGCGTGCGGACGTTCGTGAACGGGCGCGAGCGGCGTGGCAACCCGCGCTCGATCCCGCTGACGCCGCGGGCCCAGGTCGTGCTCGAGATCGGCGGCTACGTCCCGCCCCACGTCTCCTATCTCTTCCCGAAAGGAGCCCCATGAGCAAGAGAGCCTCTAGACGCCGGCTGCTCGCCCTGACGGCGGCGGCAGTTGCGACCGCCGCCACGCTGGCCGGCTGCGGCGGCGGCTCTCAGGCCACGCCAAGCCTCCCGCAGATCGGGGCGGCGAAGACGTACAAGCTGACCAAGCTCGAACCGAGCGGCCCGGTTCAGGTCGGCAAGCCGGTGACGGTGTCGTTCTCGATCACCCAGCCTGACGGGACTCCACTGACGAAGTACAAGACCGGGCCGGGCCCGCATACGGGCATCCATCTGATCCTCGTCCGCCGTGATCTCGCCACGATCATCCACCGCCATCCGCCGGTTGCGGCAAACGGCGTCGCGTCCGAGCAGGTCGTCTTCACGAAGCCGGGGCCGTACCGCGTCGTGATCGACGCCTATCCGGCCACCTCGAGCGTGCAACCGAACTTCCAGCTGTTCGGCACGCTGGACGTCGCCGGGACGTACAAGCCACAGCCGCTCCCCGCCTACAGCGGCACGCAGACGGTCGGCGGCTTCACGTTCACCCTGCACGGAAAGCCGCGGCTGAAGGCGATCGAGGCCAACGACCTCGTCGTCACCGTCACCGGCCCGCAGGGCAAGCCGGCCACCTTCACCCCCTGGTTCGGAGCGCTCGCGCACGCGATCTTCTTCCGCCAGGGCACGCTCGACTACTTCCACACACACATCTGCGCACCCGGTGCGACCGGCTGCACCAGCGCCCTCGGCGGTGCCAAGGTGACCGGCGTCTCGTCGACGCCCGGGAAGCTCACGGTGGGAGTGCTCGTGCCGGCGCCGGGCATCTGGCGCCTGTTCCTTCAGTGCAAGGCAGACGGCCACGTCCTCACCGTGCCGTTCACCTTGACCGTCCATTGACCTCGTGAAACGAACCAAAGGAGAGAAAAAGCCTCTATGAAGCGCACAGCCAAAGTTCCCCTCACCTTCCTCGTCGCCCTCACCGCGAGCCTCGTGCTGGCGCAGGTCGCATCGGCGCACGCCCATGTCAGCCCGCCGGTCGTGCTCGCGAAGCAATCGCAGGTGTTCACGCTCGCGGTGCCGACGGAGAAGGAAGGGGCGACGACGACCCAGATCGTGCTGACGCCGCCGCAGGGCTTCAACATCGACTCGTTCGTCCCGTCGCCCGGCTGGAAGCGGACCGTCCAGCAGACCGGCAGCGGCGAGAACTCAACGATCCAGAAGATCACCTACAGCGGCGGTAGCGTGCCGACCGGCGAAGACTCGACCTTCTCGTTCCTCGCCTCACCGAGCAGCAGCAAGACGTACACCTTCGGCGTGCAGCAGACGTACTCCGACGGCACGGTCGTCGACTGGGCGGGAGCCGAGTCGTCCGACACGCCCGCACCGACGCTCGAGGCGAAGGCGTCCCTCGGTGGCGGCAGCGGCAACTCGACCCTGGCAGTGATCGCGCTGATCGTGGGCGCACTTGGGCTGCTGCTCGGGCTGGTCGTCGCTCCTCTCGGGCGGAAAGCGCGCCGTCGCGTGACCCTTCGCGGCCGGAGCGGTGCGCTGATCGCGGCGTTCGTCGCCGTGCTCGCCCTGCCGGGCGCAGCATGGGCGCACGCCGCGCTCCTGCGCACCGTTCCGGTCGCCAGCGCGATCGTCAACACCGCGCCGACCCAGGTCGCGCTCACCTTCAGCGAGCCGGTCGAGCCGCGCTTCGCGATCGTCTCGGTCACCGACGCGGCCGGCAGCCAGGAGACGACCGCAGCTCCGCGGCGCTCCCCCGCCGCCCCCGACACGCTGCTCGTGCCGTTACGCCATGTACCGGAGGGCTGGTACCTCGTCTACTGGCGGGCCATCTCCGTCGACGGGCACCCCGTGCGCGGGGCGTTCACGTTCGCGGTCGGCCCGAACGCCGGCCCAGCGCCGCAGTTCCCCGTGCCCTCGACGTCGGAGTCGGCGGCGACACCGCGCCTGCTGACCGCGCGCTGGGCGGCTTTTCTCTCGGTGATGATTGCGATCGGTCTGCTCGTGCTGCGGCTCGGGATCGCGCGCCCCGTCGTCCGGCGCGTGAGCGGCACGAGCCTGCGCGGGCTGACGATCGGGTTCTGGGTCTCGGCGATCGTCGGGCTGGTCGCGATCCCGTTCTACACCCTGCTCGCGACGGCCGATTTCGCGTTACGGCCCGTCACCGACCTGGGGGCGCTGGTGCCGTTGCTGGACGTGTCGGCGTTCGGGCGCGGCTACCTCGATCTCTGGCTCTGCTTTGCGCTCTTCGCGGCCGCCGCCGCGGTTGCCCTCTGGGTCGACCGGCCCGAACGGCCGCAGCGGTCGATCGCCGAGTTGCTGGCAACCGGCGGCGCCGCGCTGGCGGGCGCGGCGGTCCTGATCGTTCCCGGTGCGTCCGGACACGCCGCCCAGACCGCGCCGCGCGGCCTTTCGCTGCTCCTCGACTGGCTGCACCTGCTCTCCGGGTCGGTCTGGATCGGCGGGTTGATCGGCCTGCTCGTGCTGTGGCGCTGCCTGCCCCCGCCGTCGCGGACCGCCGGCCTGGCCGTCGCCGTCCCACGGTTCTCGAACGTGGCCTTCGGCTCGGTACTCCTGCTGATCGGCTCCGGAACGGGCGCGGCGATCATCCACATGCCGACCCTCGCGTCGCTGTGGCAGACCGCGTACGGCCAGGCGATGCTCGTGAAGATCGGTCTGCTGCTGGCGGCGATGATGCTGGCCGCCGTCAACCTGCTCCACACGAAGAACCGGCTCGGCGCCGAGCAGCCCGAGGTCGGGCGGTCAGCCGGACGCCTGCTTCGCGGCCTCGTCGGCGGTGAGGCGCTGCTCGTGACCGGAGCGATCTTCGCCGCGGCGGTGCTGTCGTCGCTCCCGCCGCCGTCGAAAGCGCTGGCCTCGGTCGGGAATGCCAGCGCTCACGTCGGCCCGGGAGCGGTCGACCACGTCGTCAAGCAGGGCGGCTACGAGCTTCGCTTCGGCGTCTCGCCGAATCGCGCCGCGATCCCGAATCGCTTCGAGGTCGCGATCACGCGCTCGGGGATGCCCGTGCGGCAAGCGACTGTCATCCTGGCGTTCGACATGCTCGACATGGAGATGCCACAGCAGGAGCAGCGCCTCGCCGAGACGGCGCCCGGCGTCTACTCCGTCACGGCGCCGGCGCTCGTGATGGTCGGGCACTGGGGCCTCGACCTGAACGTGACTCCCACCGGCGGCAAGCCCTTCAGCGTCCTCCTTGTCGACCACGCGACCGGATGAGCGGCGTCCAGCTCCGCCTGCTCGCCGCTCTGCTCGCACTCGTCGCGGGCGCCGCCGCGATCGTCGTCGCCGTCGAGCTGCTCCGGACCGCGCTTGCGTAAGCAATGTGTACTGCTTCTGCTGCTCGTCGCCGTCGTCGCGGTGCCCGCTGCGCGCGCCGACGGCGACCCGGCGAGCGACTACCTGCTCCGCCTGCAGACGTTCGTGCCGCCAGACAGCGGCATCTCGAGCTCCGACCAGGCCCAGCTCACCTCGCTCGTCACCGGCGCCCGAAGCGGCGGCTACACGATCCGCATCGCGATCATCGCGAGCCGTTACGACATGGGCTCGGTCACCGTGCTCTACAAGAAGCCGAGGCTCTACGCCCACTTCCTCTCACAGGAGCTGAAGTTCCTCTACCGCGGGCGCGTGCTCGTGGTGATGCCGAACGGGTACGGCGTCGCCGTGAACGGCAAGCCGCTGCCGGCAGAGCAGAAGGTGCTCGACAAGCTGCCTCTGCCCTCGGCGACGCACGGGGCCGGACTGGCGGGCTCCGCAGCGCGTGCGCTGCGCGCACTCGCCTGCCAACGCGGGTGTGAAGATCGTCCCCGCGCCGATCGTCAAGGCGAAATCGTCGGGCGACACCACCACCCGCGACCGCCTCGTGATCGCGCTGTCGCACTGGTCGTGCTGCTGGGAGCGCTGGGCTTCGGCTACTTCCGCAAACGGCGCTGAGACGACCTCCTGACAGCGAGCTGCGAGATCAGTTCCAGCCCATCGGCTGGTAGCCGCTCGTGCGCGGCGCCGAGACGATCAGCACGCTCGCCGGCTCCGCACCGTGGTTCACGACCGTGCGGCGGTGTGCCGGGTCGACGCGGACGAACGTCCCCGCCGGAGCCGCATGCTCGTCGCCGTCGATCACCATCGTCGGCGAGCCCGAGAGCACGACGAACACCTCTTCCTGGTCGCGGCCCGTCTCGTCGTGCTCGGGAATGGACTCGCCGGGCGCAATCTCCACGAGACCCATCCCGAACGCGCTCAGCCCGAGTGCACGACGGCAGAGCGACCAGTTTCCGTCGCGCTCCAGGTCGTCGCGGTGGGCGATCGCGTAGCTCATCTCGCGAGCTGCTCCGGCACACGCCGCGAGGCGTTCGAGTACACGTCCTTGCGTGCGATCTTTCCGTCCACGAACGGGAAGATGTCGATGCCCTCCCACGTAACGACAACGCCCTGGGGATGGGTTGCGGTCGCCGTCCATTCCTGCACGACGAAGTCGTCGCCGACGTACGTTGCCCGGCCGGTGAAGCGTAGGTCGGGCCAGTTCTCGAAGATTGCGGCAATGTGCCCGCGGACGGCGTCGCCCTCGGCTCGCTCCCCGGCGTTGTGATTTTCGAAGACCATGCCGGGCGCGTGCGCGGCGCAGATCGCGTCGAGATCCTGGCGATTCCACGCGCTCGTTGTATCCGGCGACGATGTGCTCGAGATCGCGCATCAATCCAGAGAATGCACCGTCTTCTCGATGTCGCTCGCCTGGAAGGGATACAGGTAGAGCGCGCGCTCATAACCGGCCTTGTCGATCACGTACGAGCCTTCCGTGTGCAGAACCGAGACCACCTTCACCCCGGCCACGACCTTCGACTGCGTCTGCACGCCGATCTGATACTTGCGCCAGACCTCGGCGAGCTTCGCCTTCGGGCCCGCCGCCCAATACCACTCGGCGCCGAGGCCCCAGTGCCTGGCGACCAACGCAAAGTTCTCCCTGGTGTCGCCCGGCGGGTTGACGCTCACCGAGATGATTGCCGGTCGCTGTCCCGCAGGGAACCGCTTCACCATCTGCATCAACACCTTCGCCTCGAGTGGACAGAGGTCCCGGCAGAGCGGATCGATGAAGGTCACGATCGCGGGCCGTCCGTGCATCCGGGCGATCGAGACCGGTGCGCCGCGCTGGTCGATGAGACTGAAGTCGGGCGCCTTCCGCTCGCCTGCTGCCCACGACGCCGCGGCGCCGAAGGCGGGCGTGGCCGGGTGCTGGATCGCAGCGGGGGCGTTCTTTTGATGCAACACGGAAACCGTCACCCCTGCAACGACGGCGATTCCGAGCGCAGCCACCCAGACCGGCCAGCGAATCCGCACACAGCCAGTCTACGCCGCAAAGGGTCTAGATGATTGATCGACAATTGGCGCGCTCGCGGCTGGTGGCCTGGATGCGGCGCATCTCAGCCGGGTCGGGCTTGCACGTAGGCACCGCTATGCGACTGCACCCGCCCCGGCTGACCTGCTTGATCCAGGCCATCCCCGCGCGCACTCGAATCATCGATCAACCATCTAGGTAGCGTTGCAGAGTGAGTAAGCGATTTCTCTCCGTCGACCCCCCGGATCTCGGCCTCTGGCCGACCACCAAGGGGCTTGCGAGACAGTGGCGCGAGCAAGGGCGCCTCGTCGTCCTCGGGCTTGGCGTGCGCCTTCGTCTACAGCGCCCTCTCGCTCGCGATCCCGATCGTCGTGAGGCATGCGATCGACCGCTCGATCGCGCCGACGAACGGCCACCACGACGCGCTCTGGCCGTACCTCGTCGATCGTCGTCCTGCTGGCGGTCGCCCGCTTCGGCTTCAACTTCACGCGCCGTTATGCGACGGCGCGTACCGGCATCCGGGTCGAGGCGCGGATGCGCGAGCTGCTCTACCGCGCCTACCTGCGCTATCCGCGCGCGTTCTACGACCGGCACGCAACCGGGCAGGTCGTCTCGCGCGCCACCAACGACCTCTACCCGATCCGATACTTCATCGGCTGGGGCATGACCCAGGGCCTGCAGTCGGTGATGATGATCGGCGGGATCGCGGTCGTCCTGTTCCTCGTGAACGTGAAGCTTGCCGCGATCGCGCTCGTCGCGATGCCGGCCGTCGTTCGTACTCGCCTTCAGCTTCGCCCGCAAGGTGATGCCGATCTCACGCCACGTGCAGCAACTGAAGGCCGACGTCACCGAGGCCGCCGACGAGGCCGTCGTCGGGATCGAGATGGTGCAGGCATTCGGCCGCGAGGACGACGTCCAGGCACGCTTCGCCGCGAAGGCCGAGGCGGTGCGCGACGGCGTCCTGCGCCAGGCACGGGTGGAGGCAGCCTTCCTGCCCGGCCTGCTGTTCCTGCCGACGCTCTCGATCGGCGCGGTGGTGCTCTTCGGCGGTCACGACGTGATCGGCGGCAAGCTCACCTACGGCGAGTTCTTCCTCTTCTACCAACTGCTCCTGCAGCTCGTGTGGCCGCTCGAGGCGCTCGGCTGGATCCTCTCGCTGGCGCAGCGCGCAACCGCATCCGCGTCGCGGAGCTTCGCGTGGCTGGAGGGCATCGAGACGATTCCAGAGCCGGCGGCGCCGCGCTCGCTGGCCGCGGGCGAGCTCGGCGTCCGCTTCGAGGGCGTGCACTTCTCGTACGGCACGGGCTCCGAGGTCCTGCTCGGGCGTCAATCTCGACGTCGGCGCCGGGCGAGGTGATCGCGCTCTGCGGCCCACCGGCGCCGGCAAGACGTCGCTGCTCAACCTCCTGCCACGCTTCTACGACCCCACCGAGGGCCGCGTGCTCGCTCGGAGGCGTCGACCTGCGCGAGCTCTCGCTCGAGGAGCTGCGCACCGCCGTCGCGATCGTCACCCAGCGCCCGATCCTCTTCTCGATCACGCTCCGCGAGAACCTGATCGCGGCGCGCCCCGACGCGCCCTGGGAAGAGGTCGTCGCCGCCTCCGCGGCCGCCGGAGTCGCCCAGTTCGCCGCCGAGCTCCCTGACACGTACGAGACGCTGATCGGCGAACGCGGCATCAATCTCTCGGGCGGGCAGCGCCAGCGCGTCGCGCTTGCACGCGCGCTCGTTGCGGGCGCCCGCATCGTCGTGCTCGACGACCCGATGTCGGCCGTCGACACGGAGACCGAGCGCCACCTCGTCGAAAACCTCCGCCCCGCACTCGCCGGACGCAGCGTGCTGATCGCGACGCAGCGCCTGTCGACCGTCGAGGTGGCCGACCGCGCGGTGGTGCTCGACGGCGGCGTCATCGTCGAGTCGGGAACGCCGGCCGAGCTGCTCGCCGCAGGCGGCGTCTTCACACAACTCTTCGGAGAAGAAGTCAGTGCCGCCGCATAAGCCACGGCGTAGACGCCTGGGCCTGACGAGGCTCGGCCGCTATCTGGTCGGCCGCCGGCTGCGCGTGGCGCTGCTCGCGGCCGTCGGAGTCTGCTCGGCTGCCGCGCCGGTGACGGCGCTCCTGGTCGTGCAGGACGCGATCGACAACGGCATGCAGCACCACAACCGTGGCGCGCCTCGGCCGCGACGTCGTCGTGTACCTCATCATCAACGCGATCGCGTGGGTGCTGCAGACCACGCTCGTCCGCGGCCTCGCGCGGGTTGGGCAGGACGTCGTGCTCGGCCTGCGCGAGGATCTCTTCGACCATCTGACGACGCTGTCGCTGCGCTACTTCTGCCGGCAGAAGGCGGGCTGGATCATCGCGCGCCTCACCTCCGACGTCGACGCGCTCTCGGACGTGCTCTCCCAAGGGTTGACGACGCTGGTGGTGAACACGCTGACGCTGCTCGCGGCGATCTGCGGGCTGTTCGTCCTCGACTGGCGGCTCGGCCTGATCGCACTCGTCATCCTGCCACCGACCCTCGTCCTCACCCGGTGGTTCCAGGTCCGCTCGCACTCCGCCTTCCTGCGCGTGCGCGAGACGATCTCGTCGATGACCGCACAGATCGCCGAGTCCGTCTCCGGCATGGCCGTGATCCAGGCGTTCAACCGCGAGCGCGCGTTCCTCGACGAGTTCGACCGGGCGAACGACGCGAACAAGCGCACGAACACGTACGCGCAGTGGCTCAACTCGCTCTTCTTCCCCGGCATCGAGATGCTCGGGATCGTCGCGATGGCCGCCGTCCTCTGGGTCGGCGGGCGCATGATCACCGGCGACACGCTGACGATCGGCACCCTCGTCTCGTCGGTCTTCCTGCTCAACCTCGTCTTCCAGCCGCTGCAGGAGCTCTCCGATCTCTACGGCCAGGTGCAGTCGGCGGGCGCCGCGATGGAGAAGATCTCGCTCGTCCTCGACGAAGAGCCGGAGATCCGCGACGCGGACACGGCTGCACGCGTGCCCCGGCTCGACGGCGACCTGCAGCATCGACCACGTCACCTTCGCGTACGGCCGCGACCGGTGCTGCACGCGTCGCGATCCACGTGCCGGCCGGCGGCTGCCTGGCACTCGTCGGCGAGTCGGGCGGCGGCAAGTCGACGACCGCCAAGCTCGTGGGCCGCTTCTACGACCCCGACGAGGGCGCGATCCGGGTCGACGGCCACGACCTGCGCTCGCTCGAGCTGCGCTCGTACCGCCGCCAGCTGGGGGTCGTGCTGCAGGACCCGTTCCTGTTCGCCGGCACGATCGCCGACAACATCCGCTTCGCCCAGCCGGAGGCGACCGACGAGCAGGTCGACGACGTCGCACGCGCGGTCGGGGTCGACCGAGTCGCGCGCCGCTTCGACGCCGGGCTCGCAGCACCTGGTGCGCGAGGGCGGCGCCGGGCTCTCCGCAGGCGAGCGGCAGCTGATCTCGATCGCACGCGCCCTGCTCGCAGACCCCCGCATCCTCATCCTCGACGAGGCGACCTCGAACATCGACCGCCCGACCGAGATCCTGATCGAGCAGGCGCTCGACCGGCTCCTGCGCGGGCGCACCTCGATCATCATCGCCCATCGCCTCGCAACGGTCCGGCGGGCCGACGAGATTCTCGTGATGGAGCACGGGCGGATCGCGCAGAGCGGAACGTTCGATGACCTGCTGGCAGTCGACGGGCCTTTCCGCCGGCTCGCGTCGGAGCTGACAGGGCGCGGCGGCTCAGCTCAGGTGCAGGTATCCGACTTGCAGTCGGAGCCGGTCACCGGCAACCGCGAGAGCAGCTCGGCGAGCGTCGCGAGCTCCGAACCGGAGTAGCGGCCGGTGAACAGCTCGTCGATGCCCCGCAGGTGCGTAACGCCCGTCTCGCGCAGCTTGCTGCGCGCCTGCGTCGGTGAGCTTCGCGTACGACACGCGCGCATCCGACGGACACGTCTGCTTGCAGACGTAGCCCGACTCCTCGAGCCCCTCCAGAAGCCGCGTGATCCCGGACGCGGTCAGCAGCACCCGCTCAGCGAGGTCGACGCGCCGCAGCCTGCCGCCGTCGGCCCGCGAGAGATGGAGCAGCACCTCGTAGTCGTTCAGCGTCAGGTCGTGCTCGCGCTGCAGCTGCGCAGACAGCTCGCGCGTGATTGCCGCGTGCGAGCGCAGGAACGCGACCCATGCCTCGAGATTCTGCGGCACGGCCGGCGGAGCAGGAGAGATCGCCGAAGCTGTCATTGCTTGTGTCCTCAAGTTTAGCGGCTGGGGGACCGGTTCGAGGGAGCACCCTTTTATACACGCCCGAAGCCGCTCACCTGCGCGAGCGTGCGCCGGCGGCGCATCACTTCGCCCCCATCCGCGTCCCGGCCGATGCCCGTATTGCCCTCCACGCTCTCGAACGTGCCGCCAGGACCGGCCCCGATCACGATCCCGACGTGGTCGGGAACGCCTCCGTCCCAGTCGAAGATCGCGAGATCGCCGGGCTGCGGCTCGCCCTCGACCCAGCGGCCGGTCGTTCGCAGCCAGGCGGCGAGCGTCGGGACATAGGCAACGCCCCGCTTCGCGACGCCGGCACCGTTCCAGCCGCGGCAGAGGACGATCCCGGCTCCGACGTCGAAGCAGTAGGAGACGAAGATCGCGCACCAGGGCACACCGTCGACGCCGAACCAGCGCCCGAACGGCGTGCGATTCGAGCCCGGCGGCGACTCGGTCACGCCCACGTGCCGCAGCGCCTCGACAAGGGCCCGGCGGCCAGACGCAGCACTCATCCCCGCTCCGGCCCCGGCAAAGCCGGAGCCTCCGCTCCCTGATCGCCTCCGTCAAGCCTACGGCTCAATCGCACACCGCCTCAGTCGAGCCCACCGCTCATGCCCGCGACCGTAACCCATGTGGTTGGGGCTCAGGAAGCACCCGTTTAGCTTATTTGACGAATGATTCCATCTTATGGTATTTGTTCACGATGCCGATGAACAAAGAAGGAAACCTCTGGGTCGCCTTTGCCGCCATCCTCCTGGCGCTGGCGCTCGCCGCAGGAGCCACTGCGGCCTCGCACTCGACCAACCTCTCGCTGGTCGCCTATTCGACGCCCAAGACCGTGCTGGGGAAGATCATCCAGGCCTGGCAGAAGACGCCCGACGGAAGGGGCGTCTCGGTCAACCAGTCCTACGGCGCCTCGACCGACCAGGCGCGCGCCGTGGCCAACGGCCTCGAGGCCGACCTCGTCTTCCTCTCGACGGGCGACGACGTCAACCTGCTCGTCGACGCCGGCCTCGTCAACGCCAACTGGAACCGCCAGAGCTACGACGGCATCGCCGCAGACACCGTCGTCGTCTTCGCCGTGCGAAACGGCAACCCGAAGCACATCAAGAGCTGGGCCGACCTGATCAAGCCCGGCGTACAGGTGCTGACGCCGAACCCCTTCAGCTCCGGCTCCGCGAAGTGGAACATCCTCGCGGCCTACGGAGCGGAACGGCGACTCGGCAAGACCGACGAGCAGGCCACCGCCTACGTCAAGTCGCTCTTCCAGCACGTCGTCGCGCAGGACTCGTCGGGCCGGAACGCAACCAACACCTTCCTGGCCGGTAAGGGCGACGTCCTGATCACCTACGAGAGCGAGGCGATCAACTCGCGGCTGAACGGGCAGGACATCCAGTACGTGATCCCGCGCCAGTCGATGCTGATCGAGCTGCCGATTGCCGTCACCAAGAACGCTTCCGACGCCGGCAAAGCGAACCAGCTCATCCGCTACGTCAAGGGCGACACGGCGCAGAACCTCTTCGCCCAGTACGGCTTCCGCCCCGTGGTCAAGTCGGCGCTTGCGAAGTACAGCAAGCAGTACCCCGCACGCCCGGGAATCTTCAGGGTCGACGACAAGGTGATCGGCGGCTGGCGCCACGCCGACCGGGTCTGGTTCGACCCGAACAAGGGCCGGATGGTCCAGATCGAACGCGCGATCGGAAGGGCTCGATCGATCGGGCTAGCGCATCGAACCTCGCGCTGGGTAGACCGCGTACGCCGCCTCGCCGGTTCGCCGGCGGGCACGCCACTCGAGCGAGGGGGCCGCAGCGGCTCTCTCGCTCGGCTTCACGACCGCGTTCCTCTCGGTCGTCGTCGTGCTGCCGATCGCGGCGCTCGTCTGGGCCTCGCGCGAAAACGGGCTGCACCAGTTCTGGAACGTAGCGACGCAGCCGGAGGCGGTCGCAGCGCTCGAAGCTGAGCACCGGGGCGGCAGTGCTCGTCGCGCTCGTCAACGCCGTGGTCGGGACGATCATCGCCTGGGTGCTCGTGCGCGACGACTTCCGGGGGAAGTCGATCGTGAACGCGGTGATCGACCTGCCGTTCGCCCTGCCCACGATCGTGGCGGGCCTGACGCTGCTCGCGCTCTACGGCCCCCAGTCGCCGGTGGGCCTGAACGTTGCCTTTACCCGCACCGCGATCTTCCTGGCCCTGCTCTTCGTCACGCTGCCGTTCGTCGTCCGGACGGTGCAGCCCGTGCTGCACGAGCTCGACCGCGAGACGGAGGAGGCCGCACGCACGCTCGGCGCGTCCGAGCTACGGGTGTTCGCCGGCATCGTGCTGCCGAACATCCTGCCGGGCATCCTCTCCGGTGTCGCGCTGGCGTTTGCGCGCGCGGTCGGCGAGATCGGGGCGGTCGTGCTCATCTCCGGGAACCTCCCCTACAAGACCGAGGTCGCGTCGGTCTTCGTCTTCAACCACATCCAGAGCGGCGACCAGCCGGGCGCAGCGGCGGTCGCCGTTCTGATGCTCCTGATCTCGTTCGCGCCGCTACTCGCGATCGGCGGCATCCGGTTCCTCCTGACGAGGCACGAGCGTGCGTAAGCCCCTGTTGCGCTTCGTGGCGCTCGGCTACCTGCTGCTCGTGCTGCTCGGGCCGCTCGCCATGATCTTCTGGCGCGCGTTCGACAGGGGTGCCGGGCACCTGTGGACGTCGCTCAGCGATCCCAACACGGTGCACGCTTTCAAGATCACGCTGATCGTCGCGGCGATCGCCGTGCCGCTGAACACCGTCTTCGGCGTGGTGTGCGCGCTTGCGATCGTGCGGCGGCGCTTTCGCGGGGCCGGCCTGGTCAACGCGATCGTCGACCTGCCGCTCGCCCTCTCCCCCGTCGTCGTCGGCCTGTCGCTCTTCCTGCTCTACGGGCGCACGGGCTGGTTCGGTCACTGGTTCCAGGCGCACGGCGTCCAGATCCTCTTCGCGTTGCCGTCGATGGTGATCGCAACGGTCTTCGTCTCGCTCCCGTTCGTCGCGCGTGAGGTTGTGCCCACGCTCCGCGAGCTCGGCGACGAACAGGAACAGGCAGCGCACACGCTCGGCGCGAGCGGCTGGACGACCTTCTGGCGCATCACGCTGCCGTCGATCCGCTGGGCGGTGATCTACGGCGTCGTGCTCACGACCGCCCGTTGCCTCGGCGAATACGGCGCCGTCGCCGTCGTCTCCGGCCACATCGAGGGCCAGACCGAGACCGCCACCCTGCGCGTGCAGGACGCCTACGAGAACTTCGACCTGCCGGGGGCGTACGGGATCTCGCTCGTGCTCGCCGTCATGTCGGTGGTCGTGCTGGTCGCGATGACCTTCTTCAAGCCGAATCAGGAGGTCAACCTGATGTCGATCCAGATCCGCGAAGTCTCCAAGCGCTTCGGCGCCTTCCAGGCCCTCTCCCGCGTCTCGGTCGACGTGGAGAGCGGGTCGCTGACCGCGCTGCTCGGCCCGTCCGGGTCGGGCAAGTCCACCTTGCTCCGCATCGTGGCCGGCCTCGAACGGCCGGATACGGGCGAGATCCTGCTCGCGGGCAGCGACGCCACGGAGCTGGCGCCGCAGAAGCGCGGTGTCGGCTTCGTCTTCCAGCACTACGCGGCGTTCAAGCACATGACCGTCCGCGACAACATCGCCTTCGGACTGAAGATCCGCAAGCGGCCCAGGGGCGAGATCAAGCGGCGCGTGCAAGAGCTGCTCGAGCTGGTGCAACTGCAGGGCTTCGGTGACCGCTTCCCCGACCAGCTCTCGGGCGGGCAGCGGCAGCGCATGGCGCTCGCCCGCGCGCTCGCACCGGAGCCGAAGGTGCTGCTGCTCGACGAGCCGTTCGGCGCGCTCGACGCGCAAGTCCGTGCCGAGCTCCGCCTGTGGCTGCGCAGGCTGCACGCCGAGGCGCACACGACGACGGTATTCGTCACGCACGACCAGGAGGAGGCGATGGAGGTCGCCGACCGTGTCGTGGTGATGAACCACGGTCGGGTCGAGCAGGTGTCAGGCCCGCGCGAGCTGTATGACGCGCCCGCCAACGAGTTCGTGATGTCGTTCGTCGGTCAGGCGAACCGGTTTGGCTCCTCGTGGGTGCGCCCGCACGATCTGCGCGTACGCCTGGCCCCGGGCGAGTCGACGCGCGAGGCGCTGATCGAGCGCGTCAGCCATCTCGGCTTCGAGGTGCGAGCCGAGCTCGTGCGCGACGACGGAGAGCGCTTCACCGTGCAGCTGACGCGCGACGAGGCCGAGCGGCTCGAGCTCGCCTCGGGGCAGATCGTCTACGTCGAGCCGACGCGCGAAAGGACGTTCGCCTAGCGGGCGCGGCGGCTCAGTGCGGCGCCCAGGCGTCGGGGTCGGCGGCCAGCGCCTGCACGGACGCCGGCAGCTCGCCGCTCGCAAGGTCGGCGAGGGTCACCCGCTCGAGCACGCCGCGCAGGCTGGCGCGCACCGCGATCCACACATCGCGCAATGGCGCCGCGCTCCCTTCGTAGCTGACCCGCTCCGAGCGGATCCCGCGCACGTTCGCGAGTGGGCCGTCAACCGCACGAATCACGTCGGCGAGGGTCACTTCGGCGGCGGGACGCGCCAACCAGTAGCCACCCTCCGCCCCGCGGCGACTGGCGACGAGGCCGGCATTGCGCAGGTCGGCCAGGATGTTCTCGAGGAAGTTCTGCGGGATCTGCTGCGCGTGGGCGATTGCGTCGCCCTTCACCGGCCCCTCGCCCGCGGCGGCGAGCTCGACCGCTGCGCGGATCGCATAGTCGGCCTTGGCAGAGACCCTCACCCAAACATTCTCTCAGCCGAAGCGATCGAGCAGGATGCGAATCTCGCACACCTCGCGAAAGCCGAGGCCCGCGAGGATCGGGCGCGACATCGGCGATGCCTGCGTGACGAGCACCGGCGTGCCACGCGCAACCGCGTCGGACCAGCGCGCGGCCACAAGTGCGCGATACGCACCGCGACCACGTGCCCCGGGCAGCGTCGAGCCGCCGAACAACGTCACACCATGCTCGCCGAACGACGCCGACCCCCGACCAACCGGTTTGCCGTCGACGTAGGCGAGATAGATCGTGCGGTTCGGATCGGGCTCGTACCGGCGCCGTATCGGCGCCTCCTTGGCGCCGAACGCAATCGCAGCGATCTGCTCGGCCGCGAAATAGTCGTCGTTGGTCCTGACCGGGCGCACCTCGATGCCCGGTGGCATCGGCGCGGGCGGACCGGCCAGCACCATGCCGACCGCGAGCGGGGTCGGCTCGTCATCGACGAGCCCGAGTGCGAGCAGGCGCCGGACGAGGTCGTCCGGCCGAGCGTGCGTCCCGACTTCCCAGGTACACGAAGGGCGTCCGCGCTCATGCAGGTGACCGTGGATCTCGGCCCGCACCTCGTCCAGTTCGCCCGGCTCGAACCTGAATCGCTGCGCCACGTTCGCGGACGGCGAATAGCCGAGCCCCATCCACAGGACATACCGGTCGGTCACGATCCGCTCGTCGTTTGGCCCGAGTGGCGTGTACGTGTTCGCGTTCTCGGCGATCTCGAGCATCGGATCGCCACTCATTCCCGCTCCAGCGCCGGCAAAGCCGGCGCCTCGCTCCTGGGCGGCTCCGTCGAGCCTACGCCGCTCACCGGTAGCCCAGCTCCTTGGCCCACGCACCGCGATAGACCGTCCGAAGATGCTCGACGCGCTTCACGTAGGCCCGCGTCTCGGCGAACTGAATCGGCTCGCCGTTCGCGCGCCAGCGATCGACGTTGCCCTGCCCCGCGTTGTAGGCGGCCAGAACCAGCTCCTCGCTGTGGTATTTCGTGAACAGGTTTGCGAGATACCACGCGCCGTACCGGATGTTGATCTCGGCGTTGTACAGGTCGTTCGTGTCGAACGCCGCACCGCCCGTTCGCACGGCGATCCCGTGCGCGGTCTCGGGCGTCACCTGCATCAGCCCGATCGCTCCCGAGCTCGACTTTGCGCTGGTGTCGAACTTCGACTCCTGGTAGATCACCGCGGCAACGAGCGCAGGGTCGAGCCCGTGCTGGCGGGCGTGCACCCGGATGTACTCCGAGTAGCGCAGCGGATAGCGGATGCGCTGGTACCAGGGCGGACTCGACTTGTTGATGAACAGAAAGGCGCCCGCGAGCAGCGCCACCAGCAACAGGACGACGCCCAGCCGCTTCACGACGGCGCGAGGTCGGCCATCACCGACGCGACGAACGCGTCGAGCTCTTCGAGACCAGCGATGTTCTTGAATGCGTAGTCGGCGCGCTCGATCTTCTCGCGGTCGGGAATCAGCCGCGATTCGCGATCCTCGGTCGCTACCTCGGAACGCGCCCGCCGAAGCTTGCTCGGTGCGGTGATCGCCACGACCTTGTCGAAGCGGGCATCACCGCCGGTCTCGTAGAGCAGCGGAACCTCGGTCACGCACACCTGCGGAGCGGTCGGCAGCTTCGCCAGGTCTTCGCGCCACTGCAGATACTCCGCGGCAACCAGCGGATGCAGCAGTTCCTCGAGCCAGGTCAGCGCATCGCGATCGTTGAAGACGATCGTGGCGAGCGCGCCACGGTCGATCTCGTCCTCGGGCGAGAGCACGCCGTTGCCCATGCGCTGGACGACCAGCCTCTTCACCTCGTCGCGCTGGAGAAGATGGTGGACGATCTCGTCGCTCGACACCGTTGCAGCGCCGTGTCGTGCGAATGCGCGCAGCGCCTCGCTCTTGCCCGCCCCGATGCCGCCCGTGATCGCGACGGCGACCGGACGGCGGCTCACTCGTCGGTGCTGGACGCTTCCGGTTCCGCGGCCGGAGCCTCGTCCGGCTCGGCGGCAGCGTCGGCCGGTGCAGCCTCGGCGGGCACTTCTTCGGCAGCCGCCTCGGCGGGAGCCTCTTCCTCGACGTCCGACTCTTCGTCGACGACGACCGAAGCCTCCGCCGACGGCTCGTCCGCCTCGGGTGCGTCGTGCTCCGAGAAGACGTCCTCCGACAGGTCGAGATTCGGCCGCATGTGCACCGACTCGCCGCCGTCTGCGCGCGGGAGCACCGGATCGGTCTCCTCGACGCGCTTCAGCGACAGCGAGAGGCGCCGGCGCTCCCCGTCGACCTCGATGATCTTCACGTTGACCGCCTGGCCCTGCGCAACAACCTCGCGCGGGTTCTCGACGTGATGCTGTGCAAGCTCGGAGATGTGGACGAGCCCCTCGACGCCCGGGAGGATCTCGACGAATGCACCGAACGTGACCACCTTCGTCACGCGGCCTTCGACGACGTCTTCCTCGTGGTAGCTGTCCATCACCTGTTGCCACGGGTCGCTCTGGGTCTGCTTGAGACCGAGCGAGATCCGCTGGCGCTCGCGGTCGATGTCGAGCACCTTGACCTCGACCGTCTGGCCGATCTCGAGCACCTCCGAGGGATGGTTGACGTGCGACCACGAAAGCTCGGAGATGTGGATCAGGCCGTCCATGCCGCTCAGGTCGACGAACGCGCCGAAGTCGACGATGTTCGAGATCTGACCCTCGACGACGTCGCCGGGCTGAAGCTTGTCGAGAATCTGCTGGCGCTGATCCTTGCGCTCCTCTTCCAGCACCGCACGGCGCGAGAGGACGACGTTGTTGCGCGAGCGGTTGAGCTCGATCACCTTCGCGCGCAGCTCCTGGCCGAGAAACTCGTCGAGATCCTGGACGCGGCGAATGTCGACAAGCGACGCCGGCAGGAAGCCGCGGACACCGAGGTCGAGGATCAAGCCGCCCTTGACGACTTCGATCACGCGACCGTTGACAGGCTCACCGGACTCGGCGGCGCCTTCGATGTTCTTCCAGGCGAGCTCGAACCGCGCGCGCTTCTTCGAGAGGATCAAGCGCCCTTCGGCGTCTTCCTTCGTGAGCACCAGCGCATCGATCTCGTCGCCGACCGAAACCTCGTCCGCCGGATTGACCGAACGGCGAATCGAAAGCTCGGAGACCGGAATGACGCCCTCCGACTTGTAACCGATGTCGACGAGCACCTCGTCCTTGTCGACCCGGACCACGGTGCCGTGCACGACCTGCCCCTCGTTGATCTCGGGGAACGTCGAGTCGTAGTCGGGGATCAGCTCGCCGTCGGGGCCCTCGACCCAGACGCCGGGCTCCTGCTGCATGAGGTCATTGGTAGCCAAGCGGCCGGGAAGTATAGCCACGTGCGGGAATCGTCCGGGAGCAACAGCACCCAGAGCGCCCGAACGACCCCTCAGGACTTGGCGT
>CAWAXB010000037.1:0-45672 GCA_963785895.1 uncultured Actinomycetes bacterium | reverse complement strand
ATCTTGCTCGCGCTCCATCTCGGCGATCCACCCGCGCGCGAACGAGCCGTCCTGGATCGCGCCGAGCGCGGCGCGCATGTTCTCGCGCACGTGCTCGTCGACGACCTTCGGCCCGACCGTGTGCGACCCGTACTCGGCGGTGTCGGAGATCGAGTAGTGCATGCGCTCGATCCCGCCCTCCCAGATCAGGTCGGTGATCAGCTTCAGCTCGTGCAAGCACTCGTAGTACGCGACCTCGGGCTGGTATCCGGCCTCCGTCAACGTCTCGAAGGCAAGCTGGATCAGCTGCGTCACGCCGCCGCAGAGCACGGTCTGCTCGCCGAAGAGGTCGGTCTCGGTCTCCTCGGCGAAGGTCGTCACGACCATGCCGGCGCGGGCGGCGCCCAGCGCCTCGCCGTACGCGAACGCGAGCGCCTGCGCGTTGCCGCTCGCATCCTGGGCGACAGCGACCACGGCGGGGGTGCCGTAGCCCTCGGTGTAGAGGCGGCGGACGATGTGGCCCGGCCCCTTCGGCGCGACCATGATCACGTCGTGACCCTCGGGCGCCGTGATGCTGCCGTAGTGGATGTTGAAGCCGTGCGCGAACAGGAAGTGCCGCGCCGGGCTCGAGATTCGGCAGGACCTCCTGCTCGTAGAGCGCGGGCTGCGCGCCGTCGGGCACGAGGAACGCGACGAGCTGGGCGCCCTTGACCGCGTCGGCGGTGGTGCGAACGGTGAGGCCGGCCTCCTCGGCGGCGGCCCACGACGGGCTACCTTCGCGCAGCCCGAGCTCGACCTCGACGCCCGACTCGTGCAGGTTGAGCGCGTGTGCGTGACCCTGGCTGCCGTAGCCCAGGATGGCGACCTTGCCGAGCAGCGAGATGTCGCCGGTTTTGTAGATCTCTGCCATCGATCGGGTTCCTCTCTAGACGATTAGATAAGTGCGGGTGACGGGGCGCGGCGCGGAGCGTCCGAGCGGCGCAGACCGATGCGGCCCGTCCGCGCGAGCTCTCGCACACCGTAGGGGCGGACGAGCTCCTCGAACGCATCGACCTGGTCGGGGCGCCCGACGATCTCGAAGGTGATCGCGTCGCGGCCGACGTTGGCGACCTGGGCGCCGGCCACCTGGCTGAGCGCGACCAGCTCGGCGCGCCGGTCGGTGGGCACGGCGACCGTGATCAATGCCAGCTCGCGCTCGATCGAGTCTTCGGGCCGAAGCTCGGTGACCCGCAGGACGTTGACGAGCTTGTGCATCTGCTTCTCGATCTGCTCGAGCGAGTGCTCGCTGCAGTCGACCCGCAGCGTCAGCCGGGAGATGTCGGGACTTTCGGTCGGCCCGACCGCGAGCGACTGGATGTTGTAGCCGCGACGCGAGAAGAGCTGCGACACCCGTGCCAGCGCCCCCGGCTTGTCTCGCATGATCGTGTACTCGTCATGCCCCTCGCCGCCCTTCGCTCCCGCAGGCTCCACGAAGGGCTGGCACCGCTGAGCGCACGCGGCCTTCGGCCCGTGCAGAGCACTGTTCCCTCCGGCCGCGCACACGACGCCCGATGAACATGACCAAGGTCTGACACCGTCTCTTCCGGCGCCTCGATCGTGTCGACCGCGGCGGCGCCCGACGGGACCATCGGGAACACCTTCTCCGCCGGATCGCAGCGGACGTCGACCACGGCCGTGCGCCCGCACTCGAACGCGGCGGTCAGCGCCGCCGTCGAGCGCGTCTTCCGTCTCGACGGTGAAGCCGGCACAGCCGTACGCCTCCGCGAGCTGCGCGTAGTCGGGTACCTGCTGCGTGAGGTGCGTCTGCTCGAAGCGGTTGTCGTAGAACATCTCCTGCCACTGGCGCACCATCCCGAGCCAGCCGTTGTTGATCACGACGGCGACGATCGGCAGGCCCTCGAGCGCGGCGGTCGCCAGCTCCTGGCAGGTCATCTGGAAGCAGCCGTCGCCGTCGACGCACACGACGGTGGCGTCGGGCCGCGCAGCCTTTGCGCCGATCGCGGCCGGGATGCCGAACCCCATCGTCCCGAGCCCGCCCGACGTGATGAACGAGCGCGGCGTGTCGCACTGCAGGTACTGCATGGCCCACATCTGGTGCTGCCCGACGCCGGTCGCCCAGACCACGTCGTCGCGTCCGGCCGTCAGGTCGCGCAGCGACTCGAGCGCCGTCTGCGGCTTGAGCGAGCCGGCCTCGCGGCTGTAGCGGAAGGGGAAGCGCGCGCGCCACTCCTCGAGCTGGCGCAGCCACGGCAGGTGCTTGGGCGGCGCATTGAGCCCGCGGACGGCGGAGGCGAGCTCGGCAAGCGCGCGCTGCAGAGGGCCGACCACCGGGATGTCGGCGTGGCGGATCTTTCCCACCTCGGCCGCGTCGACGTCGAGGTGGATGACGCGTGCCCGCGGGCGAACGAGCTGAGCTTGCCGGTGACACGGTCGTCGAAGCGAGCTCCGATCGCGATCACGAGGTCGGCCTTGTTGAGCGCCCAGTTCGCGAACTTCGAGCCGTGCATGCCGGGCGCGCCGTAGTTGCGCGGGTGCGAGTCGGGCAGGCACCCCTTGCCCATCAGCGTGACGACCGCCGGGAGGTTGCCTCGTCGACGAGCCGCAACAGCTCAGCGGAGGCGTCGCCGTTCAGGACGCCGCCGCCGGCGTAGACGATCGGGCGCTCGGCCTCGGCGATCGCCCGCGCGGCCTCGGCGATCTGGCGCGCATTCACCTTGCGCGGCGGCTTCCAGCCGGGCAGGTCGACCTTGTCCGGGTAGGCGAACGTGAGCTCGGCCTCCTGGACGTCTTTCGCGATGTCGACGAGCACCGGCCCCTGGCGTCCGGTGCGGGCGACGTGGAACGCCGACTTGAGCACGCCCGGCAGCTCCTCGACGTCCTGCACGAGCCACGAGTGCTTGACGATCGGCATGGTGATGCCGGTCGCGTCGATCTCCTGGAAGGCGTCGGTGCCGATCAGGCGCGAGGCACCTGCCCGGTGATGCAGACGAGCGGCGTCGAGTCCATCCACGCGTTCGCGATCGGGGTCACGAGGTTCGTTGCGCCCGGCCCGGAGGTCGCGATCGCGACACCGACGCGGCCCGAGGCGCGGGCGTAGCCCTCGGCCATGTGGCCGGCGCCCTGCTCGTGCCGCGCGAGCACGTGCCGGACCGTCGTGCCGCGCGCGATCGCGTCGTACGAGTCGGCAGGATCGCGCCGCCAGGCACGCCGAAGACGGTGTCGACACCCTCGGCCTCGAGCGAGCGGAGGATCGGCGTCGGAGCCGAGCATCCTCTTCCCGCTGGTCAACGCCACACCTCGTCGAAGTGCTCGACGTCGGTGCGCGTCTGCGGCAGCAGCTCGATCACCGCGTCGGTGAAGCCTCGGGTCTCACGCGGCGCCGAGCGGTTGCGGCCGCGACGCGCCGACGGCACGCTCGAGCGTCCGTGAGGCAGCGCGCTGCTTGAGCCCCTCGGCCAGAAGCAGCGAAACGGTCAGGAGCATTCCTGTCGGGTCGGCGGCGTCGAAGCCGCCGAGATGGTCGGATTCGCTCTCGCCGGGGGCGAAGACGCCGGGCCCGCGCTCGGGCATCCAGCCGTGCGCCACCGACGCCTTCGAGCCCGCGAAATGCGACGCAGCCTCGACGAGCGCATCGAGGAGGTGCGCCTCGGTGACCACGACGTCGACCTCCTCGGGCCGCTCCTTCAGGCGGATCACGGCTTCGCCGAGGCCGACCCGCTCCACCTGGAGCCCCGGACGGCCGCCCCGGCCGCGCTCGACGAGCGCGTACCAGTCCTCGCTCGTGCCGACCGCGGCGACGCGCGCCCGGCGAGCGGAGGCGCAGGCGAATGCGTGCTCGATCGCGGTCGCGTCGGCCCACGGGCCGAGCGGCGCGATCGCCACCACGTTCTTCCGCTCACCCAGGTGCACGCGGGCGATCCGCCAGGAGAGCTCGAGGTCGGCCTGGGGGAGAAGAGTACGAGTTGATGGCCGCCGCGACGCGCGCCCTCGGTCACGTCGCGCATCTGCATGCGCTGGAGCTCGACGAGCTCCACCTGCCCTACGCGGGTGAGGCGGTCACGCGTTCGGGCCACCCGCTGCCGGCCACGACACGCGAGCGGTACCGCAACGTCGACATCCTCGTCGCATCCTCCGACGAGCCGGCCTTCGCCGGTGTCAAGGCCGACCTCGAGCTCTCCTGGCGGATCGCCCGCGCGCACCTGGGTGAGCGGAAGAACGTGGTGGCGATCGCGCCGCTCGGCCCGTGGGCCGACGCGACCGCGATCGAGACGCATTCGCCTGCGCCTCCGCTCGCCGGGCGCGCGTCGCCGCGGGCGCCACGAGCGAGGACTGGTACGCGCTCGTCGAGCGCGGCCGGGGCGGCCATCCAGGGCTCCCCAGGTGGAGCGGGTCGGCCTCGGCGAAGCCGTGATCCGCCTGAAGGAGCGGCCCGAGAGATCGACGTCGTGGTCACCGAGACGCACCTCCTCGATGCGCTCGTCGAGGCTGCGTCGCATTTCGCGGCTCGAAGGCGTCGGTGGCGCACGGCTGGATGCCCGAGCGCGGCCCGGCGTCTTCGCCCCCGGCGAGAGCGAATCCGACCATCTCGGCGGCTTCGACGCCGCCGACCCGACAGGAATGCTCCTGACCGTTTCGCTGCTTCTGGCCGAGGGGCTCAAGCAGCGCGCTTCCGCACGACCTCGAGCTGCCTCGGCGCCGTAGCGGGCCCACCGCTCGGCGCGCGTGAGACCGAGGCTTCACCGACGCGGTGATCGAGCTGCTGCCGCAGACGCGCACCGACGTCGAGCACTTCGACGAGGTGTGACGATGACGGAATGCTCGGCTCCGACGCGATCCTCCGCTCGCTCGAGGCCGAAGGCGTCGACGTCCTGTTCGGGATCCCCGGCGGGGCGATCCTGCCCACCTACGACGCGATCGCGCGCGGCACGACCGTCCGGCACGTCCTCGCCCGGCACGAGCAGGGCGCCGGCCACATGGCCGAGGGCTACGCGCGCGCCTCGGGCCGCCCCGGCGTCGCGATCGCGACCTCCGGCCCGGGCGCGACGAACCTCGTGACGCCGATCGCGGATGCCTGGATGGACTCGACGCCGCTCGTATGCGTCACCGGGCAGGTGCACTCGCGCCTGATCGGCACCGACGCCTTCCAGGAGATCGACGCCACCGGCATCACGATGCCGATCGTCAAGCACTCCTGGCTCGTGCAGGACGTCCGGAGCTGCCCCAGGTGATGAAGGACGCGTTCCACGTCGCCCGCACCGGCCGCCCCGGCCCGGTGCTGGTCGACATCGCGAAGGACGTGCAGGAGGCCGAGCTCGACTTCTCGTACCCGGACGACGTCGACCTCCCGGGCTGGCGGCCGCCGACCCAAGGTGCACGCGCGGCAGGTGCCGAGGCCGCGAAGGCGATCGCCGAGGCCAAGCAGCCGATCGTCTACGCCGGCGGCGGCGTCCTGAACGGCGACGCGTCCGCCGAGCTGCTCGCGCTCGTCGAGGCGGGCAGCTGCCCGGCGGTCGTGACGCTGATGGGCAAGAGCTGCCTGCCGGACTCCCACCCGCTGAACTACGGCATGCCCGGCATGCACGGCTCCAAGTTCGCGAACTGGGCGCTCAACAAGGCGACCTCGTCATCGCCGTCGGGAGCCGCTTCGACGACCGTGTCACCGGCAAGGTGTCGGCATTCGCCCCGGGCGCGAAGGTGATCCACTTCGACATCGACGCCGCGGAGGTGGGGAAGATCCGCCAGGCGGACATCCCCGTCGTCGGGCCGCTCAAGCTCGCGCTCGCGAGCTCGACGCGCGACGTGAAGTCGCGGGCCCAGGCGCAGCTCGAGCGCACTGCCTGGCACGCGCAGCTCCAGGAGTGGAGGGCGCTGTACCCGTACAAGTACCGCCGCAAGAGGGCGTGCTGAAGCCGCAGACGGTGATCGAGCCGCTCCGCGACCTGCGGCCCGCCGCGACGACTTCGATCTGGACGACGGGCGTCGGGCAGCACCAGATGTGGGCCATGCAGTACCTCCAGTGCGACAAGCCGCGCACGTTCATCACCTCGGGCGGGCTCGGGACGATGGGTTACGGCCTCCCGGCCGCGATCGGCGCGAAGGCCGCGCGGCCGACGCGACCGTCGTCTGCGTCGACGGCGACGGCTGCTTCCAGATGACGTGCCAGGAGCTGGCGACCGCCGCGCTCGAGGGCCTGCCGATCGTCACCGTGGTGATCAACAACGGCTGGCTCGGGATGGTGCGCCAGTGGCAGGAGATCTTCTACGACGAGCGCTTCGCGCAGACGCACCTCACGCAAGCAGGTACCCGACTACGCGCAGCTCGCGGAGGCGTCGGCTGTGCCGGCTTCACGGTCGACAACGAAGACGACCTCGACGCGCGCTGACCGCCGCCCTCGACTGCGGCCGCACAGCGGTCGTCGACGCCCGCTGTCGACCCGGACGAGAACTGCTACCCGATGATCCCGGCGGGCGCCGCCGCGGTCGACACCTCGAGCCCCCGACGAGGGTGTCGCGCAGCCGACGGCCCGGAAGGCCGCGTGCGCCGAGCGGTGCCAGCCCTTCGTGGAGCCGCTCCGCGCGGCGCGGGAAGGGCGGTGAGCCACCACACCGTCACCGTCGAGCTCGAAAACAAGCCGGGGGCGCTGACCCGCGTGTCGCAGATCTTCTCGCGTCGCGGCTACAACATCCAGTCCCTCGCGGTCGGCCCGACCGAAAGGCCCGACATCTCGCGGCTGACCCTGCGGGTCGACTGCAGCGAGCACTCGCTCGAGCAGATCGAGAAGCAGATCCACAAGCTCGTCAACGTCCTGCGGGTCGTCGAGCTCCGGCCGGAAGACTCGGTCGAGCGCGAGCTGGCTCTGATCACGGTCGCGGCGCCCACCGACAAGCGCGCCGAGCTGGTCGCGCTCGGCCAGGTCTTCGGCGCCCGGTCGCCGACATCGGCCGCGACGCGATCACCTTCGAGATCGTCGGCCGCCCCGACCAGGTCGATGCGTTCGAGGAGCTCGTCCGCCCCTACGGTGTGCGCGAGCTCGCGCGGACCGGCCGCATCGGCCTCCGCCGCTCCGGACGCTCCGCGCCGCGCCCCGTCACCCGCACTTGTCTAACCGTCTAGAGAGGAACCCGATCAGATGACAGAGAGTCTATCAAGACCGGCGACGTCTCGCTGCTCCGGCAAGGTCGCCATCATCGGCTACGGCAGCCAGGGTCACGCACACGCGCTCAACCTGCAGACTCGGGCGTCGAGGTCGAGCTCGGGCTGCGCGAAGGCAGCACCTCGTGGGCCGCCGCCGAGGAGGCCGGCCTCACCGTTCGCACCATCGCCGACGCGGTCAAGGGCGCCCAGCTGGTCGCGTTCCTCGTGCCGGACGGCCCGCAGCCCGCGCTCTTCCGCGACGAGGTCCTGCCGAATCTCGAGCCCGGCGCCGCACTTCTCTTCGCGCACGGCTTCAACGTCCACTACGGCCGCATCGACGCCGCCCGAGGTCACGACGTGATCATGGTCGCGCCGAAGGGGCCGGGCCACATCGTCCGCCGCCTCTACACCGAGGGCTACGGCACGCCGGCCCTGGTCGCTGTGCCCAGGATGCGACCGGCAACGCGCGGCGCTCGCGTTCGCGTACGGCGAGGCGTTCGGCGCCGCCCGCGCCGGCATCCTCGTGACGACCTCCGCGAGGAGACCGAGACCGACCTCTTCGGCGAGCAGACCGTGCTCTGCGGCGGCGTGACGCAGCTGATCCAGCTTGCCTTCGAGACGTTGACGGAGGCCGGATACCAGCCCGAGGTCGCGTACTACGAGTGCCTGCACGAGCTGAAGCTGATCACCGACCTGATCTGGGAGGGCGGGATCGAGCGCATGCACTACTCGATCTCCGACACCGCCGAGTACGGGTCGCACACCGTCGGGCCGAAGGTCGTCGACGAGCACGTGCGCGAGAACATGCGCGCCGCGCTCGGCGCGATCCAGGACGGCTCGTTCGCGCGCGGGTGGATCGCCGAGATGGAGCACGGCCAGCCGGTGCTCGACGAATACCGGAAGAAGCTCGCGGCGACGCAGCTCGAGCAGGTCGGCACGCGGCTCCGCGCGCTGAACGTCCGCGAGGAGACTGCAGAGGTCGCATGGCGTCGGTTGACGTACCGGTTGCTCTGCTCGGCTACGGGACGGTCGGCGCCGCGGTGACGCGGCTCCTGACCGAATCCGCGGACGACATCGAGCGCGCGACCGGCCACCGGCTGCGCGTGGTGAAGGCGCTTGTCCGCGATCCCGGAAAGGAGCGCGACTACCCTCCTCCGGGAGGGGTGCTCACCACGGACGTGAACGAGATCCTCGACGACCCGTCGATCGCCGTCGTCGCCGAGGTGATGGGCGGCGTCGAGCCGACCGGCGGCTACGTGCTCGACGCGCTGCGCGGCGGCAAGCACGTCGTCACCGCCGAACAAGCAGCTCGTCGCGCAGCGCGGGGCCGAGCTCTTCGAGGCTGCGTCCGGCGCCGGCGTTCAGCTGCGCTTCGAGGCGCAGCGTCTGCGCGGCGATCCCGGTGATCAAGGTCCTCCGCGAGTCGCTCGTGGTCACGAACGTGCATCACGTGCTCGGGATCGTCAACGGGACGACCAACTTCGTGCTCACCGAGATGGAGGCGGGCAAGACCTACGACGAGGCGCTCGCCGAGGCGCAGGCCCGCGGCTACGCCGAGGCCGATCCCGACCGACGACGTCTCGGGCGCCGACGCGGCGGCCAAGATGGCGATCCTCGCAACCGTCGCGTTCAACACGCGCGTACGGCTCGACGACGTCGACCTATCGCGGGATCACCGAGATCGATCCGCTCGACATCGCCGCTGCGCGGGAGCTCGAGATGGTGATCCGGCTCGTCGGGACGGCGCGTCTCGTCGACGGCGCCTTCGACGTCCGTGTCTCGCCGGCCCTCGTCGACAAGCAGCATCCGCTGGCCAAGGTGGATGGGGCGTTCAATGCGGTGATGCTGCAGGGAGACGCGATCCGCGAGATCACGCTCGAGGGACCGGGCGCCGGCGGCACCGAGACGGCGTCCGCGGTGATCGCCGACATGGCGAGCGTGATCGGCACGATGAAGACGGGATTCCTGCAGAACGACGCCGCCTGGCGTGTGCTGCCGCGCCTCGACGAGGGCGAGAGCAGCTCGCCGTTCTACTTCCAGGCTTTCGGTCGAGGATCGTCCGGGCGCGCTGGCCCGCGTCGCCGAGGAGCTGGCGCGTCGCGAGATCTCGATCGCGCGGCTGCTCCAGCACGCAAACGGCGACGGCGCCGCACTGCACGTCGTCACCCACCAGGCACGCTCCGGGTCGCTCACCGCGGCGCTCGACGCGCTCGGCGCGCTGCCCGAGGTGCGCCGTTGCTCGGTGCCGTTGCCGGTCGTCTCGGAGCGCGGCGTCGTGGAGCTGGGATGGGCGTGCGCTACCGCGTCAGTCAGCTCGCGCCTCGCTGCCTCGGCGAGGGCTCGACGCCGCTCGTGCTCGCATCGCGCCTCTCGGCCGAGCTCGGCGCGGAGCTGCACGTGAAGTACGAGGGCCTGAATCCGACAGGCAGCTTCAAGGACCGCGGCATGGTCGTGGCCGTCTCGCGGGCCGTCGATGCGGGGCGCGCGCAGTCGTCTGCGCGTCGACCGGCAACACGGCCGCGTCGGCTGCGGCGTACGCCGCCCGCGCGGGTATCCAGGCGGTCGTCGTGACGCCGGTGGGCGCCACCGCCGGGCCCAAGCGGGCGCAGGCGCGTGCCGCCGGCGCGCGCCTGCTCGAGGTGCGCGGGAGCTTCGACGATGCGCTCCGCCTCTGCCGCTTGCTCGCCGAGCAGGACGGCTACGTGCTCGTCAACTCGATCAATCCCGACCGGCTCGAGGGCCAGCAGAGCGTCGTCGTCGAGATCCTCGACCGCTGGGAGACGTGCCCGACATCGTGGCGTTGCCCTACGGCGGCGGCGGAAACGTGTGCGCGATCGCCGCCGGCTTCGCCGGGCCGGAGTAAGCCGCGCCTGATCGTCGGCGAGGCGCTCGAGCGTGCGGACACGTGGGCCTCGGCGATCCGCATCGCCGAGCCGGCGCACGCCGACGAGGTGGCGGAGCTCGTCGCCGCGGCACGGGTGGAGATCGTCTCGCTCTCCGACGAGGAGCTGCGCGCCGACTGGGCGCGGCTCGTCACCCTGGAGGGCGTGTTCTGCGAACCGGCATCGGCCGCCGGAGTGGCGGCGCTACGTCGCTGGTCGAGGTCACACAGGGCTCGCCGGCAAGGTCGCGGTGGCGATCGTCACCGGGCACGGACTGAAGGACACGGCCAACGTCCCCGAGCCGGAGGTGCCGGCGATCGAGCCTCGCTCGAGGCGATCCTGGAGGCCCTGCGCGTGATGGTGCGCGCCCCGGCATCGACGGCGAACCTCGGGCCCGGCTTCGACTGCGCGGGCGCCGCGCTCGAGCTCTGGAACGAGCTGCACGTCGAGGAGGGCGCCGGGATCGACATCGAAGGCGAGGGGGCCGGAGAGTTGCCGCGCGACGAGCGCCATCTCGCACTGCGCGCATTCGCGCTCTTCGCGCCGCCCGAGGGCAGGCATTTCCGCTTCGTCAACCGCATCCCGCTCGAACGCGGGCTCGGCTCGAGCGCGTCCGCGATCGCACTCGGCCTCGTCGCCGGGGCGGCGGTCGCGGGCGAGTCCCTGACGCCCGGAGAGCTGCTGGAAGCGGGAGAGCCGCTCGAAGGCCACGGCGACAACCTCGCCGCCGCGCTCCACGGCGGCGTCTGCCTCGCCTGGCGCCGCGACGGCCGGATCGTGGCGAGGCGGATCGCCGACGACCTGCCCGCAGTGCCGATCGTCGCGGTTCCGGCGGCGCGCACGAACACCGAAGGCTCGCGCGCGGCGCTCCCCGCGTCGGTGTCGCACGCCGATGCGGCGGCGAACAGCGCCAGCGCCGCACTGCTCGGCGCGGCGGTCGCCGCCGGCGACGGCGCGCTCCTGCGCGATGCATTCAACGACTACCTCCACGAGCCCTATCGACGGACCGCGTTGCTCGAGCGGCTGCGCGCCGACCCACCGGCCGGGACGATCGGAGTCACGCTCTCCGGCTCCGGCCCGTCGGTGGTCGTCTGGGCCGAGCCCGAGCACGCCGCCAGCGTCGCCACCGAGCTCGCAGCCTCTCCCCGAAGACACGACGGTGCTCGCCGCTAGGGTGGCCCAGGAAGGAGCCGGCCCACATGAGCGTCTACGACGGCGTCCAACCCCGCGAAGCGGCAGAGCGCGGCGCTCACCGACGGCGTCGACCGCGCGCCCGCGCGGGCGATGTTGAAGGGCGTCGGCTTCACCGACGACGATCTCGCCAAGCCGCTGTCGGCGTCGCGACGACGTGGATCGAGACGATGCCGTGCAACCTGAACCAGCGGATGCTGGCGCAGTACGTGAAGCAGGGCATCCGCGAGGCGGGCGGCACGCCGATCGAGTTCAACACGATCGCGGTCTCCGACGGCGTCTCGATGGGCACCGCCGGCATGCGCGCGTCGCTCGTCTCGCGCGAGGTGATCGCCGACTCGATCGAGCTCGTCACACGTGGCCACCTGTTCGACGGGCTCGTCTGCCTCGTCGGCTGCGACAAGACGATCCCGGCGGCCGTGATGGCGATCGCGCGCCTCGACATCCCGGCGCTCATCCTCTACGGCGGCACGATCGCGCCGGGCCGCTACCGCGGCCACGACGTGACGATCCAGGACGTCTTCGAGGCGATCGGCGCTCACGCGGCCGGGAAGGATCGACCGATCGCGAGGTGCACGCGCTCGAGAGCGTCGCGTGCCCGGGCGCCGGCGCGTGCGGAGGTCACTACACCGCGAACACGATGGCGACCGCGCTCGACTTCCTCGGCGTCAGCTCGCCGGGACTGAACGAGATCCCGGCGACCATCCCGGCAAGCCGCAGGCTGCCGTCGCGCGCGGGCGAGCTCGCGATGAAGCTCGTCACTCGAGGACATCCGTCCGTCGCAGGTGCTGACACGCCAGTCGATCGAGAACGCGATCGCCGCGATCGCCGGCACGGGCGGCTCGACGAACGGTGTCCTGCACCTGCTCGCGATCGCGCGCGAGGCGGGAATCGAGCTGAGATCGACGACTTCGACCGGATCTCGGCGCGCACCCCGCTCGTCGCAGACATCAAGCCCGGCGGACGCTTCGTCGCGACCGATCTCTTCCGTGCGGGCGGCGTCGCGCTGGTCGCGCGCGAGCTCGTTGCCGCCGGTGTCGTCGACGAGACGGCACGGGGCGTCGACGGCCGCTCGCTGCGCGAGGTCGCCGACGGCGCCTTCGAACGCAAGGGCCAGGAGGTGATCGTGTGCTGGGACGCGCCGTTGAAGGCGAGCGGCGGCCTGGCGATCCTGCACGGCAACCTCGCTCCCGACGGCTGCGTCGTGAAGCTCGCCGGCCACGAGCGGCTGCTGCACCGCGGGCCTGCACGCGTCTTCGACTCGGAGGAGGAGTGCTTCGCAGCGGTCAAGGCGCGCACGATCAAGCCGGGCGACGTCGTCGTGATCCGCTACGAAGGCCCCGCGGGCGGCCCGGGCATGCGCGAGATGCTGCATGTCACCGCTGCGCTCGTCGGCGAGGGTCTCGGCGACGAGGTCGCGCTGATCACCGACGGCCGCTTCTCGGGCGCCACGCACGGACTGATGGTTGGACACGTCGCGCCCGAGGCGTTCCGCGGCGGGCCGATCGCGACCTGCGCGACGGCGACATCGTGGTGATCGACGTCGAGAATCGCCGGCTCGACATGGAGGTGTCCGAGGAAGAGATCGCGGCGCCGCGCCGGCGGCTGGACGCAACCCGAGCCGCGCCACACGTCGGGTGTCTTCGCGAAGTACGCGGCGACGGTAGGCTCGGCATCCGAAGGAGCGGTCACGGGATGAACGGGCTCGAGCTAATACTTCATTCTTTGAATATCGTGGGGCCAGCATGCCTGTTGACACACTGAGGTGCCGCGTCTGCGAGAGCGAAGTACCCCGCCGTGGCGAGCGGGTCTGCCTCCGCTGCTTCGGGCCGCTCGAGCCCGTCTACGACTGGGACGAGCTCGCGCGAGTCGTCTCGCGCGAGCAGATCGAGGCCGGCCCGCGCTCGCTCTGGCGCTACGAGGCGCTGCTGCCGACGCCGCGCCCGCGCGACGCAGACACCGGCCCCGGCTGGACGCCGCTCGTCTCCGCGCCGCGGCTCGCCCGCGCGCTCGGCGTCGGCGAGTCTGCTGAAGCTCGACCACGCGAACCCGACGCACTCGTTCAAGGACCGCGTCGTCGGCGTCGCCGCGGCGAAGGCCGCCGAGCTCGGCACCGACACGCTCGCGTGCGCGTCGACCGGCAACCTCGGCAACGCCGTCGCCGCGCGCGCCGCGGCGGGCGGCCTCCGCGCCGTCGTCCTCTACCCCGCGACGGTCGAGCCCGAGAAGATGCTCGCGACCGCCGTCTACGGCGCCGAGATGTACGCCGTCCGCGGCAGCTACGACGACTGCTCGCGGCTCGTCGTCGAGCTCGCGGGCGAGGTCGACTGGGCGTTCGTCAACGTCAACCTGCGCGCGTACTACGCCGAGGGATCGAAGACGCTCGCGTTCGAGATCGTCGAGCAGCTCGGCTGGGAGCTGCCCGACGCGGTCGTCGCACCGATCGCCTCCGGCTCGCTCTTCACGAAGATCTGGCAGGGATTCGACCAGTTCGCGCCGTCTCGGCCTCGTCGAGGGCCGAGCCGCCCCGCCTCTACGGCGGCCAGGCCGAGGGCTGCTCGCCGGTCGCCGCCGCGTTCGCCGAGCGACCGCCCGGTCTCGCCCGTGCGGCCCGGCACGGTCGCGCAGTCGCTCGCGATCGGCGCACCCGCCGACGGCGATCTCGCGATCGCGACCGCGCGCGCTTCGGGCGGCGCGATCTACGCCGTGCCGGAGGACGACATCGGCCCGAACATGCAGCTGCTCGCCTCGCTCACCGGCGTCTTCGGCGAGACCGCGGCCGGCGTCGACGATCGGGGCGCTGCGCGCGGCGGCCGCGCGCGGAGAGATCGGCGAACGGCGACCGCGTCGTCGCGCTCGTCACCGGCACGGGCCTGAAGACGCCGCAGCTGGTCGACGACCGCGCCGGCACCGAGATCGACGCCGACGTCGACGAGCTGCTCGCCGGGCTCGGGGTCGGGGCGTGAGCGTGTCTCAGGGAGACCCGGTGGTGCAGTCGTTCCGGGAACGCGATCGAGACACTCGACGAGCGCATCCTCGTGGCTCGTCAACGAGCGTCTCTCGCTCGTGGCTGCGCTCCACCGCTACAAGGAGCAGCACGGTCTCGCGCGCGTCGACCGGGAGCGCGAGGAGCAGCTGCTCCGGAAGTTGACGGACGCCAACCACGGGCCGCTCAGCACGGCGGGTGTCGTTGAGCTGTTCGAGTTCGTGCTCGCGCTCGTCAAACGGGAGGCCCGTCTTGGCTGATCCGTCGTCGTGCCTGCCCGGCGACGGCATCGGGCCCGAGGTGCGGCCGTCGCGTCGCGGTGCTGGGCGCGCTGCCGGTCGACGTCGAGGTCGAGGAGCACCTCTTCGGCGGCGCCGCGATCGACGCGACTCGGCGACCCGCTCCCGCCGGAGACGCTCGCGGCCTGCCGTGGCGCGCACGCCGTCCTGCTCGGCGCCGTCGGCGGCCCGAAGTGGGACGGCGGCGGCGTGCGGCCGGAGGACGGGCCTGCTCGGGCTGCGCACGGGCGCTCGACGTCTACGCCAACCTCCGCCCGGCCGCCCAGGGCGACGTCGACCTGGTCGTCGTGCGCGAGCTGGTCGGCGGCCTCTACTTCGGCGCGCGCGGCGTACGCGACGACGGCACGGTCTTCGACACGTGCGAGTACCACCCCGACGCAGATCGAGCGCATCGTGCGCCGCGGGTTCGAGCTCGCCCGGACGCGGCGGCGGCTCGCTCATCTCGGTCGACAAGGCGAACGTCCTCGACACGTCGCGCCTCTGGCGGCGCATCGTCGACGAGCTTGCGCCCGGCTACCCCGACGTCGAGCTGCGTCATGCGCTCGTCGACAGCTGCGCGATGGATCTCGTCACGAGTCCGGAGCGCTTCGACGTGATCGTGACCGAGAACATGTTCGGCGACATCCTCTCGGACGTCGCCGCCGCCGTCACCGGCGGGCTCGGGCTCGCCGCCTCGGCGAGCCTCGGCGACGCCGGGCCCGGGATCTTCGAGCCCGTGCACGGCTCGGCGCCCGACATCGCGGGCACCGGCGCCGCGAACCCGGCCGCGATGCTGCGCTCGCTCGCGCTGATGCTCGACGCACGCGCTCGACCGCGCCGACCTCGCCGAGGCGCGTCGAGCGCTCGGTCGAGGCTGCCCTCGTCTCGACCCCGACCCCCGACCTCGGCGGCAGCGCGACAACCGCCGAGTTCGCCCGCTGCCGTGATCGCTCGCCTGGAGGACGCATGGACGACCGCACCGTCTTGACCACGACCCAGCCCGCTGCCTGCGCGTGCGCGCAGCCCAGTGCCCGAGGTTCGCGCGACCCGGAAGGGGGCCGCCCGCACGCACTGCGCGCGCTGCGACCTTCCCGTGCGGCTCGCGTTCGACGCCAGATGACGCGACGTCACCGTCGCCTATCCGGGCCGGCGGGCAGCCACAGCGATGCTGCCGCCGCTGTGCTCGCGCCCGAACGCCGCACGCACGGTCGGGCTCCGAGCTTCACGGCCGTCGTCGATGCCGCGGTCACCACGGCCGTGTCGCTCGGCGTTCTGCCGATCGAGAGCTCGCTGATCGGCCCGATCGCCGAGACGCACGACCTGCTCTACCGCGCGCCGCTCTCGATCGTGCGCGAGGCGACGCCTGCCGATCCGCCACTGCCTCGCTCGGGCTGCCCGGCGCGACGACTCGAGGACGCACGACGTCGTGCGCTCGCATCCGGCTGCGTTCGACCAGTGCCGCGAGCTGCTCGGCGACTGGAACGTCCGGTGCGTTCCCGCCGCGACGACCGCCGACGCGGCGCGCGAGTCGCCGAGACGCCGGCGACCCCGCGCACGCTGCGATCGCGAGCGTCGAGGCGGCCGCCGCCTACTCGCTGACCGTGTCGCCGACGACGTCGGCGACGGGCCGGGCGCGTTCACGCGCTTCGTCGCGGTCGCGCCGTACACGCAGGTCGCCGGCGGCGAGGGCTGGCGCACGGCGCTGTCGTTCGTCACCGACCACCAGCCGGGTGCGCTCTTCCGCGCGCTCGGCGCCGTTCGCGCGCAACGGGCGTCAACCTCGTGCAGCTCGTCTCGCGCCCGCTGCCCAACTCGTCGTGGCGCTACCGGTTCGACGTCGTGCTCGACGGGCACGTGTTCGACGCCGGGCTGCGCGCTGCGCTGCTCGAGCTGCGCGAGTGCACGCGCGAGCTGCGCGCTCTTCGGCTCGTACGCCGCGGAGCGCGACGCGATGACCGCGACGCTCTTCGACAAGATCTGGGACGCGCACCTCGTCGACCGGAGACCGGCGGCGCGCCGCGCTCCTCTACGTCGACCTGCATCTCGTGCACGAGGTGACGAGCCCGCAGGCGTTCGAGGGGCTGCGCGTCGCCGGGCGGCCGGTGCGCCGGCCCGACCTGACGGTCGCGACGATGGACCACAACGTGCCGACGCTCGCCGGGCCGGTCACCGACCCGCTCGCGCGCGCGCAGCTCGACGCGCTGCGCGCGCAACTGCGAGGAGTTCGGCGTGCGGCTCTTCGCGACCGGCAGCGGCCGCGAGGGGATCGTGCACGTGATCGGCCCGGAGCTCGGGCTCACGCAGCCGGGGATGACGATCGTCTGCGGCGACAGCCACACCTCGACGCACGGCGCGTTCGGCGCGCTCGCGTTCGGTATCGGCACGTCCGAGGTCGAGCACGTGCTCGCGACGCAGACGCTGCCGCAGGTGCGCCCGAAGACGATGCAGGTCGAGTTCGACGGCGACGCTGCCGTTCGGCCTCTCGGCGAAGGACATGGTGCTGGCCGCGATCGGCCAGCTCGGCGTGTCGGGCGGCGTCGGGTCACGTGCTCGAGTACGCGGGCCCGGCGATCGAGGCGCTCTCGATGGAAGGGCGCATGACGGTCTGCAACATGTCGATCGAGGCCGGCGCGCGTGCCGGGATGATCGCGCCCGACGACGTCACGTTCGCGTACCTCGAGGGGCGCCCGGCGGCGCCGGGCGGCGCGGCCTGGGAGCGCTGCGCTCGACGACTGGCGCGACGCTGCGCACCGATCCGAGTGCGCAGTTCGATCGACGCGTCACGATCGACGTCTGCGGAGCTGAAGCCGCAGGTCACCTGGGGCACGAACCCGGGGATGGTCGCGCCGCGATCGACGGCGTCGTGCCCGACCCGGCCGACTACGCCGACGCCGACCAGCGCGAGGCGGTCGAGCGTGCGCTGCGCGTACATGGATCTCGCGCCCGGCACGCCGCTCGTCGGACGTTGCGATCGACAAGGTCTTCATCGGCTCGTGCACGAACGCGCGCCTCGACGACCTGCGCGCGGCCGCGACGCGTCGTCGACGGGCCGGCGCGTCGCCGACGGCGTGCAGGCGATCGTCGTGCCGGGCTCGGCGCAGGTGAAGCGCGCGGCCGAGGACGAGGGGCTGCGCGACGTCTTCGAGCGCGCCGGGCTTCGAGTGGCGGCTGCGCGGGCTGCTCGATGTGCCTCGGCATGAATCCCGACGTGCTCGCGCCCGGCGAGCGCTGCGCGTCGACGTCGAACCGCAACTTCGAGGGGCGCCAGGGCGCGGGCGGGCGCACGCATCTGCTCAGCCCGGCGATGGCGGCCGCGGCGGCGATCACCGGTCGCTTCACCGACGTGCGGGAGCTCGCGTGAGAGAGCTGCGCGTCCGTCACGGGCAGCGTCGCGGTGCTCGACCGCGCCGACGTCGACACCGACCAGATCATCCCGAAGCAGTTCCTGAAGCGCATCGAGCGCACGGGCTACGGCGAGTTCCTGTTCTTCGACTGGATGAAGGACCCCGCCTTCGAGCTGCACCGCCCGAGCGCGCGGGCGCGTCGATCCTGATTCGCCGGCCGCAACTTCGGCTGCGGCTCGTCGCGCGAGCACGCGGCGTGGGCGCTCGAGGACTACGGCTTCCGGGTCGTGATCGCGCCGTCGTTCGGCGACATCTTCCGCACGAACGCGATCAACACGGGCCTCGCCCCGATCGTGCTCGCGCCGGACGCGCACGCCGAGCTGCAGGCGGCGCTCGAGGAGCGAAACGAGCTGACGGTCGACCTCGAGCGGCTGGCGATCGAGCATCCCGGCGGTCTGAGCATCGCGTTCGAGTTCGACGCGCACGATCGCAGGAGACGCTGCTCCACGGCCTGGACGACATCGCGCGCACGCTGGCGCACGCAGAGCGCATCGACGCGTACGAGGCGGGCATGTCCCCGCGTTTCGATGCGCTCGCGCTTCCCTCGTGATCGGCGAGCGCAGCGTCTGACGCGCGTCTGACCGGAGTCAGACGCGCTCAGACCGGCGTCAGACTCACGTCTGACGCCGTGGGTGCGCGCTGGGCTCGAAAACGCCCTCGCGAGCAGGGATGTTGCAATTGTTCGTCTGAGCTGTTCGCCCCTTGCATGCGCGGGCCTGCGGGCGCCGCGGAGAGGCGCGCTCAGCCCGTGTTGCGCAGCGCCGCGGCGATGCCCGCGATCGAGCGCATCAGCGGCAGGCGCGCCGACTCGTCGCCTTGCGCGGTGGCGGCGCAGCAGCTCGACCTGGATCGCGTTCATCGGGTCGACGTACGGGTTGCGCAGCTCGATCGAGCGCCGCACCGCATGGCTGCGCGCTCGAGCAGGCGTGGCGCGCCGGTCGCGCGCAGCACGCCGTCCACCGTCGCGCATGCTCGTGCTCGATCGCCTCGAACAGCCGTCGGGTCGTCGACGAGCGCAGGTAGTCGCGTGCGATCGGCAGGCTCGACTTCGCGAGCGTCATCTCGAGGTTCGTCGACGATCGTGCGGAAGAACGGCAGCGCTCGTACAGGTGCGGAGCTCCGCATCGTCGAGCGTGGCGAACGCCGTCCCGCAGCCGAACCAGGCCGGCAGCAGCACGCGCGTTCTGCGTCCACGAGAAGACCCACGGGATCGCGCGCAGCGACGCGAGCTAGCTCGCTGTCGCCGCCGGGGCGGCGCGGCGGCCGTGACGCGATCTCGCAGCAGGCCGAGCTCGTCGACCGGTGTGAACGCCCGGAAGAACGGCACGAACGCCGGATCGTCCCGATCGAGGCTCCGGTAGGCGGCGCGCGAGGAGACGGCAAGGCGGTCGAGCAGCGCCCGGTCCCCGTCGGCCGGGACGTTCGCCGAGACCTCGGGGAACGCCGCGAGCAGCGCGCCCGCCAGGGCGGCCTCGAGATTTCGCTGCGCGAGGCCCGGGAACCCGTACTTGAACGACACCGTCTCGCCCTGCTCCGTCAGCTTGACGCGCCCCGGCGGGTGGCCTGGAGGCTGTGCGACGATCGCCGCGTGGGTCGGGCCGCCGCCGCGGCCGGTGCTGCCGCCGCGCCCGTGGAAGATCGTCAGCTCGACGTTGTGGCGCGCGGCGACGGCCGCAAGCTCTTCCTGTGCGCGGTAGATCGCCCACTGCGCTGCCAGGTAGCCGCCGTCCTTGCCCGAGTCCGAGTAGCCGACCATCACCTCGATCGCGTGGCGGGCTCCGAACCGCTTGTCTCGGAGCAGCTCTTCGAGGATCGCCGGCGCGGCCGCGAGGTCGTCGACCGTCTCGAAGAGCGGGACGACGCTCAGCGGCCGGTCGGTCAGCGCAAGCGCGCGCAGGACGTCCTCCGCCGACGACGCGCCGGAGACGATCAGCGTCTCGCCTGCCGCCGCGGCCAGCTCGGCCGCGCGTGACGTGTCGAGGTCGCGGGCGTGGACGCGGACGTCGAGCGGGGCGACGTCGAACCCGAAGATCTCGACCATCCGCTCGAGCCGGGCGACACGCCCGTTGGCGATCCGCGCACCGGCATGGGCGCGCAGGCTCTCGCCGATCAAGCGGATGTCGTCCAGCAGCTCGCTCGCGTCGCGGTACTCGTCGTTCTCGAGACGCCACCACATGAACGAGAGCTTGCGCCGGTATGGCTCGAGCTCGTTCCGGCCGCCGATCTCGGCGGCATACGTCGGGCCGCGGCCGCGGCATCGGCGACAAGCGATTCCTCCAGCGCGTCGGAGATGGCGACGAGAGACCGGTGCGATGCGAGCTCGATCGCAAGCTCCCGCACCTCATCGCGGTACCGCACCTGTGCGAGCGCGCGGGCGCGCGCCCGCGCCTCGGCGATCGTGTCGACGCCGGCGGCGGGGTTGCCGTCCGCGTCGCCACCGATCCAGCTGCCGAAGCGGAGCGGCGGCGGAGCGCCGGGCAGCCACTCGCGCCAGCGGCGCAGCAGCTCCTCGCTCTCGCCGATCAGGCTGTGCTCGAAGAACCAGAGCCCGTTGCGGATCTCGTCGGAGACGCGCAGCCGGTCGTGGCGCACCTCGTCGGTCTGCCAGAGCAGCGTGATCTCTTCCGCGAGCCGCGATTCCGCGAGCGCGCGCTCGGCCGGGGTGGCGTCCGGATGATCGAGGCGCTCGAGCTCGGCCGCGATCCGCACATGGGCCTGCAGGACCGTCCGCCGCGTCACCTCGGTCGGGTGGGCCGTGAGGACGAGCTGCACCGAAACGGCGGCGGCGCGCGTGCGAACGTCGTCGGGGTCGAGCGCCGCGAGCGCGGCGAACGCCTCGTCGAGCGATTCGCGCTGCACGCGCTCGTGGCGCGAGCCAGCGCGCCTGCGCCGCACGCGGTGGTACTGCTCCGCGATGTTGGCGAGCTGGAAGTAGAGGGCGAACGCGCGCAGCACGAGCTCCTGCTGATTGCCGCTGAGCGCGCCTGCGGCGTCGTCGAGCTCCGCGACGGCGCCCCGCTCACGCGCGGCGCGAGCCAGGTGACGGATCCGCTCGACCTGCTCGAGGAGCGCGGCGCCCTCCTGCTCGACCAGCACCGTTCCAAGCAGGTCACCGAGCAGGCGCACATCGCGCCTGAGTGGGCGCGAGCTATCGGGATGCAGCAGTTATTCGAGGACGCCGAGCTGTTCGAGGATGGCGTCGACGCTCGCGTCGAGGATGCGGATGTCGGCGCGCTCCGCGTGCCCATGTGGCTTCAGCCCCGCCCCGGAGACGACGAGCACGACCTGTTCGCCAGGAACGATATGGCCGGTGCGAAGCGCCTCGAGCAGCGCGCCGAGCGCGACGCCGCCCGCGCAGTCCGCGAAGACGCCCGTCAGCTGGGCGAGCAGGTCGGTATGAGCCGGGATCTGGGCCTCGGGCACTGCAACGATTGTGCCGCCGCTCGCGCGTGCGGCGCCGATCGCCAGGTCGCCGAACGACGGATCACCCACGGCGAGCGAGTGAACGTGTGTGTGCGGGGTGATGCGCGAGATCCCGCGATCGTCGGCATACGCGCGTGCAATCGGGCTTGCGCCCTCTGCTTGTGCAGCGAAGAGGCGCGGTGACGGCGTGTCGGTGAGGCCGGCGCGGGCTGTCTCGGCGAAGCCCTGTGCGAGCTTCGAGAAGAGCGTGCCCGATGCGGTTGCGCACACGACGGCGTCGGGCAGCTGCCAGTCGAGCTGCTCGGCGATCTCGAACGAGATCGTCTTCGCTCCTTCGGTTGCGTACGGGTGCAGGTTCCCGGCGAGGAACCCCCAGGGGAAGAGCGCACCCAACTCGAGCTCGAGCCGGCGGCAGTCGTCGTAGGTTCCGTTGACGGCAAACACGCGAGCCGCCGAGGCCCGCGCGATCGTGCCGATCGACGCCTCGCCCGCCGGAGCGAGGACGATCGCTTCGAGCCCTGCTGAAGCAGCCGCCGCAGCGACCGCGTCGCCAAGGTTGCCCGTTGACGAGCAGCAGAGCGTCGTCACGCCGTGATCCAGGGCCGCCGCCACGGCGATCGTCGCGAGCCGGTCCTTGAACGAATGGGTGGGGTTCGCGCCCTCGAGCTTGAGGCGCAGGTCGATCCCGAGCAGCTCGGAGAGCCGCGTCGCGCGGACGAGCGGGGTGGAGCCGGCGCCGAATCCGACCGGCGCACCGGCAGGAAGCAGCTCCTTGTAGCGCCACAGCGAGCGCGGACCGGCTCGCAATCGACTCCCGGCTGATCCGGGTCTGGATGCGATCCCAGTCGTAGAGGACGTCATTGGGCCCGTCGCAGCGGACGCACGAGTCGGCGGGCTCGACCGCGGCGACCTCTTCGCAGACACGGCAACGGAGGGCGTGCGCGCTCACGATTCGCGAGGTTCCGTCTGAAGAAGAGCACCTAGCCGGGGAGACGGGTTGCGTCGGCTAGGCGCGTTGCGCGCAAAGCTTGATGACCATAAGGCTAAAAATCGTGCCGGAGGTCATCTGCATAATTATTCGATCCTACCAGAACCGCCCGCGACTGCAGGGAGCAGCAGGATCGTCGAGGTCGGAGTGACGGGAGCGTCGAGCCCGCCGAGCAGACGGATGTCGTCTCCGTCGACGAACACGTTCAGGAAGCTGGGGACGTCTCCGCCCGCGAAGACGCGCGTCTCGAGGCCCGGGTGCGCTGCGATCAGCGCGCCGAGCGCCTCGCGGACCGTGGTCGCCTCGACGTCGACCGTGCGCTGCCCGCCGGCCTCGGGCCGGAGAACAGGGGGGATGCGGAGCACGGGCATCGGCAGCTACCTCGCTTCAAAAGATAAAGCATTGGGATACTCTTTGCGTCGTGATGGCGGTTGCGGCGGCGGGAGCGGCAAACCTCGTCGTGCAGAAGTTCGGCGGATCGTCGGTCGCCGACCCGGCCCGGATCAAGAAGGTGGCCGAGCGGATCGCCGCGACAGTCGCCGGCGGGCGTCCGTCGTGTCGTGGTCTCGGCAATGGGAGAGACGACCGACGAGCTGATCGAGCTGGCGGCCCAGGTCTCCCGCGACCCGCATCCGCGCGAGCTCGACATGCTGCTCGACGGCCGGCGAGCACATCTCGATCGCCTTGCTGTCGATGGCGCTGATCGACCTGGGGCTTCCGGCGATGTCCTTCACCGGGTCGCAGGCCGGCATCGTGACCGACACGAGCCACGGGAAGGCACGCATCGTCGAGCTGCACGTCGAACGCGTGCGCGACGCTCTCGACCGCGGGGAGGTGGCGATCGTCGCCGGCTTCCAGGGGATCTCGATCGGCCGCGACATCACCACGCTCGGCCGTGGCGGCTCCGACACGACCGCCGTCGCGCTCGCCGCCGCGCTGGACGCAGACGTGTGCGAGATCTACACCGACGTCGACGGTGTCTACACCGCCGACCCGCGCCTCGTCCCCGGGGCGCGGAAGCTCGAGGAGCTCAGCTACGAGGAGATGCTCGATCTCGGCGGCATGCGGGGCCCGGGTGCTCGCGCTGCGCTCGGTCGAGTACGCCCGCAATCGACGGGGTGCGCGATTCACGTTCGCTCCTCGTTCGACAACACCGAAGGCACCTGGATCCGGAAGAAGGAGGAAGTCCTGGAACACGCAATCATCTCGGGCATCGCGCACGACACGAGCGAGGCGAAGGTGACGGTCGTTCGGCGTGCCCGACCAGCCCGGCATCGCCGCGGCCGTGTTCCGGGCGCTCGCCGATGCGGCGATCAACGTCGACATGATCGTGCAGAACGTCTCCGAGGCCGGCCGCACCGACATCTCGTTCACGTTGCCCGAGAACGACCTCGAGCGGGCGGACGCGATCCTCGCCCGCGTCGCCGAGCAGATCGAGGCGGCCGGTGTCGTCTCCGACCGCGAGATCGCGAAGGTGTCGCTGATCGGCGCGGGCATGAAGAGCGACCCGGGCGTGGCGGCCGACATGTTCGACGCGCTCGCCGAGGCGGGGATCAACATCGGGATCATCTCGACCTCGTCGATCCGCATCTCGTGCGTGATCGCCAGCAGCGAGGTGCAGCGTGCTGTCCAGGTCGTGCACGACCGCTTTCGCCTCGGCGAGGTCTCCTAGCAGCCTGCGGTAAGGTCGCTCGGCGTTGTCCTTCGGGGTTCGGATCCGGCTGCTGGCCGCGCTTGCCGGGCTGGCAGCGGGGCTGGTCGCGGTCGCAGTTGCTGCCGTGTTGCTGCACCACACGCTCGGGACGCCCACGGCGACGACGAACCGAGCGGTCGGCGCTTCCACGCCACGTCGAAACACCGTGGCTCCGGGCTTTCCTGCGCCTCCCGACGGCGCCGTCGTCTACGCGCGCGAGAATGGACCCGACGTTCTCGCCCTCGGCGTCGTCCCACGGCGCGGAGCGCTGCTCCTCCAGGCCTCGGTGCTCGGCGGTCAGGGACACGGAGTTCCGGGCCTCCGAATCATGTTTACGGTGCGAGGCGAGCGTCGCCTGGGAATTCCCTGCGGCGCCGGCTGCTACCGCGCGACGGTTCCGCTCACAGCGACTCCGGACGCGGTCTCGCTCGAGGTCTCCGGCCGTGCAGCCTCGACCAACTGGCAGGTTGACCTTCCGGCGGCGTGGCCCCCGCCGGACGGCGCTGCGATTCTGGCGCGCGCGGGCCGCGTCTGGCGGTCGCTCCGCTCGCTTGCGTACGTCGAGCAGCTCGCCTCCGATTCCACCGATAAGACGACGAGCACGTGGCGGGTCGCCGCACCTGACCGCGCCGCCTACAGCATCCACGGCGGCGGGGGAGCGGTCGTGATCGGCGCGCGCCGGTGGGACCGCTCGGCGCCTGACGGACGTTGGGTCTCCTCGCCGCAGTCGGCCCCGATCACACAGCCGGTCCCGTTCTGGGTCGCGGTCTCGAACGCCCACGTCCTCGGCACGGTCCCGGTCTCCGGTCGCGCCGCCTGGCTCGTCTCGTTCTTCGACCCCGAGACGCCGGCCTGGTTCGAAGTGACCGTGGAGAAACGGACCGGGCACACGCTCGCACTCCGGATGTTCGCGACGGCGCACTTCATGCATGACGTCTACCGATCGTTCAACAGCGCGCCGCCGATCGTCCCGCCTCGCTGAGCAAAACGGAAACGCCACGCTGCCGCCGGAGCGGCGGCTGGTCGGCCCAGACCCTTGCTATACAGTGAATTGCAAAAGGTGTTCGTGTGGACGGGTCGCACGCGAGTTCGCGCGCTGGCGCCGAGAGTCATCAGAAGATTCTCGCGCACCGGTAGCGACTACCGGAATCGCTGCGTGCTCGAGTCTCGGGCCCCAAATCCACTGCTCATGGGGAGGAACGGATGCGCCGCAAGGTCTTTTTTGCAGTTGTAATAGCGTCCTGTGCTGGTCTACTCGCGGCGGGAGCCGTCGCCTCGTCGGCGATCTTCACGACGCATGCGACACCGCAAACACGCTCGACGCATGTGACGACGCATGCGAAGAAGGCCGCGACGACGGTCATTAAGGTCATTGAAGGGAAGCCAAGCGAGCTTGCGTTCCAGCTTTCCAAGAGCACGAAGCTTAAGGTCGGCACCTATGTCTTCAAGGTGACGAACAAGGGTCTGGGTTTCCATACCTTCAAGTTCTGCACAGCTCCCGTGAAGAACGCGAAGAAGAACACCTGTGTGGGCAAGGTGACGAAGGTTCTGCATCCGGGACAGTCGGCGACGATCACCGTCAAAATCAAGAAGGCCGGCAAGTATGAGTACCTCTGCAGCGTTCCGGGACACGCAGCCGCCGGGATGAAGGGGCTCATCGGCGTCGGCGTGACGGTGAAGCCCGCACCCAAGCCGACGACGACGACGACAACGACGACCAACGGCGCCGCCGGCGACAACTACCACCACTGCTTCCGGCCCTCCCACGGCCAACGGCTGCCCGTATGGCACGCCGCCGGGCACGACGGTCGGGAGCGATGAAGACGGCGACGAAAGCGGCACCGGCCCGGATGACGAGACGGCTGTCTCTAGTCGCGCCTGCGCGCGGTAGCTTCGATCGCACGGATGGACAGCATGAGCGCCGGAGGAGTCTCTCCTCCGGCGCTTTGCTGTTGGTGGGATAACTTTCCGCACGTGTTCCGTAGGCGCCGATCTCTCGTCTGATGGGAAATAACACGGCCAGGTGTCAGACGCGGCTCTTGTGTCTGACCTTCGGACGCCAACCGCAGGCGAAAAGGTGTCTGACCCACCCCGGGTGTCAGACACCCGAAATCTCCATTTTCATCCGTCCGTCTCTCACCGAGCGGCTGCCCTCGTGGCGGTGCTCTTGTTCGCCGGGACCGCTGCGGGTTGTGGAGCCCACGCAGCGAGCGTGTCCTGGACGTCGGCGAACGGGAGCATCGCGAGCCAGCGGGCGGCCATGGCGACCGACCTCGATGCACGGACGATCCCGCGGCTCAAGGTGCGCTGGCGCTTCCGCTTGCGAGCAAGCGGCACAAGCTTTGGCGCAATCACCGCGAACCCGATCATCCGAGGGAACGCGGTCTATCTGCAGGACTCCACCTCGAGCGTTTACGCACTCGACGTTCGAAGCGGCGCGCTGCTCTGGAAGGACACCATCGACGCGCCGAACGACGGCCCGAACGGCGTCTCGATTTCTGGTTCGCGGCTCTACGGTGCGACCGACGCGACGATCTTTGCGCTCGACGCGACGAGCGGCAAACGCCTCTGGTCGCGCAGGCTTGTCAGCCAGTTCGAGCAGTTCATCGCCATCGCGCCGGTCGTCGACCGCGGGCGGGTGTACGTCAGCACGCAGGGCTTCCTGCCGGGAGGCCGTGGCGCGCTCTACGCACTCTCTGCTGCGACAGGCAGGATTGTCTGGCGCTTCCAGACGATCAAGCTGCCGTGGTCGCATCCCGCCGCCAGCGGCGGCGGCGGCGCCTGGAACCCCGTGAGCGTCGACGAGCACGGCAACGTGTACGCGGGCATTGCGAACCCGGGTCCGTGGGGCGGGTCGAGCGCGTACCCGAACGGCGGCGTGTTTCCTGGACCCGCGCTCTACACGGACTCGCTCGTCGTGCTCGATGGGGCGTCGGGCCGGCTGCTCTGGCACGACCAGGTAACTCCCCACGACGTACGTGACTACGACTTCCAGGCATCACCGATTCTCGCCACCGTCGACGGTCGCCGAGCGGTCTTCGGCGCGGGCAAGGGCGGGCAGGTCGTCGCCTGGGATCGCGCCACCCACACGCGACTCTGGTCGCGGGCCGTGGGCGTCCATCTGAACGATCTAGGACCGCTGCCGGCGCAGCCGAAGCAGGTCTGCCCCGGGTTGCTCGGAGGTGTTCTCACGCCGATGGCATACGCCGATGGCCGTCTGTTCGTCCCGGTGGTCGAGCTCTGCTCGCAGGAGAGCGCGATCACAACGAAGAACGCGTTCGCCCGGCCGCCCTCGCAGGGGAAGGGGACGGTCTATGCCCTCGATGCCGCGACGGGAAAGACCGCCTGGCAGGCACACCTCGGGTCGGCGCCGTTCGGTTGCGCAACGGTTGCGCGCGACGCAGTGATCGTTCCGACCTATGACGGCCAGGTGCTCGCCTTCGCGGCGGCCGACGGACGCACGCTGTGGCGTACACAGTTGCGCGCGGGCAACAACAGCTGTCCGGCTGTCGGCAAAGACGTTCTCATCGTGGCGGGCGGCGCGCCGCACCCGGGCATCGCGCATCCGGTCACCGAGGTCGTCGCCTACGGTCTCGGCCAGTGATCGAGAGCCCGCCAGATAGACTGCCGTGATGGCGGGTGGCAAGCTGCGGTCGATGTTGCTGATCGTGTCGGCCGGGTTCGCGGTCGCGCTCGGGTACGTCGCCGCGACGGCCGGTGCAGCTGCTCCCGCGAAGTGGATTGTGTTCTCCGCGGTGCCGTCCGGACAACACGTCGATCAGCTGTTCCGGATTCGGTCGTCGGGCGCCGGCCTCGAGAGAGTGACGAAGGGGCAGTATCCGTCGATCGCTCCCGCCTTCTCGCCCAATGGCACGCGGATCGCTTTTGCGCGCGCCGGCGTCGGGATCATCACGATGGACGTGAACGGAAAGGCGTTGCGGCGGCTGACGACGAACGGCCGGGACAGCTTTCCAGCTTGGTCGCCCGACGGCAAACGGATCGTGTTCGTGCGGCCCTACAAGGCAACGTGGTCGATCTACGTCATGTCCTCGTCCGGCGGCCCGACACGACGGCTCCCCAAGGCGCCCCCGGCAGGTCGGCCGACGTGGAGCGTCGGCGGGCTCCTGATCCCGTCCGGCGGTGACCTGTTGAAGGTCGGTCCTGCCAACGGCCACGTACTGAAGTATTTCGATGCCACGATCGACGCAGTGTGGGGGATGAACACGGTCTCGCTTGCACCCGATGATTCGAGCCTGACTTATCATCGGTGCGCGCTCCCCGGAACCGGGAGACAAGGAGTGCGGCGAGGCGGCCATGCCAGCGGTTCGCGCTCTACAAGGAAAACCTTCTCACGAAGAACAAGAAACCGCGGTTGGTCAGCGAGAATATCGGGCCGGCGACGTCTCGCCCGACGGGAAGCAGCTTGCCTTCGTCGCGCAGAACAACAAGCTCCAGCTCTGGACGATCGCTAACGGCCGGTCGAAGACACTCTCGATCGGCGCCAACTACGCCACTGTCGCAGCGGCCCCGGCCTGGCAGCCGTAGCACGCTTCTCGCCAGACTCTCAGCGGATCCTGAAGGTGCCCTTCAGCGCGCGGCCACCGGCCGCGGAGCTGGAGTACGGAAGCGAGCCGCGGTAGTCGAGAAACATGACGATCGTCTTCTGCTGGTCGGGCTTCAGCGTGCTCGCGAAGCCGATCTTTTTTCCTTTTCCGCGTTTGGTGCTCCCGAGCACCCACCGCTGGGCCTTCTTGCCGCGGTTGGTGAGGACGAAGATGCAGTTCGTCCCGCGCGCGGCAGAGTTGGGCTTCACGGTGACCGAGTGGTCGGTGATCGTCACCTTGATCGTCAGGATCGCCGGCGCATTTGTCGTCTGGGGACGGGTGAGGCCGGGCGCGGCGACCACGAGTGAGACTGCGGTCGCTGCTGTCACGGCGCCGGCAAGCTTCTTCCTGCGCATACGCCGAATTCTACCGCAGGGCGGGTGGGAGACTCAGCAGCGAGTCTTCGCCTTCCGCCCGTTCGGGCAGATGCTGCCATTCCAGGCGGTGTTGCCGAGCTTCGCGCCGGCGAGCGTTGCCTTCGAGAGATCTGCCCCCATCACCGTCACGCCGAGCAGGTCTCGCACGGAAAGATTCGCTCCGATCAGATACGAGCCGTTCAAGGTCGCATTCACGAGCGTGGCCCGAGTCAGGTTTGCATGGCTGAAGTTCGTCCCGACCAGCGCGGCCGTGTTGAGGTTCGCGCCCGTGAGATTGGCGCCCTCGAGGTTTGCACCGTCCAGATTCGCGAGTGCCAGGTTTGCGTGCGCGAGGTTTGCGCCGACCAGGCTTGCACCCACGAGATTCGCGCGGCTCAGGTTGGCTCCAGAGAGGTTCGCGTGGGCGAGGTTCGCACTGTTCAGAGTCGCGCGTGAGAGGTTCGCCTCGGTCGAGGCGGCTCCGGCGAGGTTCGCAAAGGCGAGGTTCGCGTTGTCCAGGCGGGCCCGAGTGAGCTTCGCGCGCGCAAGGTTGGCGGTGGCCAGGTTGGCTTGAGTGAGCGTTGGCGCCGGTCAGGTTGGCCCCCGCCAGGTTGGCGTTGCGCAGATCGGCGTGCGCAAGGTTCCGTCCGGCCAGGTTGGCGTGCGGGCAGGATGTCCATGCGTGCTTCGGAGCGATCTTGCAACTCGAACGCGGCGCCGAGTGGGTCGCCGCGAGCGCCACGCCAGAGAGGCCGACCGCCACAGCGAGCGGAACGATCGAGAGGGATGCTCGGCGCATGACCGCGAAGCCTATCCCGTTCACGCCGGGCAACGGACTCGACCCCGCGCGCGCGGAACCTCTTCGACGAGGCGCGGTGTTGACCTCGTCCGGGACCGAGGAGTATAGCTTTCGCGCACAACAATCTCGCAAACTCGCCGGGCAGCTCTAGAGCCGTCGCTCGCAGACCTCGCTCTGCGGCGCTCCTAACGGCTCCCGCGGGCATCGCGCAACAGGGGAGGAACTCGATTGCATCGCTTTCGTTGGCCAACAGGGGTAGCCGTACTGACGCTGCGTGGTGGCGTTTGGAATCGTGACGACCGCCGCGTCCTCGCATCGCGCGGTGACCAAGACGATCACCCCGTCACCTCCCTGGACAGCTGCGCAGTTGAGCGCTCCTGCCGGGGACAACTGGCTCGAGTACTACGGGAGCCTGAACGGCAATCGCTACTCGTCGCTGAACCAGATCACGACGTCGAACGTCAGCTCCCTCAAGCAGGTCTGGCAGATGAGCCTCGGCACCTGCACGGCGTCGGATCATCGCCGGCGACCCGGTGATCCCGGGCGCACCGCGCGGGGCGACCAACAACCCGACCAACTGCGGTTCGATGGAGTCGAACCCGGTCGCAGTTGACGGCGTGCTCTACACGATCGCCGCTCCGCTCGGCGAGGTCTTCGCGATCGACGCGGCGACCGGCAACATCATCTGGACCTATACGCCCTCGTACGCGGGCGAGACCCTCAACAACGGGCGCGCCTTCACCCCCGGCAGCGGTGGCCGTATGCCGGGCGTCGCGGTCGGCGAGGGCAAGGTCTTCTTCGGGCTGCAGGACGGCCGCCTGATCGCGCTTGACCAGACCACCGGCCAGGAGGTCTGGGAGACCTCGGTCGGGTCGTACAAGAACAACGCGAAGATCTCCAGCGCCCCGATCTACGTCAACGGCATGGTTCTCGCCGGTGACGGCTCGGGCGACAGCGGCGGCAACAGCCCGTCGATCCAGGCCTTCAGGGCCGCGAACGGCGCACGCATCTGGTCGTGGAGCCCGATCCCGTCGCCCGGTCAGCCCGGGTACAAGACCTGGACGAACAACGGCAAGGGCGGCAACGGCAGCACCCTCTACGGTGGCGGCTCGTTCTGGGAGTCCCCGATCGTCGACACCTCTCGCAGCGAGCTGATCGTCGGCACCGGCAACCCTGAGCCGTGGAACTCGCGCGGCCCGGGCACGAACCTCTACACCGACTCGATCGTCGCGCTCGACCTCTACACGGGTCAGCTGAAGTGGTACTTCCAGCAGGTGCACCACGACCTGTGGGACTCCGACCTGCCGAACAACGGTGTCATGTTCACCGGCAAGTTCAAGGTCAACGGCAAGACTGCGTCACGCGTCCTGCCGTCTCCTACGTCAACAAGGTCGGCATGACCTTCGTGCTCGACCGCGAGACCGGCAAGCCGCTGATCCCGGTCAAGGAGACGCCGGTTCCGCAGAGCAAGCAGCCCGGCATCAACACCTGGCCGACGCAGCCGGTCCCGGCGACGAAGGACGTCCTGTTCAACCCGATCGGCAAGGACGGGATCCCGTGCACGACGCCGACGGCGGTCACGAGCGCCGGCGTCCCGTACGCCACGGCGACCGCGCCTGACGGCAAGCCGTTCAAGATCGGGTGCGCCTACACCCCCTACGACACGACGCAGTACACCGTCATGCCGTTCGAGATGATGGACTGGCCCGCGAGCTCCTACAGCCCGCAGACCCACTCGATGATCACCTGCGGCGTCACCGGTCGGGCAACGGCGATGGAGGCGATCCCGGCCGCCTCGCAGATCCCGAGCACGTTCGGTGGCCTCGGTGCGAACCGCCTCGGCGTCGCTGACGGCTCCACGCCGATCAGCAACTCGGGCAACTTCACGTCGCTCAACGTCGAGACCGGCAAGTTCACGTTCCACCAGCACTGGCCGGCAATCTGCTACTCCGGCACGGCGAACACCGCCGGCGGAGTGACGTTCGTCGGCCACTTCGGCACCGGTGACGGGTCGAAGGGCGACGGCTACCTCGAGGCAGTCGACACGAAGACGGGCGCGGAGCTCTGGAAGTCGGCGCCGATGCCGTACCCGGTGGCATCTGCACCGATCGTCTACAGCGTCAACGGCAAGGAGTACGTCACGGTCGAAGTGGGTGGCGCGTCTCACAACGACGTCACACGCCCGTACGGTCTCCTCGATCCGCGGCGCGTTCGCGGCGACTACGTCTACACGTTCGCACTCTCGTAGTCGGACTCAAGTGCATGAGGCGGTGGCACCGTGCAAACGGTGCCACCGCCTCTCTGCATTTGCAGGGCGTCGTTCACGTAACTCGAGGCGCTGAGTGGTGAGCGTGGCTCGCATGATCACGACGTCGAGGTGACATCTCGCCTGGCCTGTTCGCGGTGTGCGCCATCGTCGCGATCCTGGTCGTTCTGCCGATCGTGATCATCGCCTTCCAGGCGTTCCAGGGCGGGACCTCCGCAATCGCGGACGCCCTCGGCGCATCTTCGTCGCGCAGGCTGCTGCTCAATACCGTCTTGGTGTCGGCCATCGCGACGCCCATCTGCGGCGTGATCGGTGTCGGTGCAGCCTGGTTCGTCGAACGGACGCGGCTTCCCGGCCGGCGGCTCTGGGCACTGCTGCTGGTCGCCCCCCTCACAGTGCCGCTCTTCGTCACGAGCTATGCGTGGGCGACGCTGGGCGTCGCGCTCCAGGGGTTCGTCGGTGCGGCGGGAATCATCGCGTTTTCCTACTACCCGATTGTCTTCTTACTGGTTGCCGTCTCGCTGCGCGGACTGGATCAGGCGCTCGAGGATTCGGCACGCTCGCTCGGGCTCAACCCGCGTCAGGTCTTCTTCCGTGTCATCCTGCCGCAGCTTCGCCCGGCTCTGCTCGGCGGTTTGCTGCTCGTGGCACTCGACGCGCTCGTCGAGTTCGATGCCTTCGTCGCGCTCAAGTTCCAGACGTTCTCGCTGGACGTCTATGCGCAGTACCGTTTGGGATTCAGCACGTCTGGTGCCGCCGCGCTGTCGTTCTTCTCGATCGTCCTCTGCCTCGTGGTTCTGTTCGGCGAAGCGCGACTGCGGGGGGACGCGAACTACACCAGGGTCAGCCGCGGCGCTCGGAGGGCCCCCGTCCGCTATGAGCTTGGCCGCTGGGCTTTGCCGGTGTTGGCGTGCCTTGCGGCCGTCGTTGCAGTTGGCGTTGGCATCCCCGTCGGCATGCTCATCCGCTGGTTTACGGAAAGCAGCAGCGCCGCGCTCTCGACCGCGACGGGGAATCTGCAGTTTCTCTGGCCCGCCAGTCGCACGACGGTTCTCCTCGGTGTCTGCTCCGCCCTGGTGGCGCTGCTCCTGGCGCTGCCGGTCGCGTTGCTCGCGGTCCGGCACGGTGGGCGTTTTTCGAGGCTTGTCGAACGCTCGACCTACCTCTCTTTCGCACTGCCCGATCTCGTCGGGGCGATCGCTCTTTCATACGGAGCCGTTCACTACGCGCGGTTCGTCTACGGGAGCTTCGCGTTGATCGTGTTCGCCGAGGCGATTCTGTTCGTGCCATTTGCTGTCGTCGCGATGCGAGCGACGTTGGGACAGATCGAGCCCGCCCTCGAGGACTCCTCGCGCGCGCTCGGCGCCGGCCCGTTCGCGACCTTCCGTCGGGTGACGATGCCGCTTGCGCGCCCCGGCGCGCTGGCCGCGATCGTGCTCGTCTTCGCATTTTCCCTCGGTGACCTGGCGACCGCGCAGGTGCTGCTCCCGCTGAATCTCTACACGCTCGGCACCGAATTCCAGGCCAACAGCGGAACCGTCGCGTTTGCGAGCGCCGCTCCGTTCGCGGCTGTCCTGATCGTGCTGGCAATGGCCTCCGCCTACGTGCTCATGAGCCGTTTTGGAACAATGCGCGCATTTACGGACGGCGATCGTGGCTGAACTGCGCTGCTCGTCGCTCGCCAAGTCCTACCGGGCACGCCCTGTCCTCGACGAGGTCGACCTCGTCGTCCCGGAGGGAACGCTCACCGCGATCCTGGGCGCGTCGGGAAGTGGCAAGACGACGTTGCTGCGCCTGATCATCGGTTTCATCACACCCGACCGCGGGACGATCGCGGTCGACGGAAGCGTTGTTGCCGCTGCGGGCGGAGTGCAGATCGCGCCCGACAAGCGGGCGATCGGCTACGTCGCCCAGGAGGGAGCGTTGTTCCCGCATCTGACTGTTGCCGAGAACGTCGCATTCGGCCTTCCCCGCGGCGAGCGCAAGAAGGGGTTGCGGACGAGCGAGGCGCTTGATCTCGTCGGGCTCGGATCGGACTACGCCGGTAGGCGCCCGCACGAACTCTCCGGAGGAGAGCAGCGCCGCGTCGGACTCGCAAGAGCGCTCGCGCCGAAGCCGCGGATCGTTCTTCTGGACGAGCCATTCTCCGGACTCGACGCGCACCTGCGGGCCGAGACGCGCGCGGCGGTCACGAGAGCGCTGGCCGCAGAAGGCGCGACTGCGGTGCTCGTCACCCACGATCAGGCCGAGGCTCTGTCGATGGGGCGCGAGGTCGCAGTGCTGCGCTCGGGACGACTCGCCCAGACGGCGACGCCGACCGTCCTCTACCGTGCCCCGGTCGATCTCGATGTCGCACGCTTCGTCGGTGACGCCGTTGTCGTTCCCGGGCACGCTCGTTCGGGGCTCGTCGAATGCGTGCTCGGACGCCTCCCCACCTTGAGCTCCGCTCTTATCGGCAGAGTGGAGGTGATGGTCCGGCCTGAGCAGATCCACCTTGCGCGTACATCGGGCGGGCTCGCCGGAGCCGGAGAGACCGTTCTCGCAGACGTGATCGGCCATCACTACTACGGCCCGGACAGTGTCGTGCAGCTACGGCTCCGCGACGATGCTCGAACTCCCATCTCGGCTCGGACGTTCGACACTGCCGTCCCTGACGCCGGCGAAGTCGTCGGCGTTGCGGTCGCCGGGCCTGTAGCGGTCTACCCGTCACAGGAGCGGTGAACGTGAGCTACGGAGCGGGCGGCCGGGCGCTGCGCGCCGGTGCGCTGATCGCGTTTGCCGCCTGCTGCGCAGCACTCCTCGGGGGCTGTGGAGGAAGCTCAGGGCACTCTTCGATCACCCTCTACAACGGCCAGCACACCGAGCTCACACGTGCGCTCGCCGCCGCGTTCGAGCAGGAGAGCGGGGTCAAGGTGCAGATCCGGACGAACGACTCTGCCGTCCTGGCCGACCAGATCATTCAGGAGGGCCACGGCTCGCCGGCCGACGTCTACATCTCGGAGAACTCCCCCGAGCTGATGGAGCTGCAGCGGCGTGGGCTCCTCGCCCAGCTACCGCAATCCATCCTCGACGTGGTGACTGCCGGCGACAAGTCCCCAACGGGGAACTGGGTCGGCATGGCGCTGCGGGTCAGCAGTCTCGTCTACGACCCCGCGCTTCTGCCGCGGACGCAGCTTCCTGTGTCGATTCTCGATTTCGCCCGGCCGCAGTGGAAGGGGAAGGTCGCGATTGCTCCGACGGATTCCGACTTCCCGCCGCTCGTCGGGGCCGTGATCGCCACGCACGGAGAGGCGGCGGCACGCACCTGGCTCGCCGGCCTCAAGCGCAACGCCCGGACCTATCAGGATGAGGAAGCAGTCGTCGCTGCCGTCAACCGAGGCGACGTGCGGAGCGGCGTGATCAACCAGTACTACTGGTACCGCCTGCAGCTTGAGCTCGGCAAGAAGGCGATGCACAGTGAGCTCTACTACTTCTCGACCGACGATGTTGGGTCGGTCATCAACATCTCCGGGGCTGCGATGCTCAAGTCGAGTAAGCAGTCGAAGGACGCCCAACGGTTCATCGCCTTTCTCGTCAGCAAGCGCGGCCAGAAGATCATCACGGCAAGCGATGACTTCGAATACCCGATCCGCTCCGACGTCGCGCCCAACGGCGTGCTGCCATCGCTCGTAAGGATCGGCCCTACCTCGCTCAGCGTCACCTCGCTCGGCAACGGCGAGCTCGCCGCTCGCCTGATCCGGCAAGCCGGGCTGGTCTAGCCGGGCGGGATCATCCCGGTGAACACCCAGGGCGCTTGGACGGGCCCGTGTGAGCGCCGAAGCGCTGCGATATCCACGGTCTGCGAGGTGAGTGGCAGGCTCAGCGGGATCGTGCTGCCGAATTTCCACAGCGCGATCCGAACGGTGCCCAGCTTCGAGCCTGGTAGAGATGCTTGCAGTTGTGCGAGGCGACCTGCCCCGTCGACTCTGACCACGATCCGCACCAGCGCCGGGCCTGTGCGCATGCCTCGGTTGGCGCGGAGCGCGGCGAGCTCCTGCTGCATCGCGATCCGAAGGGCTCCGGTCTTGCCCGCCGCTGCGAGCGCCCGCGCCAGGTCGACCGACACGACGTACTCGGTGAACGGCACGTGATCGATCACCCGCCCGCCCGAGGAGGATGCGGAGACCGCCCCCCCGACGATCTCCGCGAGCAGCAGCTGCGGATTCATGCTCTCCAGCGCGAGGGCAAGCGACGGTGTCGTCGATCCTGCCGAGTGTGAGTCGGCGAACTCCGCAGAGATCCAGAGATCGCCCTCCGGGAGCGCAGTATTCACAACCGGCTTGATCCACAGCTTCGTCGGCAAGAAGACGAAATACGCGGTCCCGGACGGCCGCCGGCCGAGTGCGGGAACTTGGAGCGCCTCATACCCAAGTCCCTTGGGAAACGAGAACTCCGCTCTGCCGACAATCGTGCCGGAACGTCCGCCAAAAAGCGGTGGGTCGTTCAACGTCATCGTCGACTGCGCTGTCAGCGACAGTGTGTTCGTGGCCGCATTGCGAACGGTGTGCAGCGGATCCGTGTTCCCGCCGCCGCAGCCGGCGAGTGCCACCAGCGCCAACACCGTCGCGAAGATCGAGCTGGGAAGCTGCAGACGCTTCACGTACGAGCCACGCCTCAGTTTAGCCTTCGCCTTTGGCCGAGCGATCGTCGTCCGCAGGGACGCGCCGACGCGAGCGAGGCCAGCGCTGCTTGACGAGGAGGAACAGCGGCAGCAGCGCCACCAGGGCGACATACGGTGCGAGCGTTCGCGTCTGAACGTCCCGGCCCTGGACGACCGTTGGCCCTGTTCCGAGATCGGCTTTTGCCGTCCTAATCGCGGCTCCGAGCGCCTGCTCGCCGAAGGCGGCTCCGCCGGTCGCTACCGCCAGCGAGTCCAGCGCCTCGCCGCTCGCCGGGGCCTCGTGGTACCCCTGCTCGAGCCGGCCCTGGTCATACACGGCTTCACCGGGCGCCCACACGTGAACGAGCACGAGGTGGATCCCGGGGCCGGCGGCCAGAGCACGGGCGACCTGCCGGACGTCGAAGGGACGGCTCTCGCCGTCGGTCAAGACGACGACGAGTCGCCGCGTCACGGTCGCAGGGAAGAAGTTTGCGGTGCCGAGCGCGCCGAGCGCAGCCAGGGTGGTCGCGGTGACGCCGGTTTCCTGAGGCGGCGGCTGCCCGACTGCGACCGCACGCTCGACCGTGCCGTCGAGGACGGCGGGATCGGGGTTGGGAAGCAGGTTTGGCAGCACGCGGTCGGTGAGCGTCGCGACGCCCGCCGGGACGTCGGGGATCGCGGCGCGCATGGCAATCGCCGCCTGTTTTGCGCGCGCGAACCTCGTGGGGGCGCCGGGAGCCTGGGCCGCCAGCATCGAGCGCGAGTTGTCGAGGACGAAGAACGCCTGGGCATCGGTGCGCACGCGCGCGCTCGTCTGCGAGCGGAGCGCCGGCTGAGTGGCCGCGAGCCCGAGGAGCGTGGGCACCGCCACGAGGACGAGCAGCTGTGGCAGCCGGCTGGCCACCGCAGGCGCGGGCAGGCCGAGCAGCTCGCGGGCCCCTCGGACTCGCCGGGTGGCGAGCGCGGCCGCGGCCAGCGGAAACACGACCGCCAGGGCGACGAGCCCGCCGAGTGGCGTCAGGAAGACGATCGCCGCGTGCACTAGTAGCCGCTACCGGGCAGGCCGCCCCCGGCGCCCTTGTGGCCCTTGCCCGGCCCGCCGCTCGACCCGTTCGAGCCTGGGCGAACACCACGCGCGACGAGCTCACGGAGCAGCAGCTCCAGATTGCGTTTGGCATCGTCATTTCCCGGGTCGAGTTGGACCGCGGCCTGGAAGTCGGAGACGCTCCGCTCGACCGGGGCCGGCCCTTGGTCCCTGTCTTCCGCGAGTCTGCGAACGCGAGGATCCCGAGCAGGTTGTCCGCCTCGGAGTTCTGCCGCCGGTCGGAGCCCCCGCGAGACGTGTCGAGCACGTCTCGAGGTCGCCGCGAGCCTGCGACTCCGAGAGCCGTTGTCGACGCCTTCCCGGCCGCCTCGACGGGGTCGAAGGCCTGCGCCGCGCGCCGGAATGCGAGCTCGCCCGAGAGGCCGAGGATCCGGCAGCGCCGGATCGAAGGCAGTGCGGTCGACGCGGTCCAGCTCACGTTTGCGTGCCGCTGAACGAAGCGGAGGTCACCCTATTGGACGGCGTCGCGCCAGCTGCGGAGGTCCGCCGCCAGTAGTGCGGCGAACACCGCCGCAGCGAGTAGCGCGAGCGACGCACGCCAGCCGGAGGCCCCCATCGATGCCCCCCAACGGGCCGGTCGCCAGCTCAGGCTCGCCGACCTCAGCTCGTAGATCCCGAGCGCGAGCGAGACGGCGATCGCGAAGACGATCCAGCCAGGTCGGGAAGCTCGCGTGCGGTGGGCGGGCCGTGGCTGTGCTCTCGCCGTAGAGGCCTGCGGGAATGATCGCCGTTGCGGTGCCGATCAGGCCGGCGAAGCGAGCTTCGTCGCTCGGCGTGGCGTTGAGGGCGATCACGCGCAGACGGATCCGGCCGGCCGCGTACTCGCCGAGCACGGCGTTCAGACGCTGCAGGTCGCTCGGGGTCATCCGCGAGGTCGCTGACCAGGACAACCGCGGGCTGGTGGGCGCCGTTCGCCACCTCGACCTGGCGGGCGAGCTCGAGCCCGGCCGAGATCCGCGTTCCGCTTGTGAACGTCGAGCTCCATGGATTCTTCGGGAAGTTTGGCTGCTCGCCGGGTGCGACCTTGGCGGGCAGCGTGAAGTAGCGGATGCCCGGCTCCAGCGCCGAGGCCGGTGTGCCGGGCGGGAGCGCCAGATAGGCGTCGCTCGAGAAGACGACGAGGCCGTAGCGACCGCCTCGCGTCACCAGCTCCTGAAGCGTCCTGCGGATCCTCGAGTACGTGTCCGAGGCGATGCTCGCTGAGAGGTCGAGCACGACGACGCCTCCGGAGCGGGGTGGCAGAACGGTTGCGCGCCGGTGCGCGAGTGTCGCGCAGCGGCGGCCGTGGCGACGACGAGCGCAGCCAGGGTGACCGCGAGGGCGACCCTGACGAATGCTGTCCGGGCGGCAATCCGTTCGAGCTCGCCGACACCCGTGTACGGGATCCCTCTCACGTCTCAGCCCCAGCCGTCTCCCGCCTGTTCGGCGAGCTCGAGGGCACGCACCGGCGAGGGCGGCTCCTGCGACCAGGCGGCGCTCCCGGTCGCGTCCGCGAGCGGCAGCGCGCCCTCGGCGGCGAGCGTCTCGGCAAGGAGACCGAGCGCCTTCCGCCGGTTTGCGGCGTCGCTCCTGCCGGCCGCCTGGCGCGTGAGGGCAAGCGCACGCGCGAGTGGCGTCGGCCACGAGGTCGTGCGGCCGCGTCTGCGTGTACTGAGCGCCGCGAGCTCGAGGGCGAGGATCAGGAATGCGGCCGCCGCCAGCAACCCGGCCGGCGGCAGTAAGTAGGCCGGCGAGCACCGTGGGCGAGACGCCGAAGTCTGCCGGCGACAGCTTGGCCGGGTGGCGGAAGCGCGGCGTGACGCTGGAGACGTCCGCGCGCTGCAGCCGCGACGACACCGACGCAACCAGCGGCCACGATCCGGTGAGCGCGAGCCGGCCGCCGCCGCTCGTGGCCCTCACGACGACGGGTGCAAGCTGTACCGGCCGCGCACCGCCGACGGGCGGCAGGCAGGCATCCGTCACACACTGGAGCGTGTAGCGGTAGGTCACCGTCTCCTCCCGGCCGACGTCGGCTTCGTCTGACGAGCGGCTGACCCGTCTGGAGGTAGGGGGCAAAATCCGCCTCGAGGCGCACGCTGCCCGCGGCGACGACGCTCGTGTCGAGGTTGACGGCGATTTCCGCGACGGTCGCGTCGCCGAAGAATGCCGGGCTCGGAGCGAGCGATGTCCGGACCGCCAGCGGGCGGGCGGGTACACCTCCGGGCGATGTCCCATTCCACCAGCCGAGGCCCATCCCGATGATCGCGATCGTCGCCGCGGCGGCGCCGAGGACCGGGGCGGCGGCGGTGACTCCAGACCGCGCGCTCATCGGCGGCGGCGCAGATCGCGTCGTCGAGCCGCCCAGTCGATGAATGCCCGATCGACGGCTGCGGAGCGGCTCGTCTCCTCGAGCAGCACCGGGTCGAGCCCGTGTGAGGCGAAGCTCGTGAGCAGTTCGTCGCGACGCCGCCTGTTCGCCTGCCGCCGGCTGCGCGCGTCGCGGCGCGACAGCCGAACCTGAAGCTGCTGCTCGCGCCCCGGATCGGTGAAGGGGAGCACGACCGAGTTGACGAGTGGAAAGCTCTGCTCCCAGGTCGGTCCTGGACGACCACCGGTACGACCTCCCAGCGGCGCGCGGACGCCGTCAGCCAGACGGACTCCGGGATCGGCGTGCCCAGAAAGTCGGAGATAACGAAGACAAATGTGCCGGACTGAAGTTTGCTGCGGAAGCGCGCGAGGTAGTCGAGCCCTTGCGCGATCCCATCGTCCGGGGCGTCGTAGCGGCTGGCACCGGCTTGGCGGGTTTCGATCGATTGCCAGGTCGCGCGCCCGGTCGGTGCGAGCCAATACGGCTCGCCGCCGCGCTCGTCGCAGCCCGCATAGTCAAGGTAGGCGACGGCGGCGTGCTCAGCCTCCGCGCTGGCGACGATCAGCTCGCTGGCGGAACGAACGACGTCCGGTTTCGACAGCCACCGAAACGGCGGCGGGTAGAGCGCCATCGAGGGTCGGCGATCGCAGAGTACGACGACGCGTGGCGCCTCGTCTGCGTAGCGTTCGCGTACCACGAATTCGTCGCGACCGCGAGCCGTTGACGAGCCGGCACTCGCACGCAGCAGCACAAAAGCACTGAATTTGCTGATCAAACCGACGGAGCGCGGGCATTCAAAAACTTGTGCCGCGACTTCTCGCCTACGGAACCCTGACAGGAATTTTCTGTTGAGCTGTGTCCTAACGGCAAGAGACTCTGGTGCCGGAATTGACCCGTCTCGGCCCCGCAAGAGGGCATCCCGCAGGCGTGGGTCTCAAATTCCAAGACTATAGAAATCGCAGCGCCGCTTCATCGCGCTGATCAACCACCCCATGACCGCATGCGCAGCATGAGGACCGCGAGGTTCGCCACAGTCAGAATGATTTCAATGTCGTAATACCCATCCCGACCGCAGCACCCATGATGCCGACGGTCCAAATGCTTGCCGCGGTCGCGTGACCCGTGGTGGCATCACCTTGTCTGATGATTCCTCCGCACCGATGAAACCGATGCCGGTGACCACGCCCTGCATGATATTTGCGTTCACGGTAGCATTGGCGCCGAACACGGAAATCGCGGTCTGCACCAAGCCGCAACTCGCTATGGCAACACGGGGGAAGGTGCGCAAACCTGCGCCTTGTTCCTCGCGCGCTCGATGCCATCCGATCGGCACCGCAAGGACGAATGCCACCAGCAAATGGACGAGATGGTCGAGACTGTCGCCCCACAGGCCGAAAGCGCTAGGCATTAGGTTCTCATCACACGGTGAACTGGATCATCGTGCCGGGAACCTGGTGCGCCAGAATGTGACGGTGAGCCATATCCGGGGCGTTTCGGTTCGGCGGGGGGTGGCGGCGAAGCTCATTCGTTGTGCGGGAGGCCTCGATTGTATCCGATGCTACCACCTCCGGTGGCTTCCGGACTGTTCGGGTCGGAAAACGGAGCATTGCGCGGAATGCCGCGGGGAACCGAGCCGCGGCTTTGGGATGGATAGCCCTGCGGGGCATAGGTTGGCCTTAAGTTCCGGCCCCAATGCGATGCGCCGGGGAAGGTGCGCTGTGACAAATCAGCGAAAGAAATTGGGAAAGACGAAGGGCGATTGCGCATTAGGATTGGGGCGGCGCGGCCGGCGCTTGGCCGGCTTCTGCTCGGAGGCGGCGTTTGCCGGATCGGAGTCAGCGGTCGAGGTGCGCGGTCCGGAGGGCGGCTGGGCCGGTTTCGCCGTGAATGATCTGGTGTCGGTTCCGGCGCAGCCAAGGCCGCCGCGTCGGAATCAGGCGGCGGAGCCTTGCGCGTGCCGCGCGGCCAACTGAAATCGTCGGCCCGTCCGCTCGGCGCGGCGGCGGCCTCGCCTTTGCCCACCACGCGCGAGGCGGTTGCGTCGCCCGGCGGACCCGCCCCCCCGCGCGGCCGCCGCCGATCAAACTCCTCCGGCGCCTGCCCTGCATCGCGGTCAGCGGCACCACCGGCCCGGCCGCCGGCCGCTGCGCTGGACCGCCCGGTTTGGCATTGGGGGCCTGTGGCGCGGCGCCTGCGGCGGGCACAGGCAACGCGACGGGCATGCCCCGGCTGGCAGGCTGCGCTCGATTTCGCGCTCGACGTAAAGCGCAAGCTTGCGAGCGCCGAACTTGGTGAAATGAATGCCGTCGCCAGTGCGCAATCGGCGATCTGCCCTTGTAATCCGGTCCTTGCGGCGAGTACTTGCCGGCCTCATCGACGAAACCCTCCCAGACGTCGACATAGACGATCCCGGCCTTCTCGGCCCGGCTGCGATAAAGTTCGTTGAGGTAGCCGAGTTCGGCGCTGGCCTTGGGCCGCGCTGCGAGGGCAGACCCACCCAGATCACCGGAACCCCGGCGCTCTTGAGCGCAGCAATGGTGCATCGATGCGTCTGATATAGGCGAGCTCCCATTTGTCGGTATGGAATTCCCACGGCCCGAGGATGCCTGCCGCGCCTGCTCGGGTCATGTTGCGCGTCTCGAGCTTGCGATGGCTCGGGTGGCTGCTGTTCTGGGTCGGGCCTGACGGTCCGCTGGCGCGCCAGGATTAGGGTTGGCGCTGCTGCGCGGTCGCTGCTTTCTCTTCGGTCGCAGCGGAGGCGAGCCGCATTTCGAGACTTTCTCGCGGATCGCCTGTCGATCGTTGTTGCCGATCATCATGACGACGATATTTGGGTTTTCTGCGGCGATGATCTCGCGCGCTATCTGCGGCCATTCGCTGTCGCGGCGCTGATCGTAGTGGATCAGGCCGGAATCGGTGCGGTGTTTGCGCACGACGCCGATCTCCGGCTTTTCCGAAAAGGCATCCTCAAGCCCGTAGGCAAGCCAGTCCGCGTTGGCGTCGCCCATCACCACGATGGTGGTGGTGGCATCGGTCTTCTTCTCTCTTTTTTCGGAGGCGGCGCGCGCGAATAATCGACGGGCGCTTCGCGTTCCTGTCGGCGCGGGATGGAGCCAGGCGCCGGTCCAATGCCCCCTGCCACCGCCCCAGCCGGGAGTCGCCCACGTTTGCGGTCGTCGATATTGCTTTGGGCCGCGGCACGACGGCCCAAGCGGCGCCAAGAATTGCCGCTTGCGCCGGCAGAGCAGCGCAAGCGAGGAACCGCGCGGATAGCCGGCAAATATGGCGATACATTGCCACACCCATGTATTTACTGGCCCGATGGTCAGGACCGACAGGGCGAAGGCCCATTGGCGCGAATAGCGGCAACTTATGCCCCCGCCCACGGCCGCGCAGCCGGTCGAGCACGGAACCGCCGAGGCGAAGCCGTCCGGCGTCAGCCCGACCGAGGCCTGGAACTGCGCAGATGGCGACCCGGGTCTGGGCCCCGAACCGGCCGTCCGGGCTCGCCGATGTCGAAGCCGCGCCGCGCCAGCAGCTGCTGCATTTCGTAGCGTTCCGTCAGCGTGAGCACCCGTTCGTCGCGCGGCCAGGCCTGCACGAACGGCGCGCCGCCGCGCAGACGGTCGGCGAGATGGCCGATCGCGAGCGCATAGGCCTCGGCCGGATTGTATTTCATGATGACGCGGAAATTCTGCAGCATCAGGAAGCCGGGCCCCGCGCGCCCGCCGGCACCAGCAGATAGGCGCGGTCCTCGGGACGCGGGAATGGCTTGCCGCCGGCGCGCCTGATGCCGAGCGCTCTCCCATTCGTGCAGCGTCATCTGCCGCGAACGGTCGGCGAGCAGGAAATCGAAATCCTGCGGCAGGACGACCTCGTAGCCCCAGGTCTGGCCGCTGACCCATCCGTCCTTCTTCAGATTGTTGGCGGTCGAGGCCATGACGTCCGGAATCGAATCGACGACGTCGCGCCGGCCGTCGCCGTCGAAATCGACGGCGTAGCGCTTGAAGGTGGTCGGCATGAACTGCGTCGGCCCGAAGGCGCCGGCCCACGAGCCCTTCGAGACTGTCGGGCCTGACGTCGCCGCGCTGCAGGATTTCCAGCGCGGAGAGAAATTCCTCGCGGAAATAATCGCTGGCGGCGGCCGACGCAGGCCAGCGTCGCGGTCGAGCGCATCACCGGAGCGCTCGCCGCCCATGCGTGCCGTAGTTCGACTCGACGCCCCAGATCGCCGCGATGATATGGCGGTCGACGCCGTAGGCCCGCTCGACCGCATCGAACGTCGTGCGCGTTTGCGCCAGCATCTCGCGGCCGCGCGCGATGCGCTCGTCGCTCACCAGGATATCGAGATAGTCCCAGATCGACTTGGTGAATTCCGGCTGCGCGTCGAGCAGATCCATGATCCGCAGATCGGGCGTGAGCCCGGCGGTCAGGCGCTCGAAGTCTTCGCGCGAGACGCCGCGCCGCGCCGCATCCGGCCACAGCCGGCGAGGCAATTGCTGAAATTCGGCGGCAGCGGCGCGAATCGCGTCGGCGGTCATCAGCGGATGGCCGGAGGCGCCGGGCTGGCCGCTCCATTCGGCGCGCCGGCGCCGGCGGTCGGGACCGGAGGCGGCCGCCGCAAGCGGGCAGGTCGACGGTGGACAGGCAGTATCGCGCGTCGATCGCGTCTGCGCGATGCGGTCGCGGCAGCGCCAGTAGCGAGGAGACCGGCGTCAGGACGATAATCGCCGATCGGCGTGAGCTGCTCCGCATGTCGCACATACGGCATCATGCCAGTATGAGTGTCGCGCTTGTCTTCGCATTGGCGCATCGTCCTTGGCCTTGCCGCGCGTGCCGTTAGCGTCCGTGCGGCCGCGCCGGAGGTACGGTCGCGCCAGGCTTCTGCGCATGCCAGCGCTGGACCGAATTCGGCAACGCCATCAGTCTCAATTCTGCGTCAACGCATGAAACCGATCCGCAAAGCCGTCTTTCCCGTCGCCGGCCTCGGCACCCGCTTCCTGCCGGCCACCAAGGCGATGCCGAAGGAGATGCTGCCGGTGGTCGACCGGCCGCTGATCCAGCATGTCGTCGACGAGGCGCGCGAGGCCGGCATCGAGCATTTCATCTTCGTCACCGGCCGCAACAAGGGCGTCATCGAGGACCATTTCGACCGCCAGTTCGAGCTGGAGATGACCTTGCTCGAACGCGCAAGAAGCACGGAGCTCGCGATTCTGAGCGAGGACCTGCCGGAGCCGGGCACCACAGCTTCACCCGCCAGCAGGAGCCGCTCGGGCTTGGCCATGCGGTGTGGTGCGCGCGCGAACTCGTCGGCAATGAGCCGTTCGCGCTGCTGCTTCCCGACGTGCTGGTCCAGCACGAGCGCGGCTGCCTGGCGCAGATGATCGACGCCGCGCAGGATCTCGGCGAGCGCGCCAACATCATCGCCGTCGAGGAGGTGCCGACGGAACGCGTCGACCAGTACGGCGTCGTCGGCGTCGGCGAGCCAAGGGCAAGATGTTCGCGATCACCGGCATGGTGGAGAAGCCGCCGCGCGAACAGGCGCCGTCGAACCTGATCATCACCGGCCGCTACATCCTGCAGCCGGAGATCTTCGAC
>CAWAXB010000036.1:0-145711 GCA_963785895.1 uncultured Actinomycetes bacterium | reverse complement strand
TACTGCCCTGCTGCTCGACTCGTCGTCTTGCTCACCACCTTCGGCAGCAGCCTGTGCTCGGCCGCCTGCACGCGCTTCCGCAGCGTGTCGACCGTGTCGTCCGGGAGGACGGGAACGCGCTCGGCCGCGATCACGGGGCCGGTGTCGATGCCCTCGTCGACGTAGTGGACGGTCGCCGCGGTCTCGTCGACGCCCGCCGCGAGCACGTCCTCGATCGGATGCGCGCCGGGAACGTCGGGCAGCGGCGCGGAGTGCGTGTTGACGATCCGGCCGCCGTAGTAGTCGAAGAAGGGCTGCCGGAACAGATGCATGTAGCCGGCGCAGCACGACGAGCTCGACGCCCGCGCTCCTGCGAACCAGTCGGCGAGCGCGACGTCCCGCTCCTCGCGGCTCGCGTACTCCTGCGCAGCGAAGACGGCGGTCGCGATCGCCCGCCGCCTCGGCTCGCTCGAGTGCGCGCGCACGTCCGGCTTGTTCGACGCGACGGCGGCGATCGGGAGCGCCGGCGTCGAGCAGCGCCTGGAGGTTCGTCCCCTCGCCGCTGACGAGCACGCCGATCACACGATTCGCCCGATCACGAGGTCGTCCGGCTCGGGCTCGCGCAGGACCGCGCAGAAGCCGATGCCGAGGTTGAAGACGCGCCGCAGCTCGTCCTCCTCGACGTGGCGCGCGAGCCACTCGAAGACCGGCGGGCGCTCCCACGCGTCCCAGTCGATCTCGGCGCTGCAGCCCGGCGGGGAGGACGCGCTCGAGGTTGCCGAGGATGCCGCCGCCGGTGATGTGCGCGAAGGCGTGCGCGCGGCCGCGCAGGCGGCGCACGTCGTCGAGGTAGAGCCTCGTCGGCGCGAGCAGATCGTCGCCGTCGTAGTCCTCCTCCTCGAGCACGCGGCGCACGAGCGTGAACCCGTTCGCGTGCACGCCGGCGGACGGGGAAGCCGACCACGACGTCGCCGGCCCGATCGCCGAGCCGTCGAGCGGCTCGTCGACGACGCCGACGCACGTCCCCGGCGAAGTCGAGCTCTCCTTCGCGGTAGATGCCGGGCAGCTCGGCCGTCTCGCCTCCGACGAGCGCGACGCCGGCGGCGCGGCACACCTCGGCCGCGCCCTCGACGAGCTCCGCGACCTCCTCGAGATCGATGCTGCGCGGCGGCGACGTAGTCGAGCAGGATCGAGCGGCTCGGCTCCGCACGTGATGACGTCGTTGATGCAGTGCGCCGCGAGATCGGCGCCGCAGGCGCGAAGCGCGCCGCGCTGCCGCGCGAGGATCGAGCTTCGTCCCGACGCCGTCGGTCGAGGCCGCGAGAAAGCGGCCCGTCGCCGAGCGGATGCAGCGCCGGCGAACTGCCCGAATCCGGTCGCGCCCGTCGACTCGACCGCCGCGCGCAGGCGGTCGACGACCGCTTCGGCCGTGGCGAGCGAAACGCCGGCCGCATCGTACGTCCGTCCTTCCTCGGCCACTCGGCGAGTCTATGGCCGCTGCAGGAGGGCGCGGCGAGACAGTGGCTGGGCCTCAAGGCTGCGCTGGACGACGCAACTCCTCGCTCCGCTCGTCGACCGGCTACGCCGGCTGCGGCGTCCTCGGTCGCACCGATAGAAAACCGCTATCGGCGCTCCCTGCGTCCTTGCCTCGCGACGCCCATCGCACCCCTGCGACGAGCACCGTCCCGCCGCGCCCTCCTAGACGAACAGCTCGCCGAAGAGCTCCGGCCGGCCCTGCGGGCCGCCGCGGACGAACCGGACGACGGTGTCGCCGACCTCGACGCTGTCGCCGTCGCGCTCGAGGTCGAGGATCTGCGCCAGCGCCTTCGCCTTCCCCGTCGGGTCGTCGGCCTTGAGATGGAGCTCGGACAGCTGCAGCTCGTCGCCTTGCGCGAGGAGCTCGTCGATCCACTCGCGCGGCGGATGGAGCTCGAGCCGGTAGCCCGCGTTCGTCGAGACGAACGTCCGCCGGCCGCCGTGCTCCTGCACGCGCAGGTCGTTCTGCTCGGCCCGCTCGATCGCCGCGTCGAACTCGTCCTCGTCGAGCACGAAGCCGAGATGGTCGACGCGCGGCGTCGGCCACTGACCCGGCTGGACGACGACGTTGACGGCTCCCTTCTCGAGCTCGGTCAGGCGGAGCTTGAAGCCCATGGCGTCGAGCTCGCTCCACGCGACACCCGGCTCGTACGACGTGAGCTCCTCGCCGATCCGGCCGTGGCGCGCGACGAGATCGAAGCGCGAGCTTGCCGACGTAGCGCGCCTCGACCTCGCGGACGCGGCTCGTGACGAGGTGGTAGTGGAAGAGCTGCACCGGTCGGCAATGGTACGAAGGCACCTACATGGAACGCGTCAGCGGCATCGGCGGTGTCTTCCTGCGGTGCGCGGGATCCCGCGGCGCTCGCGGCGTGGTACGCCGGGCACCTCGGGATCGAGATAGACGCGGCCTGGAACGGTGCCGTGCTCCGCTCGGACGGCGGAGAGTCGCTCGGTCTGGGCGCTCTTCCCCGACGACACCGAGTACTTCGGGTCGCTCGACCGGCAGGCGATGGTGAACTACCGCGTGCGCGACCTCGACGCGATGCTGGCTCAGCTGCGGGCCGCGGGCGTCGAGGCCGAGGGGCCTGACGAGAACGAGCACGGCCGCTTCGGCTGGGCGACCGATCCCGAGGGCAACCGCTTCGAGCTCTGGCAGCCGCCGGCGGGTTCCTAGGCCCGCGCCGGCTCGAACCGGAGCTTTGCGGCCTCGGCGGGAACCTCGGTCGGGTAGTCACCCGTGAGGCACGCGCGACACAGCGCCGACGCCGGTCGCCGCGTCGCCGCGACGAGCCCGTCGTGGGAGAGGTACGCGAGGGAGGTCGCTCCGACGTGGTCTCGCACCTCCTCGATCGTCCGCGTCGACGCGATCATCTCCGCGGGGTCGGCGAGGTCGATCCCGTAGAAGCACTGGCCGATCACCGGCGGCGACGAGACGCGGAGATGCACCTCGGCCGCGCCGGCGTCGAACAGCATCCGCACGATCTCGCGAGTGGTGTTGCCCCGCACGATCGAGTCGTCCACCGCGACGACCCGCTTGCCCGCGACCTCGGCGACCGGGTGGTACTTCAGCTTGATCCCCTGCCGGCGCAGCTCCTGGTCGGGCTGGATGAACGTGCGCTGGACGTAGCGGTTCTTGATCAGTCCCTCGCTGAACGGGAGCCCGATCGCGCGGGCGAAGCCGATCGCGGCGGGCGTCCCCGAGTCGGGGATGGGGAGGACGAGGTCGGCCTCGACGGGCGCCTCCCGCGCGAGCTGCTCGCCCATCCGCACACGTGCGTTGTGCACCTCGATCCCTTCGAGCCGGCTGTCCGGGCGGGCGAGGTAGAAGAACTCCCAGATGCAGAGCGCGCCGCCGCCGTCGGCGCGATCGAGCACCTGCATCGAGTGGAGTCCGTCGCCGTCGGCGACGACGAGCTCGCCGGGCGCGACCTCGCGGACGAGCTCCGCGCCCACCAGATCCAGCGCGCACGTCTCCGAGGCCAACACCCAGTCGTCCGGGGTGCCGAGTTCCCGACCACGAGCGGCCGGAAGCCGTGCTCGTCGCGGAAGCGCGACCAGCCGTCCCTCCGACAGCGCGACGATCGAGTACGCGCCCTCGAGCCGGCGCATCGCGTTCGCGACCGCCTCTTCGAGTGGAGCCTCGTCGTTGCGCGATCAGGGCCGCGACGAGCTCGCTGTCGGACGTCGTCCCCAGCGGCACGCCGTCCTCGCGCAGGTCGTGGCGGAGCCGGCCGACGTTGATCAGGTTCCCGTTGTGGCCGAGAGCGACGGTGCGCGCGCGGCCGTGCTGCACGAGCGGCTGCGCGTTCGCCCACTGCGAGGAGCCGGTCGTCGAGTAGCGGTTGTGGCCGATCGCGACCTGGCCGTGGAGGCCGCCGAGCTTCTGCTCGTCGAAGACCTGGGAGACGAGTCCGAGATCGCGCAGGCCGGTCAGCCGGCCGTTCTCCGAGACCGCGATGCCCGCAGATTCCTGGCCGCGGTGCTGGAGCGCGAAGAGGCCGAAGTACGTGAGCCGCGCGACGTCGCGGTCGGGCGCGTAGACCCCGAAGACGCCGCACATCAGTGACCCTCGCGATCTGCTTGTTGGATGCCTGGGCCGCGAGCACCAAGCGATGCAAGGACGCAGGGAGCGTCGATAGCTGAGGCTATCGACGCGACCGAGGACGCCGTAGCGCGACGTGTGATCGCGGGCCAGGCGCCGCCACAGTAGGTCGCGAGGGTCACCTAGCGCACCACGCCGATCTGGACGAAGCCGCGGGAGCCAAGGCGCTTCAGCCGTGCGGGCCGGCAGGCGAGGATCGCGGCGCCGCGGCGCGAGTCGTAGTCGGCCGGGATCTCGACGTCGGCCTCGACCCCGCCGCTCCACGCCGTGGCCTCGGCGAGCGCAGCCGCGATCCCGGCGCTGCCGACGTCGTGGCAGAGGGTCAGGTGCGGCGCCGCCTTCCAGAGGAAGCGGATCAGCGCCGCCTCGGCCGCGAGCGAGCCATCCGGCGAGGTCGCGAGGAGGACGGCGTCGCCGCTCTGCCAGCGGCCGGGCACGCGGCGCACGTCGGGCGACGAGCCCGACGCAGCCGACGACCGGCGTCGGCGGGATCGAGGCGCCGTCCGCGTCGTTGTAGAGCGAGACGTTGCCGGAGACGACCGGGATACCGAGCGCCTCGGCCGCCTGCGCGATCCCCTCGATCGCCTGCGCGAGCTCGTGCGCGATCGCCGGCTTCTCGGGGTTGCCGAAGTTGAGGCAGTCCGTGAGGCCGATCGGCTCGCCGCCGGCGCACGCGACGTTGCGGGCGGCGCCGAGCGTCGCCTGGACGCCGGCGCGGAAGCCGTCGGTCTCGCCGGGCGCCGGCCCTTGCAGCGCGACCGCGAGCCCGCGCAGCGACGGGCGCAGGCGCAGCACAGCCGCATCGAGCCCCGGCCGCCGCACGGTGCGCGAGCCGACGAGATGGTCGTACTGCTCGATCACCTCGCGGACGTCGAACGCCGGCGCGCTCGACCCGCCGCGGCTCGCGATGCTCGGCCTCCTGCTCGACCTCGTAGCGCGGGCACTCGTCCGTGAGGAGTCGCGCCGGGATGTCGCCGACGACCTCGCCGTCGTGGAACGCCCGCAGCGCGCCGGTGTCGGTCACCTCGCCGATCGCCGTGCACGGCAGCTCCCAGCGGGCGCACACGTCGCGCACCGAGTCGAGCATCTCCGGCCGCACGACCGCGACCATCCGCTCCTGCGACTCCGAGATCATGATCTCCCACGGCTCCATGCCCTCTTCCCGCAACGGCACACGGTCGAGATGGACGTCGATCCCGGCGTCGCCCGAGGCCATCTCGGAGAGCGCCGAGGCGAGGCCCGGCGGCGCCGCAGTCCTGCAGCGACTCGACGTAGCCGGACCCGACGAGCTCGAGCGAGACCTCGATGAGCTTCTTGCCGGTGAACGGGTCGCCGACCTGGACGGACGGGCGCTTGTCGGCGTCGTCCTCGCTCAGCTCCGCGCTCGCGAGCACCGACGCGCCGCCGATGCCGTCGCGGCCGGTCGTCGCGCCGTAGAGGACGACGAGCCGCCCGGCCCCGCTCGCCTTCGCCGAGCGCAGCCGGTCGGCCTCGAGCAGCCCGACGCACATCGCGTTGACGAGGCAGTTCGAGGCGTAGGCGGGGTCGAAGACGGTCTGCCCGCCGACGGTCGGCACGCCGACGCAGTTGCCGTAGTGGCCGATTCCCGGCGACGGCCTGCTGGAACTGGAAGCCGGGCTCGCCGAACCAGAGCCCGTCGAGCAGCGCGATCGGCCGCGCGCCCATCGCGATCACGTCGCGGAGGATCCCGCCGATCCCGGTCGCCGCTCCCTGGAACGGCTCGACCGCCGACGGGTGGTTGTGCGACTCGACCTTGAACGCGACGGCCGTCCCGTCGCCGAGGTCGAGGACGCCGGCGTTCTCGCCGGGCCCCTGCAGGACGCGCGCGCCGGCCGACGGCAGCCGCTTCGAGCAGCGGCGCCGAATGCTTGTAGCCGCAGTGCTCCGACCAGAGCAGCGAGAAGACCGCGAGCTCGAAATGGTTCGGATCGCGGCCGAGCAGCTCCCGGATACGCTCCGCTTCCCAGTCGGTCAGACCGAGGGCGCGGTGCAGAGACGTCTGGGCGGCCAGCTCCGTCAGGTGATTCAGTGTAACCGGGGCTCGCGGCGGAATCTCACGCCGACCCGGCCGCGTTGCGTTTCACCAGGTAGATGCGCCGGCCGACTCGTCATGCTCGCGGTGCTCGCGCTCATCTGGGGCGCGTCGTTCATGCTGATCAAGATCGCCGACCGGCAGCTCGCGCCGTCGACGCTGTTCTCGGCCGCATCGGCTCGGCCGCGCTTCTGCTCGCCGCGATCGCGATCGCGCGCCTCGGCGTCCGCAGGACGCTCGCCGAGACTGCGCGCGGCCTGGCGCTGGCTCGTCGTCGTCGCGCTCGTGAACACGGCGCTGCCGTTCTGGCTCCTCTCCTGGGGAGAGACGCGGATCGACTCGGGCCTCGCGTCGATCATCCAGGGAGCCGTGCCGATCTTCAACGCGCTCGCTCGCGTTCGCGTTCTTCCGTGAGGCCCGGGTCGGCGGCCTTCGCCTCGTCGGCCTCGCGATCGGCTTCGTCGGCGTCGCCGCTGCTCGTGGGCGCGCAGCCGCACGGAAAGCTGCTCGCCGCGCTCGCGGTCGTCGGCATGGCCGCTTTGCTATGCGATCGGGACGCTGCTCGCGGGTCGCCATCTTCGTACGACGCCGCCGCTCGTCGTGGCGCTCTCGTCGACCGCGGTTGCTGCGATCGCGACGCTGCCGGCCGGAGTCGCTCAGGCGCCGTCCGGGATGTGGCACGGCGGAGACGATCGCGGCGATCCTCGTGCTGGGCTTCGTCGGCACGGCGATCGCATATCTGCTCTTCTTCGCGCTGATCCAGCGGGCCGGCGCGAACTACGCGACGCTCGTGACGTACCTCGTGCCGCCGATCGCGCTCGCCTACGGCGCGATCTTCCTCGGTGAGAGCTTCGGCGCGACCGCGTTCGCCGGCGCTCGCCCTGATCCTCGTCGGCGTCGCCCTCGGCGACGGGCGCCGTCCGGCTAGCCTCGCTCCGTGGCCGTCGAGCTGAGGCGCGCGAAGCCGCCTGACGCGGACTTCCTGCTCGAGCTGCTGGCGGACGACGACGTCCGTCCGTTCCTCGGCGCCGCGTACCGCAACGAGCCGCGGCGAGGTGCTCGAGGAGATCGAGCGCTCGCTCGCCGAGCCGCAGGCCTTCGGCCGCTTCGTGATCGAAGGGGACGGCGAGCAGGCCGGGCATGCTCGGCTTCCACGTCGCGAACGAGCGCAACCGGATCGCGCGACTCGAGCGGCTCGCCGTCCATCCGCGCTTCCGCGGCGACAGCTCGGCGACGAGGCGGCGCGAGCGTTCCAGCGTCTTCTGGTCGAGGAGCTCGGCTATCACCGGCTCGAGCTCGAGATCTACGCCTTCAACGAGCGGGCGTGCGCGCACGCCGAGCGCGCCGGCTTCGTCCGCGAGGGCCGGAAGCGGAAGGCGTATCTCAAGGACGGCGAGTGGGTCGACTCGGTCCTCTACGCGCTCCTGGCGGAAGAGCTAGATTCGAGCCATGGCTGAGTTTCTCCACACGATGGTCCGGATCACGGATCCAGCGAAGAGCCGCGCGTTCTACGAGGCCCTCGGCTTCCGCTTCGAGCGCGACATGGACATCGTCCGCAACGGCGAGAAGGAGGCGACGAACTACTTCTTCTCGCTCGGTGACGACGCGTCCGTGCTCGAGCTCACGTACAACCACGACGGCCGAACGTACGACCTCGGCACCGGTTACGGGCACATCGCGATCGCGGCCGACGACCTCGACGAGGCGCTCGCAGCGCTGCACGAGCAGGGCATCGAGCCCGAGCGCGAGCCGTATCGCGTCAGCGAGGGCGGCTCCCGGTTTTCGTCCAGGATCCCGACGGTTGCCTTACACGTTGAGTTGAGCTGCGAGAGCCGTTTACGCCTGTTGCAGTTTGGCGGCCTGGCGTTCCGGAGGGATCCTGACGACACGCCAGGCGAGCCCGCAGCGCTCGAGCGCTCGGATCAGCCAGCCGCCGGGGTCGATCTCGAGTCGCGCGGAGGCCGTGGAAGGCTGAGGAGGGAAAGGCGTGGTGGTTGTTGTGCCAGGACTCGCCGAAGGACAGCCAGGAGAGCCACCAGACGTTGCGCGACTCGTCGCGCACGGCGAAGCGCCGCCGGCCCCAGTAGTGGCAGATCGAGTTGATCGACCAGGTCACGTGGTGGAGGAGCAGGATGCGAACGGCGCCGCCCCAGACCAGCCCGGCGAGAAAGCCGTACCAGCCGCCGATCCACGCCCAGCCGACGAGAGCCGGGGACGAGCAGCGAGAGCAGCGACGATCGGCACGAACAGGCCGGCGATCACGCCGGAGGCCGCGATCGTCGACCAGGTCCTTGGCGTAGCGGCTGCGGTCGGCATCGCGTCGTCGTCGAACAACCAACCGGTGTGGGCGTGCCAGAGGCCCTTTAGCCTCTCGGGGAAGCCGTCGCCGTAGTCGGCGTGCGGGCTGTGCGGGTCGCCGCTGTCGGTCGGAGAACTGGTGATGCTTGCGGTGGTTGGCGACCCAGGCTGACGACGTTGCCCTGCACCGCAAATTGGCCGAGGACGGCGAAGGCGTAGCGGACGGCAGCGGTAGGTCTGGAAGGAGCGGTGGGTGAACAGCCGGTGATAGCCGACCGTGATCCCCAGGCCGGCCAGGACGTAGCCCGACCGCAGGATCGTCAGCTCGCGGATACCCGACCATCCGATCCCAGAGCAAGGCGATCGCGATCCCGAGGCCGAGGAGCGGCAACACAGTCCCTGCAAGGTTCGCGGCCTTCCGGGCGTGGCTCATCGACGCTCCTGGCCCTCTTAGCCTTTGCTCCGCTGCGGTCGAGGTCGGCATCTTGATCTCACGGTAGCGCGCTTCTTCCGCCTACGGCTACGGTGCAACCGTCGGTGGCTTACTGCGCGGGAGGACCGGAACGCCGGGTCGCTGTGACGGGGCTGGGCGCGGTCACGCCGCTTGCCTCTGACCTCAGCACGACCTGGAGCCGCTTGCTCGCAGGCGAAGGAAGCTGTGCACCGATCACGGCCTTCGCCGTGGACGGCCTACCGGTCCGGATCGCCTGCGAAGCGGCAGGGTTCGAGGTCGAGCGATGGCTGGATCGGCGAGTCCAGCGCCGAACCGATCGCTTCGCCCAGTTCGCGGTTGCAGCCGCTCGGATGGCCGAGGCGGATGCCGGACTGGAGATTGCGCGCGAGCCTGACCGAATCGGAGCGTCGATCGGGACCGCACAGGGCGGTGTTGCGAGCCTCGCTGCTTGCTGTCTCGGCTCAAAACGGGCTCGTATCCACCCCAGCCTGGTGACCGCGTTTATGCCCAACATGGCCGCAGGCTGGGTTTCGATCGAGCTCGGCCTGCGTGGGCCGGTCACTGCGCCCTGCACCGCCTGCGCCGCTTCCGCGATGGCCATCGGCGGCGGCTATGACGCGATCCGCCTCGGCCGCGCCGAAGTCATGCTATGCGGCGGCAGCGAAGCAGGCATCACCCCGCTGGCCATGGCCAGCTTCGCCGCCATGCGCGCCCTCTCCCGCCGCAACGACGACCCAGCCGCCGCCAGCCGCCCATTCGACGTCGACCGTGACGGCTTCGTAATGGGCGAGGGCGCAGCGGTTGTCGTGTTGGAAGAGCTCGAGCATGCCCGCCGCCGCGACGCAACGATCTACGCAGAACTCGCCGGCTACGGCGTCAGCTCCGACGCTTATCACATCACCGAGCCCGATTCCGCCGGCGCCGGGCAGGCGAGAGCGATGCGACTAGCCCTCGCAGACGCTGGCCTCGAAGCCACCGACGTCGACTACATCAACGCGCACGCAAGCTCGACAGGACTGGGAGATCAAACGGAAACAGCAGCAATCAAGCTTGCCCTAGGCGACGAAACCGCCCGCTCGATTCCCATCTCCTCGATCAAAGGCGCAACCGGCCACTGCATCGGCGCCGCTGGAGCGATCGAAGCAGCAGTCACCATCCTGGCCATCCGCGACCAGATCCTCCCGCCGACCATCAACTACCAAACCGTCGACCCCGCCTGCGACCTCGACTACATCCCCAACACCGCCCGCCACCACCAACTCGACGTCGCCTTGAGCAACAGCTTCGCCTTCGGCGGCCACAACGCCGTCCTCGCCTTCCGCAAGCACTAGATCAGGCGTGGGCGCTTGCCGAAGCACGCGCCAACCACTTGCGTGAGGTCAGCGGCTTTCCCACCGCGGGTGCGAACTACCTGGCCGTGGTCGCGGACATTCAGGGCGACCGCGAGCGCGCGTGCCACCATTTTCGGGAACTGCTCGGCACGATGTCCCCGGACTCCGAGGCCCTTGCCGCGACGTACGAGCTTCCTCTGGCGCGAGACCCCTGCTACCTCGGCCGTTGCGAGGAGGTCGAGCCGCTACTACGGCACGCTCGATCCGTTCCACAGGGTCCGGTCGAGCGCTCGCTCGGCTCCGGTGTCGAGGCCCTCGTCCTCGCCTCCCGCGGACGGCTCGAAGAGGCGGAGGTGTTCGCTCGCACGGGCGTAACAGTCGCCGTCGACGAGACGGACAACTCGATGCTGAAAGCGTGGAGCTACGAGGACCTTGCAACCGTGCTCGAGACCGGAGGCCGCACCGACGAGGCGCGCGACGCACTCGAGGACGCCCTCGCGGTCTGGGAGCGAAAGGGCTGCCTCCCCTGCGCGGACCGTATCCGTGCGCAGATCGACTCCTTGGGCGTACCGGGGTCTAGCGACGGTGGTGTCCCTGCCTTGTAGAGACACGGACAAGCTAGAGCAGGCGAGAGCCTTGTCAGCCTGGCGCAGCTCGCGGCGAGATGAGGAGGCCCGAGAAGGTCGGCGCCTTTACGATGCCTGTGTGAGCCGCTTCCTCCACACGATGGTGCGGATCACCGATCCGGAGAAGAGCCGCGCCTTTTACGAGGCGCTCGGCTTCCATTTCGAGCGCGACATGGACATCGTCCGGAACGGCGAGAAGGAGGCGACGAACTACTTCTTCGGCATCGGCGACCAGGAGTCCGTGCTCGAGCTGACCTTCAATCACGATGGGCGCACGTACGAGCTCGGCACCGGCTACGGGCACATCGCGATCGCGGCCGACGACCTCGACGAGGCGCTCGCAGCGCTGCACGAGCAGGGCATCGAGCCCGAACGTGAGCCGTATCGCGTCAGCGAAGGCGGCTCCCGGATCTGCTTCGTCCAGGATCCCGACGGCTACCGCATCGAGTTGATCGACCGCAGCGGACGCTGAGGCTGGGCTCCGCGCGATGGGGGTCCTGCTCGCACTCGTTCTCTCGGCGGCCTTCGGCGCCGGGGATCAGTACCTCGGCAGCCTGACCGGCTCCGGGCACGTCTGGGCCGTCGGCTGGTCGACGGACATCAGCCTCCTCTCGGCGCCGTGGCTCGTGCTCGCCGTTCGTCGCCGGAGCGACGCAGCGAGAGCCGCGGCGCGCCGCGCTCCTCGGGCTCGCGTGCACGTACGCCGCGCTCCTCGGCTACTGGTGATGACGCTCAGCCCCGTCGAGCATGCGCACATCTCGACGGCGGCGACTCCGTGGCTTCTTCGATCAGCGAGCGCGCCGTGCTCGTCGGCGGCATCGTGACCGGGCCGCTGTTCGGCTGGTTCGGGCAGCAGTGGCGGACGCGGCGCGCGATCGCCGGCGCGCTCGTCACGGCCGCGGCGCTCTGCCTCGAGCCGCTCGCGCGGCGCGTGACCATCGATCCGATCCAGCGATCGCGACGTCTGGCTCGCCGAGGTCGCGGCGGGCCTTGCCCTCGCCGCCGCGTGCTCGTCCGCGCTTCACCGCGCCGCTTCAGGCATAGCTTTCCGCCGCTTTGCGGGAGCAGACCGGCCGGTGTGGCCGGAGGGTTCCACCGCGGAGCACGTCCGGCGGCTGCAGTCGGTCACGGACGCGGCCCTCGCGCATCTTCGTCTCGACGAGCTCCTCGCCGCGCTGCTCGACCGCACCCGCCAGATGCTCGAGCGTCGACACGTGCGCGATCCTCCTCCTCGACGAGGAGACGAACGAGCTCGTCGCGCGCGCCGCGCTCGGGATCGAGGAGGAGGTCGAGCAAGGCGTCCGCGTCCCGGTCGGCGGCGGCTTCGCGGGCCGGATCGCCGCCGAGAAGCAGCCGGTGATCCTCGACGACGTCGACCACGCGCACGTCCTCAACCCGATCCTGCGGGAGAAGGGGATCAAGTCGATGCTCGGCGTCCCGCTCGTCGTCGAGGGCGAGGTGCGCGGCGTGCTCCACGTCGGCTCGCTCGTCTACCGCGCCTTCCAGGAGGACGAGGTCGAGCTGCTCCAGCTCGTCGGCCGACCGCGCCGCGCTCGCGATCGAGCACGCGCGCCTCTTCGAGGCCGAGCGCGCCGCGCGCGAGCGGATCGAGCACGTGCAGGCGGTGACCGACGCAGCGCTCGCGCACCTCGAGGTGAACGAGCTGCTCGCGCGTCCTCCTGCCGAGGATCCGCGACATCCTCCGCACCGACACGTGCGCGGTCCTCCTGCTCGACGAGGAGTCGAACGAGCTCGTCGCGCGCGCGGCGCTCGGGATCGAGGAGGAGGTCGGCGGTCCGGATCCCGCTCGGCGCGGGCTTCGCGGGCCGCGTCGCCGCCGAGGCGCGGCCGATGATCATCGACGTCGACGAGTACCCGGTCTACAACCCGATCCTGCGCCAGAAGCACCTCAAGTCGATGCTCGGCGTGCCGCTGCTCGTCGCGGGGCGCGTCGCTCGGCGTCCTCCACGTCGGCACGCTCACGCCGCGGCAGTTCACGCGCGACGAGGTCGAGCTGCTCCAGCTCGTCGCCGAGCGCGTCGCGATCGCGATCGAGCGGGCCCAGCTGCACGAGGAGCTCGTCCAGCTCGACCAGCTCAAGCTCAACTTCGTCGCCATCGCCTCGCACGAGCTGCGGACGCCGGCGACGTCGGTCTACGGCGTCCTCAAGACGCTTGCGCGATCGCGGGCCGGAGCTGAGTGAGGAGCTGCGGGAGGAGCTGCTCCGCGTCGGCGTCGAGCAGGGCGAGCGCCTGCGGCGGCTGCTCGAGGAGCTGCTCGACCTCTCGCGCCTCGACGCTCGGGCCATCAACGTCGAGCCGAGGCCCGTCGTGCTGAAGGCCGCGCTGACGGACGTCGATCGCAGGGCGCGACTGTCCCGACGGACGCGTCGAGCTCGACATCCCCGACGACCTCGCCGTCGTCGTCGATCCGCTCGTGCTCGAGCGGGTCGTGTCGAACCTCGTCGCGAACGCGGTCCGCTACGGCGAGCCGCCGATCCGGATCGCCGCGCAGCCAGCGCGACCGGCATCTCCGCGTCGTCGGTCGAGGACGCCGGGCCGGGGGTTCCGAAGGAGCTCGAGGGCCGGATCTTCGACCGGTTCGCGCGCGGCGGAGCAGCGAGACGGGGCACGGGCTCGGGCTCGCGATCGCCCGCGCGTACGCGCAGGCGCACGGCGGCGACCTCGTCTACGACCCGCAGCCCGGCGGAGCTCGCTTCGAGCTCCTCATCCCCCAGGAGCGCAACGGGCTGAGCAAGCCCGGCTGAGCCGGCGCTCAGCCCGAGCCGGCGAGCGCCTTCTGGAGGCGTTGAGCGTCTGCCGGGCCGACGCGCCGTCCTCGGCCAGCCCCTTCGCGGTCTGGAACCGCTCGACCGCGACCTTGCGTCGCCGAGGCCGTAGTCGCCGTCCGCCTGGCCGGGCGAGTAGCCGAGCTGTTGCAGAGCCTTCTGGAGAAGCTTCACCTGCGAGCCCTGGGCGCCCGGGCTTGAGCGGCGTCTGCGACGGCGCCTGCGTCGCGGAGGTCGTGTTCGTCTGCGTCGTGGTCTGCGTCGTCGGTCGTGATCGTGGGTCGACCGGCGGCGTGATGGGCGGTGCCGCGGCCTTCTTGCCGTTGAAGACGCCCGACGGCCGCGAGGATCGCGAAGAAGATCGCGAGGACGGCAGACCGCGATGATCGCCGACCTGCGTCGTCGTCAGCGTGCGTCCGGCGACGACGAACTCACGGTGTCCGGAGGAGGCCGGGCGTCGTCCTCCTCGGGCAGCACCCACACTTCCTCGGCGTCCTCGTAGACGCCGCGGCTGACGGCCGCTCTGCGTCTCGGTCGGCGGCTCGGGCTCGTCGAACCAGTCGTCGTATCCCGGATCGCGCGGTTCGCGATCCTCCATGGCCGCTGGACCGTACAGTGTCGGAGCCGCGCCGACAAGGAGATAGCGTCGCGCCGGTGACGGCGCTCCTGATCGTCCTCGCGCTCGGCTTCGCGTGGAGCATCGGCGCGCACTACACCGGCGCGGTGATGGGCATGCCGCACGCGCTGCGAGGCGATCGGCGCCTGGCAGGCGCTGCTCCTCATGGCGCCGCTCGCGTTCCTCGGCGCGGCGCTCGCGAGCCACGAGGTGGAGAAGCGGGTCGGCTCCGGGCTCACGGCCGGTCCGGCTCTCGGTGAAGCAGCAGGTCGTCGTGATCGGCGTCGCCTTCGCGGTGACGACGTTCTTCAACCGCTTCAAGATGCCGACATCGACGATCCAGATCCTTGTCTTCTCCGTCGTCGGCGTCACGCTCGCGACGGGCGGGGCGGTGCGCTGGGGCGCGATCGGGCGCCTCGCCGTCGTCTGGGCCGCCGCGCCGGTCGCGGCGATCGGCCTCGGCTTCGTGTTCACGCTCGTGCTCGACCGGCTGCCGCTGGGCGCGCGGATCGGCGCCGTGCTCGTCGCGATGGGCGCGGTCGCGGCGTTCGCGATGGGCGCGAACGACGTCTCGAACGCGAGCGGCGCGCTCGTCGGCACCGGGACGTTCGTCGCCGCTCGCGGCGGCGCGCTCGGCGGCGCGGCCATCGCAGTCGGCGTCCTCACGTGGGGAAAGCCGCTCCTGCGGCGCGTCGCGTTCGAGATCGTCGAGGTCGACCGCGCGATGGCGACGGCGGCGCAGCTCGTGCAGGCGGGAGTCGTGCTCGCGGCGGTCGCGTTCGGCTTCTTCACGTCGATGAACCAGGCGCTCGTCGGCGCGATGGCCGGGGCGGGGTTCGCGCGGGGCCGCGAGACGGTGCATCTTGCGACGCTGCTGCTCGATCCTCCAGGGCTGGGTGCTCGGGCCGGCGGGATCGCTCGCGCGCGGGCTTCGTGTTCGGCCTGCTCGTTCGCTAGTCAGCGAGGGCGGCGAGCAGGCCTCGACCACCCGGATCGAACTGCGTTCCGGCGCACCCCGAGCTTCTTCCACGCGCCTCTTCTGCGAAGCGCCTTCCGGTACGAGCGGTCGGTTGTCATCGCGCTCCAGGCGTCGCAGCGTGCAGACGATGCGCGCGACGAGCAGATCTCCTCGCCGGCGAGCCCGTCGGGATAGCCCCTCCCGTCCCAGTGCTCGTGGCAGGAGCGGACGAGACGGCCGACGTCGCCGAGCAGGCCGCCGACACGCTGAGCATCTCCTGCCCGAGGATCGTGTGGTGTTCATCAGCGCGCGCTCGTCGTCGTCGAGCGGGCCGGGCTTCTTGATGATCTCGGTCGGGTCCTGATCTTGCCGACGTCGTGCAGCAGCGCCGTGAACTCCGCCATCCGCTGTTCGTCTGCATCGAGGCCCGAGCCTCCCCGCGACACCGAGGACGAGCTCGACCACGTCGCGGCTGTGGGAGCCGGTGTAGGCGTCGTCGCTTCGATCATGTCGCCGAGGAGATAGGTCGTCCCCTGGTACGCCTCCTTCAGCTCGAGCACCTTGCTGTTCTTCTCCTCCCGCTCCCGGCCGACCAGGGCGACGATCAGCACCATCGGCATGAGCAGCAGGAGTGCCGCCGGGTGACGATAGGCCGGGAAGGCGGCGAGAGGCCGACCGGCGCGAGAACGAGGTCGAATCCCCAGACGAGCGCCGTGCTCCTCAGCTGCGTCAACGCCGAGAACGGGACGACCGCCCGCGTCAGCGCGAACGTCGAGAAGAAGTCGAAGGCGAACTGCGAACCGATCGCCGCCAGATAGAACGGCGCGTCGTGCCAGCTCGGCATGTCCGCTCCCGCGGCATAGAGCACGATCGCCGGGCCGACGCTGTACCAGCACGAGGCGATCGGGAGGGCGAGCCGGTCGGGCGGCATCCTCCGCCGCACGACGTCGGGAAGCCGGCCCAGCAGCATCCCTCCGCAGACCGCGAGCGGGAGAACTCGGAGCGGCAGGACGAACCACATCACGACGAAGATCGCCTCCGTCGGAACGGCCACGAAGCCCGGGAACTCGACCTCGACCCGCGAGGCGACCGCGTACGCCATCAGCGCGCTCGCCAAGGCGATGAGCGAGAGCGGCCGATGGGCCGGGAGCAACAGGGCGCTGAGCGCGACGACGACGAAGCCGGTCGCGAGGAGGCCCGTGACACCGATCCGCGCCAGATGCTGCGACTCGCTGTCGCGCTGCAGCTGCAGAACCGCGTCGTCGGTCGTGCGGGAGCCGGATGCCGCAATTGCCTCGGTCACGGAACAGTGATCGGCACCGGCGCGGGGGTTGTTGAGGGCGGAGGTAGGAACCCTCGTTCGAGTGAGCAATGCCCCCCGGCGGAGTGATTGTCGGGCCCTCGCGCTGCCCCCACGATTCGCTCACTGTTCCTGCGGCTTGTGAGGTACCGGAAAATGGGGTTGAAAAGGCGTCTGTGGCTGGTGTGTGCGGCGGTCCTCGTCGCGGCTGGGCTTACGGTCCCCGGGGCTTCGGCTTCGGTCGGGCGGACGGGTGCGGCGCTTCTGCCTTCGTGCGGAGCGCAGAGCTATCCGTTCAAGAGCTGGGGCGACATCGACGCGTATTGCGCGTTCCCGAATCTCGGCTTCGAGAGCGGGTCGGTCTCCTGGAGGCTCGCCGGGAAGGCGTCGGTCGTCACGGCGAACGAGCCGTGGCACGTGTCGGGCGCCGGCTCGCACGCCCTCCAGCTCGGTCCCGGCGCGTCGGCGCTCAGCTCCTCGCTGCCGGTCAACCTGCTCGATCCGTGGATCCGGTTCTTCGCACGCAGCGCGAGTGCGAACGGGTCGCTCCGCGTGCAGATCTTCTTCCACGGCCTGCTGGGGAACCTGACGGGCGTGCTCAATGTCGGGAGCCTCTCGCCCGGCGGTTACTCGGGTTGGCAGCCCACGCAGCGCGTCCTCTCGGCTCTTGCTCTCCCGCTCCTCACGACAACCGCGCAGGTGCAGGTCACCTCGCAGGCGACCTCGGGCAACTGGCAGGTGGACGACGTCTACCTCGACCCCTGCGTCGCGAAGCTCGGCTGAAAGTTCCCTCCCCCGCCGGGAAGACGTGACAGTCACGTCACGCCTTCCCGGCTAGCTTCCTCGGTATGGCGACGAGGGCGGCGACACCGTGGGGACCTGCGGATCTCGTGGAGGAGCTGACCGTCCAGCAGCAGGCCGGCCAGAAGCGGTTCGCCTCGAGGGTGCAGCTGCTCGAGACCCCGAAGGGGGAGAGGCTCGTCCGCTTCTCCTACGCCGGCCCAGGCGGCGGGACGCGCGGCCCGGTGACCCTCCGAGAACGAGACATCGGACGGCTCAAGGCCGCCCTCGCGCAACATCCGGCGCTCGCGGAGGCGCTCGGGATGGAGAGCTAGTAGGCCGTGAGCACCCGGTCGCGGGCGGCGTCGACGAGCGAGGCGAGAAGCAATGCGCCGTCGTCCGAGCCCAGGAGCGGGTCGACCGCATGCTCCGGGTGCGGCATGAGGCCCATGACGTTGCCGGCCTCGTTGCAGACGCCGGCGATGTCCTCGACCGAGCCGTTCGGGTTGTCGACGTAGCGGAGCACGACCTGGCGACGGATCGAGATCCGGCGGCGGCAGGTAGCGGCCGTCTCCGTGCTTGACCGGCAGCACGAGCCGTTGCCCCAGGCTGCAGCGGCGAGTGAACGGCGAGGTCGCTCCGCTCGACCGTGACCGGCACGTCGCGACAGACGAAGCGAAGCGATTCGTTCCGCAGCAGGGCGCCGGGTAGCAGGCCCGCCTCGCACAGGATCTGGAAGCCGTTGCAGATCCCGAGCACGAGCCCGCCTGCCTCGGCGAACTCGCACACCGCTGCCGTCGCCGGGGAAAAACGAGCGATCGCGCCGCAGCGGAGGTAGTCGCCGTACGAGAAGCCGCCCGGGATCACGACCGCGTCGAGATCCGGTAGCTCGCTGCTCCTCGTGCCAGACCGGCACCGCCTCGGCGTCGAGCGCCGCGAGCGCCCAGAGCGCGTCGCGGTCGTCCTGCGATCCCGGGTACGTGATCGACGCCGATCCTCGGCTGCGGGCTAGCCAACGATCTCCACCTCGTACGACTCGATCAGCGGGTTCGCGAGCAGCTCGCTCGCACATCTGCTCCACCTGCGCCTTGGCCTCCGCCGCGTCCGCCGCCTCGACCTCGAGGTCGATCACCTTGCCGACCCGCGCGTCCTGGACCTCGAAGCCGAGGTGGCCGAGCGCCGAGCCGACCGCCTCGCCCTGCGGGTCGAGGATGCCCGGCTTCGGCCGGACGAGAACCGTCGCTCTCACCCCAGCACCACGGTCGGGTCGTCGAGGTACGCCGGGAACGGGATCGTCGTCAGCCGCTCGAACGCCTCGATGTACTTCGCGCGCGTCACCTGCGACGACGTCGTCCGGCATTTCCGGGCCGGGGTCGGTCTTGTCCCAGCCGGTCGTCTCGCAGTAGTCGCGGACGAACTGCTTGTCGAAGCTGTCCTGCGCGCGCCCGGGCTCGTACGTGTCGCCGGGCCAGAAGCGGGACGAGTCGGGCGTCAGCGCCTCGTCGCCGAGCACGAGCGTTGCCGTCGGCGTCGATCCCCATCTCGAACTTCGTGTCGGCGATGATGATCCCGGCGCGCAGCGCGTGCTCGGCGGCCGTCGTGTAGAGCCGGAGCGACGCCTCCTCGACCTCGCGGAACCGCTCCTCGCCGACGAGCTCGGCCGCCTGCTCGCGCGTGATGTTCTCGTCGTGCCCCTCGTTCGCCTTCGTCGCCGGCGTGAAGATCGGCTCGGGCAGCTTGTCCGACTCGCGCAGGCCCTCCGGCAGCGCGTGCCCGCAGACCTCGCCGCTCGCGCTTGTAGTCCTTCCAGCCCGAGCCGGCGAGATAGCCGCGGACGACGCACTCGATCGGCAGCATCTCGAGCCGGCGGCACTCCATCGACCGGCCGTCGTCGCGGATCGCGAGCATGTGGTTCGGGACGATCGGAGCGAGCAGCGTGAACCAGTAGCCGGAGAGGCCGGTGAGGACGCGGCCCTTGTCGGGGATCTCGGTCGGCAGGACGACGTCGAACGTCGAGATGCGGTCGGACGCGACGAGGAGCAGCGGTCGTCGTCGTCGATCGGACGTAGATCTCGCGGACCTTCCCGGACGCGAGTGCTGGGCTCAGGCATGTAGCGGTTCCTCCTTGAGTGACTTCGAGACGGGCGAAAACGGTGTCGACGTGGCGCGTGTATGCGCCGAGGTCGAACGTCGGCGTCGAGGTCGACGCGCGAGGCGATCTCGTCGTCGGCGCGGCAGAGCTCGCGGAAGTCGAGCTCCTCCTCCCACGCGCGCATCGCGGCGCGCTGGACGAGCCGGTAGGCGTCGTCGCGCGCGAGGCCGGCCTCGACGAGCGCGTTGAGCACGCGCTGGCTGAAGAAGAGGTAGTGGCTCGCCTCGAGGTTGCGGCGCATGCGCTCGGGCCGCACGACGAGGCCGTCGACGAGCCAGGTGAAGCGGTCGAGCATGTAGTCGAGCGCGAGGAACGCGTCGGGGATCACGACGCGCTCGGCCGACGAGTGCGAGATGTCGCGCTCGTGCCAGAGCGCGACGTTCTCGAGCCCGACGAGCGCGTTCGCGCGCACGACGCGCGCGAGCCCGCAGATCCGCTCGGCGACGACCGGGTTCCGCTTGTGCGGCATCGCCGACGAGCCCTTCTGGCCGCGGCCGAACGGCTCCTGCACCTCGCGCGACCTCGGTGCGCGCGAGGTGCCGGATCTCGAGCGCGAACGCGTCGAGCGAGGAGGCGACGACGGCGAGCGCCGTGAGCAGCTCGGCGTGACGGTCGCGCTGGAGGATCTGCGTCGAGCTCGGCGCCGGCTCGAGGCCGAGCCGCTCGCACGCGATCCGCTCGAGCTCCGGGTCGGTCGCGGAGTACGTTCCGACGGCGCCGGAGAGCTTGCCGACGCGGATCCCCTCGAGCGCGCGAGCGACGCGCTCGCGGCCGCGCGCGAGCTCGAACGCCCAGCCGGCGAGCTTCAGGCCGAACGTCGTCGGCTCGGCATGGACGCCGTGCGTGCGGCCGATCTGAAGCGTCTCGCGGTGCTCCTCGGCGCGAGCGGCGACGACGGCGAATGCGCTGGTCGATCCCGGCGAGGATCAGCGTCCCGGCCTCGCGGATCTGGAGCGAGAGCGCGGTGTCGACGACGTCCGAGGACGTGAGCCCGTAGTGGAACCAGCGGCCCTCCTCGCCGAGCTGCTCGGCGACGGCGTCGACGAACGCGGCGGTGTCGTGGTGGAGCGTCGCCTCGAGCTCGGCCACGCGCTCTGCGCTCGGCGGCGTGGCGCCGGCGATCGCGCGCGCCGCGTCGTCGGGCACGACTCCCAGCTCGGCCCAGGCGGCGGTCGCGGCCTGCTCGACCTCGAGCCACGTCGCGAGCTTCCCCTCGTCCGACCAGATGCTGGCCATGGCCGGGCGGGAGTAGCGGGCGATCACGGTTCCAGTCTAGAGCCCTCGTCCGCTGACGCCCCGTCCCTCGGACGAGGGACAGCGAGTGGCCGAAGACGGCGCTACTCTGGCGCCGATTTATCCCGCGAAATCTATAGGAAGGTGTTTTTGAAGAGGTACGTTCTTTCCCTTGCAGCTGCCTTTGCCGTTGCCCTCGCCGCCGCGGGCGGCGCCCTGGCCAAGACGCACCACCACCAGGCGGTCCGCGCTCAGCACGCGAAGGTGCATCACGCCGGGAGTCATCACGCCAAGGCTGCGAAGCGCAAAGCTCCCGTCGGCAGCCTCGTCCCGGGCTTCGCGCCGCATCCGCGCGCCTGGCTCAAAGCGTTCAGCGAGTCTCCGTTCAACCAGCCGCGCCCGCCCAACGCAAAGCCTGCGCCTAAGACGAAGCCCGCGCCCAAGGCCAAGCCCGCGCCCAAGGCGAAGCCGGCGCCCAAGGCCAAGCCCGCGCACCCGCATGTCGTTAAGCGGCAGCCGCACCCGCTGCATCCGCTCCGCGCGACGACGCTCTCGATCTACGAGCACACCGCGAAGCGGTCGGTGCTCGTCGCCAGGGCTGTTCCGCCGCGCAGCGGCACGAGAGCGGCGTCGTCGTCCTCGACTTCGGCAAGCCGGCGTACGAGCACGGTGGCTACGGCACGATCGTCTTCTCCGGCCGCTTCGCGACGAACCACAAGATCACGGCCGCGATGCTCGGCTACGCGCGCGGCTACGTGTCGTGCCTGCCGGAGGGTTCGACAGCTTCCATCGAGCTTGCACGTGGCACGAGCAACTACCACCCGTCCGTTCCGAGCGCGTACGTGGCCGGCGTCCGCTGGGCGCGCGAGACGAACAAGCTCGGCCACGAGCTCGACAACCACGCCCTGTCCGTGCACGTCGAGGCCGCGGCGGCCGACGACGCCGAGCCTGCGTGGGATCGCGGCGTTCCGCAGGACCCGCCAGTTCTTCCACGGCTTCCGCGCCGCGGTGCACGGGCACACGCTCTACGACTACGGCTCGCTCGACGGTGGAGTCGGCGCGATCTGGAGCGCGCAGCAGGCGTGGTACGTCGCCGGCGGTCTCCGCAACACCGAGGCGCTGCCCGAGATCTACAACTCGGCGATGGCGCAGGAGTGGGCGGAGCTCGCGCGGATCGCCCGCGGCCGCTATCACCGCGCCGTCCGCTTTGCGGGCGTGATGACGCAGGGCACGTCGAGCTGCAACTGCGGGCTCCGGCCCGATCGAGGCTCACCGCGTTCTCGCGCAGGCGCTCTCGTCGCAGGGCATCGACCACGTCGTCCTTGCCGGCCGGCGGAACCAACATCGTCGGGGTGAGCGTCTAGGCGCTCGGAGGATCCGGAGCGCGAGCGCGGCGGCGTTCTTTGCGTTGTCGACGCCGACCGCCGCGACCGGCACGCCGGGCGGCATCTGCGCGATCGCGAGGAGCGCGTCGAGGCCGTCGAGGACGCTCAGGCTCGAACGGAGCGGCACGCCGATCACCGGCAAGTCGGTGTGCGCGGCCACCGCGCCCGGCAGCGCGGCCGACAGCCCGGCGCCGCAGATGAGCACGCGTAGGCCGCGGTCGCGGGCGCTCTGCGCGTACTCCGCAACGGCGTCAGGCGTGCGGTGCGCCGATCGCACCTCGAACTCGTAGCCGACGCCCGCCTCGTCGAGCATCGCCGTGGCGCCCTGCATCCGCTCCCGATCGGATTCGGAGCCGACGAGGATCCCGATCCAGCGGGCCGTCAGCCATTCGCAGCGATGTCCGTCCGGAAGTGCATGCCGGCGAAATCTATGCGCGCGGCGGCGTCGTAGGCCGCGGTTCTCGCCTCCGCGACCGTGGCACCGACGCCGACCACGTCGAGGATGCGGCCGCCGTTCGTGACGAGCTGTCCGTCGTGCAGGGCCGTGCCCGCGTGGAAGACGAGGGCACCGGTCGCTTCCGCGTCCTCCACTCCTTCGATCGGCGTCCCCTGGTCGCCGCGCTCGGGGTACTCGCCGCCCGAGAGCACGATCGTCACGGCCGCTCGATCCGCAAGCTTCGGCGGCTGTGACAGGTCGCCGGCGAGCAGCGGCAGGAGGTCGCTCTCGAGCCGAGGCAGGAGCGACTGCGTCTCAGGGTCGCCGAAGCGGCAGTTGAACTCGATCACGCGCAGTCCCGTCGTCAGTCCTCATCAACCCCGCGTAGAGGAGTCCCTGGAACGGCGACCCGCGGCGCGCGAGCTCGTGGAGCACGGGGAGGTGCACGGTCTCGAGGATCTCCAGCGCCTCGTCGTCGGCGGCGTCGGGCAGCGGCGAGAAGGAACCCATGCCGCCCGTGTTCGGGCCGGTGTCGCCGTCGCCGATCCGCTTGTAGTCGCGGGCCGGCGGGAACGCGACGGCGACCTCGCCCGCGGCCACCGCGAAGAGCGACAGCTCAGGCCCTTCGAGCAGCTCCTCGACGTGGAACGTCTGGCCGAGCGCCTGCGCAGCACCGAGCGCGGTGTCGAGCTCGTCCTGCGTGCGGCAGACCCAGACTCCCTTGCCGGCGGCCAGGCCGTCGACCTTGACGACGCACGGCGGTCGCGCGACGGGCACCGCCTGCGCAGTCGGGACACCGGCGGCCTCCAGCACCTCCTTCGCGAACGACTTCGAGCCCTCGATGCGCGCTGCTGCAGCGCTCGGACCGAACACCGCGATGCCCGCGATGCCGCAGCTCGTCGGCGAGGCCGGCGACGAGCGGCGCCTCGGGCCCGACGACGACGAGGTCGATCCGGAGCTCGCGCGCCAGAGAGACGATCGCGGCGTGGTCGTCCGCGCGCACGGGGTGGCAGTGCGCGAGCGCAGCGATTCCGGGATTGCCGGGAGCCGCATGCAGCTCGTCGAGGCGCTCGACAGTGAGAGAGCGACCAGGCGAGCGCATGCTCGCGACCACCCGATCCCACCACCAGCACGCGCACCGCGCGATCCTAAGGCACCTGCGTCTGGAACCGACCGCAGCCCGGTTACGCTGCGGGCGCTGATGGACGCGCCGCCTTACTCGGCTGCGGCGGTCGACGTCCTCCGGCTTCCGGCCGGCACGACGGAGCGCGACCGCGTCGCCGTCGAGGAGCCGCTCGAGATCCGGATCGGCGGACGGCCGGTCGCGGTCACGATGCGGACGCCGGGGCACGACGAGGAGCTCGCGCTCGGCTTTTGCCTCTCGGAAGGGCTGCAGCCGAAGAGCGCGCGCCTGCCCGACGACCTCGCCGCAAACTCGGTCGAGGTCGACGCGCCCGGCTTCGATCCAGAGCGTCTCCAGCGGAGCTTCTACACGTCGTCCTCCTGCGGCGTCTGCGGAAAGGGAGCGCTCGAAGCGGTCGCGGTCGAGGCGCCGCGCGTCGAGTCGGAGCTCGAGCTGCCGCAGGCGCTCGTCGCGGCGCTCCCCGACCGGCTGCGCGAGGCGCAGGCCGCATTCGACGCGACCGGCGGCCTGCACGCGACGGGACTCTTCTCCTCCGCCGGCGAGCCGCTGTGCGTGCGAGAGGACGTCGGCCGCCACAACGCGATGGACAAGGTCGTCGGCTGGGCTTTCCGGGAGGGGCTGCTGCCGCTCGCCGCGCACGTGCTCTGCGTGAGCGGCCGGCTCTCGTTCGAGCTCGTCCAGAAGGCCGCGGTCGCCGGCTGCCCGATCCTCGTCGCCGTCGGCGCGCCGTCGAGCCTCGCGGTCGACCTCGCGACCGACCGCGGCATCACGCTCTGCGGCTTCGTCCGCGGCGGCTCCGTCAACGTCTACACGGAGCCGTGGCGGATCAGGGCCTGAGCGGGATCCTGCTCGTCGGCGGCGCGAGCACGCGATTCGGGTCGCCGAAGGAGCTGGCCGAATACGGCGGCGAGACGCTCGCGGAGCGCGCGTGGCGCGTGCTCGGCGAGGTCTGCGACGAGCGGTTTGCGGTTGGCCGCGGCGGCCTGTCCGATCCCGGGACCGGGCCCGTCGCTGCGATTGCCGCCGGTCTCCGGGCCGCGACGCAGGAGCTCGCGGTCGTCATCCCGGTCGACATGCCGCTCCTGACCGCGGATGCCCTCCAGCTGCTCGCGGGTGCGTGCCGCGACGCGGCGGTCGCTCAGGACGGGCCGCTTCCCTGCGCGATCGCCCGGCGTGCGCTGCCGGCGTTCGAGACCGGTGAGCTCCGCCTTCGCACCGTCCTCGACGGGCTCGACACCGCGCGGATCGAGCTCGAGCAGCGACTGCTCGTCAACGTGAATACGCACGCCGACCTCGATACGCTCGCGCGGTGAGCTTCGTGTCGACGGCGATGCGTACGACGACTTCATGGGCCGTTACTCGACGAAGCTGGCGGCGGTGTTCGCCGACTTCGCCGGCGTCGAGGCGGGTGCGCGCGTGCTCGACGTCGGCGCCGGCACGGGCGCGCTGACGCGCCGAGCTCGTGGCCCGCGGCGTCACGGTCGCCGCGGCGGATCCATCGCCCGAATTCGTCGCGGTTCTGCGCGCAGCGTTTCCCGGACCTCGAGGTCGCGGAGGCGCCGGCCGAGTCACTTCCTTGGGGAGCGGGCGTGTTCGACGTGGCGCTCGCCCAGCTCGTCGTCGCCTTCGTGTCCGACGCGCCGGCGGCGGTCGGCGAGATGGCTCGCGTCGCCCGCGGCGCGTCGCGATCTGCATGTGGGGCATCGAGGAGGTCGACGATGTTCGCCGCGGCTCAACCGAGTCGCAGAGGCGATCGGCGCGGCGCACCCCCCGGAGCCGCCCCGCTACCGAGACTGCGCGCGAGATCCACGATCTGCTCGCGTCGCACGGCCCCGGGTCGAGACGGCCGCGCTCGACGTGACCGTCGGCTACCGGGATTTCGAGGAGTTCTGGCAGAGCGTCGGCCAGGGCGTCGGTCCCTGGCCGGCCAGTGGGTGGCGTCGCTCGACTCCGAGCAGCGCGCGCCGCGCCCACGACGAGCTGTTGCGGCAGTTCGGCAGCCCGGAGGGGCCGTTCGAGCTCGACGGCCGCGCCTTGCCGCGCGCGGTGACCGCGGGGTGACCGGACCGCTCAGCGGGTCGAGCGACGCGTACGACCGGTTCATGGGGCGCTACTCGACGCAGCTCGCCGTCGCCTTCGCAGACTTCGCCGGAGTGCACGCGCCGCAGACGCGCGCTCGACGTCGGGGCGGGCACGGGCGCGCTGACGCCGAGCTCGTCGAGCGCCTCGGCGCGGAGAACGTCGCCGCCGCGGAGCCGTCGACCGATTTCGCCGCGACGCTGCGCGCCGTTTCCCGCGCGGCGACGTTCGTGAGGCCCCTGCCGAAGAGCTGCCGTGGGAGGACGGACGCTTCGACAGCGTGCTCGCGCAGCTCGTCGTCATCTTCCTGAACGACGCGCCGCGCGCGGCGCGAGAGATGGCGCGGGTGACGCGGCCCGTGGCGTCGTCGCCGACGTGCATGTGGGAAGTCGACGGCGTCGAGATGATGAACGCGCTCGACGAGATCCGCCGAGCGCCTGCGTGCCCGGCGAGCGCGGCCCTCGACCGACTACCGCGACGAGGCGTCGCTGCGACGCCTGTTCGAGGAGCGGGTCTGCGGACGTGGAGACGACGCGGCTCGAAGTCGCGGTCGAGTACGAGACGGTCGACGAGCTCTGGGAGCCGGCGATTCACGTCGGCGGCCCGGGCGGCCCGGCGGTCGACTCCTTCTCGCCGGAGCAGCTCGCAGTCGGGCGAGCGATCTTCGAAGAGGCCCTGGGCAACCCGACGGGGCGCTACGTGCTGAAGGCCGCGCCGCCGCCGTGCGCGGCGTCAGCGGCTGAGGACTGCGCGCGTTCGCGCGCCGGTGCCGACGAGCGCCACCTCTACGTCGAGCTCCCGCTCCACGAACTCGACGTAGCGCGCGCGCCGCGCTCGGCAGCTCGTCGACCGACGACGCACCCGTCGAGCGGCTCGGCCAGCCCTGAGCACCTCGTAGCACGGGCTCCGCCGCGTGGAAGTCGCTCTGGTGCGCCGGGAAGTCCCGCGTCTCGGTGCCGTCGCGCGTGCGGTAGCGCACGCAGACCGGGAGCTCGGCGAAGTGGGAGAGCACGTCGAGCTTCGTCAGCGCGAGCTGGTCGATCCCGTTCACGCGCACGGCGTAGCGGAGGGCGACGAGGTCGAGCCAGCCGCAGCGGCGCTCGCGCCCCGTCACCGTCCCGTACTCGCCGCCGAGCTCGCGCATCCGCGCCTGGTCGGGGCCCTGCGATCTCCGACGGGAACGGCCCTTCGCCGACGCGGGTGACGTACGCCTTCGAGACGCCGACGACGCGGTCGATCCGCTGTCGGCCCGATCCCGACGCCGGTCGCCGCGCTCGCCGCGACCGGGTTCGACGACGTGACGAACGGATACGTGCCGTGGTCGAGGTCGAGCAGCGTCGCCTGCGCGCCCTCGAAGAGGACGTGCTTGCCGTCGCGCAGCGCCGTCTCGACGTAGAGGGACGTGTCCGCGACGTAGGGGCGCAGCCGCTGCGCGTAGCCCTCGTACTGCGCCGCGACCGTCTCGAGGTCGAACGGCTCGGTCTCGTAGACGCGCTCGAGCCAGAGGTTCTTCTCCGCGAGCGCGACCTCGATCTTCTGGCGCAGGATCTTCGGGTCGAGGATGTCCTGGACGCGGATCCCGAGCCGCATCGCCTTGTCGGCGTAGCACGGCCCGATCCCGCGCCTCGTCGTCCCGATCGCGAGCTTGCCGAGCCGGCGCTCGCTCGCCTGGTCGATCGCGAGATGCCACGGCATGATCAGGTGCGCGTTGCCGGAGAGGTAGACCTCGGCGGTCGATGCCCGCGCGCTCGAACTCGTCGAGCTCGCGCGATCAGCACCTCGGGATCGACGACGCAGCCGTTGCCGATCACGCACGGCTTGCCGCGGACGATCCCGCTCGGCAGCGCGCGGATCTTGTACGTCTCGTCGCCGACCACGATGGTGTGGCCTGCGTTCGGGCCGCCCTGGTAGCGGCACACGACGTCGGAGTTCTGGGCGAGCAGGTCGACGATCTTGCCCTTCCCCTCGTCGCCCCACTGCGCGCCGACGATCACTGTTGCGGGCACGCGGGGAAGATGCTCGCGGCGTGCGCACTCGTTCGCTCGGATCAGGAACTGCGCCCCGGGAGACGCGGTCTCCCGTCGCGGAGCGGCGGAGGCCGCACTGCGCTCGTGCCGGCCTCCGCCGCACGAGCGCACGCGAGTTCGGCTAACTCGCGAGCGAAACCGGCAGGTCTCGCTCGCGGTAGTCGTCGCGAGCGTCGACGTGGATCTCGCGGGCCAGGCGGCGGAGGCGGCTTGCGGTCGGGCCGCCGACGCGGCCGGCGAGCTCCCGCCACTCGTGGTTCGTCGTCACGATCACGAGCCGCCGCTGCTGCTCGCGCTGGTTGACGAGGTTGTAGATGCGGTCGCGCGCCCAGCTCGACCAGTCCTCGGCGCCGAGGTCGTCGAGGACGACGAGCTCGTAGCCGCTCGGGTTCGGCGGCGGCTCGCCGTCGCCGTAGCTCTCGCGCAGCGCGTTGAGCCAGCCGGGGACGTTGAGGAAGAGCGCGGTCGGCCTCGGCTCGCGGTCGCTCCAGATGACCTCGCGGAGGATCGCGACGGCGAGGTGCGTCTTGCCTGCGCCGGGATTGCCGCGGAGGAGGAGGCCCTGACGCAGGTCGGTGCCGGCCCGGAACTCCTTCGTCCACTGCCGGCACACGGCGACGCGCGTTGCGCGTGTCGGGCACGGGCTCGAAGTTCTCGAACGCGCAGCCGTCGTACGCCGACGGGACGCGAACCCGCGCCCAGCGCTCGTCGGCACGGCGCTGCTCGTCGACGACCTCCTCGGTCGCCCGGCACAGCTCGCAGTACCGCTCGGCGGCGAACGTCTGGCCGAGGAGGACGACCTGCTCGGTCTCGAACTCGCGATCGCAGCCGAGGCAGCGCGCGGTCGAGCGGGACGCTGTTACTGCTGGAGGCTGGCGAACTTCGCATAGCGGCTGATGAAGGCGACATTGAAGTTTCCGATCGGCCCGTTGCGGTGCTTCGCGATGATCACCTCGGCGATGCCCTTGTTGCTGTCGTCGGCGTCGTCGCGCTCGTAGTACTCCTCGCGGTAGAGGAACATGACGAGGTCGGCGTCCTGCTCGATCGAGCCCGACTCGCGCAGGTCGGAGAGCATCGGGCGCTTGTCGTGGCGCTGCTCGGGCGAGCGGTTGAGCTGCGAGAGCGCGATGACCGGCAGGTCGAGATCCTTCGCGATCTCCTTCAGGCCGCGGGAGATCGAGGAGACCTCCTGCAGGCGGCTCTCCTCGCTGCGGCCGGTCGTCATCAGCTGGAGGTAGTCGACGACGATGAGGCCGAGGTTCGGCTCGCGGCGCTTCAGGGTCTGGGCGCGGGCGCGGAGCTCGAGCAGGCTGAGCGCCGGCGTGTCGTCGACGTAGAGCGGCGCCGACTCGAGCTGGCCGCAGGCCTGGGCGAGGCGCGGCCAGTCGTCCTTCGAGAGCTTGCCGGTGCGGATGTGGTGCGCGTCGACCTTGCCGCGCGAGCAGATGAGCCGCTGCGCGACCTCCTGCCGCGACATCTCGAGGCTGAAGAACGCGCACGGCGTCTGCAGGTCGACCGCGACGTGGTTCGCGATCTCGAGCGCGAACGCGCTCTTGCCCATCGACGGACGGGCCGCGATGATCACGAGGTTCGCGGGCTGGAAGCCGGCCGTGAGCCTGTCGAGATCCTTGAAGCCGCTCGGCGAGCCCCGTGACGTCGGCGCCGGACTCGTAGAGGTGGCTGATCCGCTGGAACGTCTCGACGAGCGTGTCCTTGAAGAGGACGAGCTCGCCCTCGGCGCGGCGCTCGCCGAGCTCGAAGACGAGCTGCTCGGCGCGCGCGACGAGCTCCTCGGCTCGCCCTCGCGGTCCCAGCCGAGCTGGGCGATCTGGCCGCCGGCGAGGATCAGGCCGCGCAGCGTCGCGGTCTCGCGGACGATCTCGCGCGTAGTGGCCGGCGTTCGCGCGTCGCCGGCACGAGCGCGCGCGAGCTCGTGCAGCCGGACGCGCCCGCCGACCTCCTCGAGCTCGCCGCGCTGCTCGAGCTCGTTCGTGAGCGTGATCGCGTCGACCGGCTCGTTCTTGCCGTAGAGCTGGAGCGCGGCGCGGTAGATCTTCGCGTGCGACTCGCGGTAGAAGTCGCTCGCGTCGAGGATCTCGCTGACCGCCGCGATCGCGTTCGGCGAGATCATCATCGCGCCGAGGACGGACTCCTCGGCTTCGAGATTCTGCGGTGGGACGGCGCCGGGAGCGGAGGCAGGCGCCGGGACGGGGCAAGCGCCATGCGCCCGATTCCAGCACGCGCGGCGGCCGGGTTACCAGCGTGTGGGAATGTCCGTTGTGAACAGGTCTTTTTCGGCCATTTGCAGGAGAATCGGCCATCGTTCGCAGGCGCGCCGGACGGCACACTGGGGACGGAATACGCCGCTCAGAGCGGGAACTTCCTGCGCAGTTCCACAGCCGCGGGAAGACCTGGACGCGGCCGTGGTGAGAGCGCGGCCGACTTACTCGTCAGCCGAGCGCGGCGTCGGCGTCGGCCCGCCACTCGGGCTCCGCCTCGGCCTCGGCTCGTCGGCGTCGGCGGCCTCGGCTTCGCGCGGCGCTCTGCCTCCTCGGCCTCGGCTCGCCTCGGTCCGCGTCGACCTCGGCGAGGATCTCCTCGAGCTCGACGGACTCCTCGGCGGTCTCGGCTTCCTGCTGCTCCGCGCGCTCCGCCGCCTCGAGCTCCGCGAGCTCCTCGTCGGACGGCAGCTCGCCGCCCTCGGGGATGACTTCGCGTCTCGACCTCGACGCGTGACGTTCTCGAACAGCTCGATCGGCACCTCGTAGCGGCCGATCCGCTTGATCGGGTCGGTGTCGATCTTGCGCCGGTCGACGCGGATCTTCTTCGTCTTCCACAGCTCGTCGGCGATGTCGGTCGGCGTGACCGAGCCGAAGAGCGAGCCGGTCGGGCCGGCCTTCACCTCGAACCGCAGCACCGCCTTCGAGAGCGCGTCGGCGATCTCGCTGCGCCTCGTCCGCCGTCTTCGCCTCGTGGCGCGCGCGCAGGGTGTCGCGCTTCTGCAGCTCCGCCACCCGCGCCGCCGTCGCCTCCTCGGCGAGCTTGCGGGGGAGGAGGTAGTTGCGGGCGTAGCCGCGCGCGACCGAGACGACGTCGCCGCGCAGGCCGACGTGATCGACGTCCTTAGAGGAGGATGACCTCCATCAGCGGTCCCCCGGTCCCGGTCGCCGCGATCGCGCCGGCCGCCGCCGCGCTCGCGATCGCTCGGCGCCCTCGGCGACGTACGGCAGGAGCGCCATCTCGCGCGCCCGCTTGACGGCCGTCGCGACCTGCACCTGGTGCCGGCGGCACGCGCCGGTGATGCGGCGGCTGCGGATCTTGCCCTTCTCCGAGATGTAGCGGCGCAGCTGGTTGATGTTCTTGTAGTCGATCTCCGCGACCTTGCTCCTTGCAGAAGAAGCAGTTGCGGCGCCTGATCGCGCCGGCCGGGCCGCCGGGCCGCCTGCGCTGTCTGCTGGGTCTTCTCTCTCGCCATGCCTCTCCTAGAACGGGATGTCGTCGTCGGCCGCGGCCGGGAAGTCGGCGCTCTCCTGCGCCGCGCCGGCCGGCACGAACTGGTTGCCGCCGCCGCCGCCCTCGCCTCACCGTCGCCGCGGCTGCCGAGGAACTGGACGCTCTCGGCGACGATCTCCACGGCCTCGCGCTTGCGCGCCGTCCTGCGCCTCCCACTCGCGCCAGTCGAGGCGACCGTCGATCGCGACCGGGCGGCCCTTCGCAGGTACTGCGCGCAGCTCTCGGCCTGGTTGCCGAAGACGGAGACGCTGAAGTAGTTGGGCTTGTCGGCCCACTGGCCCGACTCGTCCCTCCGGCGGCTGTTGACGGCGATGCGCGAGGCTGCAGACGGGCGTGCCGCCGCCGTGTGTGCCGCAGCTCCGGGTCCTTCGTCAGGTTGCCGACCAGTACGACGCGGTTGATGTTCGCTGCCATCTCTCTACTCCTCCTCCTCGGCGGGCTCGCGGCTCCTCTTCCGCGGCAGCGTACTCCGGCTCGTCGGCCTCCGAAACGGCCGTTTCGGGCTCGTCTGCGGGCTCGGCCGCTTCGGCTCGGGGCCTCGTCCGCGGGAGCCTCGGCTGCCGGCGCTGCTGCGGGCTGCAGCTCGGCCGGTGCCGCGACGGCGCCGCGCCTCGTCGCGCGGCGCGCTCGTGCGCGAGCCCGCGATGTGGCGCGTCGCCATGTGGCGCAGCACCGCGTCGTCGATCTTGAGGACGCGGGAGATCTCGTCGAGCGTCTGCGCCTCCGAGTCGAAGACGACGAGGTGGTAGACGCCCTCCTCCTTCTTCGCGATCGGATAGGCGAGCCGCCGGCGGCCCCACGCGTCGTGGCTGTGCCAGGCGCCGCCGCCCTTCTCGACGAGGTCGCGCGTGCGCGAGACGATCTCGTCCTGGCGGGCCTCGGCCTGCTCGGGGTCCAGCATCAGCAGAATTTCGTAAGTCGTCACGTCCCGATGTCCTCCCTTCCCATGGTCAGATGTCGGCCCCGACTGCCGGCGCCGCTCGGGACAGAACGGCACGATGACGGGGCAGGAAGCGGCGGCCACTGTAGCATCGACGCATGCGCCGTCTGGTGGGCTGGATCGGAGGAGCCGTCGGCGGGTTCACCGCCTACCGGCTGTTGCGGCGGCGTCCCCAGGTCGCGCCGGCAGCCGGCCGAGCGGAGCCGGACGAGCGCGCCGACGAGCTGCGGGAGAAGCTCGCCGAGTCGCGAACGGCCGAGCCGGTCGCCGGAGAGCCCGGCCCCCGGCCCCGCGGTCGCGGACGAGGATCCGGCCATCGAGGCGGAGTCGCCCGAGGAGCGTCGGAGGCAGGTGCACGAAGAGGGCCGAGCCGCCCTCGACCAGATGCGCCCGGAGTAACTGCCGGAGTAACTGCTAGTAGCCGGGGCCGGGCGGGCCGGCTTCTTCTTCCTCGATGACGCGGCGTCGCGGGTAGCCCCAGCGCGACGGATACGCCCCGCCGTAGCCGGGTCTCTGATTGACGTACGTCGTCCGGCGCATGTAGCCGGGCCCCCACGACGACCAGAGCAGCAGGTCGGCGATGAAGGCGATCAGCCCGACGACGACGAGGATCCAGCCAACGGTGTTGACGTTGACCGAGCCGGGGTGCGTCGGATGCACGGCGAGCGCGAGGATGAAGCCAACTGCTGTGACGATGATGCCGATTAGGAAGCCCATGGCCGCGTAGTGCCCGTGGTCACGGAATTCGAACCAACTGCAGGTGACGGAGCGGCGCCGGAGTCGAACCGACCTAGCCGTGGGTTGCACGACCGTACGGGTTTTGAAGACCCGCTGGGCCACCGGGCCCGGCCGCTCCGCTCCGAGGCTAGCCGTGCTAGCTGTCGCCTTCGAGGTACTGCGTGTCCCAGCCGGCCGGGGCGTACGCCTCGCCGGCCGCGGCGGCGCCGACCGCGAGGACGAGCGTTCCGTCGGCCTTCGCGGTCGCGCCGCGCTTCGCGCCGGCGTCGTTGACCCAGACGCACGTGCCGGCCGGCGCGTCGATCTCTTCGCCGTCGACCGAGAACGTCGCATGCCCGCTGGCGACGTAGAAGAGCTCGGGCGCGCCGCTCGCCGACTCGTCGTGCTCGGGCACCGCGCGCCTCGCCGGCGTTGCGGCGGTAGGCGTTCATCCCGAAGCTCTCGATCCCGAAGTGGTGGCGGATCGGGATCCAGTGCGGCCACTGCTTCGACGCGATGCTCGTCGATGTGGGCCGTCTCGTAGGCAGCCATGCGGCGAGCCTACGCCCCTTCGAGCCGCCTGAACAAGGTCGTCGGGCGGCAGGTCGGCGAGCGAGTCGACGACGAGGTCGGCCCTCGTCGAGCCCGAGGTCGCGCGTGACCTCGTTCGGGATCGCCGACGACGAAGATGCCCGGCGCGCCTTGCGCGGCGCGGACGCCGTTCGGCGAGTCCTCGAACACGACCGCCTCGTCGGCGCGCGACGCCGAGCAGCGTCGAGCGCCTCGAGATACAGCGTCGGGCTCGGCTTCGCGCGCGCCGGGTCGCGGTCGGCGGTGAGGATCGCGTCCCAGCCGACCGCCTCGCTCGAGCCGCTCGAGGTGCATGTCGATCCAGCGGCGCGACGAGCTCGAGACGATCGCGCGCTTCAGGCCGTGCCGCTGCGCGGCCGCGAGGTAGTCGGCGATCCCGGGCCGCAGCTCCTCCGCCTCGATCAGCGAGAGCTCGTGCGCGTAGCGCCGCTCGTTCAGCGCGTCGCGCTCGAGCGGCTCGCCGACGAGCTCCTCGAGGTGGCTCCATCGGGCTCCACGGCGCGTGCGTCGTGCCGACGAGCGTCGCCCACAGATCGTCCGGCAGCTCGTGGCCGTGCTCGCGGTAGAGCCACTGCCCAGCCGGCGCGCGAGGCGGTCTCGGTGTCGAGGATCAGGCCGTCGAAGTCGAAGAGGAAGGCGCGGATCGGCACGGCGATGCAGAGTACGCGCGTGGCGATCCTGGGCGTCGACGTCGGCGGCACGTTCACCGACGCGGTGCTCGTCGACGGCGGACGCGTGCGGACGGCGAAGGTGCCGACCGCCGCGCGGCAGGAGGAGTCGGTGCTCGCCGCGGCGCGCGCGGTCGGCGCGGAGGGCGTCGAGCGCTTCGCGCACGGGACGACGGTCGCGACGAACGCGCTGCTCGAGCGGCGCGGCGCGCGGACCGCGTTCGTCGCGAACGCGGGCTTCGAGCATCTGCTGCACCTGCGCCGGCAGACGCGCGCGCACCTCTACCGGCTGTGCGACGAGCACCCGGAGCCGCTCGTGCCGCTCGAGCGCTGTCACGGCGTGCGCGGCCGGCTCGGCCCGGACGGCGAGCTCGAGCCGCTCGACCTCGTCGACGCTGCCGGACCTCGGCGACGCGGAGGCGGTCGCGGTCTGCCTGCTCTTCGCGTTCCGCGACCCGTCGCACGAGCAGGCGGTCGCGGCGGAGCTGCGGCGCGCGCCATCCCGGCGTGCACGTCGTCGCGTCGCACGAGGTCGCGCCGGAGTTCCGCGAGTACGAGCGCGCGTCGACGACGGCCGCCGACGCGTATCTCGCGCCGGTCGCGGCGCGCTATCTGCGCGCGCTCGCGGCGCGGCGCGCGGACGCCGGGCTGCCCGGAGCCGCTCGTGATGCTCTCGTCCGGCGGCGTCGCGCTCGGTCGACGAGGCGGCGGCGCATCCGGCGACGATCCTCGTCTCCGGGCCGGCCGGCGGCGTCGTCGGCGCGGGCCTCGTCGCGCGGCGCGCCGGCTTCGAGAACGCGATCGCGTTCGACATGGGCGGCACGTCGACCGACGTCTGCCTCCTGCCGGGCGGCCGCGCGGCGCGCGTGGCGGAGCGCGAGGTCGGCGGCCTTCCGATCCGGCTGCCGACGGTCGACCTGCACACGGTCGGCGCGGGCGGCGGCTCGCTCGTGCGGCGCGACGCGGGCGGCGCGATCCGCGTCGGCCCGGAGTCGGCCGGCGCGCATCCCGGGCCCGCGTGTTACGGCGCGCGGCGGCGGCGCCGACCGTCACCGACGCGAACCTCCTGCTCGGCCGGCTGCCGGCGGAGCTGCCGGGCGGGCTCGTGCTCGACCGCGACGCGGCGGCGCGCGCGCTCGGCGGGCATCGACCCGGCGGCGGTCGATCGACGTCGTCAACGCGGAGATGCTGCGCGCGCTGCGCGTCGTCTCGGTCGAGCGCGGGCACGACCCGCGCGACTTCGCGCTCGTCGCGTTCGGCGGCGCCGGCCCGCTGCACGCGTGCGCGCTCGCCGAGGAGCTCGGCATCGAGGCGGTGCTCGTCCCGGCGGCGGCCGGCGTCCTCTCGGCGCTCGGCCTCGTCGCGGGCGACGAGCGGCGCGACCGCGTCGTCTCGCACGTCCGCCCGCTCGCCGAGGTGGGCGACCTGCCGGAGGAGGGCGAGGCCGACCTCCGCTACCGCGGCCAGTCGTTCGAGCTGACGCGTGCCGCTCGGCGGCGACCTCGCGGAGCGCTTCCACCGCGCGCACGAGGAGCGCTACGGCTACGCCGACCGGGCGCGCGAGGTCGAGCTCGTCGCCGTCCGCACCGCCGAGGTCGTCGCCGGCCCGGAGCTGGAGCTGCCGAGCGGCGAACCGAGGCACGCGTCCGGGCCCGGCCCTGGTCGAGCTGGACGGGTCGACCTGTGGATTCCCCCCGGGTGGGAGGGGGCGAGGGATGGTGCCGGCTGGGTCGTGACGCGTGAGTGACGAGATCGCACCGATTCAGCTCCAAGTGATCGGCGCGTCGCTGCGCGTCGATCGCGGAGGAGATGGGCGCCGTGCTGATCCGCTCCGCGTTCTCCGCGAACATCAAGGAGCGCCGCGACTGCTCGACCGCGCTCTTCGACGAGCGCGGCCGGATGATCGCGCAGGCCGAGCACATCCCCGTCCACCTCGGCGCGATGCCCGACGCGGTCGCGGCCGTGATGCGCCTCGGGCTCGAGCCGGCGCAGGTCGCGATCCTCAACGACCCGTACACGGGCGGCACGCACCTGCCCGACGTGACGCTCGTCTCGCGCACGGCGCTCGGCTACGCGGTCTCGCGCGCGCACCACGCCGACGTCGGCGGCATCGAGCCGGCGAGCCTGCCCGCGTTCTCGCGCGACGCTCGACGAGGAGGGCGTGATCCTGCCGCCGCAGCTCCTCACCGACGAGGTGCTCGAGCGGTTCGTCGAGGCGACGCGCGCAGCCCGAGGAGCGGCGCGGCGACCTGCGCGCGCAGCTCGCCGCGCACCGCCTCGCCGAGCGGCGGCTCGACGAGCTCTGCGAGCGCCGCGGCCGCGACCGCGTCGCCGCCGCGATGGACGAGCTGTACGCCTACTCCGAGCGGATGGTGCGCGCCGCGATCGCGCGCTCCCCGACGGCCGTGGCGAGGCCGAGGACGTCGTCGAGGCGGTCGACGGCGACCTGCCGATCCGCTGCACGGTCGAGATCGCGGGCGACGAGATCCGGATCGACTTCGCAGGCACGGCGCCGCAGTACGACGGCAACCTCAACTGCCCGCTCGCGGTGACGAAGTCGGCCTGCTACTTCGTCGTCCGCTGCCTCACCGAGCCGGATCTGCCGGCGTCGGGCGGCGCGTTCGCGCCGGTGACCGTCACCGCGCCGGAGGGCTGCCTCGTCAACGCGCGCCCGCCCGCCGCGGTCGTCGCCGGCAACACGGAGACGTCGTCCCGCATCGTCGACGTCGTCTTCGCCGCGCTCGGCCAGCTCGTGCCGGTGCCGGCAGCGGGCCAGGGGACGATGAACAACGTCGCCCTCGGCAACGACCGCTTCACGTACTACGAGACGATCGGCGGCGGCCAGGGCGCGTGCCCCGACGCCGACGGCCCGAGCGGCGTCCACGTCGCGATGTCGAACACGCTGATCACGCCGGTCGAGGCGCTCGAGCTCGAGTATCCGCTGCGCGTCGAGCGCTGGGAGCTGCGGCGGGGCTCGGGCGGCGCGGGCGCGCACCGCGGCGGCGACGGCGTCGTCCGCGAGCTGCGCGTGCTCGAGGACTGCCGGCTCTCCGTTCTCGCCGAGCGGCGCCGCCACGCGCCGCCTGGCCGCGCCGGCGGGGAGGACGGCGCGCGCGGCCGCACGCTCGTCAACGGCGAGGAGCAGCCGCCGAAGCTGACGCGCCAGCTGCACGCCGGCGACGTCGTCCGGATCGAGACGCCGGGCGGCGGCGGCCACGGCGTCGCCGGAGTAGGCTCCGCGGCATGGAGCGCCCGGTCAGGGTCGCGTGCGTGCAGGTCGAGCCGGTCGTGCTCGACCGCGAGGCGACGCTCGACAAGCTCGAGACGGTCGCCGCCGAGGCGGCGCGAAGGCAGGCGCCGAGCTCGTCGTCTTTCCCGAGACGTTCGTGCCGGTCTATCCGTCGTCGCTCTGGGCGAAGGCGTTCGCCGGCTGGGAGGACGACGGGCGCGAAGGAGACGTTCGCGCGCCTCGCGCAGCAGTCGGTCGCAGTCGGCTCGCCGGCCGAGCGGCGCATCGGCGCGGCGGCGCAGGAGCTCGGCATCTGGATCGTGACCGGCGTCAACGAGGTCGACGCCGAGCGGCCCGGGACGATCTACAACGCGCTCCTCTACCACTCGCCGGCGGGCGAGCTCGCGCTCCACCACCGCAAGCTCGTGCCGACGAACCACGAGCGGCTCGTCTGGGGCCAGGGCGACGGCCGCGGCCTCGACGCGCGTCGAGACCGGCTTCGGCCGGGTCGGCGGGCTGATCTGCTGGGAGAACTACATGCCGCTCGCGCGCGTCGCGCTCTACGAGGCCGGCGTCGAGATCTACATCGCGTCGACCGCCGACGACGGCGACGCGTGGCAGCAGACGCTCGTCCACATCGCGCGCGAGAGCCGCGCGTACGTCGTCGCGCCGGCGCACTTCCAGCGCGAGTCGGCGTACCCGGACGACTTCGCGCTCGCCGCCGAGATCGAGGGAGCCGGGACGATCGGCCGCGGCGGCAGCGCGATCCTCGCTCCCGACGGCTCATATCTCGCGGGGCCGCTCTACGACGAGGAGGGGATCCTCTACGCGGAGCTCGACCCGGCGCGGCTGCTCGCAGAGCGCCAGCGCTTCGACCCGGTCGGCCACTACAGCCGGCCCGACGTGCTCCAGCTCGACGTCAATCCGGCAGCGCGCGCGGCCGATGCGACGACGAGTACACGTCCTTCCGCGCAATCAGCCCGTCCCTGAGCGGGAAGACGTCGACCCCGTCCCATTCTTTCGAGCCGGTCGAGGCCGTCCACTCGCAGACGGCGAAGTCGTCGCCGACCCGGAGCGATCGCGTCGTGAACCGCAGCGTCGGGTTGTTGCTGGAAGATCGCCGCGATGTGGTCGCGCACCGCCTCCGCGCCCTCGGCGCGCTCGTCGGCCGTGTGGTTGTCGAACACGATGTCCGGATGGTGGAGCGCGTGGATCGCGTCGAGATCCTGCGCGTTCCAGGCGGCGTTGTAGCGCTCGATCAGCTCGCGGACGTTCATCGCTTTCGCCGGAGAACTCTCGCATCTCCGACGCGCCGTGTCACGCCGTCGGCGTCGAAGCGCTCGAGATAGAGCTGCGCCGTCTTGCGGCCGACGCCGAGCGCGTCGCGGAACTGGGCGAGCGTGATCCCGTCGACAGGACGCCACGCGCCCGCTCGAACGGCGTCGCGGCGAGACCGCGAAGCCGTCGCCGACTCGCACGAGCCGGCCCTGCTCCTCGAGGAAGCGCGCAAGCTGCGGCGTCCTCCACCCGCACCGGCTCGAGGCCGAGCTGTGGCCTGAGCGCGTCCGCCGCCGCCGTCGCGCTCGCCGAGCTCCGGCGTCGGCGCCCGGCCGGTAGAGCTTCGAGCCGCGCAGCTCGAGCCCGAGGTGCGGGACGACCGCCCTCGACCACGCGGCCGCCGGAACAGGAACGCCCGGGTCGAGCGGATCGGCGGCGTCGATCGCGCGGTCCAGCTCGGCGCGCAGCTCCTCGAGCCACTCCGGCGACCAGCGCCACTCCCCGTCCACCAGCGCGGGAGCGTGCACGAGCGTCTCGCCGCGCTCGAGCGCCTCGAACCGCGCGACGTCGGCGTGGCGCGGCGGCGCGGGATCGAGGACGACTCCGCCGCCGACCGTCGTCCCCGCGCGCAGGACGACGCGGTCGCCGCGCGCGGCGACGACCGGCCGCGACAGCCGCAGCTGGGCGAAGCGGTCGCCGGCGCGCGCCACCCGAGCCGCGGTCTCCGCGGTGCCGTGGTGGAGCAGGACCCGCGCCGGGATCTCGTCCAGCGGCTCGAGTGCGACGTCGAGCCGGAAGCTCGGGCGAAAGCACCCGGCGTGACGAGCACGTCGCCGCGCCGCACCTCCTGCCGCTCGACGCCGGGGAGCGCGACGGCGACGCGCTGCCCCGCCTCCGCGCGTTCGACCGGCCGGTCGTGCACCTGCACGCTCCGCACCCGCACGCTCCGGCCGCGCGGCTCGACGCGCAGCTCGTCGCCCTCGCCGATCGTCCCCGACCAGAGCGTCCCGGTCGCGACGGTCCCGATCCCGCGCAGCGAGAAGGAGCGGTCGACGTGGAGGCGGGCCGGCCCGTCGGCGCCGTGCGCGTGCGCCGCGCGCCGCACCGCGGCGAGCGCAGCGCGCAGCTCGTCGAGGCCGGCGCCGGTGCGCGCGCTCGTCGCAACGACGCGCGCCCCGGGCACGAGCTCCTCCGCCTCGAGCCGCGCGAGCTCGAGCGTCTCCTCGTCGACCAGCGTCGGCCTTCGTCAGCGCGACGACACCGCGCTCGATCCCGAGCAGGCGCAGGATCGCGAGGTGCTCGTGCGTCTGCGGCCGCGCGCCCTCGCCGGCGTCGATCACGAGCAGGAAGAGGTCGATGCCGCTCGCGCCGGCGACCATCGTCCGGACGAAGCGCTCGTGCCCGGGCACGTCGACGACCGACAGGCTCGTCCCGTCGGGCAGCTCGAGCGGCGCGTAGCCGAGGTCGATCGAGATCCCGCGCTCGTGCTCCTCGGGCAGCCGGTCGGTGTTCTTGCCGGTCAGCGCCTCGACGAGCGCCGTCTTGCCGTGGTCGATGTGACCCGCGGTGCCGACCGTCAGCGGCATGCGCTTGTGCGAGCTTGCTGCTCCAGCAGCGCTCGCGTACGTCTCCTTGTCCTTGAGCGTCTGCGAGACCTCATGCGCGAGCTTCGGTTCATGTCCGCGCAGTACGCGCGAAGATGAGATCGGGCTCTTCCGGTCGAGCGCTGTCGGCCTGGAGGTGCCTCGGACGCAGCACGTAGTCCCCCGGACGTCGCTCGCCCGCGTCGATCTGCCTCAGCGCCGTCATCTTCACCGGGCAGTTCTACGAACCCGTCCTCGTGCCTAGGGGCGACGTAGTGGCAGTTCTCGTCGGTAGTGTATCTTGCCGCGACTACGGCAAATTCGTCGCTGATTACAAGCGCGTAACGCTCGCTCCCGTATCCTCGGCATTACGGCGTCGGCGGATCGCTCGATGCTCCTCGTCCCTGATAGTCCCGCGCCGATGGGTCGGGGCACTGAGCTTCTGATCGGTGTCAGGCGCTCATGCGCGAGCGGAGTGGACGGCGGCGGCCGCCTCGTCGGCCTCCTCGTCCGTCAGCGTCAGGCAGTCGAGGAGGAGGCGGCCGTCGCGGACGACGCCCACGACCGGCGGCTCGCCGGCGCGCAGCGGCGCGGCGAGCGACTCCTCGAGCGCGCACGCGAAGCTCGGCAGCTCGGCGAGCGGCAGCGCGCCGCCGCCGACGCGGCCGACCGTCTCCTCGACCTCGCCGCCGGTCGCCGCAGCGAGGCGCTCGGCGCGTTCGCGCACGGTCTGCGTCGTCCTGTGCGAGCGTGCGCAGCACCGGGATCCGCTCGGGCGCCTCGAGATGGAGGAGAAGCGTCCCCTCGAGCGCCGCGAGCGAGAGCTTGTCGATCCGCAGCGCGCGCTGCAGCGGATGCCGGCGCAGCCGCTCGATCAGCTCGGCGCGGCCGAGCACGATCCCGGCCTGCGGCCCGCCGAGCAGCTTGTCGCCGGAGAAGCAGACGAGGTCGGCGCCGGCCGCGAGCGACTCGCGCGCCGTCGGCTCCGCCTCGACCGGCGTGACAGCGCCCGAGCCGAGGTCGTCGACGAGCGGCAGCCCGTGGCGTCGCGCGACGGCGGCCACCTCCTCGAGCCGCGGGCGCTCCTCGAAGCCGACGACGCGGAAGTTCGACTGGTGGACGCGCAGAAGCAGCGCGGTCTCCGGCCCGATCGCGTGCTCGTAGTCGGCGGCGCGCGTGCGGTTCGTCGTCCCGACCTCGACGAGCCGCGCGCCCGGAACGCGCGAGCACGTCGGGGATCCGGAAGCCGTCGCCGATCTCGATCAGCTCGCCGCGCGAGACGACGACCTCGCGTCCCTCCGCGAGCGCGGCGAGCGCGAGCAGAACGGCGGCGGCGTTGTTGTTGACGACGAGCGCCGCCTCCGCGCCGGTCAGCCGGCGCAGGATCGCGGCGAGGTGGTCCTGGCGCGAGCCGCGCGTGCCCGTCGGCCAGGTCGTACTCGAGGTTCGAGTAGCCGCGGCGGCCTCGACGACGCGCGCGACCGCCTCCTCGGCGAGCGGCGCGCGGCCGAGGTTCGTGTGGACGACGACGCCCGTCGCGTTGAGCACGCGCCGCAGGCGCGGCCGTCGCGTGTCGGCGAGCTCCTCCCGCAGCCGCGCCGCGAGATCTCCGGGATCCGCGCCGGCCCGGATCTCCTCCCGCGCCCGGTCGATCACGGCCCGCGCCGCGTCGACCGCGAGCGGGTCGCCGGCCTCGCGGGCGAGCTCGTCCACCGAGGGCAGATCGCGGAGCTCCATGGCCGCGAACGCTACTGCGCGTCCGCCTTCTCCGGCGCGTGCGGGCTCGCTGTCTCCGTCCCCGGCCCGAAGGCGTCGAGCACGGTCTCGAGCGCGATCCGCGGCTCGTCGGTCAGCGTCAGGAGCGCGAGATCCTCGGCCGAGACCATCCCGTCGGCGAGCGCGCTGCGGCGCACCCACTCGAGCAGCGGCGTCCAGTACGCCTCGCCGACCAGCACGACGGGGAAGTGGAGGACCTTGCCGGTCTGGATCAGCATCAGCGACTCGAACAGCTCGTCGGCCGTGCCGAAGCCGCCCGGGAAGACGCAGAAGCCCTCGGCCGCCTTCACGAACATCGTCTTGCGCGCGTAGAAGTGGTCGAAGACGAGGCCGAGGTCGATGTAGTCGTTCATCTACTGCTCGTGCGGCAGCTCGATCCCGAAGCCGACCGAGAGGCCGCCGCCCTCGCGGCAGCCGCGGTTCGCCGCCTCCATCACGCCCGGCCCGCCGCCGGTCACGACCGCCCAGCCCGCCTCGGCGAAGAGCTGCGCCGTCTCGCGCGCGACCTCGTACGGCCGGCGACCCTTCCGGCGACTCGCGCCGACCCGAAGCAGGAGACCGCCGGCCGGTCGATCTTCTCGACCGCCTCGAACCCGGTCAAGAACTCCTCGCCGATCTCCTTCGAGCGCTCGCGGAGATGCTCGAGCGTGTGGTGCGTCTGGAGGAGGTCGCGATCCTGCATCGGCTAGAGCATCCCACTGTGGCGCGTCGCGAGCAGCCCGACCGACGAGCGCGGCCGCCGAGCACGACGTAGAGGAACGCGACGAGGTTCGCGTGCTCCCGGTCCGGCGGCGATCGCCTCGACCGGGACGCCGTTCTCGTACCGGATCCAGCCGCGCCGTGAGGCCGAGATGCCCCGGAAGACCGAGCCGCCGTCGAGGAAGCCGATCGGCAGCATGTTGAACGCGTTGAGCAGGAAGCCGATGTTGGCGAGCACGACGAGCCACGTCGTGTCGCGCGCCGAGCCGACCGCCCACACCGCCGCAGCGCCGAGGCCGCCGACGAACGGCCCCGCGAGGGAGACGAGCGCGCTTCGCCAGGGCGGACCACCCGAGTGGCGGACTGTGACGTACGCGCCGATGAACGGGATGAACGTCGGCAGCGTGACCGCGAGTCCCTGCCGTCGCGCCTCCACGACGTGGCCGAGCTCGTGCACGAGGATCAGGAGGACGAAGCCGAGCCCGAACTGCCAGCTCCCGAACCAGACCGAGTAGGCCGCGAACGAGACGAAGAAGGCGAAGAACTTCGCGAACCGAACGCCCACTTGACGCACCGCCGAGCCGACGCCGATCGCGATCCGCTCAGCGAGCGCCGACGCTGCCGCGTTCTGTCTGTTGCGCTTGTGCGCTCACGAGCCCTTCCCGATCCATTCCTCGCCGCCGGCGTAGACCTCTTTCTTCCAGAGCGGGATTGACGTCTTCAGCGTCTCGATCGCCTCGCGGCAGGCGTCGAGGGCGGCCGAGCGATGCGGGGCGGAGACGGCGATGACGACGCTCGCCTCGCCGATCTCGACCCGCCCGAGCCGGTGGTGGATCGCGACGGCGCAGAGGCCGTGCCGCTCCGTCAGCTCGTCGCCGAGGCGCGCGAGCATCGGCTCCGCCATCTCCTCGAAGGCCTCGTACTCGAGGTGGACGACGTCACGGTCGCGCGAGCGCCTTCGCACCGTCCCGACGAAGCTCGCGAGCGCGCCCGCCTCCGGATCCTCGACCTCGCGCAGGATTGCGGCGACGTCGAGCGGCCCGGCGACGAGTCGGAAGGAGCCGCCGCTGACGGGCGGGATCAGCGCCACCTCGTCGCCGTCCGCGAGCGCGTGGCCGCGCTCGACGTACTCCCGGTTCACGGCATAGAGCAGGCCCGGCGGCTCGTCACCGAGCCCGAGGGCGCGGCCAGACGTCGTCGATGGTGGCGACATCCTCGAGTTCGAGGCGCGAGCGGCCCGCGCGTTCCCGCAGGCCGGCGAAGAGACGGACGGTCACGCGCACGCCCTGATCTTGCCTGCCGTCAGCGCTGCAGAGGCGTTGACACTCGTGCAGTCCAGGGCACACGATGGAAGTGCTGCCGGGAGATCATCAAGAACCGGCAGGTCTGGATCGTGCTCGTCTCGACTCGGCGGGTACCGATCATCTATCCGTACGGCAAGACCGGGCCGCCGTCCTACTGGCCGACGGTGGCGACGCTCGTGGACGCGAGGAGCGGGAAGTACCTCATGGCGGCGGCGATTCCCACCGTCTGAGACGTCGCTCAGACCCCGAGGAACTGGTCGAGCAACGCGCCGGGCTCGGGCCGCAGGTCGGGGCGGATCCTGTACGTGTCGTCGCCCTCCTGGATCAGCACAAAGCCGGCCTGGCGCAGGATCGCCAGGTGGTGATGCGTCGTCGACTTCGCGAGGCCGACCTCGTGGGCCGCTTCCGTGAGTGAGATGGGGCCGGCCTGCAGCAGCTTCAGCAGCTTCAGCCGCTTCTCGTCGCCGAGCGCCTTGTAGATCCGGACGAGCGCGGCCGGATCGCCGCCCGGCGTCTGCGACCGGTCGGAGGCGATCGGCGGGCAGAAGATCTTCACGCGCTTGTATTCGCTCATGTACACCCACGGGCGCGGCGCTGCGACGGGGAAGAGCGCGACGCGGTCGATCTCCGGCCCGGGCGCCCACTGGATGCCGGGCGCGAGCCGCTCGACGACCTGTTCCGGCGGGACCGACTTCACGAGCTCGCGCTTCGCCGCCGCGTCCCGCTCGGCGAGCGCGAGGTAGTCCGGCGTGATCCGGGGGAAGACGTCTTCGTACCAGCCTGAGAGGAGCTCGCAGAGCGCCCGCTTGGCGTCGGCAGGCTCGGAGTGGAGCACCCGCTCCATGATCACGCACTTGTCCGGATCGACGTATTCGCGGATTGCCTCGAGTAGCTCGTCGATCGCCGCGCGATCGCCTTCGGCTGCGCGCTTGATCGTTTCCGGCTCCGCAACGTGGTGGCCGCGCACGTGGTAGCCGAGCCGGTGCAGGCGGAGCTCGATCGGGTCGGTCGACGCGAGGTGCTCGAGAAAGGCCTCCGCCGTTCGCGGTTTCGGTGTCGTGTAGACGAGTCCGAGCAGGAGGGCAGCCGTCTTGTCGGGCAGGAGCTCGGCGGCCTGTTCGAGGAGCTCGCTCGGCACTGCGGCGCGGAGCTCGTCGATCCGCTCCGCCCCCAGCTCGTACGTCTCGCGCTCCTCGTCGACGAGCAGCGTGGGAATGCCGAGCAGCAGCTCTGCGGCCTCGGCGGCGTCGATCTCGACCGTGAGAGCCCGGCCGGGGCGCGAGACGTCGACGACGCGCGGCTTGTGGATCTCTTGTGAGGGCCGGATATTTTCGATCGTCATCGAACCTTCACCAGGACGATAGCGCAGTTTCCTAGTTTTTGCTTGACAAGCGGGGGTCTGTTCGATAAGTTTCGAACACTTCAGGTTCATCGAACAGGAGGAGTACGGAAGATGATCCCCCAGCCGCCCGAATTCCTAGACCTTTTCTGGACGGATCACAGCGAGCTCGAGGCCCTCGCTGCGGCCGACAGGCTGCGTGGCCCCGGCGCTCTCCGCAGGCGGACCGCCTCGGCGTTGCGCGGACTGGCCGACCGTCTCTCACCTTCGCCCGCCCCTCCGCGGGCGGCGAGCTCGCCGGTCGCGGTAATGACGCCGCGGCCGGTGAGCTCGCGGTGCCAGCACGCCGCGTAGACCCCTACGATCTGATGCGTGGCTCAGAGCGGCGACCGGCGCAACGAGTCCGGCATCGAGATCAAGCCGGTCTACGGCGCAGCCGACGCGCCGGGTGAGCTAGAGCCACCGGGCGAGTACCCCTTCACGCGCGGGCCGTACCCGGACATGTACCGCGGCCGGCCGTGGACGATCCGCCAGTACGCGGGCTTCGCCTCGGCGGAGGAGTCGAACGCGCGCTACCGCTACCTCCTCGACCGCGGCCAGACCGGCCTGTCGATCGCATTCGACCTGCCGACGCAGCTCGGCTACGACTCGGACGACGCGCGCGCGCTCGGCGAGGTCGGCCGCACGGGCGTCGCGATCGACTCGCTGTCGGACATGGAGATCCTGCTCGCGGGGATCCCGCTCGGCGAGGTCTCGACCTCGATGACGATCAATGCGCCGGCGTCGCTCCTGTTGCTTCTCTACGAGCTCGTGGCCGAAGGGCAGGGGCTGTCGCCGGACGCGCTCCGCGGCACCGTCCAGAACGACATCCTCAAGGAGTACGTCGCCCGCGGGAACTACATCTTCCCGCCGCGGCCCTCGATGCGGCTGACCACCGACCTGTTCGCCTATTGCGCGGAGCGGATCCCGCGCTGGAACACGATCTCGATCAGCGGCTACCACATCCGCGAAGCGGGCTCGACGGCCGTCCAGGAGCTCGCCTTCACGCTCGCGAACGGAATCGCCTACTGCCAGGCGGCGGTCGAAGCCGGCCTTTCTCCCGACGACTTCGGCGCGCGCCTCTCCTTCTTCTTCAACGCGCACAACGACTTCTTCCAGGAGGTCGCGAAGTTCCGCGCGGCCCGGCGGCTCTGGGCGAGAATCATGCGCGAGCGCTTCGGCGCGACGAATCCGCGTGCGCTCGCCCTCCGCTTCCACGCGCAGACCGGCGGCTCGACTCTGACCGCGCAGCAGCCCGAGAACAACATCGTCCGCGTCGCGATTCAGGCGCTCTCGGCTGTCGCCGGCGGGGCTCAGAGCCTCCACACGAACGGCTACGACGAGGCGCTCGCTTTGCCGACCGAGCACGCGGCCCGCATCGCGCTCCGCACGCAGCAGGTCATCGCCGCGGAAGCCGGTACGACCGACACGGCCGATCCGCTCGGAGGCTCCTACTACGTCGAGGCGCTGACCGACGAGCTCGAAGCGCGCGCCTCGGAGCTGATCGAACGGGTCGACGAGGCCGGCGGCGCCGTCGCGGCCGTCGAGTCGGGACTCGTGCAGGAGGAGATCGAGCGGGCGGCGTTCGAGTTCCAGCAGCAGGTCGAGGCGGGCGAGCGCGTGATCGTCGGCGTGAACGCGTACGAGGACGCGTCCGACGAACGGATCGAGCTCCTTCGTATCGACCCGGCCGCGGAGCAGCGCCAGCTCGAGCGAACGGCCCGGCTACGGGCGGAGCGGAACGCCGAGGAGGCGGCCGGCGCGGTCGCCGCCGTGCGCGAGGCCGCGCAAGGCGAGGCGAACCTGCTGCCACCGATGCGCGAAGCGCTGCGCGCGCGCTGCACGGTCGGCGAGATCTGCGAGACGCTGCGCGAGGAGTGGGGGATGTACGACGCGGTCCGGGCCCGCGCCTAGTCGCTCCACCACCCGGGGACGATCCCGCTGTCGTTCTCCTCGGCGATCGGCGCGCCGAAGGCGATCAGCGTGATCCCGTCCGAGCCGGCCTCGAGGTTGCGCATTACGCCGGACCCGATCCGCAGGATGTCCCACTGCTGCAGCTCGCGCACCTCGTCGTCGAGCTTGATCCGGCCCGAGCCCTCGGCGATCACGTAGATCTCCTCCTGCTCCGAGTGCGTGTGACCGAACGGCTGGCGAACGCCGGCCGGCAGCTTTTCGACGGCGACGCCGCCGACCGAGCAGCCCAGCTGCCGCTTCGGGAAGCGGACGTCCATGCCCTCCGGCATCTGGAACTTCGGGGCGACGTTCTCGACGTCGCCGAGGTTGACGATCGTGTAGTCGCTCATGCCCGGGAGGCTACGTCCTCGAGCAGCTCGTCGAGCTCGAGGGCTGCGCCGGCCGTCTGCAGCTCGGCCGCCCGCTCTGCGCCGAGCTCCTCGACCGCATAGGCCGCGACTCGCGGCTGAGACTGGGCTTCGTCAGGACTGAGGACGGCTCCGATCTCGCTGAACTCCCGCCTCGAGGCGCCGAGCATCGTCGCCGCCCGCTCCGGATCGGACTCGAGCATGGCGAGCTCGGCGAGCCCACCGAGGCAGTACGCGATCACCTCCCGGTAGCCCAGGCGCCGCGCGATCGTGAGGCTCTCTCGGAGTGCTTCCAGCCCTGGCCCGGCCTGGCCGCGCGCGAGCTCCGAGCGCGCGAGGTTGTGCAGGTTGACGGCGGCGCCGTCGATGTCGCCCGACTCTCGCGCTAGCTGGATCGACTCGTCGTAGTAGTCCACCGCGGTCGCGTAGTCCTGCCGCATGTGGGCGATCGTGCCGAGGTTGCCGAGCGCCGCGGCGACGCGGCTCGGATGGCCCTGCGCTCGGAAGAGCGGGACGGCCTCGGAATAGTGTGCGGCCGCGCGCTCGAGGTCTTCTTCGTGAATGGCGAGGCCTCCGAGCTCGGCGGTCGCGCGCGCAATCCCCTCTTCGTCGCCCAACTCGCGGAAGAGGGCGAGGCTCTCCTCGAGGACGGCCCCGGCAACCTGGGCGTCTCCCTGTCGGAACGGAAAGATGAAGCCCTGCACGAGCGCTCGCGCCCGAGCTCCTTCGGCGCCCCCACGGTGTGCTCGAACACGTCGTCGAAGAAGCGGCGGCCCTCGCTCAGGTGGCCCTGCACGACCCACCACCAGCGCGCGACCACGGCGAGGCGCACCTCCAACTCGACCTCACCCGCGCCCGCCGCCCACGTGAGGGCGGCGCGGAGGTTGGCGTGCTCCGCGTCGAGGATCGGGAAGAAGGAGACGTTGGGATCGGCGCCCGCGTGCCACGCAGCCGCGGCCTCCTCTGTCCGCGCGAGGAGCTGTTCGCAGTGCCGGCGGCGCAGGGTCTCGGCTTCGCCGGACGCTTCCAGGAGCTCGACCGCGAACTCGCGGATGGTCTCGAGCATTGCGAAGCGCGGCTCGTCCGAGGGGCGGCGGATGCGCCGGACGAGGCTCTCATCGACGAGCGAGGCGAGGGTGTGGAGGACGTCCAGACCGTCCTGTCCGCAGACGGCCTCCGCGTCCTCCAGCGTCCAGCCGCCCGAGAAGACGGCCAGCCGCGCGAGCAGCCCGCGCTCGGCTTCGTCGAGCAGGCCGTGGCTCCACTCGAGCGTCGCGCGCAGCGTGCGCTGTCGGTCGGGCAAGTCCTGAGCGCCGCCGACGAGCAGGTCGAGCGCCTGGTCGAGCCGGCGGTTCATCGCCTCGGGAGCGAGCAGCTTCGACCGCGCGGCGGCCAGCTCGATCGCGAGCGGAAGCCCGTCGAGGCGCTCACAGACGCGGGCCACCGCGGGAGCGTTGTCCTCGTCGAGCTCGAAGTCGGGATCGATCGCGCGCGCCCGGGCCGCGAAGAGGCGCACCGCGTCGTTCGCGGCGAGCGCTTCGAAGTCGGCTCTCGCGCCCGGGAGTGCGAGCGGCGGCACCGGGTACTCGTGCTCGCCCGCGAGGCGTAGCGGGGCACGGCTCGTGGCGAGGACGAGGAGCCGTGGCGCTGCGCCGAGGAGCTCCGCGACGAGCTCGACGTCGGGCAGGAGCTGCTCGAGGTTGTCGAGCAGCAGCACCATGCTCTTGCCGCGCAGATGCTCGACGAGCGTCTCCTCGACGGGCGCTCCGCCCTCGGCGAGCCCGAGCGTCTGCGCGATCGACGGCGCGAGGAGCGCAGGGTCTCGCACGGCGGAAAGGTCGACGAAGACGACGCCGTCGCGCACCCCGGCCGCGAGCTCGGCCGCCGCCGCCAGTCCCAGGCGCGTCTTGCCTGCGCCGCCCGGCCCCGTGAGCGTCACGAGCCGGACCTCGTCGCGTTGCAGGAGCGCGCAGACCGCGGCGACCTCGAGCCGCCGTCCGACGAGCGCCGTCGGCGGGATGGGCAGCTGCAGAGGCGCAGCCGGCGCGGGCGGCTCGGGCGCCGCGAGCGTCGGGTCGTGGCGCAGGATCCGGCCCTCGAGCTCTCGCAGCTCCGGCGAGGGATCGATGCCGAGCTCCTCCACGAGCAGCTCGCGGGCGGCGCGGCAGGCGGCGAGCGCGTCGGCCTGGCGGCCGGCGCGATACAGCGCGAGCGCGTGCTGGATGCGGAGCCGCTCCCGGTAGGGCTCGGCCGCGATCAGGCGCTGAGCTCGGGAACGAGCGCGTCGTGGCGCCCGAGCGCGAGCTCGGCGTCGTGCAGGAGCTCGATCGCCCGCAGGCGCCGCTCCTCGAGCTGCCCCGCCGCGGTGTCGTGCGACCGGCTCTCCGGCGAGGTCGGCGAGCGGGGCGCCAATCCAGAGTTCGAGTGCGCGGCGCAGATCCTCGGCGGCGTCGGCCGGTCGTCCGGAGGCGAGCGCGTCGCTGCCGCGTTCGACGAGCCGCTCGAAGCGCGCGAGGTCGAGCTCGTCGGGATCGAGACGTAGCCGGTAGCCGGTGCCGTGTGTCTCGACCCGATCGGCTCCGACCGCCCGCCGAAGCGCGTGGACGTAGACCTGCAGCGACTGAACCGCGGAGCGAGGCGGCGAGTCGCCCCAGACCGCGTCGACGAGCCGCTCCCGCGGCACGACCTCGTTCGCGTGCAGCAGGAGTAGCGCGAGCAGAGCGCGCTGCTTCGGCGCCCCGAGCGGCACGGGACCGTCGTCTCCGACGGCCTCGACCGGTCCCAGTACGCGGAATTCGATGCCTTCAGATCCCACTACCAAGTCGACCCCAAGTCCCTCTTAAGCGCCTGCCTCGATGGTGCTCCCGACCCCGGAACCGCACTGGAAGGAGCACCCACATGATTCATGCAGGAGACACGATCGACAACCCCGTCACCGGCGAGCGCATCGTCTTCCGCCAGACATCCCGTGAAACGAACGGCGAAGCAGTCGTGATCGAGACCTTCGTGCAGCCGAACGGCTTCGTCGCGGCAGCCCATGTCCACCCGAGCCAGGAGGAGCGTTTCGAGATCCTCCGCGGCACGGTCGGCTTCCGGGTCGGCCGCAAGAAGCTCGTCGCGGGTCCCGGCCAGCGGCTCACGGTCCCGGCCGGCACGCCGCACAAGTTCTGGAACGCGGGCGACGAGGAAGCTCACTTCGTCTGCGAGGTGCGCCCGGCCCTCCAGTTCGAGGCGCTGCTCGAGACGATGTTCGCCCTCGCCGCCGACGGCAAGACGAACCGGAAGGGCATGCCGAACCCGCTGCGGCTCGCGGTGATCGCGAACGCGCACTTCGACACGGTTCGCCTCCCGTTCCCGCCCGCCATCGTCCAGCGCATCGGGCTCGCGCTCGGCGCTCCCGTCGGACGTGTGCTCGGCTACGACGCCGTCTATGTCCCCGCCGAGCCGACCGCCGCTCCCGTCCCGGTCGTCTGAGAGAGAAGGAGAAGACCGACATGCACGACACCCTCACCACCCCGCTTCCCGCCTCCTGGCTCTCGAGCCGGCTCGGCGTCAACGCCAAGGAGATCGAGAAGCTGCGCAGCCGCGGCGAGCTCTTCGCGGTTCGCGATCGCGACGAGTGGCTGTATCCGGCCTGGCAGTTCGGCCCGGGCGGCTCGATCCCGGCCGGCGTCCGCGAGGCCGTGAAGGCGGCCCGTGCTGCGGGTCTGGACGAGTCGCGGCTCGTCGCGCTGCTGCGCGACCCGCCGGGCTGCTCGGCGCGACCCGCCTGCTCGACCTGCTCTTCGAAGGCCGCTCGGACTTCGTGCTCGAGGCGGTCCGGAGCGCGGCCGCAGTGTGAGCACGACGCGGGGCCAGCGTACGCTGGCCCCGTGCGCATCCTGCTCGTCTCGCAGATGTACCCGGGGCCCGACGCCCCCGACCTCGGGACGTTCGTCGCGCAGGTCGAGCGGGAGCTCGCGGCGCGCGGTCACGAGATCGAGCGGGCCGTGCTGGACACGCGAGCGGGCGGGAAGCTCCGCTACCTCACGCTCGCTCGGAAGACGCTGGAGGCGAGCCGTCCCGACGTCGTCTACGCGCACTTCCTGGTCCCGGCCGGCCTGATTGCCGCCGTCGCGGGCCGTGCCCCGCTCGTCGTCACCGCACACGGGCGGGACGTGCGGAACATCGGCGCATTCCCGGGAATCGGCGCTGCGACCCGGCTCGTCGTGCGGCGCGCCTCGACGGTGGTCTGCGTCTCGCGCTACCTCCAGCGCGAGCTCGAAACGAAGCTGCCCGACGCATGCGGAAAGACCGAGGTCGTATCGAGCGGCGTCGACCGCGAGCGCTTCGCCGTCACCGAGCCGCCGCCCGGACCGCCGGGCTTCCTCTGCGTAGGCGCGCTCGACGAGCGGAAGAACGTCGTCCGCCTCGCAGACGCCTTCGCCGAGCTCGGGGAGGGAACGCTCACCTTCGCCGGCGACGGGCCCTCCGGCCGCAGCTCGAGAGACGCGAGCGGGTCAGCCTGCTCGGACGTGTCCCGCACGCCGAGATCCGCGCCTCCTCGCCGAGTCCGAGTCCTCGCGCAGCCGAGCCTGGTGGAGCCGCTCGGCCAGGCGCTGCTCGAGGCGATGGCCGCGGCCGGGCGGTCGTGGCGACGCGGATCGGCGGGCCGCCGGAGTTCGTGCCGCCGGAAGCCGGCTTCCTCGTCGACCCGCTCGACGTGACCGACCTGGCGCGCGCGCTCGAGCAAGCGGCGGGGCTGCCGTGCCCGAACGAAGCGGCGCGCGAAGCGACGGCCGAGCACGACGTCCACCGCCAGGCGGAGCGGATCGAGACGATCCTCAGTCGTGCGGCGAAGCGAGATCCGCGAGCCTGACCTCGACGAGCGGCCGGATTCGTTCCTCGAGCCCGGACTCCTGCGCAAGCGCGAGCGCCTGCTCCCAGCTCTCTCGCGCCTTCGCGGGATCGACTCCCTGCTTGAGGCGGTTGTCTCCCGTCACGAGCAGCTTCTGGATCCGCTCGCTGACGTCCTCTTCCACAAATCGACCCTACAGGGCAGGATTAACGGGTGCCCAAGCGCGGCCCGAAGCCCCTCCGCGTGCTGATCGCCGACGACCATCGGCTCTTCGCCGAAGCGCTCGAGGCGATCCTCACGACGGACGAGCGGATCGAGGTCGTGGGCCAGGCGGGCGACGGAGAGCAGGCGGTCGAGCTCGCGCGGGAACTCGGCCCGGACGTCGTCCTCATGGACGTGAGCATGCCGGTGCTCGACGGCTTCCAGGCGACGCGCGAGATCCGGGCTGCGGGCGAGAAGGACGCGTGCTCATGCTCACGGGCTCGAACTCCCGCGCCGACGTCGATCGCTCGCGGGAAGCCGGTGCGTCGGGCTACGTGACTAAGGATCGGATCGCCTCTGAGCTGGTCGCGGCGATCGTCGAAGTGACCCGGCGGCGGCTACCCGAGCGCGTGCTCACGTTTCTCGCCGTACCCAGGTTCTCATCATGTCGGCATGGTGTCGCTCATCCTCATGCACTCCGGCCGCGACGCGGGCATGGGCGGCCTGGGCTTCACCCCGGCCTCGCAGGGCGGCACGCACATCGTCGAGCGGAACCTGACGCGCGTCACCCTCGTGCTCGTCGTCCTCTTCTTCGCCAACAGCGTCGCGCTCTTCCACTACCTCCGCTAGCGGGCCTGGCAGCGTCGTTCGCTGCGTGACACGATGCGGGAGATGCGGTTGGACGAAGACAAGCTCGAGGCGTTGCGGGCTTGGGGCCAGGGGCTGCGACAGGCCGAGAACGAGGAGCTCTCTGCTACCGGCCGCGCGATTCTGATGCCGTCGACGAGAATGTCGTGATAGCCGGCGGCATCCATGAAGACGACGCCTTGCACCGCCGTCGGGTCGGACGCCGGAATGAGCGCCGCCGCAAACAAGCTCCGGTGCCCATGCGGCTCGAAAACCGCGAGTAGTCTTACCCAGTCGTAGCCCCCTCGCAGAACGTCCCGTGCCTCGGCGACTGTCCCGTACTCGATCTCCGGGATGCCGCCGACGATCACGCGGGTCGACTGGCCGCACGTGTGTGAGTCCACAACACTGATCTTCCGCGAGCCGGCCGTCACGATCCCACGCTAACAAGCAGGCTGGTCCGGGACAGGCCACCGAGTATCGACCGCACTAGACGATCTGCCGTTCGAGAACGAGATCCGTGGAGCCATCAAACCGTGCAAGCGAGAGCTCAGTGAGCGAGGGATGCGGCGCCTCGCCGGTGATAGCGGCGGCAAGGCGGCGACCGACCGCCGGAGCCATCATGAATCCGTGTCCGCTGAACCCCGCAGCCAGCCAGAGGCCGTCGAAGCCGTCGACGCCCCCCAGAATCGGCTGATGGTCGGGAGTGATGTCGTAGTTCCCGTCGAGAAGCAATGGGTAGGAGACGTACTGGAGGACGGGCAGAATCGCCTCGACCCCTTTCTGTACGGTCCGACGCCACTTCGCACGTCCCGACTCGACATCGCCTTCGGCGCCGAGATCGCTCGAAAGGACCCGACCATTGGAGAGTTGTTTCGCAGCGAAATGACGCTCCGGTGCGACGACGAGCGGTTCAACCAGTCGCTCCGGGATCGGGTCACTCAGGAACAGGTAACGAGCTTGCTTTTCGATCGGTAGGACAAACCCGAGCGAGCCAACGACTGAGACGCTGTCGGCGCCGGCGGCAACCGCTACCTGTTCGGCGCGGAGCGCTGTCCCGTCCGCGAGGCACACCAACCATCCCTCACCATCGCGAGTGAGCGACGCGGCCTCACCGATCGTGATCGTGACGCCGCTTTTGGTCGCAGCATCTCCGAACGCTTCGACGACTCCTTGGGGCCGGTCGAAATACCCATCGTCGTCGCACCAGGAAGCCCCGGTCAGGGCTGTCCCGACGAGCCCGGGAATCAGCTCTTCCAACTCACTTGGCGTGACCAGTCGAGACGAGATTCCCAACGCGTTCTGCAATTCGACGTTGGCACCCAACTGGGCGAGTGCTTCGTCGGACTCGGCCAGAAATGCATATCCGCACAACTCGAGCACTGGCCGTGTGCGCGCTGCCAGGCGATCAGCTACATCGCGATAGAACGCGAAAGACTCAATTGCCATCTCGCAGCTCACCCGCGTGCCCCACTGTTGACGAACTCCACCCGGTTGAACGCCGAAGCGCCCGCCCCCACCCCCGACCGCTCGATCACCTCAACGCGGCGAACCCCCAGCTGTGCCAGGTGCCAGGCGATCGAAAGACCTGTGACTCCGGCACCCACGACGGCGACGTCGACGAGTCTGGCTCGGGATCGGTGGGAGGCTATGTCCAGCATAGTGGATGTTGTTGAATATCTCCTAAATGGCGGCGGTGTCAAGCGTGAACCGAAGGTCCCGTGACTCAAGGGGCTTGCGCCATACTCGACCTCGGCAGCGGTGTTTACATGCGTTGAGCTCGCCGAGTAGATCGCGACGCAGAGCCGATTACCACATCACGAGAGGGAGGCCCACGATGCCGAACGGATGGAAGCCAATGCCCTACAACGCTCCTTACCGAGTTTTGGTCGTGGGCACCGGCACAGCCGCATTCTTCGACGCCACGAATGAGGCAGCGCACGGAGGTGTTCCTCCCTCGGTTCCGGCAGATGATCGCCGACTGGGGCGAACTCGGGGCCCGCACTGTCGCCTCGTTCTGCGATGACGTGTTCCAAATGGGTCAAGCAGATGAACCGTTCTGGAGCTGGTATCTCATTTTCGAGGTCGATGAGATCGACATCGCCGCACAGATGATCCAGGCATCCAGGCAGCCTATTGACGGAAACCGGCTCGATCGGTGGATTCGCTTGGAACTACGGTTTGGTCGGCCGTTCTTTGCGGCTGAAGAGACGACTCCGCACCATGTTGTTGATCCCGATAGTGATGCCTATGTTCCCGACCGTGCGGCGACCGACACTGCCTAAAACGTGTGCCTAGGAGCCGTCAGGCCTACCCTTAGAGCTCGTTTCACAATGAAGGCTGTGTCGAGCGTCATCATGAAACGAGTTCTTAGACGCTGTCTGGGAGCACGAATGCACGCTCGGCGAGCAGCCGGTGAGCCTCGGCGGACGGATGATTGCCATCGGGAGTCCATTCCTCGCGCATCCGACCCGGGTTCTCGGGATCCTCGAGCGTGTCGTGGAATGGCATGACCTTGATCTCCTCGGTGTGCCCAAGCTCGTGAATCAGGTCGTTGAGCCGCCGGATTTGTGGCTCAGCATCGGGCCATCCCTTGTTCCAGGGCAGGACGTCGACGAGGACGACTGCAAGCCCGCGTTCCTTCCCGCGCTGGACCATCGTCCGCAAGTGCTCGATCGCGACGTCGGGCGAGACGCCTTGCACGATGTCGTTGATGCCTCCTTGGACGATCAGCACGTCCCCCCCATCGGCGACGGCCTCGTCGAAGCGCGCAAGGATTTGGTCGGTGCGTTCTCCGCCTACCCCATGGTTCCGATACTCCAGGCGGGGGTCGGCCTTCTCCGCCCAATAGAGGTACTGGCTGGTTGGGTCGCTTTCTTCAGCGCGAAGCGCAGGATTTGGATCCCAGCCCGGATTGCCTGCAGTGATCGAATCGCCCAGGCCTACAACAACAATGCGCTTCATCTGTTCATCCTCCCGTTCCCGCACAGGGGAAAGCCGATAGACACATCACGTCAATCTATTGATCGGCCCAGAACCAGCGCCGGTTGATCCGTTTGCTCGCATCTCTTCGTTCGATCATGTCCGGCAAAAATGCTCACGTCATGATGAATCGCGCTGGGTCGTCAGGCTGCGTCGACCTCGCGGATCGCGCGGCGGTGATCGACCTTGTTGGCGGCCACGTCGACCGCCCTGCTCTCGCGGATCACGGTCACCTTGATCTGGCCCGGGTACTCGAGGCGGCCCTCGATCTCGCGGGCGATCTCGTGCGAGAGCAGCACCGCCGAGTCGTCGTCGATCTCGCCCGGTGAGACGATCACGCGGATCTCGCGCCCGGCTTGGAGGGCGTAGACCCGCTCGACACCCGGGTGGCTGCCCGCGAGCTCCTCGAGCGCCTGCAGCCGCTTGATGTAGTGCTCGAGGTTCTCGCCGCGAGCCCCTGGACGTGCCGCCGAGATCGTGTCGGCGGCGATCAGCAACACCGCCTCCACCGTCTGCGGCCGAACCTCGTAGTGGTGCGCCTCGATCGCGTGGCAGACGGCCGGGCTCTCACCGTGGCGCCGGGCCAGCTGCGTCGAGATCTGGGCGTGTGAGCCCTCGATCTCGTGCGTCATCGCCTTCCCGAGATCGTGGAAGAGCGCGGCCCGCTTCGCCGTTCTCACCGAGGCGTCGAGCTCGGCCGCCATGATCCCGGCCAGCTGGACGACCTCGAGCGTGTGCTTGAGGACATTCTGCCCGTAGCTCGTGCGATAGCGGAGCCGCCCGAGGATGCGCGTCAGCTCGTCGTCGACGTCGCCGCAGTTGGCCTCGTAGACGGCCTGCTCCCCCGCCTGCCTGATGTGCTCGTCAAGCTCGGCCTTCGAGAGGTAGTACATCTCCTCGATGCGCGTCGGATGGATGCGCCCGTCCTCGATCAGCTTCAGCAACGTCATCCGCGCAACCTCCCGGCGGATGCCGTCGAACGACGAGAGGACGACCGCGTTCGGAGTGTCGTCGATGATGAAGTCGACACCGGTGAGGTGCTCCAGGGCGCGGATGTTGCGCCCCTCACGCCCGATGATGCGGCCCTTCAGGTCGTCGGAGGGCAACTCGACGATTGTCACCGTCGTCTCGGCGGTCGCGCTGGCTGCCACGCGCTGAAGCGCGTCGGCGACGAGGTTGCGGGCCCGCCGCTTCGCCTCACCGGAAGCCTCTTCCTCGAGCCGCCGGACACGGCCGGCCAGCTCGTGCCTGATCTCCTCCGTCGACTCGGCCAGGATCCGCTCTCGCGCCTGGGCCGACGTCAGCGACGCGATGCGCTGCAACTCCTGGCGCTGAGCCTGCCGGAGCTCCTTCAGCTCCGCCTGCAGCTCCTTCAGATGCACCTCCCGGTCGCCCACTCCCTGCTCACGTCGTGCCACCTCGCCGAGCTTGCGGTCGAGATCGTCTTCCTTGGCGTGGATGCGCTCCTCGATCTTGCCGAGCTGGCCGCGGCGGTCGCGCAGCTCGGACTCGACCTCGTCCCGGACCCGCACCGTCTGCTCCCGCGCCTCGATCGCCGACTCTCGCCGAATCGCCTCGGCTTCGCGCCGGGCCGCTGAAACCCACGACCCCGCGAGGAATCGAAGCGCGAGCAGCGTGACGCCGCTACCGGCGGCAAGTGCGATCAGGACTGCAACGGCGACGAGCATGGACGCCCCCTACGGACGCATGGCCCGCGTGGCGCTCACTCGCGATCGTCGTTCGCCGGCGCGCCCGCAGCGCGCCATCGTGCTTTCAGCTGCCGGTCGGACTTCCGGCCTGCTCAGGCCGGCCGGATCGAGATGCGACGGTCATGGGCTCGAAGGTCATGGATTTGCAGGTCGTTGTTCAGTGTGCGGGTTCAGATGAACTGGTTCCTCAGAAAGCACAGGTTCGATCGAGAATGGGTGGAACGCAGGCAACGATTGAGTGGAAGGAACGAGAACTTTACTCCTTCACGGCCCCGTCCCCGAGATCTCGCCTCCGAACGCCGTCTCGAGGGATTCGCCCGCAAACCCCTTGCGGGCGAGCCGGTTCGCGACCGTAGCGGTCCGGCCGAGCCGCTCGACCAGTGCCCGGGCGCGCTCGGGCTCCGGCGCCAGCTCGGCCAGGGCGGCACCGATCGTCTCCGCGACGAGCCCGTGCTGCTTGAGGTCGGCGCGGATCGCCGCGTCCCCAAAGCCGCGTCCGGCGAGAGCGGCTGCACGGGCCAGGGCGAAGCGGTCGTCATCGACGTAGCCGATGCGCTCGAGCGTCTCGAGCGCATCGGCCCGCGCGTCCTCGTCCACGCCGGCCCGCGCGAGCCGGTCGTCGATCTCCCGCCGTGAGCGCTCGCGATGGCGCAGGGCACGCGCCGCAAGCTCGATCGGGTCAGGGGTCGACGGCAAGCGAGGTGCGTTACGCCGTGGCCGCGGCCTCTTCGTCGGTGGGAACGACAGCGAGCGCCGGCTCGACCCCCTGTGGCAACAGGCGGGCGGAGATGACCGCCCCTTCCGGCGCCTGGGCCTGGATCGCATGGAGGATCGACTGAACGACATCGGGATGCTCCTTGAGGAACGCCGTGGCGTTCTGGCGGCCCTGGCCGAGCCGTTCGTCGCCGTACGAGAAGTACGAGCCCGACTTCGTGACGACCTTCCGGTCGAGCCCGGTCTCGAGCACCGTGCCTTCCCAGGAGATGCCGTCGCCGTAGATGATGTCGAACTCGGCCTGCTTGAACGGCGGCGCGACCTTGTTCTTCACGACCTTGACCCGGACCCGGTTGCCGTACGCCTCGACACCGTCCTTGAGCGTCTCGATGCGACGGATGTCGAGCCGGACCGACGCATAGAAGCGCAGAGCCCGCCCGCCCGAGGTCGTCTCCGGGTTGCCGAACATGACGCCGATCTTCTCCCGCAGCTGGTTCGTGAAGAAGCAGATCGTGTCGGTCTGGTGGAGCGTGCCGTTCAGCTTGCGGAGCGCCTGGCTCATCAGGCGGGCCTGCAGCCCGACGTGCGAGTCGCCCATCTCGCCCTCGATCTCGGCCTTCGGCGTCAGCGCGGCGACCGAGTCGATCGCGACGACCGCCAGCGCCCCGGAGCGGACGAGCAGCTCGCAGATCTCGAGCGCCTGCTCGCCGGTGTCGGGCTGCGAGACGAGCAACGCGTCCATGTCGACGCCGATCCGCTTGGCGTACGCCGGGTCCATCGCGTGCTCCGCGTCGATGAACGCGCAGATGCCGCCGCGGCGCTGGGCCTCGGCGATCACGTGATAGACGAGCGTCGTCTTGCCGGAGGACTCCGGGCCGAACACCTCGATAACGCGCCCGCGCGGCAGCCCGCCGACGCCGAGCGCCACGTCGAGCGAAAGCGACCCCGTCGAGACGGCGCCGATTGCGACCTGGGCCTGGTCGTTCATCTTCATGACGGCGCCCTTGCCGAACTGGCGCTCGATCTGCCCCAACACCGTGTCGAGTGCTTGTTCGCGATCCATCCGTCTACCGACCTCCCAGAACGTCTGTTCGTATTTCGAGACCACCGACCGCGGCCCTCCTCGGGACGCGTCGGAGAAGACTGGCAGATGCATCGGACGGCACTGCTCGCCGCCGTCCGGTTCCGAAGAGGCTAGCGGCCGAACGCGGTCGGATTCGTCACGACTGTGTGACAAGTTGCCGCACGAGGTGCAGCGCCGCCACCGCCGAGCGCGCGCGGATCGTCTCACGGTCGCTCGGGAAGTCGAGCCGGAACCGACGCTCCCCCATCGGGCCGGACGCGTGCAGGAAGACGAGCCCGACCGGCTTCTCGGCCGTCCCCCCGCCCGGGCCCGCGACCCCGGTCACGGCGATCCCGACGTCCGCCCCCAGCCGCTCGCGGACGCCGCGGGCCATCGCCTCGGCCGTCTCGGCGGAGACCGCACCGTGCTCGTCGAGCACCGCCTGCGGCACGTTGAGCTGTCCGGTCTTGACCTCGTCCGAATAGGCCACGATCGAGCCGACGAAGACGTCGCTCGACCCTGGGACGTCGGTCAGCCGGGCCGCGACGAGGCCGCCGGTGCAGGATTCGGCGGTCGCGAGCCTCAGCCCGCCCGCTCGCAGCCGCTCGAGCACGAGCTCGGCCGTGCCCGTCTCCTCCCGCGAGAAGAGATGCCGGCCGGCGTCCTCCACCAGCAACGCCTCGAGCTCGCTCGCCCGTTCCTCCGCGCCGGGCTGGACGATCAGGTCGACGTGGAGCTCGAAGTCGCGCGCGCAGATCGTCACGTCCACACCATCCCCGTCGCCGCCCGCCGCGGCAAGCGCGCGCGCGACGGCCGACTCCGAGACGCCATACAGGCGGAGCACCCGGCGCTCGGCGGCGTGCGCCCGCTCGAGCAAGCGGCGAAGCGGCGGCGTTTCGAGCACGCGCGGCCAGAGTTGTTGCAGCTCACGCGGCGGCCCCGGGAGCGCGACCGCGACACACGAACCGGCCTCCAGCACGACGGCGGGCGCGGTCCCGACAAGCCCGACCCAGAGCGCGCCCTCGGGCAGCGTCGCCTGCTTCGTCACCCCGTCCGAGAAATCCGTATATGGGCGCCGCAGGCGGGCGGCCAGCCGGCGCGAGAGCTCTTCGATCCCGGCCCGCAGACCGCTGTCGACGGCCAGCGGCACCCCGGTCGCACGTGCCAGGAGCTCGATCGTGCGGTCGTCGTGCGTGGGGCCGAGACCACCCGAGATACAGAGCAGATCGAGCCGCGAGCCCTTCGCGCAGCGCCGTCTCGAGATCGGCGGGGTCGTCTCCGACGACGGTTATCCGGGCAGGATCGATCCCGAGCCGAAACAGCGACGAGGCGAGGTACGGGCCGTTCCGGTCGTTGCGGTCGCCGCGGACGAGCTCGGAGCCCGACGCGACGATGAGCCCTCTGGGAGCCCGCTTCAGGCCGGGTGCCAACCGGTGGCCGTGACGACGATCACCTGCGGCTTCGGCCCCGGCACGTGCACCGGGGCGCCGCGGATCTCGATCCGGAGGTTCTCGGGCGTGTCGATCGAGACCCACAGCCGGCTGCCGCGGATCGCGACCGCGCCGTCGCTCGGCTGGATCGTGCCGTCGTAGGCGACCTTGCCGGTGGCGGAGCCGGCGTGCGCGATCACGTGGGTCGCTCCCCGCAGGGCCTTGAGGCTGAGGAGCGGCGGAGTCGCCGTGCTCCGGGAGAGGTGGGGCCCGGTGGCCGGCGTGCGAGTGGGCGAGTTGGATGAGCCGGACTTCCACGCCGAGATCACCACGACCGTGAGCGACGGCGATCGCTGCGAGCGCGATCACCACGACGCTCGTCTCGACGTGCCGGTTGCGGCGCTGCGGCCGGGCCGCCGAGCGGCGCGGCGCGCGAGGCTCGTGCTCCTCGCCGGCGACGAAGCGCGAGTTGAACTCGTCGACGTACAGCTGCCCGTCGAGCCCGAGGTACTCGGCGTAGGTGCGCAGGAAGCCCTTGACGTACGTCTCGGCCGGGAGCAGTGCGAACTGCTCGTCCTCGAGCGCGCGCAGGTACTTCCCGCGAATCTTGGTCGCAAGCTCGGCCTGAGCCAGGTCGACACCCCGGCGCGTGCGGGCCTCACGAAGGCTGTTGCCGATCTCGAACACGGCCCGCGGAAGGGTAGCCGGGCGAGCCGGTACCGCTGCCGCGCGCTACTGGGCCCAGCGGAGCACGCCGTAGACCACCAGGGCGAGCGCGCCGGTGACGCCCGCGTAGAGCCCCGCCCAGGCGAGCAACCGGGCCGGGCGGACCCGCGGCGCCCGGTGCGACGCTGCGCGAGAGCGCCAGCCGCGCGCGCCTCGATCCGATCAGCGCCACGCAGGCAAGGACGAGCGCCAGCGGCACACCGACGTACAGCGCCTGCAGGAGCCCGATGTCGGCGCGCGCCTGCGCGATGGCCATCGCGGCCGGAATGGCGGCGATCGCGAGCAGCCCGAACAGCCCGGCTGCGCGGATGGCGCCGCTACTGCTTGACATACGGCCGCCCCGCGGCCGCCGGCCCGATCGAACGGCCGACGACGCCGGCGACGGCGATCAGCGTCAGCAGGTACGGCAGCGCCTGGAAGAGCGTGCCCCACTGGTTTCCGTAGGCATCCGGCAGCCGGTCTGCGATCGCGCTCGAGAAGCCGAAGAGCAGAGCCGCGCCCCATGTCGGGAACGGACGCCACTTCCCGAAGACGAGTGCGGCGAGCCCGATGTACCCGGCGCCGTTCGTCATTCCCTCGCTGAAGGAGTGAACGAAGCCGATCGACAGGTACGCCCCGCCCATCGCCGCGATCGCACCCGAGGCGATCACGGCGACGTAACGCGTCTTGTAGACCGAGATGCCGACCGTGTCCGCGGCGCGAGGATGCTCGCCGACCGCACGCAGCCGCAGGCCGTACGGCGTCCGGAAGACGAAGATCCAGGTTCCCAGCAGCAGGAGGAACGAAATCCAGATCATCAGGTTGAGCGACCCGAGGATCCGTCCGATGAAGTACCAGCTCTGGATGAAGTGGATATGGATGTCGGGGATGCCGAAGTCGCCGACGTTCCCAGGCGTACCGGAGTCGCCGTACTTGTCGATGAAGATGTAGCCGGTGATTCCGAGCGCGAGGAAGTTGATCGCCATGCCCGAGATGATCTGGTCGACCTTGAGGTGGATCGACCAGACCGCATGGATCGCGGCCAGCACCATCCCCGAAAGTGCTGCCGCGGCGATGCCGACGACCCACGCGGCGCTGCCGGCCCACGAGTGCGCCCAGATCGCGCCCCAGATGCCGAAGAACGCGCCCGAGAGCAGCATCCCTTCGAGCGCGATGTTGAACACGCCGCTCCGCTCGCAGTAGAGCCCGCCGATCGCGGCGAACGTCAGCGGCGTCGCGTAACGGAGCGTCGCCGCCCCGAGCGCGCTCCACACGACCACCTGGTCGAGGTGGGCAGAGGACGAACGCGTCGCCAGCAGGCCCAATGCGATCCCGAGCAGCCCCGCTGCGATCGCGCCCCCGCCGACCCGGTGCTCGTCGCGCGACCAGGCCCAGATGCCGGCGGCGATGGCGAGGATCCCGATCACCACGGGAAGCGCCGCCGTGCGCGCTGCGAGCGGCGGCAGGGCGAGCCAGAACGCGAGCGCCCCGAGGGCGACCCCGTAGGCGCCGATCGTGCGAGGGTGCGTCCAGCTGATCCGGCCGGCGCGTGCTGCCAGCGTCGTCATGTGCGCCTCCTACGGCGCGCCCACGCGACCACGCCGGTCAGGTTGAGGCCGACGAAGAGGATCACGAGCCCCTGGATGATCGTCGTCAGGTTGCCGGCCAGGTCGGGCCGGAAGATCGACGGGTCGAGCTGCCGCCCCGAGGTGCCGTTGATCAACGCCCCGAAGAGCAACGAGGCGAAGCCGACACCGATCGCCGTGTTTCGCCCGAGCAGGGCCGCGGCTAACCCGATGAACCCGATCTGGTTCACCGCGATGTCGTTCTGCCCGATCCGGTACTCCCAGCCGGTGATGTCCACCGCCCCGGCGAGCCCGGCGAAGGCGCCCGAGATGGCCATCGCCAAGAAGTAGTTCCGGGCAACCGAGATGCCGCCGTAGCGCGCGGCCTCGGGGTTGAACCCGACGGCGCGCACCTCGAAGCCGAGGGTGGTGCGGTTCACGATGATCCAGTAGATGATCAGCATCGCGACGGCGATGAAGATGCCGATCGACAGGCCCTGCAACAGCTTCAAGCCCCAGAAGACCGGCAGCTTGGCGCCCTCGACGATGTCGTTCGAGATCGGGATCGACGCCTGCGTCGAGTTCTGAAGCGGGCCCTGCTGGCCGAACAGATACTCGCCGACCCAGATCGCGATCCAGTTGAGCATGATCGTCGAGATCACCTCGTGCGCCCCGACGGTCGCCTTCAGGATTCCCGCGATCCCAGCGAACACGGCGCCCGCGATCGTGCCGACGATCAGGCAGAGCAGCACGTGGGCCAGCGGGTTCATGCCGCTGAACGACGAGCCGATCCAGACGGCGAAGATCGTCCCGGCGAGATACTGGCCCTGCCCGCCGATGTTGAACATGCCGCAGCGGAACGCGAAGGCGACGGCGAGGGCGGTCAGGATGATCGGCGTCGTGAGGAGCAGCGTCTGCTGCAGGTTCTGCGCGGCCACCGACGCCGTGTCGAACGGGAACCACATGTGCGCCGTCGAGAACGGAATGCGCGCCGAATGGTTGCCGACGTGGAAGAACCAGTTGAGGCCGGTTCCCTTGAAGATCGCCTCGTAGACCTTGACCGGGTTCTTGCCCGTGAACAGCACGACCAGACCGCCCATCAAGAACGCGATCACGGTCGTGATCAGCGGGCCGATCGCCCCCTTCAGGCCGTTGAACTTCGAGGGGAAGTTCTGCGACGGCTGCGGCGCCTCCCCCGGCGGCTGTGCTTCGAACTCCTCCGCGAGCAGTTCATCCGACATCAGGCCGCCGCCTCCTCCCCGCGCCGGCCGCCGGTCATCGCGAAGCCGAGCTCTTCCTCGGTCGCGGTCGGCGGGAACTCGCCGACGATCCGGCCCTCGTAGATCACGAGGATGCGGTCCGAGAGCGAGAGGATCTCCTCCAGCTCGAGCGAGACGAGGAAGACCGCACGGCCTGCGTCCCGCTGCTCGACGAGCCGGTGGTGGACGAACTCGATCGCGCCCACGTCGAGCCCGCGGGTCGGCTGCGCGGCGATCAGCACCTTCGGGTCGCCGTCGATCTCGCGAGCCAGGACGACTTTCTGCTGGTTGCCGCCGGAGAGCGCAGACGCGGGCGTCGACGGTGTGCCACCGCGCACATCGAATTCCTTGAGCAGCTTGCGGGCCCTCGCTCCCATCCGCCGCAGGTTGAGGATGCCGTGGCGCGAGTTCGGTTCGTTCCGGTACGCATGGAGCGCGAGGTTCTCGGTCAGCGAGAACGGCAGGACGAGTCCGCGACGATGACGGTCTTCCGGGATGTGCCCCACGCCGGCGTCGAGCGTGTGCCGTGCGTGCGCGTGGGTCAGATCCTTGCCGTCGATGAGGATCTTCCCGTCCTTCACCGACCGCAGCCCCGCGATCGCGTCGATCAGCTCGCTCTGCCCGTTCGCGTCGACACCGGCCATCCCGACGATCTCGCCGGCGCAGACCTCGAAGCTGACGTCGTGCACCGTCTCGAGGCCGCGATCGTCGATCACCGTGAGGTGCTCGACCTGCAGCAGCGGGCCGGCGGGCTTGGACGGCTCCTTGTCGACGCGCAGCAGCACCTCACGGCCGACCATCATCCGGGCCAGCCCCTCTTCGGTCGCGCCTGCGGCGGGCACTGTGTCGACGACCACGCCGCGCCGGACGGTGGTGATCCGGTCGGCGATCTCCAGCACCTCGTTCAGCTTGTGCGAGATGAAGATGATCGACTTGCCCTGGCTCTTCAGCGACCGGAGGATCTCGAACAGCTCCTTCGCCTCCTGCGGCGTCAGGACGGCGGTCGGCTCGTCGAGGATGAGGATCTCGGCGCCGCGGTAGAGCGCCTTCAGGATCTCGACCCGTTGCTGCTGGCCGACCGTGATCCGGTCGACACGCGCGTCGGGGTCGACGACGAGGCCGTAGCGCTCCGACAGGTCACGGACACGCTTGCGGGCCGCGTCGTAGTCGAGCAGCACACCGGCGTGCCTCGGCTCGGTCGCGAGCACGATGTTCTCGGCGACCGTCATCACCGGGATGAGCATGAAGTGCTGGTGGACCATGCCGATCCCGTGTTCGATCGCCGCCCTCGTCGACCCGAGGTCGATCGGCGAGCCGTTCAACACGATCTCGCCCTCATCCGGTGTGTAGAGGCCGTAGAGGATGTTCATCAACGTCGACTTGCCCGCGCCGTTCTCGCCCAGCAGCGCATGCACCTCGCCGTTCCGCAGGTCGAAGTTCACGTTGTCGTTGGCGAGCACGCCCGGGAATCGTTTCGTGATCCCGCGCAGCTCGAGAAGTGGCGCCTCAGCCATCAGCACGCGATCCTAACCTGTCAGGCGGAGGCCGTTTGCAAGCTCCTGCGCCGCCGCCCGTGCGCGCACCGAGACGGCCGGCGCGATCAGCGGATCGAGCGTCCGGACGCCGACCGTCCCGCTGCGCGCGCCGAAGACGACGTCCTCGCTGCCGTGGTAGACGCCGGCAGCCGCGTCGCGGAGCACCTGCCCGACCGCGACGCCGGGCAGCTCGAAGTCCGAGAGCCGAAGGCCGGGGAGATTCTGCTGATGCGCGCCGGAGATCGCGGCGTCCGCACACACGCCACCGCGGGCCATCACGATCGTTGCACCACGATCGATCGCCCCGAGTGCGGCCTCCTTGCACGACGCGGGCGTGGTTGACGACCAGGCGCGCAGCACGACCGTGCCGGGAGCGGCCTCGTGCACCCCACGGACGAACTGGGCGACGAGCGGCTCATCGGGGCCGACCCAGGCCACCCTCGCGTTCCGTCCGCTCTCCTCCGCCGAGAGCCCGGCGACCGCCCCGCCGAGGCGCACCGCCTGGTCGTCGCGGAGGACGATCCCCATGACGTTCGGCAGGTGCAGCGGGCGCGCCGACCGGCCGATCAGCGCAAAGTGGATCGCCGGGTGCGCGGTCGCCGTCGCGACCAGCCGTGCGCTCCCGGCGGCGGCGACGAGGACGACCCGGGGCGAGCGTTGCTGGAGCCGCAGCTTCGCGACAGCCGCCGTCGCGGTCGTCGTCGCAGTCGCTCCTGCAGGGTGCGGCGAACCACCACAGCCGGCCGCCAGACACGCGATCAGGCAGGGGCCGAGCACGAGGGCCGCAACGCTCCGCATCGTCCTCAGGAAAACAGAAAACCGGATGGGGCGGGTCCGATGACCCGCCCCATCCCGGTCGAGCGGTTCCCGCGTCCTACTTGACAGTCGCGGGAATGCCCTTGATCTTGCCGGCCTTCAGCAGCGCGAACTGTGCCGCCACTGCCTTCTTGATGGCGGGCGAGACCTTCGCGCCCCACTTGCCGTAGCCGACGCCGTTGACGCTGGCGCCGAACTCGGCGTTCTTGCCGCCCTTCAGCTTGTTCTTCGACGCAGCGACGATCGACTGCGTGACGGCCACATCGACGCGCTTGAGGGCGCTGGTCATCACGTACGAGCCCAGGTACCCCTGGTCCGCGTCGACGCCGATCCCGAAGAGACCCTTCGAACGGGCCGCGTCGAGAACGCCGAGACCGCACTGTCCGGCCACCTGGAACTCGACCGTCGAGCCTGCTGCGATCTGGTTGAGCGCCTTCTCCTTGCACTTCGCCTGTGCGATGAAGTCCTGGGAGTAGTCGTTCAGCGTCTTGATCCCCGGATCGGCCTTCTTCGCGCCGAACTGGAAACCGGCGATGTAGCGATCGACCGGCGGGATCTTGAGTCCGCCAACCGAGCCGACGGCCGTGCCGTGCGTCTGCTTGACGTACAGGCCCGCGGCATAGCCGACGAGGTAACCGGCCTCCTGCTCCTTGAAGAGCAGGCCCTCGACGTTCTTCGGCTTGTGCTTCATCGACGTCACGTCGACGTCGACGATCGCGAACTTGCTGCTCGGGTACGACGTCGCGATTGCATCCATCGCGTCGGTCATCAGGAACCCGACGCCGATCGTGATCCCGGCGCCCGAGCTCACGCACGCCTTCAGGTTCGGGATGTAGTCGGCAGACGACTTCGACTGGATGACACGACCCTTGATGCCCTGCTTCTCCGCCTTCTGGAGCCCGACGTAGGCGAGGTGGTTGAACGACTTGTCGTTCAGGCCACCGATGTCGGTCACGAGACAGGCGCTAAAGCTCGCTGTGTGCGCCGCAGACGCCGAGCTGCCGCGCATTGCGGCAAACAGGGACGCCAGAAGCACCGTCGCGACCGCAATGGCCGCGAGCGTGAGCCAACGCTTCCTCACTTGGATGAATCCTCCTCTTGGTTTTCTCACCGGGGGACTAGCGCGCACTAGCCTAGCCGCCCTTACAGACGACTTCAAAGGCGCCGCGGTTAGTGCCGGCGAAACCGGCAACCGGCCGCATCGCGGCGTTCGTTCCCGTCAGTCGACGGGCGCGGCTGCGACGCGCTCGAGGTCGTGCTCCGAGATCAGCACCCGCCGTGGCTTCGAGCCCTCGTACGGCGAGATGATCCCGCGCCGCTCCAGCATGTCGATCAGCCGCCCGGCACGGGTGTAGCCGACCCGCAGCCTGCGCTGCAGCAGCGAGACGCTCGCGGTCTGGGCCGTGACCACGACCTCGATCGCGCGATCGAGCAGCGCGTCCTCGTCGGGGTCGAACTCGCCGTCGTCGGAGCCGCTGTCGTCGGCGAAGACCTGGGGCGCCTCGAGGAAGGTCTCGTCGACGACCTGCTCACGCTGCACCCGCGTCTGCTCGACGATCAAGGCCACCTCCTCCTCGGTGACGAACGCGCCCTGAACCCGCTGGACGCGCGAGGTGCCAAGCGGCTTGAAGAGCATGTCGCCCTGGCCGAGCAGGCTCTCGGCGCCGTTCGAGTCGAGGATCACGCGCGAGTCGGTCTGCGACGACACGGCGAACGCGATCCGCGACGGCACGTTCGCCTTGATCATCCCGGTGATCACGTCGACCGATGGCCGCTGCGTCGCGAGCACGAGGTGGATGCCGACCGCCCGGGACTTCTGCGCCAGCCGGATGATCGAGTCCTCGACCTCCTGCGGGCTGACCATCATCAGGTCTGCCAGCTCGTCGATCACGACCAGCAGATAGGGCAGCGCCTCCTCGCCGCGCTTGCGGAAGGCCCTGTTCGCCTCGGCGAGGTTGCGCGCGCGCACCTGGCTGAGGCGCTCGTAGCGGCGCTCCATCTCGGTGACGACGTTCAGCAGCACCGCGCTCGCCTCCTTCGGGCTCGACACGACCGGCGTCAGGAGATGCGGGATCGACTCGTAGTAGTTGAGCTCGATCCGCTTCGGGTCGATCAGGATCAGCCGCACCTCGTCGGGCGTCGAGCGCAGCAGGATCGAGGTGAGGATCGCGTTGATGCAGCCCGACTTGCCCGAGCCGGTGGTGCCGGCGATCAGGATGTGCGGCATGCGCGCCAGGTCGGCCCAGACGGCGGCGCCGGAGATGTCCTTCCCGAGCCACACGCTCAGCGGGCTCGCCGTCTGCGGCAGGTCGGCGTAGATGTCGCCAAGGGTGACGATGCTCGGGCTGAGGTTCGGCACCTCGACACCGACGGCCTGCTTCCCCGGAATCGGGGCGAGGATGCGGATCTCGGTCGTGGCGAGCGCGTAGCTGAGGTCGTCCTTCAGGTTCGCCACCTTGCCGACCTTCGTACCGGGAGCAAGCTGCAGCTCGTACCGAGTCACGCGCGGGCCCGAGATCTGGCCGACCACGGTCGCCTCGACCCCGAAGTGCGCAAGACAGGTGACGAGCGCCTCCGCGACCCGCTGGTTCGCCTCTCCGCTCGGGCCGGCTCCGGGCTTCGAGACGCGAAGCAGCGAGCGGTCGGGCAGCTGGTAGTCGGCTGTCGTCGAAGGCGGGTCGAAGAGCGTCTCCTGCGTCGGCGGCTCGTCTGCCGGGTCCTCGAGCGTCTGCTCGAAGAGCCTGGGCGGCGGCCCATGCACCGAGTCGGTGACGAGGTCGGGATAGTCCTGGCGCACGTCAACCGGAGGCTCCAGCGGTGGGCCTGCGGAGAGGAGCTCCGGCTCGAGCGCGCGGCGCTCCCGGGTCTCTGCGACCCGGGTGTGGACCCGGCGCATCGCGTGGCCGGAGCGGCGCACGATCGCACCCAGGCTCGCACCGGTCAGGAAGAGGATGCCGGCCACCGTGAGCAGCACGCCGAGGATCGTTGCCCCCGTCGTTCCGAGCCCCAGCGCGACGAGCGAGGCGAGGCCGTCGCCAAGCAGTCCGCCCTGGGCGCTGCCGAGGGTCAGCATCAGCCCGGCCAGGGCCACGGCGAGCCCGAGGCGGAACGGGCGGACGTCGACGAGCGAGCTCTTCGCCACCATCAGCGCCCCGAGCGGGATCAAGACGACCGGCGCAAGGTAGGCGGCGATGCCGACCCCTCCCTGCACCAGGTCTCCGACCGGGCCGCCGCTGAAGCCGAGCCAGAGCACCGCGGCGAGGAAGACGCCAACGGCGATCAGTCCCAGACCGGTCAGCTCGGCATGGTGGGCGGCACGCGTTTTGGACGCCTTCTTTCCCCGCCGTTTCTTGGTGCGGCTGGGAGTCTTCGGGGACGTCTTGTGGGGCCGCTTTTTGCGCGCCATGCGAGGCACTTCGCGCTGGCGGCGGTCAGTCCTTCCGCGTAAAGGCCGCGGTGAGCATCCCGAAGTACGTCGGCGCCTCGTAGGAGAGCAGCTCGGGCTCGAAGCCACTGCCGATCGCGCCGTGCAGCATCAGGAGCTGCCAGAAGCTGTCCGCCTTCGCGTCGTAGGCGAACACCGGGGCACGGTCGACGAGCTCGCCCAGGCGGTTCGCCCGGACGAGCCGCTGGATCTCCTCGTCGTAGGGCTTCGAGTGCTCCGAGAATCCGTACGGCCCGTCGGGCGCGTGCCCGTGGCCGTGGTCGGCGCTCGCGACGAACGCGACCCGCCGTTCGCCGGTGGCAAGGGCGAGCGCGGCGCCGGCACGGACGTGCTGCTCGTTCGTGAGCGCGCGGCACGGAGTCACGACCACGGCCGGCGCTCGCAGGAACGTGAGCGGGATGCCTGCGCCCCAGTCGATCGGCATCTCGGAGGCTCCCGCCAGCGTCGTTCCGAATGTCAAGCCCAGTGCGGGCAGGCCGTCGGCCTGCAGCCGGCGGACACACGCGTCGGCGAGCTCCGGCGCGCCCGGGCCGGTGTAGAGCGGCTCGCCGTCCGCGAACTGCGAGGCGTGCTCGGAGAGGGTCGCGGCGCGGACGACGCCGAAGTGGCCGTCGACGTGGGTTCCGTGCGGTGTGACCACGATCACTGCCTCGACAGCCGCCTCCCCAAGCCGCCGCTCGAGCTCCTCCATCCCTTTGCGGGTCGGCCCGTCGGGCTGCTTGAAGACGGGATCGCCGTGGGGAGCGATCGCGGCCCAGACGATCATGCGGCACTCACCCGAGCGACGAGATGCGCTCGATGACCAACTCGGCGAACGCCGGCCCGTCGATGTCCACACCCACCTTCGCGTTGGGTGGCCCGAAGTGCTCGCGGCCGCGCCAGTCGACGTTCGTCCTGCCCCGGCTCGGGCCGGCGCTGCAGTCGACCTCGATCTGGGCGTCGAGCACCGTCATGAGGGTCGGATCGACGATGTGGGCCACGCAGACGGGGTCGTGCATCGGCGAGCCGTCGAGATCCGGATAGCGCGCCTTGTGAAACCGGGCATAGAAGTCCATCAGCTCGGCGACCATCCGGCCGACGCGACCGGCAGCGCGCATCCGCTCCGTATGGCTGTCCGCGATCAACGCGCGATGGGTGACGTCGAGCCCGACCATCGTCGTCTCGAACCCGGCCGCAAACACGCGCTCGGCGGCCTCGGGGTCGGCCCAGATGTTGAACTCGGCGGCCGGAGTACGGTTTCCCTCGCCGATCGACCCGCCCATCAGCACGATCCGCTCGGGCCGGGCGTCGGGGTGCAGGGCGCAGAGCAGGCCCACGTTGGTCAGCGGGCCAGTGGGAACGAGCGTCAGCTTCCCGTCCCGCGCACGGATCTGGTCCGCGATGAACTCGACGGCGTGCTGCGCGCCGGTGCTCCTGCTCGGCGGCGGCAGCTCGGGCCCATCGAGCCCCGACTCGCCGTGCACGTGCGCCGCTACGTCCCGCGCGCGCACGAACGGCCGGTCGGCGCCCGCATACACGGGGATGTCGGAACGCCCCGCGAACTCGAGCACACGCAGGGCGTTGGCGGTCGTCTTGTCGAGCGTCTGGTTGCCCGAGACGGTCGTCACACCCACCAGCTCCACTTCGGGCGAGGCAAGGGCGAGGAGGAGCGCGATCGCGTCGTCGTGCCCCGGGTCGCAGTCGAGGATGATCGGTGTCGGCGTCATGCCGCGAGTTTAGGCGGCGATCGCGCGCAGGTCGTCGACCGCCCGGCCGAGCAGGTTCTCGCGCAGGTCGAACAGGCCGGCCCAGAGCGAGCCGCTGTCGATCGTCGACTGCCAGCGCACCTGGGACGACAGGCCCTCGAGGGCACGGACGAGGACGGCGAGCTCGAGGTACGCGGCGGCGACGCGGTGGGCACCCACCTTGACGCCGGCCCGCTCCAGCACCGGCTCCCAGTCGATCAGCTCCGCCTTGCTCGGTTCGCCGAACCACGACCTTCCCTCGGCCATCCCGGCCTCGAGCTCGAGCAGGTACCGGCCGAGCGGGCGCTCGAGCCCGGCCAGCGCGGTCTCGACCCGGTCGGCGGCTCGGCGCAGCGCGGCCTGCCGCCGCCCGGGCGTGCCGGGGTCGGCCTCGCCGCGCGCCCAGCGCTCGAGCAGGCGGCAGAACGCCAACGAGGCGATCTCCACCGACAGCAACTGGTTCACGAGCTTCCGGGCCGTGACCTCTTCGACCGCGTGCTCCACGATCACCTCGGCCCACTCCGGCCTCGTTCCGGTAGGCGCGCTCATGCCCGCCTCTTCAGCTCCGCTCCGCGACCGCCGTTCATACCTCGACGACGACAGGGAGGATCATCGGGCGGCGCCGGGTGCGGTCGTAGATCAACTGGCCGATGCCGTCGTGCAGGTGCTCCTGCAGGAGCTTGATCTCGCGGATGTCGTCGTCGAGCAGCTCGCGGACGATCTCGTGCGCCTCGGAGCGCAGCTCGGCGAGCAGATCCTTGGTCTCGGCGAACCCGCGTGCGATCAGCTCTGGCTGCGAGACGGCGCCGTCGGACAGTGTTGCGACGACGATCAGGACGCCGTCTTCCGACATGTGCCGGCGGTCGCGAAGCGCAACGTCGGAGATGTCGCCGATCCCGAGCCCGTCGACGTAGGTCACCCCCACCTCGACCTTCTCGGCGATCCGCACCCCGCTTCTCGAGAGCTCGACCACATCGCCGTTCTCGGCGATCACGATTGCGTTGGCCGGCACGCCCGCCTCTTGCGCGAGGCGCGCGTGCGCTGCCTGCATGCGGTATTCGCCGTGGATCGGCATCACCGCCTTCGGGCGCAGCAGGCTGATCAGGGTGCGCAGCTCCTCGGCCCGCGCGTGACCGGAGACGTGCACGTCGGCGTTCTCCTCGTGCAACACCTCAGCGCCGCTGCGGGTGAGCCGGTTGATCGTGTCGTGCACCCGAAGCTCGTTTCCGGGCACCGGTCTCGCCGAGATGATCACCGTGTCCCCGCGCTCGACCTTGAGCGCGGGATGGTCGTTGAAGGCGATGCGAGTCAGCGCCGAGAGCGGCTCACCCTGCGACCCGGTGCAGAGGATCAGCTGCTGGTGTGGAGGCACTGCGTCGAGATGCGCCGGCTTGACGAGCATGTCGTCGGGGACGTCGATATAGCCGAGGCTGCGTCCGACATTCATGTTGCGGCGCATCGAGCGCCCGACGACCACCACCTTGCGCCGGGTGTCGGCGGCCACGTCGATCGCCTGTTGCATGCGATGGATGTTCGACGCGAAGCTCGAGACGAGGACGCGGCCCTTGCGCCGCGGGATGATCTGGCGGAAGGCCTCGCCGACGACCCGCTCGGAGCGTGTGAACCCGGGGCGTTCCGCGTTCGTCGAGTCGCCGAGCAGCAGGTCGACGCCGCGGTTGCCGAGCGAGGCGAGCCGGCCTACATCGGTGCGGAGCCCGTCGACGGGTGTGTGATCCAGCTTCCAGTCACCCGAGTGGAAGACACGGCCGGCACTGGTCTCGATCGCCACGCCGACCGCGTCGGGAATCGAGTGGGCCATGCGGATGAACTCGAGCCGGAAGTGACCGAGCTCGACCGGGTCGCCGTCAGGATCGATCTCGCGCAGCTCTGCCGCATGCAGTAGGCCGTGCTCGTCGAGCTTCGACTTGACCAGCCCGAGCGTGAGCCTCGTGCCCCAGATCTCGGGCACGCGCACTTCGCGCATCAGGTACGGCAACGCCCCGACGTGATCCTCGTGGGCGTGCGTGAGGACGACGGCGCGGACCGGGCGATCGCGCAGGTAGCCGAAGTCGGGAAGGATCAGGTCGACCCCGAGATGTTCGTCGCGGGGGAACGACATCCCGGCGTCCACGACGATCCGCTCGTCGGCAAGTTCGTACACGGTCATGTTCTTGCCGACCTCTCCCAGCCCGCCGAGCGGGATCACACGCAGCACGTCAGTCATGAGGGGCAGTGTAGGGACGCTATGCCGCGACGAGAGCGCCAAGGCGTTCGAGGCACGCCCGGACCGCTGCGATCTCGCCGGCCGTCGGATCGACGAGCGGCAGTCGGTGCCCTCCGACCTGGTGACCGAGCAACGTGAGCGCGGCCTTGATCGGGAGCGGATTCGTCTGCACCTGCAAGAGCTCGTACGCGGGCGCGAGCGCGCGATCGATCTCGCGAGCCCGCACGAGATCGCCGGCCAATCCTGCCCGCACCTGCTCGGCAACCTGCGGGCCGACGACGTGGGTGTGCACGCAGACGCCGCCCACCCCTCCGAGCTCGAGGAAGGGCTGGATCAGGACGTCGTCGCCGGCGTAGAGATCGAGGCCGGTCGAGACGATGTGCTTTGCTTCCTCGAGGTTGTCGTTGGCCTGCTTGACGGCCTGCACGGTCTCGATCTCCGCCAGCTGCGAGATCGTCTCGGGCTCGATGTTGATCACGACGCGGCTCGGGATGTTGTAGACGACGATCGGGCGGTCGCTCGCACGCGCGATCGCTGCGAAATGGGCGACGATCCCACGCTGCGGCGGCTTGTTGTAGTACGGCGTGACGACAAGGAACCCGTCGACGCCGAGCTCGTGCGCCTGCTCGGTCAGGTGCACGGAATGCGCCGTCGAGTACGTCCCGGTTCCCGCGACGACGGTTGCCGCGCCGCCGACGGCCTCGACCGCCGCCCGGAACAGGTCGAGCCGTTCGCCGTCGGTCAGGTTCGGGCTCTCGCCTGTCGTGCCGGCGACGACGATGCCGTCGGAGCCGTTCGCGACCAGGTGCTGAGCGAGCGCCTGAAACGCGTCGAAGTCCACCGACTCGTCCTCACGAAACGGCGTCACGATCGCGGTCAAGACATGCCCGAGCATCACGTGATCGTACGAGATCACAGCAGGGTGTCGAGGCCGACGGTGAGGCCAGGTGGCAGCGAGGGCAGCCGCTCGAGCGCCAGGAGCACGCCGGGGACGTACGCCTCGCGGGAGGTCGCATCGTGGCGGATCGTCAGTAGCTCGCCCGGGCCGCCGAGCAGCACCTCCTGGTGCGCCAGCGCGCCCGGAAGCCGGATCGAGTGGATCGAGACGTCCCCGCCCATCCGCTCGGCCGTCAGCTTGGCGGTGCCCGAAGGCGTGTCGCGCTTCGCGGGATGGTGCAGCTCGACGATCGCGGACCGATCCAGGTACCCGGCCGCCTCGGCGGCGAAGCGCATCATCAGCACCGCGCCGAGAGCGAAGTTCGGGGCGTAGAACACCGCCACGCCGGCGCCGGCCACCGCGGTCGTGTCCCACCCGGTGGTGCCGACGACGCACGGAACCCCCGCGGTCACCGCAGCCTGCACATTCGCCAGCGCCGCCTCGGGTGTGGTGAAGTCGACCATCGCGTCCGCGTCGCCGAGCGAATCGACCAGGGTGTGCCCTGCGGCCTCGAGCCCGGGCGCCAGCACCGAGCCGACCCTCCCACCGCGGCCGTTCAGCACGAGCTTCATGCTGCGGCGCGCGCCAGGCCCGGCGCGATCCGCTCGAGCGCCGACATGAACTGCTCCTCGTCCGGGCCGATGCAGGCCGCCGAGAGCCGGCCCGGCTCGAGCAGCGTCGCGGCGAGCTCCGAGACGGCTTCCGGCGCGACCGCGTCGATCTCGGCCACGATCCGGTCGAGCGACAGCAGCTCCGAGTCGGTGATCAGCGACTTCCCGAGGCGGTTCATGCGACTCGAGGTCGACTCCATCGAAAGCAGGATGCGGCCCTTCAGATTCTCCTTCGCCCGCTTCACCTCACGGGCCGGCAGGTTGCCCGCGGCGATCTCCGCGATCTGCTCCGCCGCGATCGCGAGCGCCTCGCCGAGGTTGTCCTCGCGCGTCCCGAGGTAGATGCCGACCTGTCCGGTGTCGGTGTACTGCGAGACGAACGAGTAGACGGCGTAGGCCATGCCACGCTTCTCGCGGATCTCCTGGAAGAGGCGTGACGACGCCGAGCCGCCGAGGATCGCGTCGAGCAGCGAGGCCGCGAACCTGCGCCGGTCGGAGCGCGGGATGCCGGGCGCTGCGAGGCAGACGTGGTACTGCTCGGTGTCCTTGCGCTGGAAGCGCAGACCGGGCGACGGCGTCTGCACGAGCGGCGACCTCACGTTCGCCTTCTCTCCGGTCGGCCGGCCACGGCGCTCGAGCGTGCGCGAGACGAGCTCCACGACCCGCTCGTGCTCGATGTTGCCTGCGGCCGCGACCACGATGTTGCCCGGGACGTACATCTCCGCGTGGTAGCGCTCGATCGCCGCCTTGGGGATCGACGAGATCACCTCCGCGGTCCCGATCACCGGCCGGCCGATCGGATGGTCGCCGAATACCGCCTCCGCGATCAGGTCGTGCACGAGCTCTTGCGGCGCGTCGTCGTACATCGCGATCTCCTCCAGCACGACCTCGCGCTCCGAATCGAGCTCCGCGAACGCCGGCGAGAACACCATGTCGCCCATCACGTCCATCGCCGTCTCGAGGTGATGGTCGGGAACGCGCGCGTACACGAGCGTGTGCTCGCGCGAGGTGGCCGCGTTCAACTCGCCGCCGAGGCCGTCGAAGATCTCGGCGATCTCGAGCGCGCTGTGCCGGGCCGTCCCCTTGAAGAGCAGGTGCTCGATGAAATGGGTCACGCCGCCTTCGGTGGGTCGCTCGTCGCGCGAGCCGGCGCCGATCCAGTACCCGACGGCCGCAGACCGGACGTGGTCGAGCGGCTCGGAGATCACGCGTTCGCCCGAGTCGAGCTCGGTCAGTGTCCAGTTCTGCACAGCGGGGATCGTAGTTGCCTTACCGACTCTTAGCGGTAGTGCAGTGAGACCGCGATCGTCGCGGCCGACACGATCGTCGCGACGACGTTCGGGACGATGATCGCCGCGTTCTCCAGCGCGATCCCGTAGGAGATCCAGAGCAGGAAGCCGATCAAGAGCACGTACTGGTAGGCCACCGAGACGCCCCGAGACGACCGGTGGGCGCGGATCGCGCGGATCTGCAGCAGCGGCGAGACGGCCATCGCGACGCCCCAGGTGGCTGCGGCTACTGCGAGGTACGCGGTCATCAGGCGCGCAACGTAGATGAAAAGAGCGGGCCGGACAGGCCGGCCCGCTCTCGGATCATCGTTAGGACGCGGAGCCGGACCGCTCGCGGCGCGGCGGGCCGCCACGGCGCGGGCGCTCTTCGCGGGGCTCGCGCGGCGGGGCGTCCTTCGCCCGCTCGACGAGCTCCTCCGGGGAGACCAGCGTCTCGCCTTCGTGCTTGTTGACGAGCTTCAGGCCGATCCGGCCGCGAGCCTTGTCGACTTCCTGCACGACGACGTCGAGGATGTCGCCACGAGTGAGCACGTCCTCGATGTGGTTCACGCGACCCGGGCCCACGTTCGAGACGTGGAGCAGGCCGTCGGTGCCCTTCTTCAGCTCGACGAACGCGCCGAAGTCGGTCGTCTTGACGACGCGACCGGTGTAGGTGTCGCCGACCTCGGGCTCCTTGGTCAGGTTCCGGATCGCCTCGATGGCGGCGTCGCCCTTGGTGCCCTCGGTTGCGTACACGAGGATCGTGCCGTCTTCCTCGATGTCGATCTGCACCTCGTACTCGGACTCGAGCGAGCGGATCGTCTCGCCGCCCTTGCCGATCACCATGCCGATGAACTCGGGGTTGATCTGGATCGACGAGATGCGCGGGGCATGCTCGGCGAGCTTGGTGCGCGGCTCCGAGATCGTGCCGAGCATCCTGCCGAGGATCGCGGCGCGGGCCTCCTTGGCCTGCGAGAGCGCCTCTTCCATGATCTGCCGGCTGACGCCGGTGATCTTGATGTCCATCTGGAGGGCGGTGATGCCCTCCGCGGTGCCGGCGACCTTGAAGTCCATGTCACCGAGGTGATCCTCGGCGCCCTGGATGTCGGTGAGGATGACGTAGTCGTCGCCCTCCTTGACCAGGCCCATCGCGATGCCGGAGACCGGAGCCGTGATCGGCACGCCCGCGTCCATGAGTGCGAGGGTCGAGCCGCAGACGGAGCCCATCGACGAGGAGCCGTTCGACTCGAGCGTCTCCGAGACGATGCGGATCGTGTACGGGAAGTCCTCGGTCGGCGGCAGCACCGGCTCGAGCGCCCGCTGGGCGAGCGCACCGTGGCCGATGTCGCGCCGCTTCGGCGAGCCCATGCGACCGGTCTCCCCGACCGAGTATGGCGGGAAGTTGTAGTGGTGCATGTAGCGGCGATCCCGCTCGAGCGAGAGGTCGTCGATCCGCTGGCCTTCCTTTGCGGTGCCGAGCGTCAGCAGCGACATGATCTGCGTCTGCCCGCGGGTGAAGAGGCCCGAGCCGTGGGTGCGCGGCATCACGCCGACCTCCACCTCGATCGGGCGGATCTGCTGCTCCGACCGGCCGTCGGGACGGCGCTTGTCGACCGCGATCTTCTGGCGCACGAGGCTCTTGTAGATCGCCTCGCAGGCCTTCTTGACGTAGCTCTTGGTGAGCGCGTCCTTGACGGAAGCCTCGCCGTCCGCGCCGGCCGGGAACGGCAGCTGCACCGTCTCGATGATCCGCTCGAACAGCATGCTGCGCTTGGCGGAGCGGAGCTCCTTCGAGTCCTGCTCTGCCTCGGTGAGGCCGCGCAGGTCGTTCTCGAACTGCTCGCGCACCGGCTGCTCGACGGCGGTCGACCGCTGCTTCTCGACGATCTGGGCCAGCGACATCCGGGTCTGGAGCTCACGGAGGACGTGGTCGTGCGTCGAGGACATCGAGGTCTCGCCGACCTCCTTCGCGACGATCTCCTCGACGACGGCGCCCGCATCGCGGATGCCCTGCGCCTGGATGCGCGTCCAGATCTCGTGCCCGTACGCGCCCTCGAGCCGTTCGGTGGTCGACGGATCGAGCCACTTTGCCTTGCCCGCCTTCGAGCGAAGCTCGAGCTGGGCGTCGCAGAGCTTGACGATCTCGCGGTGTGCGATCTCGAGCGCCTCGAGGAGCTTGGCCTCGGGCACCTGCTTCGCGCCGGCCTCGACCATCGTCAGGCCGTCCTTGGTGCCGACCACGATCAGGTCGAGCTCGGACTCCTCGACTTCCTGCAGCGTCGGGTTGATCACCAGGTTCCCGTCGATCAGGCCCATGCGCACCGCGCCGATCGGGCCGAGGAACGGCAGAGGCGAGATCGTCAGCGCGGCCGAGACCGCGTTGATGCAGAGAATGTCGTGCGCCGTGATCATGTCCGCCGAGAAGACGGTGGCGACGCACTGCGTCTCGTTGCGATAGCCCTTCGGCCACAGAGGCCGCACGGGGCGGTCGGTCATGCGTGCGGTGAGGATGGCGCGCTCGGTCGGGCGCCCCTCCCGCTTGAAGAAGCCGCCCGGGATCTTGCCCGCGGCGTACATGCGCTCCTCGACGTCGACGGTGAGCGGGAAGAAGTCCGCGCCTTCGCGGGCCTCCGTCCGGCCCTGTGCCGTGCCGAGGACCACGGTCTCGCCGCTCCGGATGACGACTGCGCCGTCTGCCTGCTTCGCGAGCTTGCCTGTTTCGAACGAGATCTCCTTGCCGCCGATTTCGACAGCGACGGAAACCGGCACCCCGGCGGGGTGCTCAGCCTCAACGATGCTCATCTATTTCCCTTCCTCCACTGTGCTTGGTGAAGGGTGGAAGTTTGAGCCAGCGCCCGCTGCCAGAGGCTCGCTCAAACGTCCACCCTCCGTGACCGGTGCTAGCGCCTGAGGCCTAGCTCCTTGATGAGGGCGCGATAGCCCTCGAGATTCTTGCGCTGCAGGTAGTTCAGGAACCGCCGGCGGCGACCGACGAGCTTGAGCAGGCCGCGACGCGAGTAGTGATCGTGCTTGTGCGTCCGGAGGTGCTCGGTCAGCTCGTTGATCCGCTGGCTCAGCATCGCGATCTGGACCTCCGGCGAACCGGTGTCCGTCTCGTGCTTGCCGAACTTCTGAACGTGCTCCAGCTTTTCTTCCTTGGTGAGGGGCATCTTTCTCCTCTGATTGGAATGTCACCCGGGCCTCCGCTCGCCGCGAAGGAAGACGCTCTACGGCCGAGGCCGGGTCGGGCAGTAGGGTAGCTGATTCTTGCTGGATTCGACGTTTTTCCAGGCCTGTGAAGCCGCCGCCGAACGCTGGGCCGTCCCCGCGCTCGCGGTCGGTACGCTCCTGCCGGGCGCCACGTCGTACGAGCAGCTTGCCGTCGGCTGCGAGCCCGGCACCCGCTTCCGGGTCGCCTCGATCACGAAGCCGCTGACCGCCACCCTCGCCCTGCAGCTGCTCGACCTCGAAGCCTCGACCGGAATCTGGCCCGACGACGTGAAGGTGAGGCACCTGCTCTCGCACACGAGCGGCTACGACTGCGAGTACGGCGACCTGGCTCGCCTCGGCGACGGCGACGGCGCGCTGGCCACGGCCGTCGCGGGGCTGGGCGAGACGCGCCGGTTCCTGCCCGCAGAACAGGTGTGGTCATACGCGAACACCGGCTACTGGATCGCAGGCGCCCTCTGCGCCGCCGCGGCGGGGTCGACCTACGAGGACGCGCTGCACGCCCGCGTCCTCACGCCCGCGCACATGGACGGCGCTGACTTCGGGGAGCCGGATCTGCCCGGTACAGGTCCCGGCGCAACCGGGCTCTATCCTCGGGCACGCCGCCCGTCCGGCGGGCTCGTCGCATCGGTTCGCGACCTGCTCTGCTTCGCGGACTGGCAGCTCGGGCTTGCCTGGACGAAGGCGCTGCGCGTCCCACACGGCAAACCGGTGGGCGGTGTCTACGGGCTTGGTTTCGCCGGCGAGCGCGTCGGCGGAATCGACGTGTGGGGGCACAACGGCTCCTACGGCGGTTTTCAGTCATCGTTTCTGCTGGTCCCCGGCCGGGGCGCGGCGTTCGCGGGCCTCACGAACAGCGGTCAGGGAAAGCAGGCGCTGCGTGAGCTCGAGGATCTCTGGTTCGACCGGCTGCTCGGCGCCCGGCGCCGTGTCGCCCCCACCCTCGAGCTGGCGCCCGCAGAGCTCGACGCGTTCTGCGGCGTCTACGCGAACCGGGACGAGCGGGCAACCGTCTCGGCCGGAGGCGACGGGCTCGTCGTGCAGTTCGTCGAGGGCGGCGTGCCGAGCGAGGTCTCGGCGCGGCCGGTCGGCCCGAGGACGTTCGAGATCGTCGGCGGCCCGTTCGACCGTGATCGCTTCGACTTTCCCCTCCCCGGCTTCGCACGCTTCGGAAGCACGCTCACGCCACGCGTCTGACGGGTGTCAGACATCCGTCCCGGGGCGTACGGCGGCGCGCGTCTCGTCGACGTCGCGGGCAATCTGCTCGACCAGCTCCGCCTCGGTCGCAAACGCACGCTCGTCGCGCAGACGCTGCCAGAGCTCCAGCACGAGGCGTTCGCCGTAGAGATCGCCCTCCCAGTCGAGCAGGTAGGCCTCGATCCGGCGCTCGGTGCCGGCGTAGTGAGGATTGACGCCGATCGACACCGCCGCCCGGCGGTCGCCGACCGCCCCCGCGTAGATGCCGAACGGCGGCACGAGCAGGTCAGGATCGACCTGCAGGTTGGCGGTCGGAAACCCGAGCGTCCCGCCACGCTGGTCGCCCGGGACGACGGTCCCGTCGAGCTCGAGCGGGCGTCCGAGCAGTCGTGCAGCCGAACCGAGCCCACCCGCCTGGGCCAGACGCCGGATCGTCGTCGACGAGACGCCCTCGACCAGCGGTACCTGGCGCGCGTCGAGGCCAAGCGAGCGCAGCAGGTCGAGGTCGCCGCTTCGCCGCCGGCCAAAGCGGAAGCCCGACCCTGCGACGACCACCTCCGCCCCGATCCCGACCAGGTAGGTGCGCGCGAACTCCTCGGGATCGAGCGCCGCAACGTCGGGCGTGAACTCGACGACCAGCACATCGTCGATCCCGCAGGCGACCAGGAGCTCGAGTCGCCGCTCGAGCGTGGCCAGCAGCTCGACCCGGTTGCCGAGCACCGTTCGTGGATGCGGCGCGAACGTGACGACGGTGGGCGCAAGGCCGGAGTCGACGGCGGCACGAACGACAGCACGGTGGCCGAGATGGACACCGTCGAAGGTGCCGATCGCGACGGCACGGGGCCGCTTCGCGAGTGCTTCGGGGGAGCGTGCCACCGTCATGCGGCGGATCCGTCATGGGCGCCTGCGAGCGCGAGCACGCCCGCGCGAACATTGACGGGCACGCGTTCCAGCGCTTCTGCGGGCAGCCGGGCCAGCACGTCTGCGACCTGCAGCAGCTCCACCTCGTCGACGCTCGCCGACGCTTCGTCGACCGAGAACGGCCCGACCGCGGTGCGGCGTAGCGCCGTGCAGTGCCCGCCCAGCGCGTGGGCGATTGCACGGACGTACGTCCCCGACCCGACGTGCAGCTCGAGCCTCACGCTCGTGACCGCGTCGTCCTCGCCGGCCGTCGACACGACGTCGAGCGCGTAGCACCGACGACCGCCGCACGGGCATCTCGACGGTCACGCCCCGGCGCGCGAGCCGGTAGGCACGCTCGCCGCCGATCTTCACTGCCGAGACGGCGGGAATCGGCAGGTCGACCTCGCCGCGAAGCGGCTCGAGCGCGTGCTCGAGCGCCGCCCTGCTCGGGGCCGCGTGCCGCTCGAGAAGATCGCCGTCCAGATCTGCGGTCGACGTCGTCGTCGTCAGGTCGACGTCGGTGACGTAGCGCTTGTCCAGGCCCACGAAGCACGGCGCAAGGCGTGTTGCCGCGCCCGAGAGGAGAAGGAGCAGGCCCGTTGCGAACGGGTCGAGCGTGCCGGCGTGTCCCGTCCGTGCACGTGTCCGGCGGCGCAGCGCCGAGACGAGCGCGAACGACGACGGCCCCGCCGGCTTGTCGAGCAGCACGATGCCGACCGGATGGAGGGCCCTTGGCGGCAAGAGCCTCTACTCCGGTGACGCGAGCACGAACTGGCGTCGCAGGAAGTCGATGATCTCGTTGATCGGCAGCTCCGACGAGAATCCCGCGGCCTGCCGGTGCCCCCCGCCCCCGGCTGCGCGGGCGATTGCCGAGACGTCGACCTCGTCGCGGCTCGAGCGCAGCGAGATCCTGCGCGCCGGCCCCTCGTCGCGCGGCGGCTCGCGGATCAGCGCCGACCATCTCGGAGCCCTCGACCGCCCTCAGGTGGTCGATGATCCCCTCCGAGTACGGCTCCTCCGCGCCGACCGCGGCGAAATCGTCCTTCAAGAGGTACGAGACGACGCAGCCGTCCGTCCTCGAGCAGCTGCGCGCGCTCGAGCGCGCGGGCGAGCAGCTTCAGCTTCGCGAACTGGACGGTCTCGTAGACGTGCTTGAAGACGCCGTGAATGTCGGCGCCGGCCTCGACGAGCTCGGCCGCGAGCCGCAACGCCTTGGCGTCGTGTTCGTGTACTGGAAGCGACCCGTGTCGGTGACGAGCCCCACGTAGAGGGCCTCGGCGATTGCGCCGTCAGCGGCACGTCCAGCTCGCCGAGGATGTCCCGCACGATCTCGGCCGTCGAAGACGCCCCGTCGACGATCAGGTTGATCGCCGAACCGGGTGTTGTCGTGGTGATGGTCGACGTTGACGACGATCGCGCCCGCTCGAGCGGCGTCGCGTCTCTCTCCGATCCGCCGCTCGTTGGCGCAGTCGACGGCCAGCAGCACGCGGTCCGGCAGGTCGGCCGGATCGTGCGCGTCAGCCCATCCAGATCGAGAAACCGGTACTCGGCCGGCGTTGCGACCGTCCCCGAGAGGAACATCACCGCGTCCTTGCCGAGCGCGCGCAGCCCGAGCGTCGTCGCCAGCATCGAGCCGAGCGCATCGCCGTCGGGGTTTTCGTGCGTGACGACGAGAAACCGCTCGTTCGAGCGGATCGTGTCCACAACCGCGGCAAGCTCACTCGTCATCCGGCGACTCTTCTTTCTCGGGCAGATCGGCGGTGACGTCCTCGATCAGCTTCGTCATCTGCGCAGCCCGTTCAACCGTCGAATCGTACGAGAACGTGACGGTGGGTGTGCGGCGCAGGCTCAACTCGCGGTTGATCCGCGCCTGCAGGACACCGTGGGCCGATTCGAGCCCCGCCAGGGTCGCCCGGCGCTTGCGCTCGTTCCCGAGGACGGACACGTAGACGGTCGCCTCCTGCAGGTCGGAGGTCACATGCACGCCGGTGACCGTGACGAGCCCGATGCGCGGGTCTTTCAGCTCGGCGATTCCCTCCGCGACGACGGCGCGGACGGACTCGTTGACTCTGCGCATGCGGTCGGACAACCGGCGTACCTTAGAGGCTCTCGTCCGGGTTGACGAGCAGCCGGTCGCAGCGGGTGAGCTCCCAGGCGCCCGAGGCCAGCCACCGCTCGGCCCCGTCGGCGAGCCGCTCGGCGTCGTGCGCCGACCGGGCCACGCAGGCGACCGTCAGTCCGGCGCGCTGCCAGAGATCGTGGTGGTCGACCTCGGCGACGGCGGCCCCGAAGCGGTTACGGAGGTTGTCCTTCGCCGAACGGAGGTGCTGCCGCTTGTCTTTCAGCGACGACGCCTCGGGAAAGTGCAGCTCAACCGTCAGGATCGCGACGAAGCCTGCGGCCACGCGCTACGACAGCAGGCTCGTCGAGCGACGTGCGCTCGATCTCGCGCGTCTCGAACACTTCGAAGACGTCGCCTTCGCGCAGGTCGTTGAATCCCTCGAGCAGGATGCCGCACTCGAAGCCCTCGGCGACCTCGCGGACGTCGTCCTTGAAGCGGCGGAGCGCCGAGACGGTCGTCTCGTGGATGCGCGTGCCGTCGCGGAAGAGCCGGACGCTCGACCCGCGGCGCACGATCCCGCTCGTGACCATGCAGCCGGCGATCGTGCCCAGGCGCGAGACCTTGAAGAGTGCCCGCACCTCGACCTCACCGATGATCGCCTCGGTCTCGACCGGGGTGAGCATCCCGACGAGCGCCTGCTCGATCTCCTCGGTCAGCTGGTAGATGACGCGGTAGAGCCGGATTTCGATGCCCTGGCGCTCCGCGCTCTGGCGCACCTCGGCGGTACGGCCGCACGTTGAAGCCGATCACCATCGCCTGGGAGGCGGCGGCAAGGTTGACGTCGTTTTCGGTGATGCCGCCGACGCCGGTGTGGATGACGTTGACGCGCACCTCGGGGTGCTGGATCTTGGCCAGCTCGGAGACGATCGCCTCGACCGAGCCCTGCACGTCGCCCTTGATCACGATGTTCAGGTCCTGCACACCGCCGGCCTGCATCTGGGTGAAGAGCGATTCCAGCGACACGCCACCGCTGCGCTGCTTGGCCATCGCCTCGCGGCGCAGGCGCTCGCCGCGCTGGTGCGCGAGCTCGCGGGCGCGGCGCTCGTTCTCGACGACACGGCAGAGCTCGCCGGCGGGCGGCGGCCGGTCGAAGCCGAGGATCTCGACCGGCTCGCCCGGGCGGGCCTCGTCGATTCGCGTGCCGAGGTAGTCGTAGAGCGCCCGGACGCGGCCCCAGGCGTCGCCGGCGACGATCGCGTCGCCCACCTTGAGCGTCCCCCGGTGGACGAGCATGGTCGCGACCGGACCGCGACCTACGTCGAGCCGCGACTCGATGATCGGGCCGGATGCCTCGGCGGCGGGGTTCGCGCGCAGGTCGAGCTCGGCGTCGGCCACGAGCAGGATCCGCTCGAGCAGGTCGTCGAGGTTCTCCCCCTTCTTCGCGGAGACGCGCGCCACCTGGACGTCGCCGCCCCACTCTTCCGGCTGCAGGCCCTCGTTCGCGAGCTCGCCGAGCACGCGGTCGGGGTTCGAGTCGGGCAGGTCGATCTTGTTGACAGCGACGACGATCGGCACGCCGGCAGCGCGGGCGTGCGAGATCGACTCCTTCGTCTGTGGCATCACGCCGTCGTCGGCGGCGACGACCAGGACGGCGATGTCCGTGACCTTCGCGCCGCGGGCACGCATGGCCGTGAACGCCTCGTGGCCGGGAGTGTCGAGAAAGGTGATCCGGCGACCGAGACGGTCGGCCTGGTACGCGCCGATGTGCTGGGTGATCCCGCCCGCCTCGGTGGCGACGACCGACGTCTTGCGGATCGCGTCGAGCAGCGTCGTCTTGCCGTGGTCGACGTGGCCCATGATCGTGACGACCGGCGGGCGCGCCTCGAGCGACTCCTCGGCGTCCTCGAAGACCTCGGGCTCGCCGTCCTCGTCCTCGGCGTGCTTGATCGTGACCTCGCGCTCGAGCTCGGTGGCGATCAGCAGCACCTCGTCGTCGGTCAGCGACTGGGTGGCGGTCTTCATCGTCCCGAGGTTCATCAGGAGCTTGATGATCTGCGGCATGGCGACGCCGAGCGCCTGCGAGAAGTCGCGGAGGGTGACGCCTGACTCGACGGTCGCGGGCCCGGTGGGCGCGACGACCTCGCGCGGCTGGCGCGGTCCGCGGTCGGCCGGACGGTCGCCCGGGCGCTGGCGCTGCCCCTGTCCGGGGCGCCCCTGGTCGATTACGACGCGCCGCCGGCCCTTGGGGCCGCCGCCGCGCGGTCTGATCGGTCTATTCGGCTTGCCGTTTGCCATCAATCATCCAGTGTAGAGACGTGAGAGACCGGGGTCGACGCGGATGGTGGTCCGCAGGATCCGGTTGAACGCGTGCCGTGAGGCGGCACGCTCGAAGCACTGCAGGCGCGGACACGTGTACGCGCCGCGCCCTGCGCCCTCGCCGGGAACGAGCGCCCCGGCTGCGGCGTGGAAGCGCACCAGCTCACGCTGTGGCGCTTTCCGGCCGCAACCGGCGCACGTTCTCGTCGCGGTAGTTGTTACTCGGCCTCCGTCTCGGCAGGCCGGGCGACGTGTTCGATCGGAACGCCGCCGTCCGGGTCGTCGACGACGTGGCGCGGATGACCCTCGCCGCTCTCCAGCGTCTCGTCGGCGCCGCCGACGGGAGCATCCCCCGGCCCGGCTGCGAACGACTCGCCAGGTTCGTCGCCGAACTCGGCGGCATCCTCGGTGACGGCTTCGGGCGCGGCGGTGTCGGAGAGCGCCTCGAGCTCCGGCTCTGATTCGGCCACGATCGGGTTGGCCTCGTCATCCAGCTCGTGCAACGCCAGCTCCTGGTGCGCGGGCACACCGCAGTACCTCGAGCCGGGCAGCGCGGCGTTCGGGCACCGCTTGCCGTTCGAGAGGACGGCGGCACAGCGGCCGGAGATGTCGTTCTCATCGCCGGGCTCGCCGCCACCGAAGGCCGCGTCGGCCTCCTGCTGCGCGAACTCGGTGTCCGAGGTGATGTCGATCTTCCAGCCCGTCAGGCGGGCGGCCAGGCGGGCGTTCATGCCCTCCTTGCCGATTGCGAGCGCGAGCTGGTCGTCTGGGACGACGACGGTCGCTTCCTTGCCCTCGTCGTCGAGGTAGACCTCGCGGACCCGCGCCGGCGACAGCGCCTTCGCGACGAAGCGAGCCGGCTCGTTGTTCCACGGGATGATGTCGATCTTCTCGCCACGAAGCTCCGAGACGACCATGCGGACGCGCGAGCCGCGCGGGCCGACGCAGGCGCCGACGGGGTCGACGCCCTGGGTGTGCGACTGCACCGCGATCTTCGAGCGGTAGCCCGGCTCACGGGCGACGCCCTCGATCGTGACGAGGCCGTCGGCGATCTCGGGCACCTCGAGCTCGAAGAGCGTCTTGATCAGCTCCGGATCGCGGCGCGAGAGGATCACCTGGGGGCCCTTCGTACCGGTGCGAACCTCGCGAATCACAGCCTTGATGCGAGAACCTTGCTCGTAGCGCTCGCCGTCGACCTGCTCGGGGCCGGGCAGCAGCGCCTCGACCTTGCCGAGGTCGACCAGGATGTTCCGGCGGTCGCCGGTCTGCTGGACGATGCCGGTGACGACCTCGCCGACGCGGTCGATGTACTCGTCGTACATCATCTCGCGCTCGGCTTCCCGGATGCGCTGCAGGATCACCTGCTTGGCCGTCTGGGCCGCGATCCGCCCGAAGTTCTCCGGCGTCACGTCCTGGCGCCTGACATCCGAGTCGGGCACCTCCGACCAGTCGATCTCGAGGTCGTCGTCGGCGAGCAGGGTGTGGTTCTTCTCGCCCGTCTCCTCCTCGATCCGCTCCAGGTCGTCGAGTGCGCGCTCACGCGCCTCTTCGAGCAGCCTGACCTCGAGATCGAGCGGCAGCTCGATGGCGAACACGCGGAAGTCACCGCGGTCGTCGAGCTCGACGGTGGCGTGCCGGGACGCGCCCGGCGTCTTCTTGTACGCCGCGAGCAGCGCGTCCTCGAGGGCGGCGACGAGCGTCCCGCTCTCGATCCCCTTCTCGCGCTCGATCTCGCGAACGGCGTCAACGATCTCCTGGCTCATCCCATGATCCCTTCATCGATCAGATTGGCCCGCACGATCTCGTCGTACGGGATTTCCACCGGCTCCGGGCCGTCCGCGATTTGGACGGACCGCTCGCCGGCGGCGACGACCTGGCCGCGCGCGCGACCGGTCCTGGTCTTGAGGCGCACGCCGCGGCCGACGGCGCGCTCGAAGTGGTCTCGGGTGCGCAGCGGCCGCTCGAACCCGGGTGAGGAGACCTCGACGCTGTAGGTGTCGAGGTAGGGGCGCAGCACCTCGGTGACGCGCTCGCAGAGCGCGTGGTCAACCCCTTGCGGGTGGTCGACGAAGACGCAGAAGCGCTCCTTGCCCGTCAGCTCGAGGGCGAGCACCTGCACCCCTGGCAGGGCGTCCTCGACCAGGCGCGCAACGTCGCGCTGGAGCTGTCTCTCCTGTTCGACCTGTGTGGTTGCCACCGATTACCCCCAGCTGCCTGTTCAGCCAAGCTCTATAAAGACAAAATGGGCGCGGCGCGCCCATCTCGAAAACCGCTCGAAGTGGTGTGTCGAGGGTAGCAGAACACCGTTCAATCCAGGATGATCGTCACCGGCCCGTCGTTGACCAGGGCAACCTGCATCCGGGCGCCGAAAACGCCGGTCGCGACCTCGATACCCCAGGCCCGGAGGGCGGCGCAGAACCGCTCGTAGAGCGGCTCGGCGAGCTCGGGCGGCGCCGCGGCGGCAAAGCTGGGCCGGTTGCCCTTCGCCGTGTCGGCCAGCAACGTGAACTGGCTGACGACGAGCGCCGAGCCGCCGGCTTCGAGCAGCGACCGGTCGAACTTCCCCTGCTCGTTCTCGAAGATCCGCAACTTCGCAACTTTCTCCGCGAGACGCTCCGCAGCCGGCTCGCTGTCGCCGCCGGCGACCCCGAGCAGGATGCAGAGACCCGGCCCGATCGCGCCACCCGGCGACACCGAGGCGCTCAGCACCCGCTGGATGACCGCTTTCACCCGAGATCGAGGATGCGGGCGCTGTACGTTGCCGATTTGGGCTTCATCGAGCTCGCGAGCTTGTAGTGACGGTTCGCCTCGGCGGCACGGCCCTGGTGCTCGAGCGCCCGGCCGAGCGCGTAGTGGGCGTAGTCGTCGGTTGGGTCGAGCTCCTCGGCGATTGCCCGGAACTCGTGCTCGGCCTCGCGCCAGCGTGCGAGACGGAAATAGGCGATTCCGAGCGCTTCCCTGATCGACGCCTTCTTCGGCTCCAACCGCTTCGCCTTCTCGAGCGGAACGGTCGCCTGTGCCGTCATGCCGCCGCGCAGCCGCTTCTGCCCTTCGCGGAACAGGTGGTACGCGTCGGCTGCGCTCAGGTGATCAGCCTCTCGACTTCGATGATCAGCCTTTCGACTTCGTCGAGGATCGCCGCAGCCACCTTGGCCTTCGCCGCCTTGGCGACCGTGCGCTCGCCGGTGGCCGTCACGAGGACGACCTCGTTGTCGGGAGCGTCGAAGCCGATGTCGGGGCGCCCGATGTCGTTGAAGACGACGAGATCGGCGTGCTTCGTCTGCAGCATCGCGCGCTTCCGCTCGAGCCCCTCCGCACCATGCTCGGCCCCGAACGCCACCAGCACCTGGCCGGGACGCTTCCGGTCGCCGAGCGCTCGAGCCACGTCGTCGGTGGGCTCGAGCTCGACCGTCCAGCCATTCCCGTCCTTCGGCCGCTTCGTCGTGAGCGCCTGCGCCGGCCGGTAGTCGGCGACGGCTGCGGCCAGCAGGGCGACGTCCACGTCGGCGAGCGCGACCGCGGCATCGAGCATCGACTCGGCGGTGGGCGTAGGAATCGTCTCGACGCCGTAGGGGAGCTCGACGTGCAGATCCGCCGCGAGCAAGATCACCTCCGCACCGCGGCGGCGCGCCTCTTCGGCGAGCGCGACGCCCATCCGCCCCGACGAGCGATTGCCGACGAAGCGCACGCTGTCGATCGGCTCCCGCGTACCCCCCGCCGTGATCAGGACGCGCCGGCCTGCAAGCGATCCGGGTGCGAGCAGCTGCTCGGCGCGCGCGGCGATCTCGAGCGGCTCCGCGAGCCGCCCGACGCCCCACTCTCCTTCGGCAAGCTCGCCCTCGTCGGGGCCGACGAACTCGACTCCTCGCGCGCGCAGCAGCTCGAAGTTGGCGCGCGTCGCCGCGTGTGCCCACATACGCGGATTCATCGCAGGCGCGACGAGCACCGGCCCGCGGTGGGCCAGGGCGGCCTCGGTGAGCACGTTGTCGGCCACCCCGTGCGCCAGCTTGGCGAGCGTGTTGGCCGTGCACGGCGCGATCAGGAGCAGGTCGGCGCGGGCCAGGTGCGGGTAGCGGTCGGCGCCCGCGGGTCTCCGTGCCAGTGCGAGGAACGTCTCCTCGGCGACGAAGCGCCGGGCGCCCGGCGTGACGAGCGGGATCACCTCGTGGCCCGACTTGACGAGCAGCCGTGTCAGCTCGCATGCCTTGTAGGCCGCGATTCCCCCTGTCACTCCCAGCAAGACCCGGGCCATGCCGGGAATTGTATGGAAGGTCGCGCTTACTTCTTGGGGTACGAGTAGACGATCTTGCCCTCGGCGATCTCTTCGAGGCTCATCGTCAGGTAGTTCTTCGACCGCGACTGAATCAGCGGCGGCGCGAACTCGTCGAACGTGCCCTCACCCAGCTGGTGGTGGTAGTTGTTGATCTGCCGCGCGCGCTTGGCGGCGACGATCACCAGCGAGTACCGGGAGTCAACCTTGGCCATCAATTGGTCGATGCGAGGATGAATCATTCTTGCGGCATGGTAGCGGCAGTCCCCAATCGCCGCGCGATGATCGACGAGAGGACGTCCGCAGCGTGCTCCCGGTCGTCGTTTTCCACCACGAAGTCGAACTCCGGCAAGAGCTCGAGCTGGTGCCGTGCGGTCTCCAGCCGCTCCGAGATCGCGCCAGAGCTCTCGGTCGCCCGTTCGCGCAGACGCCGCTCGAGCTCCTCGACGGGCGCGGTCACGAAGATGGTCACCGCGTTTACGACCCGGCGCCTGACTCGGAGCGCGCCGTCCGTCTCCAGCTCGAGAAGCGGCGCCTTTCCGGCCGACCGCAACCGCTCGATCTCGGAGTTCAGCGTCCCGTAGCGGTTGCCGACGTAGTCGACCCATTCCAGGAACTCTCCGGCGACGCGGCGACGCTCGAACTCCTCCAGGCTGAGGAACCAGTAGTGCACGCCGTTCTCCTCGCCCGGACGCTGGGCACGCGTCGTTGCCGACACGGCGAGCGCGAGCTCGGGAAACCGCGGCAAGACGAGCTGGATCAGCGTGCCCTTTCCCGCCCCTGACGGGCCGGTGACGACGAAGACCGGGCGGACCGTGCTAGCGGTGGTTGAAGAGGGCAATCAGCTCGTGACGCTGGCGATCGGAGAGCCCGCCCACCGTCTTCGACTGGCTGATGCGGCACTGGTTGAGGAGGCGCGCGGCCTTCACGCGGCCGAACTTCGGCACGGCCATCAACATGTCAAAGACTTTGGCGGTCGAGACGAACTCGGGAGGCTCCCCGAGAATCTGCTCGATCGACATGCGACCGGACTTCAGGTCCTTCTTGAGCTGCGCCCGCTTGACCCGGATGTCGTTCGCACGCTTGAGCGCTTCCATCCGCTGGTCGAGTGAACGGACGGGAGCTTGCACCTGAGTCGAGGGCACCATGAGCGCAGCATCCTACCAACCACACAGCCGCGTGCAACTCGGATCGCTCGTCGTCAGTTGGCCACTTTGGCAACGGTCGCCAGAGCACTCGCGAACGCTTCGTCCGGCGTACCAAATCCCGCTCTCGCGGCCTCGCCGGCGAGCTCCTCGCGGACGCGCTTTGGTGCATCCGGGTCGGCGAACAGCACCGTGCCGAGCGCGACGTGCGTCGCCCCGCACGCAATCAACTCGAGCGCGTCGCGGCCACTGCCGACACCTCCCATTCCGACGATCGGCAGATCGGTCACGGCACGCGCGGCGCAGACCGCCGCCAGAGCGACCGGCTTCAGCGCGGGACCGGAGTAGCCACCGGCGATCCGCGCCAGCGCCGGGCGCAGCTGCCGGTCGAGGGCGACACCGCGCAGCGTGTTGACAAGACTGACACCGTCGGCCCCGGCCGCCTCGACCGCCCGCACGGTCTCCCCCATGTCCCAGGCGTGCGGAGAGAGCTTGGCGTAGAGCGGATTCGCGGTCATCTTGCGGCAGGCGGCGACGATCTCGGCGGCGGATTCCGGCGCCTCGTCGACGTTCGGGCAGGACAGGTTCAGCTCGATCGTGACGTCCTCGAGACGGGCGCATGTCTCGGCGTACTCGTAGGCTGTGAACCCACCGACCGAGACCCACAACGGCAGGCCCAGCTCGCGCAGACGCGGCAACAGCTCGGCGAGAAACCGATCGCGGCCCGGGTTCGCCAGACCGATCGCATTCAGCATCCCGTGCTCCGTCTCCGCGATCCGCACGGGCGCGTTTCCCTCGCGCGGCTCCGGCGTCACCGTCTTCGTGACGAACGCGTCGAGCGACCCCGCCACGCCGGGTGCGGTGAGCGCATCGAGACAACCGCTTGCGTTCAGCAGTTGCACAGGACCGGTCCCTCCACGCACAGCCTCTTCAACGCGCCGTCGATCTCGACCGCACAGCCGTAACACGCGCCGTATCCGCATGCCATCGGCGCCTCCCACGCGAGCTGGGCATCCGGTGCGAGCGCGCGCACCGCTTCGAGCATCGGCTCGGGACCGCACGCGAGCACGTCACGGCCGGTGGGCAGCGCGTCGGTGACGAGCACGGGGTCGATCACCACCTCGGCGTTCGGGACGAGCACCGCTGCTTCCGCGTGGTGCTCGGAGCGGAAGCCGAGCACCGCGGGCGGATGCCCCAGCGCCTCCGAGAGATACGGGAACGGCGCAACGCCGATCCCGCCACCCACGAGCAGCGGATGGGCGACCTCGAGCCGGAAGCCGTTCCCGAGCGGACCGAACACGTGCAACCGGTCGCCCGACTCGACCTCCGCGAGCGCCTTCGTCCCCGGTCCGATCGGATCGAGGAGAAACGCGAGCTCCCCCGTTCGCGCCTGACACAGCGACATCGGCCGCGGCAGCACGCGGCCCGGCGCCTCGAGCATGAAGAACTGGCCGGGTCTGCCTGGATCGATCCCGCCCCGGTCGACGCGGACGAGCGCGTACGGGCCGACCGCCTCGACGGAGACGACCCTACGACGCTCGCGCGCGGGTCTCGACATCGATGCGCTCCTGGAGCGACATGGCCGTCTCGGCGCGGGCGTTCGCGATCGCGTGCACCGCCGCGGTGGCGGCGGCGATCGTGGTGATGCACGGGACGCGCGCGGTGAGTGCCGCCTCGCGGATCAGATAGCCATCCTGGCGCGGCTCGGGGCCTCCGTCCGGCGTGTTGACGATCAGGTTGCAGCGTCCCCGGCGGATCAGGTCGACGACGCTGGCCGCGTCGCCGGGCTCGTTCACGCGCCGGACGATCTCGACCTCGAGACCGGCGCCACGCAGCGTGCGCGCGGTGCCGCCGGTTGCGTAGAGCTGGAAGCCGAGGCCGGCGAACGCCGCGGCGACGGGAATCGCGGTCGCCTTGTCGGAGTCGCGCACCGAGAGGAAGACGGCGCCGTCGCGCGGCAACGGCCTGCCCGCCGCGCGCTCGGCCTTCGCGAGCGCGGTCGGGAGGTCGCCGGCGCTCGTCATCACCTCGCCGGTCGAGCGCATCTCGGGGCCGAGCACCGGGTCGGCGCCGGGGAAGCGGGCGAACGGCAGCACCGCCGCCTTGACGCTCACCTGGCGCGGCGGCCGCTCGGCGGGCAGCCCGAGCGACGCGATCGTCGCGCCGTCCGCGAGCTTGCAGGCCGCTTCGACGAGGTTGATGCCGATCGCCTTCGACGCGAACGGCACCGTCCGCGAGGCGCGCGGGTTCACCTCGAGCACGAACACCTCGTCTTCACACACCGCCAGCTGTACGTTCAGCACGCCGACGACGCCCAGTGCCGGGCCGAGCCGCTTCACGATCGAGCTGATCTGGGTCGTCGCATCCGGCGTGAGCGATTGGGCCGGGAGGACGCAGGCCGAATCCCCCGAGTGCACCCCGGCCTCCTCGACGTGCTGCATGACGGCGGCCACGTACGTGTCGGTGCCGTCGCAGAGCGCGTCGACGTCGATCTCGACGGCGTTCTCGAGGAAGCGATCGACGAGCGTGGGGCCCTGGACGCCCGAGAAGGCGATGCGCACGTCTTCGGCCTCGTGGCAGACACGCATCGCGCGGCCGCCGAGCACGTAGGACGGGCGAACGAGCACGGGGTAGCCGATCCGCTCGGCGATGTCGACCGCCTCGGCGCCGCTCTCGGCGATTCCCCACTCGGGGCAGCGGATGCCGAGCTCGTCGAGCAACGTGCCGAACCGCTCGCGATCCTCGGCCAGGTCGACGGCGTCGAAGGGCGTCCCGAGGATGCGGAACCCGGCCGCCTCGATCGCCCGTGCGAGCTTGAGCGGCGTCTGGCCGCCGAACTGGATCACGACTCCCTCCGGCTGCTCGCGCTCGCAGATCGCAAGCACCGATGCGGCGTCGAGCGGCTCGAAGTAGAGGCGGTCCGAGGTGTCGTAGTCGGTCGAGACCGTCTCGGGGTTGCAGTTGACCATCACGGCTTCGTAGCCGAGCCGGCGGAACGTCTGCACGGCGTGGACGCAGCAGTAGTCGAACTCGACCCCCTGCCCGATCCGGTTCGGGCCCGAGCCGAGAATCACCACCCGCTTCGCCGAACCGCTCGGCGGCTCCTCGTCGTGCTCGTTCCAGGTCGCGTAGTAGTAGTTCGACGCCGCCTCGACCTCGCCGGCGCAGGAGTCGATGCGCCGGTAGACCGGCGGCTCTGCCTGCTGACGCGCCTCCTCAGCGGCCAGCGACTCGAGCTCGCGTGCGAACCACGGGTGCAGGTTGTCGGGATGCCAGTCGAGCTCGATCTCGAGCCCCCGCTTCGCCTTGACGAACGCCTCGAGGAACGTGCGACCGATGCCCATGGTCTCCCCCACGGACTTCATCTGCGTGCCGAGCGTGTGGTCGGCGCCGGGGAACTTCTCGAATGCGAAGCGTGGGATCTTGACGACGACGTAGTCCAGCGTCGGCTCGAAGCTGGCCGGTGTCGTGCCGGTGAGGTCGTTGGGGATCTCGTCGAGCGTGTAGCCGACCGCGAGCTTGGCTGCGACCTTCGCGATCGGGTACCCGGTTGCCTTCGAGGCCAGCGCGGATGACCGGGAGACGCGCGGGTTCATCTCGATCACACGTAGCTCGCCGGAGACGCGGTCGCGCGCAAACTGGATGTTCGAGCCACCCGTGTCGACGCCGACCGCCCGGACGACGGCGATCGCAGCGTCGCGCAACTCCTGGTACGCCTCGTCGGGCAGCGTCATCTGCGGCGCCACGGTGAGCGAGTCGCCGGTGTGCACGCCCATCGGGTCGAGATTCTCGATCGAGCAGACGATCACGACGTTGTCGGCCCGGTCGCGGACGACCTCGAGCTCGAACTCGTCCCACCCGCGCACCGACTCCTCGATGAGCACCTGCGTGATCGGCGATTCCGAGAGCCCTCGCTCGACCTGACGCACGAGCTGCTCGTACGTGTCGGCGAAGCCACCGCCGTGGCCGCCGAGGGTAAACGCCGGCCGGACGACCGCCGGCAGGAGCACGCCCGTCACCTCGCTGACCGCGTTGACGATGCGCGAGGTCGGCACCTTCAGGCCACAGCCCTCGACCGCGCGCTTGAAGAGCTCGCGGTCCTCGGCACGGTCGATCACGTCGACGTCGGCGCCGATCAGCTCGATGCCCAGCTCGTCGAGGACACCCGCGTCGTGGAGCTCCCGCGCGAGGTTGAGCGCCGTCTGCCCGCCCATCGTCGGCAGGACGGCGTCGGGGCGTTCCCGGCGGAGCACGCTCGCGACTCCTTCGAGGTCGAGCGGCTCCAGGTACGTGCGATCGGCGAAGCCGGGGTCGGTCATGATCGTGGCCGGATTCGAGTTGACGACGATCGTGCGGAAGCCGTCCTCACGCAGCACCTTCAGCGCCTGGCAGCCGGCATAGTCGAACTCGGCCGCCTGGCCGATCACGATCGGACCCGAGCCGATCAGGCAGATCGAGTGGAGATCTGTCCGGCGCGGCATCAGGCGGCGCTCTTCAGTTCGCCGACCCAGCTCGAGATGATCGAGGCCGCGTCGTGCGGACCCGGCGAGGCCTCGGGGTGGAACTGCGCGGAGCGGGCGCGCTCGCCCGGGTAGTCGAGCCCCTCCACCGTGCCGTCGTAGAGCGAGCTGTACGTCACGTTGCCGTCGTCGGAGGCTGCGACCGCGAAGCCGTGATTCTGCGAGGTGACGAGCACGCGGTTCGTCCTGCGATCGAGCACCGGGTGGTTGGCGCCCCGATGGCCAAACGGGAGCTTGAACGTCTCGCGCCCGGTCGCAAGCGCCAGCAACTGGTGGCCGAGGCAGACCCCGAGCACCGGTGTCCGCCCGAGCAACTCCTGGACGGCCTTCGTCTCGTCGACGAGGGGCGCGGGATCGCCCGGGCCAGGCGAGAGCAGGACACCGTCGTAGCCGACGAGCGTGTCGGCGTCGACGTTGTGGGGAAAGACGTCGACCGCTGCACCATTCGCCGCGACCCGTCGGAGGATCGAGCGCTTGCAGCCGTAGTCGACGACCGCGATCCTCACCTCGCCCTCGCCGGCGAACGTGTACCGCTCCTTGGTCGAGACGCCCGCGACGAGCGCGGCTCCGGCCATCGAGGGCTGGGCGCGCACCGCGGTGACGACCTCGTCGATATCGGCGTCGCCGGTAACCGCTGCGGCACGCATCGCCCCCTCCGCGCGGAGGTGAAGGACGAGCGACCTCGTGTCGACTCCGGTGAGCGCGACGATGCCGTGCTCATGCAGCCAATCGGTCCAGTGCGGCCCGCGCGCCTCGCGCATGACGACCGCCCGGGCGTGTGTCCGGCGCGATTCGGAGCGCGACTCGGCGACGCCGTAGTTGCCGACCATCGGAGCGGTGAAGCAGACCAACTGCCCCTCGAAGCTCGGATCGGTCGCCACCTCCTGGTAGCCGCTCATCGAGGTCGTGAAGACCGCCTCGCCGAAGGCAAATCCCTCCGCTCCGACAGACTCGCCGGCAAAGACCGCCCCGTCTTCGAGCACGAGCTGCGCGATCATGTCTCGCTCACCACCCGGCCGGCGGCAATCGTCATCTGCACGCGGCCGCGCAACCGGCGGCCGAGCAGCCACGAGTTCGCAGAGCGCGAGCGGAAGCCGTCCGCCTGGACGCGCCAGGAGCCTTCGAGGTCGAGCAGCGTGAGGTTGGCCTGAGCGCCGGCCGCGATCCGGGGCCGCTCGAGGCCGAAGATCGCCGCCGGCCCCGCGGACATGCGCTCGAGCAGGGTCTCGAGCCGCAGGAGCCCGGGCTCGACGAGCTCCGTGTAGAGCACCGAGAAGGCTGTCTCGAGCCCGATCACCCCGAAGGGCGCAGCCTCGAATGGGACGTCCTTTTCCTCGCGCGAATGCGGCGCATGGTCGGTGGCGATTGCGGCAATCGTCCCGTCGCGGAGCGCATCGAGCAGCGCGGCGCGATCATGCTCGGTGCGGAGGGGCGGATTCATCTTCATGTTCGGATCGAGCGTACGGATTGCCTCGTCGGTCAGGCAGAGGTGATGTGGCGTGACCTCGGCGCTTGCCTGCACGCCAACGGCCTGAGCGCGGCGCAGATGCTCGACCGATTCGCGCGCCGACAGGTGCATCAGGTGCACCGGCCTGCCCGTCTCGCCGGCGAGATCGACGTCCCGCGCCACCATCAGGCTCTCGCCGAGCGACGGCCAGCCCCCCAGCCCGAGCTCCTCGGCGACGGCGCCGGCGTGAGCCTGCCCGCCCCGGGTGAGCGTCGGCTCCTCGCAGTGCACGGCGATCATGCGGCCGGTGATCGCGTTGTACTGCAGCGCGCGGCGCATGACACCCGCCGCGGCGACGGGCCTGCCGTCGTCGGTGAAACCGGCCGCGCCTGCATCGGCGAGCGCGCCCATCTCCGTGAGTTCGGCGCCGTCCTGCCGCTTCGTAATCGCTGCAAGGAAGCCGATCGGCACCTGCGCCTCGTCGGCCGCGCGGGCGCGCAGTCCGCGCAGGATCTCGGGGTCGTCGACGACCGGGTCGGTGTTCGGAATCGCGAGGATCGCGCAGTACCCGCCGGCGGCCGCAGCGGCGGTTCCGCTGGCAAGCGTCTCCTCGTCCTCACGTCCCGGCGTGCGCAGGTGGACGTGCGGGTCGACGAACGCCGGAGTGAGCGTCAGCCCGGCTGCTTCGACGACCCGATGCTCGTTCGTGTCGAGCTCGGCGCCGATCTGCGCGATCAGCCCGTGGTCGATGCGAATGTCGACGATCGCGTCGAGCCCCTCCACGGGGTCGAGCGCCCGCGCGCCGCGCAGGACGATGTTGTCGGCGCCCTCGCGCCCGACCAGGATCATGCGACCCCTACGGCGGACTCGACGGCGACCGGCCCGGTCGTGAGCAGGTCATAGAGCACCGCCATGCGGACGACGAGCCCGGAGCGCACCTGATCGGTCACGAGCGCAGCCTCCGAGTCGGCGACCCGCGAGTCGATCTCGACGCCGCGATTCATCGGACCGGGGTGCATCACGCGCTGGCCGGCGCGGAGGCGTTCGGGGGTGATCCCCCAGCGAGCGGTGTACTCGCGGAGGGTCGGCACGAAGTTGGCGCCGGCGAGCATCCGCTCCTGCTGCATGCGGAGGACGTAGACGACGTCGGCGTCGGCAATCGCTGAGAGGTCGTGCGACATCGGGGCCAGGCCTTCGGGCAGCAGCGCCGGCGGCCCGACGAGCACCGCGTGGGCGCCGACGAGCGCGAGCGCCTGCACGAGCGACCGTGCGACGCGCGAATGCAGCACGTCTCCGACGATCGCGACGTGAAGCCCTTCGAGCCGGCCGAACGCCTCCCGCATCGTGAAGAGGTCGAGCAGCGCCTGGGTCGGATGCTGGTGCTTGCCGTCACCGGCGTTCACGACCCGGGCGTCGGTCACGCCGGCGACGTACTGCGCGGCGCCCACCTCGGGATGGCGCAGGACGATCACGTCGGGGTCGTAGGCCGACAGCGTCGACGCCGTGTCCTTCAGCGACTCACCCTTGTCAACCGACGAGCCGGCGGACTTGAAGGTCATCGTGTCGGCCGACAGGCGCTTCGCCGCCAGCTCGAACGACGAGCAGGTTCGGGTCGACGACTCGTAGAAGACGTTCAGCACCAGCCGCCCGCGCAGCGTCGGCAGCTTCTTGTTCTCGCGCTCCTGTGAGAGTGCAAACGAGCCTGCAGTCGCGAGCAGCCGCGCGACATCGTCGGCCGTGAGGTCGCTGACCGCCAGCAGGTGGCGGCGCTCCGCCGCCGGCGGCAGCAGGTCGCCGCCGATCACACGCAGGTCGGCCATCAGACCTCCATCCTCTCGCGTTCGGTGATCAGCAGGACACGGTCGATCTCGTCGACCTCGACCAGCTCGACCTGCACCCGCTCGCCGCGGGTCGTCGGCAGGTTCTTGCCCACATAGTCGGGCCGGATCGGAAGCTCACGGTGACCGCGGTCGGCGAGCACCGCGAGCTGCACGCGGTCGGGCCGTCCGTACTCGAAGAGCGCGTCGATCGCCGCACGGATGGTGCGCCCCGTGTAGAGGACGTCGTCGACGAGGATCACGGTGCGTCCCTCGAGCGAGAAGTCGAGCTTGCTGTCGCGCACGAGCGGCTGCGGCCGCCGTGGCGCCTGGCCCGCACGCACGTGCACGTCGTCGCGATAGAAGGTGATGTCGAGCTGACCGAGCGGGATCTCCTCGCCCGACCGCTCTTCGACGAGGCGCCGGAGCCGCTGCGCGATCGGCACGCCACGCGTGTGGATGCCGACGAGGGCGACGGTGTCGAGCTCCTCGTTGCGCTCGATCATCTCGTGCGCGATCCGGGAGAGCGTCCGGCGGATGGCCTCTTCGTCGAGCAGGACCTTCGACGCCGGCGAAACGGCAGGGTGAGACATTCGACTCCTTTCCGGCCTCACGGGACCGGGTTAAAGGGGTGACGGTGTGTCGGTGCGGTCGTAGTGTAGGCGAACCGGCCGGACAGAGTAATGTCAGCCGTCGTGGACGACGCGCTCCTCGAGCGATACGCGAAGCTGATCGTCGAGGTCGGCGCCAACATCCAGCCCGACCGGCCGGTGCTGCTGATCGCCGCTCCGAGCGCGCAGCGGCTCGTTCAGGCGATCGCCGCGCAGTCGTACGCACGGGGCGCGCTGTTCGTCGACACGTGGTACTTCGACCCGCACGTCAAGCGCATTCGCGCCGAACACGCGGCGGAGGACTCGCTCGAGTTCGTGCCGCCGTGGTACGGCACGCGGCTGCTCTCGCTCGGCGCTGCACACGGCTCCCGCATCTCGATCTCGCCGAACACGCCACCCGGGCTGATGGACGGCGTCGATCCGGGGCGGGCCGGCCGCGACCAGCTGCCAACGGTCAAGGAGCACTACGCCGTGATCAACGACAAGTCGACCAACTGGTGCGTCGTCCCCTGGGCGACCCCCGAGTGGGCGCGGGTGGCCCATCCCGAGCTGGAAGGAGACGCTGCGCTCGCCCAACTGTGGGAGGAGCTCGTCTACGTCCTACGCCTCGACGAGCCGGACGCCGCGGCTGCGTGGCGCACACGCTTCGGGCAGATCCATGCGGCGGCGCTCGCACTGGACAGCGCACGGCTCGACGCGCTCCGGTTCGAAGGGCCGGGCACCGACCTGACGGTCGGCCTCCTGCCCACCTCTCGCTTCGCGGGAGAGGTGCCCGGCACGACGACGGTCGACGGGGTCGTGCACAACCCGAACCTTCCGTCCGAAGAGGTATTCACCACGCCCGATCCGGCGCGAACGGAAGGGTTCGTCACGGCGACGAAGCCGCTCGACGTCAGCGGCACCGTCGTCCGTGGGCTGCGGGTGCGCTTCGAGGGAGGCCGCGCCGTCGAGATCGAGGCCGACGAGAACGCCGACGCGGTACGCGCGCGCTGTGCGAAGGACGAGGGCGCATCACGGCTCGGCGAGGTCGCCCTCGTCGACCGTGAAGGACGGATCGGCAAGACGGGCACGGTCTTCTTCAACACGCTGCTGGACGAGAACGCGGCGAGCCACATCGCGTTCGGCCAGGCGTACGCGACCGCCGTCGGCGCTGCCGATCACGGTCGCATCAACGCCAGCTCGATCCACATGGACTTCATGATCGGGAGCGACGACGTCACGGTGACGGGCCTGACGCGCGACGGGCGCGAAGTGCCCGTGCTGCGCGGCGGCAGCTGGCAGCTGTAGGTAACCGCCTGTCGAGGCCGCCCAGCGGGTGTCAGACGCCCGGGTTGGCCGGCTGAGCCTCGGAGCCGCGCACTGGCCGTGCGCCGTTTCTGACCAGCGTCGGCTCGCCCCGCTCCGCGAATGGCACCTCGACGACGTCGAAGTCGCGCGGCGCGACCGTCGCCGGGAAGACCTCGCGCGCCTCGCGGACGAGCTCAGGCCCGAAGTAGCGCGGCGAGATGTGGGTCAGCGCCAGCAGACGCACACCTGCGTCGCGCGCGAGCTCGGCGGCCTGGAGCGCAGTCGAATGCATCGTGTCGGCGGCCCGCTCCCGATCCTCGTCCGCAAATGTCGCCTCGTGCACGAGCACATCCGCGCCTTCCGCAAGCACCCGGACCGTGTCGACGGGGACCGTGTCACCCGGAATGACGACGCGGCGACCCGGACGGGCCTCGCCGACGACGAGATCGGGGGTGAGCACCCGCCCGTCGGCCAGGGTGATCGACTCGCCGCGCTGGAGCGCGCCCCGCTCCGGCCCGAAGGGCACGCCGAGCGCATCGGCGGTGTCGTTGTCGAACCGGCCCGGCCGGTCGTACTCGTCCAGCGCATACCCGACGGCCGCGACCCCGTGATCCACCGGGAACACGAGGATGCGGTAGTCGTCGCGCTCGAGCGCCTCCCCGGGCCTCACTTCGACGAGCTCCAGCGGATAGCTGACCTTGCCGAAGATCCGGCGCAGGCTGGCGAACAGGTCGTTCAGGCCCGGCGGGCCGTAGACCGTCAACGGTGTCTCGCGCTGCCTGAGCTGGAACGTCTTCAGGAGCCCGGGCAGCCCCAGGTAGTGGTCGGCGTGGAAGTGGCTGATGAAGATCTCCTCCAGGTCCGGCAAGCCGATCGTGGAGCGCATCAGCTGCCGCTGGGTTCCCTCGGCACAGTCGAAGAGCATGCGGTCGCCGCCGCGTCGCACGAGCAGGGCAGTCGGTGCGCGGCTGGCGGTCGGCGCACTGCCGGAGGTCCCGAGAAAGACAAGGTCGAGGTCCATGCGACGGGGATTGTCGCGAAGCCGGCGACCCGCCGGGCAATCGACCGACAGGGGTCGACTACGGGAGCACGAGCGTCTCGCCCACCGAGACGTCGGCGCTGTGAAGGTGGTTGGCCTGCTCGATGCGCCAGATCGCATCCCGCACGTCGCCGCCGTAGTGGCGCTGTGCGATCGACCAGAGCGTGTCGTAGGCCTGAACCGTGACCACCTGCTTCGCCCCGTGCGCCTGGGAGGAGCGCGCGGCGGCGCTCCAGACGAGAACGGCGATCCCTGCGATGACGAGTATCCGAACGAACATGTGTTCGCCATGCTAGCGAACACATGTTCGTCCTGTCAAGCCCCGCGCTCTACGGCTTCTTGACGCCCTTGCCGGACTTCGATTTCTTGCTTCCGAAGCTCTTGGTCGATTTCTTGCTCGATCTCTTGGTGACCGTCTGCCTCGCGGACTTCTTCGTCAGCTTCTTGACGGCCTTGGTTGCTTTCCGCCTGGTCTTGGCCTTCACGACCTTCTTCGCGACCTTCTTGACCGGCCTGACGGCCGGCGTGCCGGCCGGCGACCAATACGCCGCCGCGCCGCTCGGACACCGGTTGCCCGTCCGGGCCAGCTCGCTCTTGAAGTCCGCGGCCGACTGCTTCGGCACGTAGCCCTGGTAGAAGAGCCCGCTCTGCCAGCCTGCGAGCGAGACCTCGTCGACGAGCTTGAAGATGTTGACCTTCGCGATGTCCGCGTCGCACAGCGAGACGTCGACCAGCTTCGTGTACCACGCGGCCTGGTAGGCCTCGGTGCCCGTGGTCGCATCGACACCCTGGCCGGAGGAGTTCTCCGCATCGGTGTACCCGCCGGCGACGGCGGGAGACGGCACCGTCTGGATGCCGACCTCGTTCAGGCTCACCGGCAGCCGGCCGGGGCCGACCGTCGGCTGGGGGGTGCCGCTGAACGCCGTGTAGAACGCCTGGTAGACGCGCGGCAGGTTGGTGACGCTGAACGCCGTCGGATCGGCGTAACCGGTCTCGAACGGCAGGTTCTGCGGAATCGGGTACGGATGGACGTCGAGGCCGTCCATCAGCGGCGCCGAACGTCCGCTCTGGCGGTACCACTGACCGAGGAACCCGAGCCAGTCGATCGGGTTGGTGGCACGCGGGCTCGAGCCGTCGGTCGGCACCGGGTTGCCGCGTGGCGACAGGCCAAGGCCCCAGACGAAGATGCTCGTGTCGACCGACTTGAGCGCGTCGTACGCCGCGGCCAGGAACGCACCGCATTCGGGCGCGGACACGTTGGCGCCGCCCGCGTACTGCGGGTTCGTGAAGAGCGACGTATTGCACTCGTTCATCACGACGTACTCCTTGACGTACGGGTACATCTGCGCGAGTTGCTTCACCCAGGCCGCGAACCGCCCGGCGTTGCTCGGGTTGCTGAGCGTGGCGGAATGACGCGGATAGACGTCGAAGGTCACGCTGACGCCCGCCGCTCGCGCCGCGGCGAGCGAAGGGGCGACAAAGGCCTGCTCGACTCCGTCGAAGCCCGACGCCGAGGTCTCGTCCCAGCGCAGCGTGACGGTGTTCGAGGTCATGCCGACGCCCCGAAGCGTGCTCCAGAACGGCCCGACGCCCTTTTCGTACTTTCCGGCGTCGTCGTTGACGCCCCAGACGATGTTGTTCGCCGACGCCCGCGCCGCTCCAAAACAGAGGATCGCCACGAACATCGCACTCGCCGCAAGAATCTTCTTCAACGTCGCCCTTTCTCGGTAGACCGCGCGCCCACTCTGGCGAAACCTTCCGCCAAACGCCATGGGCCGTCCGGCCTATTCGACGCAGCGGCGCGATCTACTGCTTGGAGAACAGCGGCTGCAACGCGTCGACGAGCTTCGCCGCCCCGAAGCGCACGGGATCGTCGGCCGGCAGGCCCGTCTCCGCCTCGGCGTCCTCGATCGCCCGGCGGGCCGCCGCGTCGTCCAGGAGCCGCGTGTTGAGGGCGATCGCGTGCACCGACGCCGGACGGGCGAGCAGGCTCATCCGGGCATGGAGGTCGGCCAGCTCGGACAGGGGCGGAATCGGGAAGCGCTCGTTCTCGTCGACGAATCGCGCACCGGCCATGTGACACAGCACGTAGCCGTGCGGGGCGCTGCCGTGGATCAGGCCGAGCGTCACGGCCGAGTACGCAGGATGGAGAAGCGATCCCTGCCCTTCGACGAACAGGATCTCTCCCCCGCGCTGCACGCCCTCGAGCACGAGCCGCTCGGCGGCGCCCGCGGTGAAGTCGGAGACGACGGCGTCGACCGAGATCCCCCACCCCGCGATCGCGATCCCGGTCTGGCCCGTCGGCACGAACTCGCTGCGCAGGCCGCGCCGGCGCGCCTCGCGGTCGAGCTCGAGCGACACCGTCATCTTCCCGATCGCACAGTCGGAGCCAACCGTCAGGATCACCGTCGACCCGTGCGTGAGGTTCTCGCCGGTCGGCACGTTGAGCCCGGGCGGCGGCTTGCGTAGGTCGCGCAGCTCGACGCCGTGCTCCCGCGCCAGCGCGGCAAGCTCCGGGTCGTCGGAGACGAACTCGTGCAGGCCGCTCTCGATGTCGAGCCCGGCCGCGATGCAACGCTGCAGCAGCTCGCGCCAGGCCGGCGGAAAGCGCCCGCCCTGAGTGGCGACGCCGACGAGCGCAGCGGTCGGCCCGTAGTGCATCGCCTCGTCGACAGTGCCGACGACGAGCACGCCGTCGTGCGTCTGGCCGGCGCTCGTCGAGTCGAGGATCGCGACGACGTCCTGCGGCCGGTAGCGAAGCACGCCGCGGGCGGTCTTGCCGTAGTGCGGATCGCCCGAGCGCCCTTCGGCGAGGACGAGCAGCCTACGCGGGGACGACACCGAGCCCCGGGGCATCGGCGGGCAATTGCACGCCGCCGACGAACGCGACTCCGGGCGACGGGTCGTCCGCGAGCAGCAGGTTGCCGTCGAGGTCGACGTGATCCATGAGGCTCGCGATGTGCGCCCCCGCCGCGATCCCGAGCCCCGACTCGACCATGCAGCCGAGCATCACACCGAGCCCGAGCGCCCGCGCAGCGTTGACCATGCGGACCGCTTCGCGGATTCCCCCCGACTTCGCAAGCTTGATGTTGATCCCGTGCGCGCGCTCGGCGCACCCGGCAACGTCGGCGAGCGTATGGCAGTCCTCGTCGACGTAGATCGGGACAGGCGAGCGCCGCTTCAGCTCCGGCCCGCCGGGGTCCCCGGCCACGAGCGGCTGTTCGCAGTACTGCAGATCGAGTTGCGGCAGGTTCTCGAGCGCCTCGTCGAGCGACCAGGCCTCGTTCACGTCGCACTGCAACGGGAGGCCGGTGACGCTCTGCACCGCACGCACGCGCTCGACGTCGAGGCCGTCGCGCCCGCCCAGCTTCAGCTTCAGGCGCCGGAAACCACGGTCGGCGATCTTCTCCGTCCGCCGCGCCATGTCGTCGGGATCCCCGAGCCAGATCGTCCACGACGTCGGCGGCCCCGCACGACGGACGCCGAGGAGGCGGAACACCGGCTGCCCCGTCAGCTTTCCCTGCAGGTCGTGAAGCGCCGCGTCGATCGCGGCGCGTGCGGCCTGCTCGCCCGGCGGCAGTCCGGCGACAATCTCGTCGAGCGCGAACGGATCGTCGCCGAGCTCGACACCGTCGAGCCACGCCAGTGCCGAGGAGGCCGACTCGTCGTAGCGCTCGATCGGCGCGGCCTCGCCGAAGCCGGAGACACCCCCGTGCCGGATCTCGACCCGCACGACCTCGGCCTCGTCCTCGGATCCGCGCGAGATCGTGAAGGTCTCGGCCAGGCGCAGCGTGATCGTTCTGGCGCTCAGATCCATGCGGGCTACACTAATCGCCCGCGCGCCCGTAGCTCAGGGGATAGAGCGTTCGCCTCCGGAGCGAAAGGTCGCTGGTTCGATTCCAGCCGGGCGCATCCCCGCTTCAGGTGTTGTGGAGGTCGTCTCAGAATGAAGGTTGTGCCGCTGGGCCGCGCTCAGCGGCGCGATGCTGCGTCCTCGGAAAGGGCCAAGAGCCACCGCTCTTGACCCTTCCTGCGTCCTTGCCTCGCACTCGCCGATCGCACCCCATCGACGAACGTCATTTTGAGACGACCTCCTGACACCAAACTTCGTGTCAGACACCCCTCAACGATGGCTCAGTGGGTCATCGTGCCGGCGACGTTGCCGATGTTCAGCAGCCCGACCTGGCCTTCGTCGACCGAGGCGAACGCATGGCTGACGAACGGGTAGAGGCCGGGCTGGTCGATCTTGACGTCGAACACGCCGCCGCCGCCGGCCGGGACCGTCGCCGTCTGGACGTTGTTCAGGTACTGCGTCATGTCCGAGTCGATCCAGGCGCGCTGGAGGATCGAGCCGACGACGTGGAAGTCGGTGTCGAGGCTCGGCCCCGCGTCGACGACCCAGAACCGGACGGTGTCGCCGGGGTTCGCCGTCAGCGGATGCTTCTGGTACTGGCCCGCGTAGCCGTTGAACGTCATCCAGTCGGGCTGGCGCGCGTGCGCCTTCGCCATATCGAACTGCGCCGGCGTGGTCAGCCCGTTCCGGTCGAGGTACCACTCGCCCGCGACGAGGACGTACTGCTTGTCGGCATGTGGAAGCGGTGTCGACGGCTCGACGACGATCGCGCCGTACATGCCGTTCGCGATGTGCATCAGCACCGGCGTCGTTCCGCAGTGGTACATGAACACGCCGGCGACGTCGGCCTTGAAGCTGAAGCTGAACGACTTGCCCGGGAAGACGTCCTTGAAGTTCAGGTTCGGTGCCACCTGCGCGGCATGGAAGTCGACCGAATGAGGAATCGCACCGCTGTTCGTGAGCGTGATCTTGACGGTCTGCCCCTGCCGAACGTGAATCACCGGCCCCGGAGCCCCACCCGCCCATGCCCAGGCTGCGTACTTCACGCCGGGGGCGATCTGGACGGTGATGTCCTTCAGCACCAGGTGCACGGAGACGACGTTGCCGGGCGTCAACGGCGGAAGTGCCGCGTCGTACGGCGTGTGTGCCGCGGCGAGCGCCGCTGCGTTCGCGGGCGCCGCTCCCGCAAAGCTCTGCAGCGTGCCGCCGGTCGACGCACCGCTCATGTCCATCCCCGCCATCGAGCCGGACGACGCCGCCTTGGTGACGACGGTCGAGTGTGACGTGTGTGTCGCAAGCAGGATCTCGACCGGGATCGAGATCCCCACGAGCAAGCCGAGGAGCAGGACCACGACGCGGAGAAATGCGACCTTGTCCTCGTTTCCGGCTTTCACTGGCGCAGTGCTGATCATGTGCTCCTCCTCGGGGTCGGTCTGTCGAAAACGACGGTAGGAGCCACGCCCGCGCGTGGCATCCGCGCCTCTCCACACACCGGCTCAGTGATTTCCCGCAGCAGCGGCCGTGGCCGCCACCATGCGCTCGGCGAGCTCGCGCAACGTGCCGGGTGTGTCGAGGCTGCCGATCCGCAGCTCAGGACCGTTCGATCGCCGCACGCGCAGCGTGCGGCGATCGAGCACCACGTCGACGATCTGGCTGAAGTCGACGCGCTCGGCGGGGTCCCACCCGGTCGTGCTGGTCAACTCCACCCCACGCGGGTCGAGCTCGATCTTCCCAGCCTGTCGTGGACCGTCTCCGGACCGCCACGTCATTGCATACGAGCTCGTGACCACAACCCTCACGGTGCCCCGGCGCCGGCTGCCACGCATCCGTGGATTCCCGCAAGCGCCGTCGTCGGTATCCCCGATGGCGGCGGGCCGAAGCGTGCGCAGAGTGCATGACGGAACAGGCGCCCTCACGAGAAAGGAGCACGTAATGCGGAAGGTGTTCGAGATTGGAGGGCTCGTCGCCGCGGTCGTGTTGATCGGCTTCGGCATCGGCTCGCTCGTGCTGAGCGTCAACGGGCGCAACACCGTGCGCACAAGCCTGACGCACGAGCAGATCAGCGGCACACCGGACATGACACCGGCGGCGATCAGGGCAGAGGCGGAGAAGGCCGGGCTGAAGAACGTCTCACTCCCGACCTGCGACGTCGCAGGCAAGCCGGTGAACACGGGTGACCGGGCGCGCTGCTTCGCGAGCTACATGCGGATCCACGCGCTCGAAGCATCCGGTGGCCTCACCTACGCCCAGATGCCGCAATATGCGACGGCCGACGGGAAGGGCACGAACGATGCGACGGCAGCGCTGCAGCAGGACGGCAGGCCAGTGTCCAACGCCGCCCGCAACGTCTGGGTGACCGAGACAGCACTCTCGACGGCGCTCAATACGAGCTACCTCGCCGAGCAGGTCTCGGTGTTCGGGATCGTCGTCGGAGTCGCTCTGCTGCTGAGTGGGATCGGCTTCGGCATCCTGGCCCTCGGGGGCGCACTGCGCGGCCGCGAGCGGGGCCTCTAGCTGGCCGGCTCATCGAGCAGCCCGTGCGCCAATGCGTGGCGCACGAGCTCTGCTCGGGTCCCGAGGCGGAGCTTCTGCATGATGTGCGCACGGTGTGTCTCGGCCGTGCGCACCGAGATGAAGAGCTGCTGCGCGATCTCCTGGTTCGTGTGTCCCAGTGCAAGCAGCCGCAGGACCTCGTGCTCGCGCTCCGACAGAGGGTCGGAATTGGCGAGCGGCCTGCGCTTCCGCGTCGGCAGCGACCATCCGGGCGCCGAGCGCCGGATGGACATAGCTCCCACCGCTCGCAACCTCGCGCACCGCGGCGACCACCTCCGAGTCGGCCGCCTCCTTCAGGACGTATCCATTCGCTCCGCGCGCGAACGCTTCGCGCACGTACTGCGGGTCGTCCTGCATCGAGAGCAAGAGCACCTTCGCGGCGGGCGCCTCGCCTTGATGCGCGGCAGGGCGTCGATGCCGCTCTCACCCGGCATGACGACGTCGAGCAGGATCACGTCCGGTTTCAGAGCCCTCGTCTCGAATACGGCGTCCTGGGCGTTTCCGGCCTCGCCGACCACCTCGAAGTCGCTCTGGGCTGCCAGCAACAGCGTGAGACCCGCGCGCACGACCGCATGGTCGTCGACGACGAGGATGCGCGCGTCATCCGACCGGCACCTCGACGGCGATCGTCGTGCCGCCGCCCCTTCGACGACTCGATCGTCAGGCGTCCGCCGAGCGAGCGCGGCCCGTTCCCGCATCCCCACCAGGCCCAAGCCCGCCGGCGCGTGGTCGCGTCGGGCTCGAAGCCGCGGCCGTCGTCCTCGATCACCGCTGTCACCCGCCGTGTCATGGCATACGAGGAGGATGCTGACCGTACGAGCATGCGCATGCTTGACGATGTTCGTCAGCGCCTCTTGCACCAGCCGGTAGAGCGCCGTCTCGGCCTCTTCGCCGCGAGTCGCTCGGCGACCGAGTTGCGACTGAACTGAACCTCGATTCCCGTGTGCTCGGTGAAGGTCTCCACGAGCCGCTCGAGCGCGGGCACCAGACCAAAGTCGTCGAGTGCCTTTGGTCGCAGCTCGACCGCGAGCCGGCGCACATCCTGCAAGGTCGCGACGATCAACTCGCGCAGGCTCGCCGCCGCGGTGCGGAGCGACTCCTCGTCCTCGGCGTCCTCGACCGAGCGAAGGCCGAGCAGGATCGACGTGAGCGCCTGGCCCGGTCTCGTCGTGCAGCTCGCGGGCCAGCCGGCGGCGTTCGAGCTCCTGCCCGGCGACCACACGGCGGAGCGAATCGCGCGCAACGCGCTGGGACAGATCGACAGCGACCGAGGCCCGCACGGCGAACTGCTCGGCCAGTCGCCGGTCGTCGTCGGTGAACCGGGGATCGTCGCCCAGCTTGTCGTGCGCCGCGATCACGCCGATTGCCTGGTCGCGGACGATCAACGGGACGTAGAGGCCCGTGCGCGCGTTGAAGCGCCGCGCCGATCCGTGATCGACTTCGACGTCGCCGAGGATGTCGTCGATGCGCTCGCTGTGTCCGCGCTCGAGCACGTGCCCGGCCTTTGAGCTTGCACGCGGAAACGTCCAGCCGCCCAGCGACTCGGCGCCTTCGCCGTCAGCCGCCTCGACGCACAGCTGGTCGCCGTCGGGCAGCGCGATGATCACGACCCTGGCCCCGATCAGCTCCCGCAGCCGCGCCGCGATGAGTTGGAGCAGAGGTTCGAGCTCCAGCTCGCCGACGAGCGCCGACCCGACGGCGTTCAACGACTCCAGCTGCTGCGACCAGCGCATCGACGACTCGTACAGCCGGGCGTTCTCGACGGCGACCGCAGCCTGGGACGCCAGCAGGAGGACGAGCTCTTCGTCCTCGTCGGTGAACCCGCCTTCCTTCTCGGTCAGATAGAGGTTCCCGTAGGCAACGCCGCGCTGCAGGATCGGAACGCCGAGAAACGTCGTCATCGGCGGGTGGTTCGGCGGGAAGCCGACGGAGCGAGGGTCGCGCGTCAGGTCGTCGAGCCGCAACGGACGTGCGTCGTCGATCAGCACGCCGAGGATCCCCTTGCCGCGCGGCAGCTCGCCGATCGCGGCGTGCTCCGAGCGCGGGATCCCTGTGGTCACGAACCGCTCCAGCTCGTGCCCGCTGCGATCGATCACTCCGAGCGCTGCATACCGGGCGCCGGTGATCTCGGCGGCTGCCTCGACGATCCGTTGCAGGACGGCGTCGAGCGACAGCTCGGACGAGACCCCGATTCCTGCCTCGACGAGGGCGCGCAGCCGGTTCGACCGTTGGGGCATGACGGCGACGATACCCACGCCCGTTCCCCCGCAACGAGTCATCTAGAATGACGACGATGGCCGCGACCACCATGCTCGAGGACCCGCTCAGTACCGATGCCGAGCCTGCCTCGCATCCGGCGTGCGCGTGCACGCGACACCGTCGTCGCCGTCTCGGCGCCGCCGTCGGCACCCGCTGAGCTCAGCGCGGCCGGCCTCACCTGGATCCATCTCGACGCGCCGTCGCTGACGCACGCGCAGGCGCTCGCGGAGCGGTTCGGCTGGCACCCGCTCGACGTCGAGGACGTGCTCTCGAAGCGCCAGCGGCCGAAGGTCGACGACTACGCCGACGAGGGCTACCTCTTCGGCGTCCTCCACTTCCCGGTCTACGACCGGGCGATCCAGCGCCTGAATGCCGCCGAGCTCGACGTCTTCGTCGGCCCCGACTACCTCGTGACGCTGCCCGACGTCGAGCTGCTGCCCGTCACGCGGCTCTTCCGCCGCTGCGAAGACGACGAGGTGTTTCGCGAGCAGCTCTTCTCGAAGGGCTCGGGCCGGCTCCTCTACGAGGTGCTCGACGACCTCTTCGACTACTGCTTCCCGATCCTCGACAAGATCGGGCACAAGCTCGACTCGCTCGAGGACGACGTCTTCGAGGGCCGCTCCGAAGAGGTCGTGCGGGACCTCTCGAACGTCAAGCAGGAGATCATCAGCTACCGGAAGATCATCAAGCCGGAGCGCTCGACCCTGCGCCTGCTCGAGCGGCATGTCGAGCGGTTCCTGCCGGAGGAGCTCGACCTCTACTTCGACGACATCGTCGACGCAGCCGAGCGCATCTGGGACATCCTCGACAACTACAAGGAAGTCGTCGAGGCGCTCGAGGACACGAACGAGTCGGTGATCTCGCACCGCCAGAACGACGTCCTGCGGATCCTGACCGTGTTCTCGGTCGTGCTGCTGCCGCTGACGCTGATCACCGGCTTCTTCGGGATGAACGTCCGCTTCCCGGGCTTCGACACGGTCTGGGCGTTCTGGGCGATCCTCGTCGGGATGGCGCGTGCTGGTCGGGCTGCTCGCGTTCTTCCGGCTCAAGCGCTGGCTCTGAGCATGCCGAAGCCGCTGTGGGCGCCGTGGCGCCTCGACTACGTCGAGCATGCCGACGAGCTCGACCGCTGCATCTTCTGCGAGCCGGAGCCGGAGCTGCTCGTGCACGGCGGCGAGCATGCGCTCGTCGTGATGAACAAGTTCCCGTACGCCTCGGGGCACCTCCTCGTCGCGCCGAACCGGCACCTCGGCGATTTCGGCGCGCTCGACGGCGACGGAGGCGCTCGAGGTGCACCGCCTCGCCGCCCGCGGCGTCGATGCGTTCGCGCCGAGTACGGCGCGCAGGGCTTCAACCTCGGCTGGAACCTCGGCCGGGTCGCGGGCGCCGGCATCGAGGATCACGTGCACCTGCACGTCGTCCCACGCTGGAACGGCGACACGAGCTTCATGCCGGTGCTCGGTGACGTGAAGGTGCTTACCGGAGCACCTGCTCGAGACCGCGCGCCGGTTGCGTCTGCACTTCGGCTGACGGGCACGCGCACGTTGCGTTGTTACCCTCCGGATCGATATGCGGGGGGTCGCATACGTGATGATTGTCGTCGTCGCCGGTATGGCCGCCCTTGCGGCGACCTCGGCGCGCGCCGGCACCGGCCCCCGCCCGTGACCGTGATCGGCGACTCCGTGCTGACCGCGGTCGAGTGGCAACAGACTCCGACCTCGATCCTCGAGCAGGGCCTCGACGTCAAGCTGCAGGTCGGGATCTGCCGGACGCTGACCGGCGTGAGCTGTCCATTCGACGGCGAGACGGTGCCGACCCTGATGGATCTGGTCACGCAACTGGGCTCCCGGCTCGGGCCCACCGTCCTCGTCGAGGTCGGGTACAACGACAACGAGGCGAACTTCGCCGAAGAGGTCGAGCAGTCGATCGATGCGCTGCTCGCCGCAGGCGTCAGGCAGATCCTCTGGGCCAACATGCACATCTGGCAGCAGCAGTACGTCGCGATGAACGCCGTGCTCGCCGCGGCGGCCAGGACACATCCCGAGGTCAAGATCATCGACTGGGCGTCGTATTCGAACAATCAGTACTCGTGGTTCCAGGGTGATGGCATCCATCTCGACTACGCGGGGGCGGTTGCGATGGCGACGCTCTTCAACGGAGCGATCAAGGAGGCGCTGGCGCCGCCGGTGGCGATCGTCTCGACCAAGCTCAGCCCGGCCCGGGTCGGGCGGCCGTACAGCGTGCAACTCGTTGCCCGCGGCGGGTCCGGGCGGTACACGTGGAAGTCCGTCGCCGGCCCGCTCCCCGCGGGCCTCAGGCTGCTCGCGAACGGCCGCATCTCCGGCATTCCCCGGCGACCCGTCGTGCGCAGGCTCGTGTTCTCCGCCGTCGACTCGAGGGGACAGGCGGCGACGAAGCACACGACGCTTGTCGTACGCCGGCGTCAACCGGGCTAGCCGACCGGCCGCAGACGAGCGAGAGACCGCCCACACTCGCAACACCTCAGCGTTTCTCGCAGCCTTCGCGACCGGCCGGCCGTTCGCCGATGCGTTCGAGCCTGCCCTGGCTACCTGACAGGTGCCAGGAAGCGGTGTCCGACACCGAGCCGGGAGACCGAAAGCGGGCGATGGGGTTCGAACCCACGACCCTCAGCTTGGGAAGCTGATGCTCTACCAACTGAGCTACGCCCGCGTATTCGCCCGCAGTTTAGCCTCGGGTTACCCGCCCTCGTACACCTCGATGAACCGCCGGTAGTTGGCCGCGATCTTCGACACGGCGGCATCGCGATCGAAGCCCTCCGGGTCGGCGGCATAGGCCTTCACCGAGTCGGCGAAGATCGAACGGCCGATCGCGAAGCCGATGTAGCCCGGAAGCCGGCGCCGGCGCGCAGCCACTCGTCGACCTTCTCGTCGGAGGCCCCACGTCCGAGCACCACGCACGAGACGTGGTCGCGGCCCTCGCGCCGCGCGAGCTGGGCGATCTCCTTGCACGACTCGCGGTCGTCGATGCCCTCGATCTTCCAGATGTCCACCTCGACACCCCCGTTCTGCAGCTGCAGGATCGTCTCCATCATCAGCTGCGGACGAAGCTCGGTGTCGTAACGGCCGACGTCGCCGTCGACGCTCGCAAGCTGCGCCTCCTCCGCCGGCACGAGCAGTTCGAACAAGAACTTGCGGCGACGCTCGTGCAGCCACTCCGAAAGGCGCAACAGGCGCTTCGTCTGGCGCTCGTTCATCTCCGCGTCGCCCTCGGGGTTGTAGCGGACGAGCACCTTGGCGAAGTCGGGGTCGAACTCCTCGATCTTCTCCCCGAACGCATCGCCGTACTCGAAGTCGAACTCGTTCTGGCCGCTCTTCTCGACGGGCATCGCGAGCTTGTAGCCGCCAGCCTTCGCCGCGCGCGCCACATCCGCGCCGTACTGCGCATCGACGAGGACTCCGCCGACGTTCTTCGGCGCACCGTCGGAGACAGCCCGCTGGAACCCTTCCCAGATCAGCGCCTTCGCGCCCGGGACGCGCGCCACGTCGCCGACCATCTTCTCGAACGATCCGCGATGGTCGAACGCGAGCAGGTACAGCTGCTCGTCGTATCCGAGCTCGTTCAGCCCGATCTCGCTCATCAAAACTCCCTCCCTGTGAAATGTGCCAACTTGCTCAGCTGGTGGCGCGCCTCGATCCGGCGAACGGTGCCGGAGCGCGAGCGCATGACGATTGAATCCGTGATCACACCATCGGTGACGTACCGGACGCCGCGCAGGAGCGCCCCGGTCGTGACGCCGGTCGCGGCGATGAACACGTCGTCGCCGCGGACGAGGTCGTCGGCACCCAGCACACGGTCGAGGTCGTAGCCGGCATCGATGAGCGCCTTGCGCTCGTCGTCGTTGCGGGGCCACAGCTTCGCCTGCATCGACCCGCCCACGGACTTCAGGGCAGCAGCCGAGATGACTCCCTCCGGTGTGCCGCCGATGCCGTAGAGCATGTCGACACCGGTGCCCGGGCGCGCGGCGGCGATCGCCGGCGCGACGTCGCCGTCGCGAATAAGGTTGACCCGAGCGCCCGCCTGGCGCAGTTCACCGATCAGCTCCTCGTGCCGGTCGCGCTCGAGCACGACGACGCGCACGTCGGTCGGCCGCCGGCCCTTCGCCTTCGCGACCGCGTTGACGTTTTCGGTCGGGGTCGCATCGATGTCGATTGCGTTCGCCGCATCGGCGCCGACGGCGATCTTCTCCATGTAGACGGCGGCGCCGGGAAAGAACATCGAACCGCGCTCCGCGGCGGCGATCACCGCGATCGCGTTCGGCTGGCCAAGCGCACACAGGCGCGTGCCTTCCAGCGGGTCGACGGCAACGTCGACCGCCGGCCCGGTGCCGTCGCCCACCGGCTCCCCGTTGTAGAGCATCGGCGCCTCGTCCTTCTCGCCCTCGCCGATCACCACGACTCCGTCCATCGCGACGGTGTCGAGCATCGTCCGCATCGCGTCGACCGCGGCCTGGTCGGCGGCGATCTTGTCACCGCGCCCGATCCAGCGGCCCGCGCCCATCGCGGCCGCTTCGGTCACGCGCGCCAACTCGAGCGCCAGGTTCCGGTCGGGAAGACGATTCGCCATTTGCCGCTGATCCTAGGCGTGCGGGTTACATCGTGTCGGGGGCTTCGACCCCGACGAGATCGAGACAGCGTGCGATCACCTGTTGCGCCGTGCGGCAGAGCCCGAGGCGGAAGGACTGGGCGGGGTCGCCGAGCACGCGGCACTCATGGTAGAAGCGGTGGAAGTCGTCGGCCAGCCGGATCGCGTACACGGGCACGAGCTGCGGCCCGCGCCGGTCGGCAGCCTCGCGTGCCGTGAGCGGAAAGTCGGTCAGCCGCTTGATCAGCTCCTTCTCCTCGGGCGCCAGTGGCCCCGCGGGTGCCCCTCCCACGTCGGCGTCGCCTGCGTTCCGCAGGATCGCCGCGATCCGCGCGTGCGCGTACTGCACGTAGTAGACCGGGTTCTTCGCCGACCTCTCGGCGGCTAGGTCGACGTCGATCTCGATCGCCTGATCGGGCCCGCGGTTGACGAGGTACCAGCGCGCGGCGTCGACCCCGACCTCGTCGATCAGGTCGTCGAGGAAGACGACGTTGCCGGCGCGCTTCGACGCCTTCGTCGACTCGCCGCCCTGCGTCAGGTGCACGAATTGGTAGAGCAGCACCTCGACACGCGCCGGGTCGTAGCCGAGCATGCGCGCAACCGCGGCGTACCAGCGCGCCGTCGCGTGGTGGTCGGCCCCGAGCACGTAGATCGCCCGGTCGAAGCCGCGCTCGAGCTTGTCGACCAGGTAGGCGATGTCGGCCGCGCGATAGGTCGGCGTCCCGCCCTTCTCCGCAGAGCGGATCAACACCCAGTCCTGCTCGTCGCCGTACTCCGACGAGCGCGCCCACAGCGCCCCGTCGGCCTCGTAGGTGTCGATGCGAGGCAGCAGGCCGGGCAGGCGCTGCTCGAGCTCGCTCTGCAGCGCCCAGCTGTCCACGTGGATGCGGAATCGCTCCAGCGTCCGCTCGATCGACGCGAGCATCTTCGGAACCGGGTCGCCCTCCTCGCGCGCGAGCTCGACGACGTATGCGCCCTGGTATCCGTCTTCCGGGACCGGCAGCCCGTTCCGCAGGGCGTCGATCGAAGCCCGGAAACGGTCCATCTGTGCGCCGGCGTCGTTGTAGTAGTACTCGCGCGACACCTGATGGCCGCCGAAGGAGAGCAGCCGCGCGACACAGTCGCCGTACGCGCCGTTCCTCGCCGCCGAGACGACGATCGGCCCCGTCGGATTCGCCGAGACGAGCTCGACCTGGATCCGCTCGGGCACATCCACCCAGCCGCCGCCGTAGCCCTCCCCCATCTCCGAGAGAGCCTCGAGGAAGAAGGCGTCGGTGAGCCGCAGGTTGAGAAAGCCCGGGCCGGCGACCTCGGCCGCCGCCACTGCGTCAAGTGTGCTCACCGCGCCGGCCAGCTCCTGCGCCAGCTCGCGCGGCGGGCGGCCGGCCGCCTTCGCCGAGCGAAGCGCGACGTTCGTCGCGAAGTCGCCGTGCTCGGGGTCTTTCGGACGTTCGAGCACGACCTCCGCACCCGCCAGCGCGCCGATGCGAGCAGCGAGGCGTTCGACCGCTCCGGGGGTAGAGGTTCTTGTCACCACGCGCTCTAGTATCGTCAAGCCGACATGGACGACGGCGAAGAGCGGCAGCTCAACATCCACATGGAGCCCCAGCACCTTGCGGGCGTCTATGCCAACTTCGCGAACATCACGTTCTCGGACTACGAGTTCACGCTGACCTTCGCGCGCATCGACCACGAGGTCGAGGAGGGCGACGTCCCCGGGGTCGTGGTCTCGCGGGTGAACATGTCGCAGCAGTTCACACGCGAGCTGCTGGCCGCGCTCCAGGACGCCTACTCGAAGTACGCGACGGTCAAGGGCATCCAGGACCTGCCCGAGACCGACGATCGCTAGCTCACCGTCGCTGCCGCCAGCGCTCGGCCATCGCGATGCGCTGCATCAGGGTGGGGTGATTCTCGAGCCAGAGATAGTCCCACGCCGCCGGGCTGGGCTGCTCGAGGCTTGTGCGCTCGAAGCTCTGGAACAGCTTGCGCGCGGACGTGGGATCACGTGTCGCGTTGAGCGCCCGCCAGTCGGCCTCCGCTTCGTAGCGGCGAGAGACCGCGTTTTGCACCGGCAGGCTCACCAGCGCGAGCACGGCGAGCACCAGCACCGCGTAGGGCAGGTTCTCGGGCCGCCCGAGCCCGCCGCGCCGCCGCGTCGTTAGCGCCGAGCAGCCAGAGCATCGGCAGGACGAAGAGCGCCGTCCAGCCGATCGCCTTCAGGATGTGGCGGCTCCGCACGTGTCCGAGCTCGTGCGCGATCACGACGCGCACCTCTCCGCGTGAGAGCCCGCCGTCGAGCAGCGTGTTCCAAAGCACAACGGTGCTCGACGGGCCGAAGCCGGTGGTGAACGCGTTCACCTGCTTGGTCCACGAGGAGACGTCCTGCACCCGCACAGGTGTGCCCGCGACCCCCTCGACCCGCTCGAGCTGCCGGACGTCGGCCGAGAGCCGCGGGTTGCCGGACGAGCCGGCGGCCGCCCGGTCGAGGTACCCGGCCGCGAAGGCGAACGCTGCCGCGATCGCGACCAGCGCCGGCGCCGCAATCAGCCACCAGCGCCGGAACCGGCCCGCCAGCCCGACGAGCAGCACGATCGCGGCCATGGCCGAGACGGCCTCGGCCGCCAGCCCACTCCACTGCGAGTCGAGCCAGGCAACCACGTCGAACGGGCCGAGCCCCCAGTGATGCTGCCACCACAGCGCGGCCAGCCCGAACGGGAGCGACACGGCCCACAGCGTCATCAGCAGCACCATCCCGACGATCACGGCACTGCCGATCCGGCCGAGCCCCATCTCGCGCACCGCGGGCGGCAGGCGTCGTGCCAGCACGACGAGAGCAACCAGCGTCGCGGCGGTTCCGGTCAGCCAGAGCAGCTGCAGCCCATGCGAGTAGCGAGCCGAGCGCGCAAGGGCGTGTGCGCTGAAGTACCGGTGCTCGTCGAAGCCGTCGAGCCGGAGCATCGGCACGCTCGTCCGCAGCAGCAACCAGGCGGCACTGCACCACAGGCCGGCCGCGACGGCTACCGTCAGGCCCGCGCCAATGCGGATCGCCGTCTTCTCAGACATTCACGCCAATCTTCACGCACTCGAGGCGGTGCTGGCGGACATCGACGCCGAGGGTGCCGACGAGCTGTGGTGCCTCGGCGACATCGTCGGCTACGGGCCGCGCCCGAACCAGTGCGCCGACCTCGTGCGCGAGCGCGCGAGCGTGGCGCTCTGCGGGAACCACGACCTGGCCGCGCTCGGCACCCTGGACATCGCCGACTTCAGCGGCGACGCGGCCGCTGCGGCGCGCTGGACACAGGGCGAGCTGGGCGACGTGCAGCGCGCCTGGCTGGGCGGCCTGCAGCCGCTCGCGACCCGCGCCGAGGCGGAGCTCTTTCACGGCAGCCCTCGCGACCCGGTGTGGGACTACGTCCTGAGCGAAGACGGCGCGCTGGCCGCACTGCTCGCGACCCAGGCACCGGTGATCCTGGTCGGGCACAGCCACATCGCGCTCGCGGTCAGCTGGGACGCGAAGACGATCGAAGGTGGCGTGGCGCCCGCCGGCACCGGCGTCGACCTGTCGAATGCGCGCTGGCTCCTCAATCCCGGCTCCGTCGGGCAGCCCCGCGACGGCGACGCGCGCGCGGCCTGGCTGCTCGTCGACACCGGTGTGCGCCGGGCAACCTTCCATCGAGTCGCGTATCCGATCGAGCAGACGCAAGCCGAGATCCGCGCGGCCGGCCTGCCCGCCGCGCTCGCCGCGCGCCTGACGCACGGGGTCTAAGAATCTAGAGGCTGGCGGCCTGGGCGACGGCCGGCCCGTCGGCGGCGGTCGATCCGTCGAACGTGATCCCTTCACGCCCGAGCGAGACCTGCACGTCTTCACGCGCCTTGAAGATCCGCCATTTGACCGTCGCCAGCGTGATCTCCAGCGAATCCGCGATCTCGTTGTACGAGAGGCCGACCACGTCCCGCAGCAGGAGCGCCATCTTCAGGTCGACCGGCAAGACCTCGATCGCGCGCCAGAGCGCGTCGATCGCCTCGGCTCGCTCCACCGGCTGGTCGAGCACCTCCAGCTGCGGCGCATCGTCGAGGTTGATCGGCGCCAGCGGCCGGCGCTCCTTGGCCCGCAGCTCGTCGAGCACACGGTTCTTCGTCACCTGGAAGAGCCAGGTCGTGAACTTGCAGCGCAGCGAGAACCGGGGCAGGCCTTGGAAGACACGGAGAAAGACCTCCTGAGTCAGATCCTCGGCGAGGGCGCGGTCACCGTTCGTAAGCCGCAGCACGTAGTTGTAGACCGGCGTCTGATACGTCCGCAGGATGATCGCGAACGCACGCTCATCACCCCGTTGGGCCTTCCGAAGAACGGCCGGATCTGGCTGAGAAAGTGACAAGTGAGCCGAAGTATAGCCCCGTTTTCGACGGTCCCTATGTGACTTACGAACGATTTACGAGGCTGCTTCCCGTCATTACGGACGGCGGCTCGATTCCCAGCAGATGCAGGACAGTCGGTGCCAGATCGGCCAGCTCGCCGTCGTCACGGAGCGTCACCCCGGCCCCGGTGACGATCAACGGCACCGGGTTCGTCGTGTGCGCCGTCTGAGGGCTGCCGTCCGCGGCGATCAGCTGCTCGGCGTTCCCGTGGTCGGCGGTGATCAGGCAGACCCCGCCGAGCCCGGCGACCCGCTCGAAGACCTCTCCCAGGCAGGCGTCGGTCGCCTCGACCGCCTCGACGACGGCCTCGATCGAGCCGGTGTGGCCGACCATGTCCGGGTTCGCGAAGTTGACGACGCAGAACGCGTGGCCCTTCCCCACCTCCTCCACGACCCGCTCGGCCACCTCGTGGGCCGACATCTCCGGCTTGTGGTCATAGCTCGGAACGTCGCGCGGGCTCGGCACCAGCAGCCGCTGCTCCCCGGGCCAGGCATTTTCGCGACCCCCGTTGAAGAAGTAGGTGACGTGGGCGTACTTCTCCGTCTCGGCGGCGTGCAACTGCTCGAGGCCGTTGTCCGAAAGCACCTCCGCCAGGGTGCCCGGGACGTCCTGCTCGTCGAAGACGACGGGCGTCGGCAGCTCGGACGAGTACCGCGTCATCGTTGTCACGTCGACGCCGTGGTCGAGCAACAGCCGCGTCAGCTGGCGGCCGCGGTCGGGACGGAAGTTGAAGAAGATCGCCGTGTCGCCCGGCTCGAGCCTGGGAGCGCCCTCCACGCAGATCGGCTCGATGAACTCGTCGGTGATCCCTGCGGCGTAGCTCTCGCCGACGGCGCGCAGGACGTCACTGGGCGCAGCGGTGCGCCCCTCGCCCATCGTGATCGCATCGAAGGCGCGTTGCGTCCGCTCCCAGCGCTGATCGCGATCCATGGCGTAGTACCGCCCCACCACCGTCGCCAGCCGGTTGGCCGGCAGCTCGGCGAGGTCGTGCACTGCCGAGGTGGGCGAAACATCCCGCCCGTCCGTGAAGGCGTGCACCCAGGTCTTCTCCGGCGCGAAGCGGAGCAGGGCCTGCACGTGGTCGATGTGCGAGTGGACGCCCCCGTGTGAGACGAGTCCGAGCAGATGCACGCGCCGCCCGCGCTCGAAAGCGCTGAGCAGCGCTTCGTTCTCGAAGAACGACCCGTCGGCGATCGCCTCGTTGACGCGCATCAGATCCTGGTAGAGGCGGCGTCCGGCGCCGATCGTCAGGTGACCGACCTCCGAGTTGCCCATCTGCCCGGGCGGCAGCCCCGCCGCCGGCCCGGACGCCTGCAGCGTCGTGTGCGGGAACTCGCGCCAGAGGCGGTCGAACACCGGCGTCGACGCGAGCTCGACCGCGTTCCCCGGGCCGGCGGGGCGCACAGCCCCACCCGTCCAGGATCACCAGCGCCACGAGAGGGAAGTCGCGGCCCGGCAAATCGCGGTGAAGGAGTCGAGGTCGAGCGCGGCACCGCCGACCAGCGCACCGTCGACGGTGTGCTGGGCGAGCAGTGCGGCGGCGTTGTCGGGCTTGACCGAGCCGCCGTAGAGCACCGGGACGTCGAGCACGGCCTTCACGATCTCGTGTGCCGTGTGCGCCATCTCCGGCGTGGCGGTCTTGCCGGTGCCGATCGCCCAGACCGGCTCATAGGCGATCACGAGGTTGTCGTCGTGCTCGAGCACCGAGAGCTGACGCCGGAGCACTTCGTCCGTCTGACCGGCATCGCGCTCGGCCTCGGTCTCGCCGACGCAGGCGATCACGTGCAGGCCGGCCGCCAGTGCGGCATCCGCGCGCCTGCGCGACCGTCTCGTCGGTCTCGCCGAACAGCTGCCGGCGCTCCGAGTGGCCGACGATCGTCCCGTAGACGCCGAGCTCCAGCAGCATCGCCGCCGACACCTCACCGGTGAACGCGCCGTCGGGCGCCCAGTGGCAGTTCTGCGCGAAGACGCCGATCTCCGTGCCGGCCAGGGCCAGCACGGCAGCGGCCAGGGATGCGTACGGCGGGCAGACGACGACGTCGACGTCGTCGGGCAGCTCGACGTCGCGCAGCTCGTGACAGAAGGCCGCTGTCTCCACCGGGCCCTTGAACATCTTCCAGTTGCCGGCGACCAGCACGCTGCCCGAGCCTACTGATCCGCAACGGGGAGCGCCGCGACGCCGGGCAGCTCCTTGCCTTCGAGTAGCTCGAGCGAGGCGCCGCCCCCTGTCGAGATCCACGAGATCCGGTCGGCGACGCCCGCCTCGTGCACCGCGCGCACCGAGTCGCCGCCGCCGACGACCGTGAAGCCGCCACACGACGCGAGCGCCTCGGCAACCGCGAAGGTGCCGGCGGCGAAGCGCGGCCACTCGAACACGCCCATCGGACCGTTCCAGAAGACGGTGCTCGCGCCCGCGATCCGGCGTGCGAAGTCGGCCCGCGTGTCGGGGCCGACGTCGAGACCGAGCCAGCCGTCGGGCAGGTCGTCGAAGCCCGTCACCTTCGTCTCGGCGCCGGCGTCGAACGACGCCGCGGCGACGACGTCGCTGGGCAGGACGGCGTCGAACGAGAACGGGTTGTCGGTGCGAACGTCCTCGGCCATCTTGCCGCCGATCAGCACCTCGTCCGCACGGGAGCCGAGGTTCTCCAGCACGCCGATCTTGTCCTCCACCTTGGCGCCGCCCGAGACGATCACGAACGGGCGTGCGACATCGCCGAGCAGCTTGCCGAGATTGCCGCAGCTCGGCGAGCAGCAGGAGTCCCGCGTAGGCTGGGCAGCAGGTGCGCCACGCCCTCCGTCGACGCGTGCGCGCGATGCGCCGAGCCGAAGGCGTCGTTGACGTAGAGGTCGCAGCCGTCGGCGAGCTCCCGGGCGTACCCGTCGTCGTTCGTGGTCTCGCCGGAGTTGAAGCGGGTGTTCTCGAGGACGTGCAGGCGGTCGTCGCCGACGAGCTCCTGCGAGCGCGCTCGCGCACAGGCTCGATCGCGTACATCGCTCGTCGTGCCCCTTCGGCCGCCCGAGATGCGAGCAGACGCGCACCGCCGCCGCGCCGCGATCGAGCAGCAGCCGGATCGTCGGCAGCGACGCACGGATGCGGGTGTCGTCGGCGACGCGCCCGTCCTCGAGCGGCACGTTGAGATCCGAGCGGACGAGGACGACCTTGCCGTCGACGTCGGCGGTCTCGACCGACCGCGGCAGCCTCATCGCAGCGCGGACAGCAGCTTGGAGACGAGGTCGACGAGCCGGCACGAGTAGCCCCACTCGTTGTCGTACCAGCCGAAGACCTTCGCCGAGCGTGCCGCTGCGCCATCGTCAGCTCGCTGTCGAACGTGCACGACGCGGGCGAGTGGACGATGTCCGTCGACACGAGCGGCTCGGTCGAGTACTCGAGGTACGGCGCGAGCGGGCCGCTCGGCCGCGGCCTGCTCGAACGCCGCATTGACCTCCTCGACGGTCGCCTCCTGCCCGAGCGTCGACGACGAAGTCGGTGATCGAGCCGGTCGGGACCGGCGCGCGCACCGAGATGCCGTCGACCTTGCCCTTGCAGCTCGCGGCAGCACGAGCCCGATCGCGCGGGCGGCGCCGGTCGAGGTCGGGATCAGGTTGATCGCGGCGGCGCGCGCGCGGCGCAGATCCTTGTGCGGCAGGTCGAGGATCTGCTGGTCGTTCGTGTACGCGTGGATCGTCGTCATGAACCCGCGCTCGATCGCCGAAGGCGTCGTCGAGCACCTTCGCCATCGGCGCGACGCAGTTCGTCGTGCACGAGGCGTTCGAGATGATCGAGTGCTGCTCGGGGTCGTAGGCGTCGTCGTTGACGCCGAGCACGAGCGTGATGTCCGGATCGGTCGCGGGCGCCGAGATGACGACCTTCTTCGCGCCGGCGTCGAGGTGCTTCTGCGCGCCCGTCGCGGTTCGGTGAAGAAGCCGGTCGACTCGATCACGACGTCGACCCCGAGGTCGCGCCACGGCAGCGCGGCCGGGTCGCGCTCGGCGAGCCCTTGCATCTCGTTGCCGCCGACCTGAGCGAGCCGCCCTCGACCTCGACCTCCTCCGGGAACCGCCCGAGCACCGAGTCGTGCGCAGCAGGTGCGCCATCGTGTTCACGTCGCCGAGGTCGTTGAACGCGACGATCTCGAAGTCGCCGCCGCGCTCGAGCGCGGCGCGGAAGAAGTTGCGGCCGATCCGGCCGAATCCGTTGATTCCAACGCGTGTCTTCGCCATGGCGGCGATCTAACTGACGGCCGGGACTACGCGGTCGCGGCGATGCCGTAGATGTCGGCGAGCTTCGCCGCGCAGGTAGCGCACGTACGGCTCCGGATCGATCTCGGCCGTGCCGACGACGCGCTCGAGCGTCTCGCCGGGCGTGAACTTGCGGCCGTGGCGGTGCAGGTGCTCGCGCAGCCAGTCGCGCAGCGGCCCGAACTCGCCCTGCTCGAAGCTCGTCGTCCAGATCGGGCAGGTCGGCGGTGATCTTCTCCCAGATCTGCGCCGAGATCAGGTTGCCGAGCGCGTACGTCGGGAAGTAGCCGATCGAGCCGCCCGACCAGTGGACGTCCTGCAGGACGCCCTCGGTGTCGTCGGGCACCTCGATGCCGAGGTAGTCCCACATCCGGCGGTTCCACTCCTCGGGCAGCTGCTCGAGCGGGAACTCGTCGGCGAGCATCGCCTGCTCGAGCTCGAAGCGCAGGATGATGTGGAGGTTGTAGGTCGCCTCGTCGGCCTCGACGCGGATCAGCGACGGCTCGACGGCGTTCACCTCGCGGTACCAGCCGCTCGGCGTCGTAGCCGGCGAGCGCGTCGGGGAAGAGCTCCTGCAGCCGCGGGAAGAAGTGGCGCCAGAACGGCAGCGAGCGGCCGACGAGGTTCTCCCACATCCGGCTCTGCGACTCGTGCATGCCGAGCGAGACGCCGCGCGCGAGCGGCGCTGCGCTCGAGCGCCGGGTCGACCTGGCGCTCGTAGAGGCCGTGGCCGAACTCGTGCATCGTCCCGAACAGGCCGCCGAGGTGCTCGCGAGAAGTAGCGGGTCGTGATGCGGATGTCGGTGATCGCCGGTGCCGGACGCGAACGGGTGCACCGTCGGGTCGAGCCGCCAGGCGTCGTCGTTGAAGCCGAACGCGCTTGCACGACCTCGAGCTCGAACACCTTCTGCGCGCTCGAGCGCGAAGTCGTGCGGCGTGCGGCTCGTTGCCGCCGCGCGCCGCGACCTCCTTGACGAGCGGCGCCTGGTGCTCCTTCAGGTAGTCGAAGATGCGCCGGCACCTCCTTCGTCGTCATGTCGCGCTCGTAGTCGTCGAGCACGATGTCGTACGGCTCGTCCTTGACCTCGAAGCAGTCGATGTAGCGCTTGCGCAGGTCGAGGTTCTTGCGCAGCACGGGCAGGAACGTCGCGAAGTCGTTGGTCTTGCGCGCCTCGACCCACACCGGGTTCGCGAGCGCCGCCGAGCGCGACATCTCGGCGCGCAGGTCGGGCGGCACGCTGGCGCGCCTTCTCCCAGTCGCGCGTGGCGACGCGGATCGAGGCTCGCCTCGAACGAGTCGTAGTCCTGCTGCTCGCCCCAGCCGCGCAGCGTCGTCGAGCAGCGTGCCGATCTCGGGCGACGATGAACTTCGTGTGCGCGATCCGGCCGACCGTCGCCAGCTGCTCGGCCCGGATCGCGCGCCCCGCGGGCGGCATCATCACGTGCTGGTCCCAGCCGAGGAGCGCGGCGGTCTTGACGAGATCGGAGATCTCGGCGAGGCGCCCCCGCAGCTCGTCGAACTTCGGCCTGGCTCACGGCAGCGAACCCTATCGGATGCGCCAGGTCAATGGCGGTCCGGAGAGGGAGCTCCGAGGACGACCTCCCCCTCCGGTGAACCGCGCCCGGATCCGCGACGGCGAACGGGGTCTGTATTCACCGCCGGACGAGCGCGGACCGCCGCAGCTGAGTATGGGGACTGGTCCTCGCGCGTTCCGCTAGAGCAGTTGCAAATCAGGTTCGCTCGGCCGCGAGCGCACGAGCGCGCTGCAGCCGCCGGTGGGCGGCCGCCTTCGTGATCGGCGGCCGCGCCTTCGCCGCGAGCTCGCGCAGCGACGCGGACGGGTGGCGCAGCCGCAGCTCGGCGATCTCGGCGAGGTGCGGCGGCAGGCCGTCGAGCGTCGAGCGCGCGGATCGCCTCGAGCTGCGCGTGCGCCGCGCGCGCCGTGCGGACGAGGTTCGCCTCGTCGGCGTTCGCGAGCCGGTTCGCGCTCGCGCGCGTCGCCGCGACGACCGCGTGCTCCTCGAGCCGGAGCGCCGTGTCGCTCGCGCCGGCGAGCGCGAGCAGGTCGCCGATCGCCTCGTGGCCCTTCGCGTAGGCGACCGCGTGGTTGCGGCGCTCGGCGACGCGACAGCGCACGTCCTCGCGCGCGGCGACCTCGGCGATGAACCGCGCGCCGTCGAGCGCCGCTCGCCCGCATCTCGAGATGCGGGTCGCGCGGGCCGGAGAGCGAGCCGCCGCCGAGCAGCGCGCCGCGCAGGTAGGCGCCGCGGCAGCACGAGCGGCCGACGACGCGCTTCGGCGGCTGCTCGAGCGGCGCGCCGCGACGGCGGAGAGCACGCCGGCCTCGCGCAGCACGTCGAGCGCGCGCGGCGTCGACGTCGACGTGCAGCTGGTAGCGCGTCGCGCGGTCGAACGCCTGCCGCCGATAGGTGCGGATCTCCGAGCGGACGCCGAGGTCGCGCAGGAGCGCGAACGCGCGCCGCGCGGCCGCGGAGCTCGCGAGGTCGAGGTGCACGGCGACGCTCGCCGCCGCGCAGGTGCCAGGCGCCGGAGGCGTGGAAGAGCGCCGACAGCTCGGCGAGCCGGCAGCAGCGCCGCGCGCGGCGCGATCTGCGCGAGCTCGTCGCGCAGGTCGTCAGAGAGCGACATCCTCGAGCGCGAGCAGCCGCCGCTTGTACGTCGACGCCGAGGTCGCCGTACGAGCCGATCCCGTCCGCGCCGACGACGCGGTGCGTCGGGCACGAACGGCGAGAGCGCGCAGCGCGCCGCAGAACGTGCCCGGCGGCGCGCGCGGCGCCGGGGTAGCCCGGCGAGCGCCGCCAGCTCGCCGTAGGTGACGACCTCGCCGCGCGGGCACCTTCGCGCAGCGCGCGGGCGCAGTCGCCGTAGAACCCGTCCGGCGAGCCGAGCGCGACGTCGGCGAAGTCGTCCGGCTCGCCGGCGAAGAACGCCTGCAAGCCGTCGCCGCGAGCCGTGCTCGAGCCGGTCGCGCCGCGCGACGCCGCGCGCGCCGCGGGCGCGGGCAGCTCGCGAGTGGAAGACGCGGCCGCGTCGTCGAGCCAGACCTCCCCCACGCCCCAGCCGGGCGCGTCGTACTGCACGAGCGTCGGCCTCATCGCGCGATGTTGTAGCTTCGCGCGCGTGACGCGGGCCCAGCCTGCCGGCACTCGGGTACGTCTACGTCGCGCTCGCGCTCCCCGCGCTCGCTGCTCGGCCGCGAGCACACGCAGGCGCGCGTCGCGCGCTTCTTCACCGGCGCGGCCTTCGCCTACCTCTGGTTCCTCGCGAGCCTGCGCGCGCGGCTCGTCCGCTTCGACCCGGACGGCTTCTTCGCGAGCGTCGTCGTGCTCGGCGGCGCGGCCTTCATCGCGCTCCAGGCGCTCGCGCGTCGCTCGCCGGCGACACCGCAGCTCGCCGCGCCGTCGGCGGCCTGCGCGGCGACGGTGATCATCGGCTCGTCGCTCGCCGCCTGGCGCGCGCGCAAGATCCCGCGCTGGTTCGGCCAGGCCGGCGTCGCCGGCGGCATCGCCGTGCTCGCGGTCGGCATCGTCGAGGGCGCCGCCGACTGGACGCTCGCCGGCAACGCCGTCTTCGCCTCGTCGCTCGGCTTCATGGTCTGGGTCGTCGTCACCGCGACCTATCTCCTGCGGCGCTGAGCCGCCAGCGCCGTAATCTACGGCCATGAGCACCCACGCGATCTTCCGCCCGCCGCCCGCCCACAACGAGCCGGTCCACGACTTCGAGCCGGCAGCCCCGAGCGCGCGCGCCTGCAGCTGCGGCTCGAGCAGATGCGCGACGAGCGCCTCGAGATCCCGCTCGTGATCGGCGGCAAGGACGTCACGACCGGCGAGCTGCGGCCGGCCGTGATGCCGCACGACAAGGCAGCACGTCCTCGCCGACGTCCACCAGGGCAGCGCCGAGCACGTGCAGCAGGCGATCGACGCCGCGGCGCGAAGGCCTGGGAGGACTGGTCGCGCTGGCCGTGGGAGGAGCGCGCCGGCGTCTTCCTGCGCGCAGCCGAGCTGCTCTCCGGCCCGTGGCGCGACACGCTGCAACGCGGCGACGATGCTCGGCCAGTCGAAGACGGCGCACCAGGCCGAGATCGACGCCGCGTGCGAGTCGATCGACTTCTTCCGCTTCAACGTCGAGTTCATGACTGCGCATCTACGCCGAGCAGCCGATCTCGTCGCAGGGCGATCTGGAACCGGCTCGAGTACCGCCCGCTCGAGGGCTTCGTCTTCGCCGTCTCGCCGTTCAACTTCACCGCGATCGCGGCGAACCTGACGAGCTCGCCGGCGCTGATGGGCAACACCGTCGTCTGGAAGCCGGCGGGCGACGGCGATGCTCTCGGCCTACTACCTGATGCGCCTCTTCCAGGAGGCGGGGCTGCCCGACGGCGTGATCAACCTCGTCTACGGCAGCGGCGCGACGATCGGCGACGCGGCGCTCGCGAGCCCGCACCTCGCCGGCATCCACTTCACCGGCTCGACGCCGGTCTTCAACGGGATGTGGCGGACGGTCGCCGTCGAACATGGAGCACTACCGCAACTACCCGCGCATCGTCGGCGAGACCGGCGGCAAGGACTTCATCGTCGCGCACCCGTCGCGCCGACGTCGACGTCGCTCGCGACGGCGATCGTCCGCGGCTCGTTCGAGTACCAGGGGCAGAAGTGCTCGGCGTCGTCGCGCGTCTACGCGCCGTCGAACCTCTGGCCCGAGCTGCGCGAGCGGCTGCAGGAGGAGGTCGCGACGATCAAGATCGGCGACGTCGCCGACTTCGGCAACTTCATGGGCGCCGTGATCGACGGCGCGTCGTTCAAGACGCAGGCCGACGGCGATCGAGGAGGCGAAGAGCGACGCCGAGACCGAGATCGTCGTCGGCGGCGGCTACGACGACTCGCAGGGCTACTTCGTCGAGCCGACGGTGATCGAGACGCGCGACCCCGACTTCCGGCTGATGCGCGAGGAGATCTTCGGCCCCGTCGTGACGACGTACGTCTACGACGAGAAGCACTGGGACGACACGCTCGACGCTCGTCGACCGGACGGCGCCCTACGGCCTGACCGGCGCGGTCTTCTCGGAGGACCGCGCCGCGGCCGACGACGCGCAGGACAAGCTGCGCTACGCGGCCGGCAACTTCTACGTCAACGACAAGCCGACCGGCGCGGTCGTCGGCCAGCAGCCGTTCGGCGGCGCGCGCGCGTCGGGCACGAACGACAAGGCCGGCTCGATGTGGAACCTGATCCGCTGGGTCAGCCCGCGGTCGATCAAGGAGACGTTCGTGCCGCCGAAGAACTACCGCTACCCGTTCCTCGAGGGTCAGCTAGCGCACGGAGAACGACGCGACGCGACCGCGGTCGCCGCCGTCGCGGTGCGCGCGTACGCGACCGCGACGGTGCTTGCCCGGCGCGAGCGGCGCGCTCGGCGCGCCGTAGATCGTGCCGCGCGTCGGCGTCAGTCCGCCGCCCTTCGCGAGCAGCTCGGTCCCGTCGACCCAGATCCCCGACTCGACGAGCTGCGTCGTCGCCGACAGCTCGGCCGCCACCTGGGGCCGTGCGACGGTCGCGCCGGGCCTGGGCCCGAGGATCTCGACCTTCACCCTGCCGCTGCGGTCGGGCTGCCACGCGCCGCCCACCGGTGCAGCGCGACGGCCTTGTCCCGTCGACGACGACCGCCCAGGTCCGCCGCTGGTAGATCGTGCTTCGCTCCGGCGCCGATCGTGGCCGCCGGACCTGGCGCGGCGGCGGTCGTCGCCTGCTTCGTCGCTGCCCCGCAGCCCGCGACCACGATCGTGCCAAGCACGCCGAGCAGGGTGACGGAGAGCCGCTGCACGGGCGGAAGCGTAGTCACGCGCTGACCCGGCGTCGCCAGCTCGACGCGGCCAGTGCCGCGCCGGCGAGGGCGGGCAACGACGGGACGACGCCGGCCGTGCGCACCCCGAATGCTCCGGCGAGGGCGCCGTCGGCCAGGCTTGCCACCGGCCGCAGGCCGAGGAACGCGATCGACCAGAGCGCCATGATCCGGCCGCGCTGGCTCGGAGAGACACCCAGCTGCAGCCGCGTGGTCGCCGCGGTGTTCGAGCCGAGATAGCCGAAGCCAGCGAGCGCGAGGAACGCGAAGCCGAGCGGCAGCCAGGGCGCGAGCGAGAACAGCAGCACGCCCGACCCCGAGGGCTGCCAGCGTCGACCGCCATCCGCCGCGCGAGCCGGCGACACGGCCCGCGACCAGCAGCGCCGCGGCAACCGCCCCGGCGCCGAAGAACGCCGACGATCGTGCCCGCCCACGTATCCGAGTAGCCGAACGCGTGCGCGAAGGCGGGCGACTCGGTGTTCATCGGGTCGGAGCCGAAGCCCGCCGTCATCACGATCAGCAGCGCGATCGCGAGCCTGCGGGTCGGCGCGCAGCAGCGCGAGGCTGTCGCGGAGCGACGCGCGCGCGGCACGCTCCTCGTCCCGCGGGTGAACCATCAGGAGCCCGACGACCAGCACGAGGTACGAGCAGGAGTTGAGCGCGAACGCCCAGGGGAGCCCGAAGACGGCGATCACCCCGGCTGCGCTGGCAGGCCCGATCGCGCGCGCGAGATTGAACGTCATCGAGTTCAGCGCGACCGCCTGCGGGACGTCTTCGTCTCGACGAGCGCCGCGATCAGCGCCTGCTGGCCGGCGCCGCGAACGCGCTCGCCACCCCGAGTGCGCGCCGCGAAGCCGATCACGACCCATTCGGTTGCGCGGCCCGCCGAACGCGAGCCCGGCGAGCGCCGCGCTGAGCACGTGTCGCGACGACCTGGGTGATCAGGAGCAGCCGCTTGCGGTCGACCCGGTCGGCGATGCTGCCCGCCCACGGCGAGAGCAGCAGCACGGGCACGAACTGGCAGAAGTTGAGGACGCCGAGCAGGAACGGCGAATGCGTCAGCCGGAAGACCAGGATCGACGCGGCGAGGTTCTGGAACCACGTTCCGCTCGCCGACGCCGCGTTGCCGACGAAGTACGGGCCGAAGTTGCGCGACGCGGATGACCCGCCACGCAGCGGCCGGACCGACGGCGGCTGCAGCGCTATGCGCGCGCCCGTCTTGTGCAGCTGCGTCGTAGATCGTGCCGCGCGGTCTTGCGCCGGCACGCCGGGACTCCCTCGAGCTCCTCCTGCGACGCGGCCGCGACGCGCTCGGCCGAGCCGAAGTGCTGCAGCAGCGCGCGCCGGCGCACCGGGCCGACGCCCTCGAGCTGGTCGAACATCGAGCTCGCGCGCCGCGGCGTCGCGCCGCTGGCGGTGGAAGGTGATCGCGAAGCGGTGCGCCTCGTCGCGGATCCGCTGCAGGAGCTGCAGGCCCGGTGACTGCTCGGGCAGCAGGATCGGGTCGGAGCGGCCGGGCACGAACACCTCCTCGATCGCGCTTCGCGAGCGCGATCACCGCGACGCGCGGCAGGTCGAGCTCCTGCATCGCGGCGAGCGCCGGCGCTCAGCTGGCCCTTGCCGCCGTCGATCACGACGAGGTTCGGCGCCGCGGCGAACGACTCGTTCCACTCGTCCGAGCCCGGATCGGCCGACGAGCCGCGAGAAGCGGCGCGAGATCACCTCGCGCATCGAGGCGAAGTCGTCCTGCCCGTCGACGCCCGCGCACGGTGAACTTGCGGTAGTGGCCCTTCTTCGCGACCGCGTCCTCGAAGACGACCATCGAGCCGACGATCTCCTGCCCCTGGATGTTCGAGATGTCGAAGCACTCGATCCGGATCGGCAGCGACTCGAGGTTGAGCGCCTCGCGCAGCTCCTCGAGCGCCTCGACACGGCGCGCGCGCTTCGTCTCGGCGACGAACGTCTCCGACTCGAGCGCGAGCGTGCGCGTTCTGCTGCGCGAGCTCCTGCAGCCGCCGCTTCTCGCCGCGCTCGGGCGCACGCACCTCGACGCGCGAGCCGCGCCGCTCGGAGAGGAACGCGCTCGAGCGCCGACGTGTCGCCGCGCGCCGCGCGGGACGAGGATCTGCGGCGGGATCGACGGCGCCGAGCCGTAGTACTCGAGGCAGAACTGCTCCAGCACCTCGCCGACGTCCTCGCCGGCGGCGTTCTCGAGGTGGAACGAGTAGCGGTCGACCATCCGCCCCTCGCGCAGCGGGAACACCTGGACGGCGGCGCGTTCGTCCGAGACGGCGATGCCGATCACGTCGATCGTGCCGATCGACTTCGCTCGACCGCCTGACGCTCCGACAGCCGCTCGATCGCGCGCAGCCGGTTGCGGTAGCGCGCGGCGTCCTCGAACCGCTCGTCGGCGGCCGCCTCGCGCATCTGCTCCTCGAGGCGTCGCCTGATCGGCCGGTCGTCGCCGGAGAGGAACTCGATCACCTGGTCGATCAGCTCGCGGTAGTCCTCCTTCGAGATGTAGCCGACGCAGGGCGCGTAGCAGCGCTCGATGTGGAAGTCGAGGCACGGGATGCCGCTGCGCCGCCCGGGCTGCGGCCCTTCGCACGGCCGGTAGCGAAAGACGCGGTTCAGCACGTCGAGCGTCTCGCGCACCTTCTTCGCGTTCGCGTATGGCCCGAAGTAGACGACGCCACGGCGGTGACGCTCGCGGGTGAACATGACGCGCGGGTAGTCGTCCTCGACGGTGACGGCGATGTACGGGAACGACTTGTCGTCGCGCAGCCGGACGTTGAACGGCGGCCGGTGCCGCTTGACGAGGTTCTGCTCGAGGTGCAGCGCCTCGACCTCGGAGCTGGGTCACGATCGTCTCGATCGTCTCGACCCGCGCGGCCATCTGCCGGATCCCCTGACGCGTGTCGCTCGAGCCCGCCTGGAAGTACGAGCGCACCCGCGGGCGCAGTGACTTCGCCTTGCCGACGTAGAGCACCTCTCCCGACCGCGTCGTGGAAGAGGTAGACCCCCGGCCGTGTCGGGACGCGCTTCAGCTGTTCCTCGATACGGTCCGCAGGCATGGGAAGCCAGCGTACCCAGGCGGTATGGGGTCGCACGCTCGCGCTGATCGCATGTTCGGCGATCGTCCTGGCCGGCTGCGGCAGCGCGAAGCGGAGCACGACGCCACTCGTCGTCGGCGCGGTCGACGACGCGGCGAAGTGGGCTCCGAATCCCGCCGCGCAGATGCAGCTCGCTGACCAGGGCGGGCTCCGACGCGATCGCCCTGAGCGCGGTCTGGGCTCGCGGCTCGACGCCGGCGGGCGACCTCCCGCCGCTCAGGCGCGCGGTCGCCGCCGCGGTCGCAGCGCACGTCCAGCCTCTGCTCGACGTCTACCAGCTCAGCTCGTCGACACCGATCAGTGCGGCCGACCGGACGGCGTTCACATCGTACGCCGCCTCGCTCCTCCGCTCGCTGCCGGGAGTGCACGAGGTGATCGTGGGCAACGAGCCCAACCTCAACCTCTTCTGGCTGCCGCAGTTCGGCCCGGACGGAGCGGACGTCGCCGCCCGCTCCTACGAGGCGTTGCTCGCCGAGAGCTACGACGCGCTCAAGGCGGTCGACCCGGACGTGACCGTGATCGGCGGCTCGCTCGCTCCGCGGGGCGGCGACGACCCCACGGCGGCACGCCAGACGCACTCGCCGACCCGGTTCATCACCGACCTCGGACGCGCCTACCGGGCGAGCGGCCGGCCGACTCCGCTGATGGATGCGTTCTCGCTGCACGTCTACGGCGAGTCGCCGCGCATTCCGCCCAATCTGGCCCATCCACGCACGACGTCAATCGGCCTGGCGGACTACGACAAGCTCGTCGCGCTCCTCGGCACGGCCTTCGACGGCACCGGCCAGGCCGGCTCGAAGCTGCCGATCGTCTATGGCGAGTACGGCGTGGAAACGACCGTCCCCGCCGCCAAGGCGGGCCTCTACACCGGCCGCGAGGTCGTGACGCCGGTCGATCCGCAGACGCAGGCCCGGTACTACGCCGAGGCTGTGCGCATCGCCGCGTGTAGCCCGACCGTTCGGATGCTGCTCTTCTTCCACGTCGTCGACGAGACGCGGCTGGAAGGACTGCAGTCCGGCCTCCGCTACGCGGATGGGACGAGTAAGCCGAGCGTGCGCACGGTTCGCGAAGCGGAGCGTCGGGGCTGTCCGCAGGGCTAAGCTTGAGCCGTGGAAGGTCAGTACATCGGCTACACGTTCTTCCGCATCGACCCGGCCTGGCGCCGCCTTCCGGTCGAGGAACGCGCGGCGGCCAAGGATGCGTTCGCGGACGTGCTGGAGCACTTCACGCCGAGCTTCGACGCGCTCCGCGCCTATTCGACTTCGGGAGTGCGGCCGGACACCGACTTCTTCCTCTGGAAGATCACCCAGCGCTACGAAGACCTCGGCGAGCTGGGCGCCGCGCTCAACGGCACCCCGCTGTCCGCCTGGCTCGAGACGCCGTTCTCCTACCTCGCGACGACGAAGGCGTCGGAGTACACCTCGGCGCGCAAGGCGCGGCAGATCGTGCCCAAGGGCTCGCCCTACCTCGTCGTCTATCCCTTCGTGAAGGTGCGACCCTGGTACACGCGTGCCCCGGAAGACCGGCAGCGCGCGATGGACGAGCACATCCGCATCGGGCGCGAGGAGTTCCCGACGATTCACAACCACACCTCGTACTCGTTCGGGATCGACGATCAGGAATTCATGACGGCGTTCGAGTGCGACGCGCCTTCGGACTTCATGCACCTGATGCTGCGCCTGCGCTACTCCGAGGCATCGGAGTACACCGAGCGCGACACACCGATCTTCGTCGGCCAGCACATGCCGGTGCGCGAAGCGCTCGACCGCCTCGACGGGATCGGCTCCCTCGTCGAAGACGCGCGCTAAGAGGCTCTCACAGTAAGCGTTGTGTCGCCGGCGCGCTCGGTCGCGCCTCGGTCGCGCAAAATGTCTGTTTTGATGCGCGCACCGATGACGACACAGTGTCGCCGTGCGCACGCGCATAGACACACGCCGCAGCGACGAGATCGCCGCAAGCGCGTCGCGGCCACTCGGGCCACTGAGCAGCCACCACCCCGCGTCGACCACGAACAGGCCGACGGCGCCGTAGAACACCCATTGCGCCCGCGCCGGCCAGAGCCCGATCTCACGCCGGCCGATGTCACGCCAGAGGAAGTACGCCACGACCGCAATCGCGAGGAAGAAGGCCAGGCGGAGGATCGCGCCGACCGTTGCGAGCGCCACCTCGAGGTTGAGCACGACCACGACGAGGGCGACCGCCGCCAGGATCAGCAGGTTGCGCGCAAAGGGGCTGAGCGATCTGAGCCTGCTCATGCGGTCATGTAGGCGCGCACGCCGAGCGCCGCGGCGATCAGCGTCGCGACCGCAAACCAGAGCACGCGGGCCCGCGGGTCGGAGGGTGCGTAGAGCCAGGGCGAGAGCACTGCGAGCAGCGCGAACGTGCCGTAGGCGTAGTGCAGATGGTCGGGCGCCCGCCGGTGATCGGAGAGCAGCAGCAGGCCGAGGGCAACCTGCGCGACGATCAGCGTCTGCGCCAGCGCTAGCAACTGTGCGACGCTTGTCCCGGCCCGTCCGCGCCGCCAGGCATAGAACGCGGCGCCCGATGCCGCGGCGCAGATCGCGATCACCAGGAATGCGTTCACATGATGGGCCGTTAGCATCGGCGAGTCACACTACAGAGAGGATCGAACGTGGTTGAGGAAGGCGCACCCGCTCCGGACTTCGAGCTCACGAGTGACACCGGAGACGTGGTCAAGCTCTCCGGCTTGCGTGGCAAGCAGGTCGTTCTCTACTTCTACCCGAAGGACGACACGCCTGGCTGCACGACGCAGGCCTGCGGGATCCGCGACGCCTACGGCGAGTTCGAGCGCGCCGGCGCGGTCGTGCTCGGCGTCTCCCCCGACAGCGAGAAGTCGCACGTGAAGTTCAAGAACAAGTTCGAGCTACCGTTCACGCTCCTCGCCGACACCGACCATTCGGTCTCCGAGGCCTACGGCGTCTGGGGCGAGAAGTCGTACATGGGCAAGCACTACATGGGCATCGACCGCTCGACGTTCGTGATCGGCTCGGATGGAAACGTCAAGAAGGTGATGCGCAAGGTGAAGCCGGCCACGCACGCCGACGACGTGCTCGCGGCGCTCGCCTCTTAGAACTCATTTCATAATGACGCTCGTCGATGGGGTGCGATCGGCGAGTGCGAGGCAAGGACGCAGGAAGGGCCAAGAGCGGTGGCTCTTGGCCCTTCCGAGGACGCAGCATCGCGCCGTCGAGCGCGGCCCAGCGACATAGCCTTCATTGTGAAATGAGTTCTTACAAGCGGCTCACGGGCACGGCTGCTGAGTGACCGAAGACCGCACCCGTTATCGCGACGCGCTGGAGCACTCGGAGTTCCGGGCGCTCTTCGTGTCGCAGCTCGCCTCGATTGCGGGGACGAGCGTGGCCGCCGTCGCGTTGACGGTGCTGGTCTTCCAGCGGACGGCGTCGCCGCTCCTCTCGTCGCTGACGTTCGCGCTCGGCTTCGTCCCGTACCTGCTCGGCGGCGGGTTGCTCTCGGCAGTCGTCGACCGGGTCCCGCCGCGACGCCTGGTCGCACGCTGCAACGTCGCCGCCGCCCTCGTCGCCGCCGGGATGGCGTGGCCGAGCGCCCCGATCGGGCTGCTTCTCGCGCTGCTGGTGGTGATCGGGACGCTGACGAGCCTGGCCGGTGGAGCGCAAGCCGAGCTCGTGCGCACGGTGGTGCCGAGCGCCGCATACGTCCCGGCGCGCTCGCTGCTGCGCATCGTCTCCCAGCTTGCGCAGATCGGCGGCAACGCGGTGGGTGGCGCTCTGCTCGTGGTGCTGACGCCGAGCGGCGCCATCCTCGCCAACGCCGTTTCGTTCGGCGTGGCGGCCCTGGTGATCCGGATGGGCGTCTCGGACGTGCCACTCTCCGGGAGGCGGACGCACAGCGCTGTCGTGCGCGATTCGCTGGCCGGAATGCGCACCGTCTTCGCGCTGCCGGAGCTGCGCCGGCTGCTGCTCCTCAGCTGGCTCGTCCCGGCCTTCACCGTCGCGCCCGAAGCGCTCGCCGCGCCGTACGTCGCGGGTCGCGGCGGCGCGTCCTCGCTCGTGGGCGTCTGGCTGGTCGCCCTCCCGGCCGGCACCGTCCTGGGCGATCTGATCGGGGTCTGGCGACTCGGGGCGCGGAGCCAGCGCCGCATCGTCGCTCCAGCCGCCGCACTCTCGTTCGTGCCGTACCTCGTCTTCGTCGCGCATCCGTCGATCGCCGTCGCGCTGCCGCTGATCGCGGTCGCCGGGCTCGGGTCGCTGTATTCCCTCGGCCTTGACCTCCGTGTCCGCGATGCGGCGCCGGAGCACCTGTTCGCCCGCGTGATGACGCTGAACAGCGCCGGGCTGATGACCCTGCAGGGGTTGGGCTTCGTCCTGGCCGGCGCGACGGCACAGCTCGTCGGCCCGCCGGCGGCAATCGCAATCGCGGGCGTGTGCGGGATCGCCGCCGCGGCCGCGTTCGGCCCGTGGCGGACGAACCCCGAGAGTTACGCGAGCGAGGCGACCGTCTCGTCGCGCGCGTCGACGCGTAGTCGTCGCCGAGCTTCTCGCGCAGCGTCTGCTCGAGCTCGCCGCTTGCGCTCGAGCTCCTCGACGATGTCGGCGCCGCCGACCAGCTCGCCCTTGACGAAGACCTGCGGGATCGTCGGCCAGCCCGAGATCGCCGACAGCTCCTGCGCGGATCTGCGGGTCGGGCAGCACGTCGACGGCGGTGACCGGCGCGCCGGCCCGCCGCAGCGCCTGGAGCGCGCGGTCGGAGTTGCCGCACATGATCGAACTCGCGGCGTGCCCTTCATGAACAGGGCGACGTCCGAGCCGTCGAGCACCTCCTTGATCTTGTCGCTGTAGCTCATGCCGCTCCGTCCCTTCGTCTTGATCCGCAGCTCGTGGATGGTGCCGTCGGCGAGCGGCGCCGCGAGCGCCTCGTAGACGCAGCGGTGCTGCTCGACGAGCGAGAGGCCTCGAAGCGACGGCGCCGTGACGACGACCTGGAAGTGGTCGCCGCCGCCGGTCCGGTCGATCACGTCGCAGCTCGGCCGCGTCCGGGAACGCGCCCTCGAGCAGGCCCTGAAGCGGTTCGTGCTCACGCGCCGATCGTACCCGGCGCGAGGCGTCGGGCTCGGCGTGGCGCCGGCTACACTGCGCGCCGGCGGATGTGGCGGAATTGGTAGACGCGCACGGTTCAGGTCCGTGTGCCCGTAAGGGCGTGGAGGTTCAAGTCCTCTCATCCGCACTCTGAAGACGCGTCTCGCTCCTTGCTCCTGGCGGCGGTCGCGGCCGCCGTCGTGTTCTCCGGGGACGGCCTCGGCGCGCGCGGCGCCGGGCCGACGACCGAGGTCGTCGTGACGCTGAAGGCGCCGCCGCTCTCGACGTTCGGCCGCTCGCTCCAGTCGGCGCTCGCACGCCGCCTATGCCCGCGCGGCTGCAGGCGGCCCAGAGCGCGCTCGTGCGCCGCGTCCGGTCGGCGGTGCCCGCCGCGCAGGTGCGCTGGCGCTACCACCTCGTCGCCGACGGGTTCGCGGTCGTCCTCCCGCGCTCGCAGCTCGGCGCACTCGCCCGCGTGCCCGGCGTCGACAAGGTCTGGCCGAACGTCCGCTACCACGCGCTCCGCGACACGGCCGGCGCCCCGAGCAGATCGGCGCCGACAAGCTCTGGGGCCCGCCTTCGCCACCGCAGGCAACGGCATGAAGATCGGGATCATCGACGACGGCCTGCACGCGACGCACCCGTACTTCGACCCGAGCCGGCTTCGCCTACCCGCCCGGCTTCCCGAAGGGCCAGACGGCGTACACGACGCCGAAGGTGATCGTGCAGCGCACGTTCGCGCCGCCCTCGCCGACCTACAAGTACGCGAACGCGCCGTTCGACCCGACGAGCCTCGTTCCACGCGACGCACGTCGCCGGGATCGCGGCCGGCGACCACGGCACGATGCCGGCCGGCACGACGATCTCCGGCGTCGCACCGAACGCGTACCTCGGCAACTACAAGGCGCTGACGATCCCGACGCCCGACTTCGGGCTCGACGGGAACAGCGCCGAGATCGCCGCGGCGATCGAGGCCGCGGTCGCCGACGGCATGAACGTGATCAACCTCTCGCTCGGCGAGCCCGAGGTCGAGCCGTCGCGCGACATCGTCGTCGCAGGCGATCGACGGCGCAGCCGCCGCCGGCGTCGTGCCCGTGGTCGCCGCCGGCAACGACTTCGACGACTTCGGCTACGGCTCGGTCTCGCTCGCCCGGCAACGCCCCCGGTGCGATCACCGTCGCCGCGGCCGACGGCCGCCGGCGCGATCGCCGACTTCTCGTCGGCCGGGCCGACCCCGGTCTCGCTCGGCGCTGAAGCCCGACGTCTCGGCGCCCGGCGTCGACGTCCTCTCGTCGCTGCCGGCCGACCAGGGCACCTGGGGCCTGCTCAGCGGCACGAGCATGGCGACGCCGCACGATCGCCGGCGCCGCCGCGCTGCTCAAGGAGCGCCACCCGGACTGGACGGTGGCCCAGATCAAGTCGGCGCTCGTGCAGACCGGCGACCCGGTGCATGCGCCGAGCGGCAGCGAGGTGCTCCCGCTCCGCGAAGGCGGCGGGCTCGTCGACCTGGCCCGCGCCGACGCACCGCTGCTCTTCGCGACCCCCACCGGCCTCTCCTTCGGCCGCCTCGCGCCGGGCCAGACCGCGGCGCGCACGGTCGAGCTCGCGGACGCCGGCGGCGGCGCCGGCGACTGGGCGGTCGCGTCACAGACGCAGACCGGCAGCGGGACGCTCGCCGTCCCGGCGACGATCACCGTGCCCGGGACGCTGACCGTGACCGCCACCGGCGGCGCGACCGCGGGAGACGCCGCCGGGTTCATCCTCCTCACCCGCGGGACCGACGTCCGGCGCATTCCGTTCTGGTTCCAGATCTCGACTGCCCAGCTTGCCTCGGAAAGCCGTCCGCTTCTCCCCCGCGCCGGAACGTACCGGCGACCACCAGGGGCGGGCCGTCGAAGATCGCTCGCTATCGCTACCCCACAGGAGGCGACGTGACCTACGGCGGGCCTGAGCGCGCCTTCCGCGTCGTCGTCAAGCAGGCGCCGGCCGAACATCGGCGTCGTCGTCCTCTCGGGACGGGTGACGCCGCACGTGACGTTCGACGGCTCCGAGGACAACCTGGCCGGCTACACGGCGCTTCCACTCGACCTGAACCCCTACCGCGCGAGCTACGGGCAGGCGATCCCGGTCGCCGGTGTCGTGCTGCCGACGGCCGGCGACGTACGACCTCGTGTTCGACACACGGTCGGCGGCGGACGCCGGGCCGTTCAGCTTCCGCTACTGGGTCAACGACGTCACGCCGCCGCGCCTGCGCGTGACGGTCGCGAAGCGCGTCGTGATCGTGCACGCGACCGACGCCGGGTCGGGCGTCGATCCGTCGTCGGTCACCGTGACGTTCGACGGGCGCGCGTCTCACGACGAAGCTGACCGGCTCGACGCTCCGGATCCCCGCCGCCAGAGGCCGGCACACGATCTCGGTCACGGCCTCCGACTACCAGGAGACGAAGAACATGGAGGACGTCGCCGCGATCATTCCGAACACGGCGACGCTCCGCACCACCGTGCGCGTTCGGTAAAAGCCTCCAGCTAACGCTTGCGGTCGCGGTCGTCGATCGTCGGCAGCGCTTCGAGATCGCGCTTGACCGAGCGGGCGAAGTCGTCCGGGTCGTCCTCGTCCGAGACGACATGGAGATGTGCCTTGCGACGCCGCCGGCGCACGGCCGGTGCCCGGACTCCGTCGAGGTGTGCCCGAGGCGCGAGACGCGGCCATTCGACGGCCAGCACCAGCACGGCCGCCACTGCGAGGAGGACGATCCCGACGACGCTCATCCAGGCAGGATAGGCGCGCTCGACAGCGGCTGCGCCTGCGAGACTGCCGGAATGCGCAAGCTCCTGCTCCCGGCCGGGCTTCTCCTGCTGCTCGTCGCCGCCGCCGGCTGCGGGTCGCACAACAGCATGACGACGGAGCCGACGACAGCCGCGACCACGACCGCACCGGCGCCGACAACCACGATCACCATCTTTCGCGTCCACGACGGCCGGCTGCAGGCCAGGGCGGTGCGCGTCTCCCAGACGCAGGCTGTCGCCGGCGCGGCGCTGCACGCGCTCGGCGTGAACGCGGCCGTCCGGATCGCGAGCGGCACGGCCACCGTCGATCTCGCCCAGGCGCCGGCCGAGCAGGTGGCCGAGATCGTCTACACGCTGACTCAGTTCTCCACCGTGCAGCGCGTCGACGTGGCGGGCCGCTCCGGCCTGACCAGGGACGATCTCGCCGCGTACGAGCCGCCCATCCTCGTCGAGGCGCCGGCGGACGGAGCGTCCGTTCCCGCGACGTTCACCGTGTCGGGCACGGCCAGCGTCTTCGAGGCGACGCTGGTCGTCGAGCTGCGCCGCGACGGGACCGTGCTCGCAAGCAGACCGTCACGGCGAGCGAGGGTGCCCCGGGGCGAGGGACGTTCGACCGACGGTGCACGCTCCGTCGGCGGGAGCGGCCACGATCGCCGCCTATGCACCGTCCGCGGCCGACGGAACGCCGCAGCATGAACAGGACGTCGCGGTCACGGTCACGCCGTAACGCGTTCCACGGCGCGGCTACAATGCCGCGCGCCGAGCGATCCCCGGTAGCTCAATTGGCAGAGCGACCGGCTGTTAACCGGTAGGTTGTTGGTTCGAGTCCAACCCGGGGAGCTCGTAGTCTTCTACGAGAGGCTTGCGACCTTCTCGAGCAGGCGTTGCAGCGTCTCTTGCAGCTCCTTCGTCCGGGTCGGGTCGGCGCTCGAAGCTCACGCCGCAACTCCCGCTCGCGCAGGCGCAGCAGGAGCTCCGTTCCCGTCTCCTGCATCGATTCCCTCCGCCTCCGCCCGCGCATCGAGCTCCGCGAGCACGCCGACAGCCTCCGCGGCGACCGGCGACGCCGTCGACGAGTGCGCGAACAGGAGCCGGTGCAGCGGGTCGTAGAAGTGCTGCGGCGTCAACTCGGCGAGCAGCGGCTGAGCTGGGCATGTGCGAGCACGCCTGCGAGCGCGTTCCGCTCGAGCTTCGCGCTCGCATCCAGGACGCGCTGTGTCGCCGGCGCCGGCGCGCGCGCGTGCGAGGTCGCGCGCAGCTGCACGGTCATGCCGAGCTTGTCGTTCGCGTAGCGCCAGGCGTCCTGCCGCTCCGGTGAGTCGGGCTACGCGTCGAGCAGCGCCTTGACGGTGCGGAACGCGGCCTCGCGGTCGTCGGCGCGCTCGATCTCGATGCGCACGCGGTAGAGCACGTACGGCTCTGCTGCGTCGAGCCGCCGCTCGAACCCGGACGGGTCGTCGGCGGGGTCGACCCCCGGCTCAGAGCGACCACCTTGACGTCGAAGCCCAGCTTCGACGGCGAGCTCCATCCCGCGCAGCGTCGCGGTCTCGCCCGCGGCGTCGCCGTCGAAGGCCAGCCAGAGTCGCTTCGTCAGCCGCGCCGAGCTCCTTCAGCTGCTGCTCGGTGAGCGCGGTGCCCATGCTCGCGACGACCGGCTCGAAGCCCGCCTGGCGCAGGGCGATCACGTCGGTGTTGCCCTCGACGACGCAGGCGCGGTCTTCGCGCGCGATCGCGGCGCGCGCCTTGTCGAGGCCGTAGACGACCGCAGCCCTTGTGGAAGAGCTCCGACTCCGGCGTGTTGACGTACTTCGCCTTCAGCGGGTCGTCCTCGTGCAGCTTGCGCGCCTGGAAGCCGACGACGCGGCCCTCGCGGTCGGCCAGCGGGAAGAGCAGCCGCGCGCTGCGAAGTAGTCGTCGCCGCGCTGGCGCGTCAGCCCGGCCGCGCGCAGCTCCTCGTGCGAGAATCCCTTCGCGAGTCGCCTTGCGCGCGAGCGAGTTGCCGCCGAGCGCCAGCCCGAGCCGGAACTCGCGGCAGACCTCCTCGTTCAAGGCCGCGCCCCTTGAGGTAGTCGCGCGCCATCCCGCCGGCCTCGGTGTCCCAGAGCGTGCGCTCGTAGAACGTCGCCGCCTGGTCGAGCAGCGCGAAGCAGCCGCTCGCGCCGTGTGCGCGCCGCGTCCTGCGCCGGCGAGCTCTCCTCGTACTCGAGCGGGATGCGGAAGCGCTCGCGCGAGCCACTCGATCGCGCCGACGAAGTCGAGACCCTCGAGTCTCGCGGACGAACGTGATCATGTCGCCCTTGGCGCCGCAGCCGAAGCAGTAGTAGAGCTTGTCGACGCGCGTTGACCGAGAACGACGGCGTCCGCTCCTCGTGGAACGGGCAGCGGCCCGTGAACTTGCCGCCGCCGCCTTTGCGCAGCTCCGTCCGGCCGGACACGACCTCGACGAAGTCGGCGGTCGCCTTCACCGCCTCGACCGACGTGTCCTTAATCCGCGCCATCGAGGCGCTCAGCGTACGACAGCGCGAAGCGGTCGGTCATCCCGGCCACGAACTCGACGATCGCATCTGGCGAGTCCCCTCTCGCGGCGAGGTGCGTCGTAGATGCGCGCGATCGTCCGCGTGCGCGCGTTCGTGCTCGGGCCGCGTGACCGGCGCGAGGTAGACCCGCTCGAACATGAACTCGCGCAGCGAGAGCATCGCGCCGCCGATCTCCTCGCTCTGGACGATGTCGCCGGCGCCGCAGAGCTCTCGACGAGGTCGTGCACGAGCGTGTCGATCCGCTTGCGAGCCGCTCGGGCCGAGCACCTCGAGCTCGTCGCGCGGCAGGTCGGCCTGCTCGAGGATCCCGTAGCGGATCGCGTCGTCGATGTCGTGGTTGATGTAGGCGACGCGGTCGACGATGCGCACGATCTTCCCTCGTGCGTCTCGGGCTCGGCCTCGCCCGTGTGCGTGAGGATCCCGTCGACCACCTCGTGCGTCAGGTTGAGCCGCTCGCGCGATGCGCGCCGACTGCTCGTTGTGGCGGAAGCCGTCCGCCCCTCGCGCAAGCGCGTCGAGCGCCGCCTCGCCGGCGTGACCGAACGGCGGATGGCCCATGTCGTGCCCGAGCCCGATCGCCTCGGTCAGATCCTCGTTCAGCCGAGCGCGCGGGCGACGACCCGCGCGATCCCGGTCGTCTCGAGCGTGTGCGTCATCCGCGTGCGGTAGTGGTCGCCGGCCGGGTCGATGAAGACCTGCGTCTTGCCCTTCAGCCGCCGGAACGGCTTCGAGTGGACGATGCGGTCGCGGTCGCGCTGGAACGGCGTCCGGATGAGGCACTCGTCCTCGTCGCGCGCGCGACCGCGCGTCTCGTACGAGCGCACGGCGAGCGGCGACAGCGCGCGCTCCTCCAGTTCGCGGATCCGCGCGGCGAATGCGTCGGCAACTCTCCCGGCGAGCTCGGGCATAGCGTTCGCCACGGTAGCCGCCGGAGCGGCCGCAGATGATGATCGGGACAGTGCCGCCGTCGCGCCGACCAGGCCGCGCCGGTGACGTACGAGGCCTGCTCGGACAGGAGGAAGACGATCACCGCGGCGACCTCCTTCGGCTGGGCGAGCCGCCCGAGTGGCCGGCCGGCGCCGACCTTCGCGAGGACTTCGTCGCGTTCGCCCTGCTGGCGGAATCTGCCAAGCTGC
>CAWAXB010000035.1:0-39055 GCA_963785895.1 uncultured Actinomycetes bacterium | reverse complement strand
GCATCGCTTGAACACTGCCCTTCAGCCAAACAGGCCAAGGTCCCAGCCGGGGATCGTTCCGAGCGAACCCAAGTCCACGACGGAGCGCGTGAACAGGTACGCCAGCGGCATGCGAATGAGCAGAAAGCCAATCCATGTCAGCAGGATCGGGAAGCGCAGTTGTCGCCGGCACCGCGGAGAGCACCCGTAAAGATGATAATTGCGGACAGCGGGGGCATCGCGAACGCGACTAGACCGCAAGATTGGCACGCCGGCCGTCACAATCGGTTCCTGATGTGCGTGTGGACTGAAAATCCGGAACATGTCCGGAGCGAAGACGAAGAAGAGCACACCCATGCGCTCATCTGCGCAGCCGATCAAGGGCGACCCACGCGACATGAGCGGCCGCCCGAGGCTCGACGGGCCCCGAGGTTTTGGCCGACGAGTGCCGCGGCGCAGTGGCGAAGGCCTGACCGCTCATGTAGCCCAAGCCTTCGCAGCGAATCGCCGTCCCATGCGCCGCTGCCGCCACATCCCCCAGAGCGGTTACTAAAGTCAAAAACCAAAGCTGACATAGGCCGATCGATAGCGTGTCGATTGTGCCGGCACGCTTACTCGCAGCAGTCGGTAGATGAGGCTGACATTTGGCACCATCAATGGCAACCGCAATTGCAAGCCATAGCGGCCGTGAGCCAAGACAATCAGCACAGCCACGCACCCGGCGGTATGGCTCAAAGCCGTGCCGACACCGATGCCAAAGAATTCCATCGCCGGAATCGGCCGAAGTCCATGGAAGCAAACCCAGGCGAGCGGAATGTTTAAGAATTGCCACTCCGCTCAAAACGATCGGTCCGGTTCGTGTATCGCCAGCTCCGACCAGGCAAGCAAGACCGCCTTGTGTAACGAGTTGACACGTAATCAGAGCGAGAATTGGCTGTAGGAAAGAAAGGCGCTCTTGGGCGGTCGACCCATGCAGTCCCATGACGTGGATGCCCCAGGGCAGAAAGGGCGAGCACGAAGGGCGTCGAGATTATGCCAATCACCACCGCCAAGAGGATCGACTGGTTCGTTGTGCGGATTGCTCCGTTTTGATCAGCAGCGCCAACGAAACGAGCGACGAGGGCAATCGCTCCGACGGAAACCAAAGCGGAGCAGGAGGAAATAAACCAGGAGATGTAGTTCGCGGTCGTCTGAGCGGCCTGGTAGCCAATGTGCTTTTCAGTTTCGGCCGGAGCATTATTCCCGGCCAAGAATTGGTCGTAAAGGCTCACGCTCAAGATGAGGAATTGCTGGACTAGGACTGGCCAGGCCAGCCGAAGGACGATCTGCCAAGTAGGCCGTCGATCGTGAACGAGGTCCGGTGGGCGGTCGGTCGGCATGGTCCTCCAGCGTGTGCTAGGCTTCGGCGCCGTGAAGGTCCGCGCCTTCCGCCGGCGTCGCGGCCAGTCCTTGCCGGGCCCGTGACCTCCGCCGCGGCACCGGGCCGCCATTTCCTCCCGCGCGCGGTCACCAGGTGCCGGCGGCCGACGGCGAAGTAATAGCCCAGGCCGAGGCCGCGTACAGGGCCGCGGTCAGCCACAGCACGAGGCCCCGGAATTCCCAGGCGTAGACCGCCGCGGCGAACAGGCTCATGACCAGCACCAGGGCCGGCAACACCGGATACAGCGGCACGCGGTACGGCCCGCGCATGTGCGGCTCGTTCCAGCGCAGCAGGAACAGGCAACCATCGCCAGGACGTACCAGATCAGGGCGTCAGGTTGCAGGTCAGCACCGCGACCTCCACCGCCGCTGCGTTGAAGTAGCCCCAGACCACGAACCCGGCGACCACCAGGCTCCAGAAGAAGATCGACACGTCCGGCGTGCGCCGCGTCGGGATGGACATGGCCGAGGAAGCGCGGCAGGTAACCGGCCCGGCCCAGCGAGAACGACTGCCGGCTGACCGCGTAGATCATGCCGTTGTAGCTGACGATCATGCCGAAGATCGCCAGCACCGAGAAGGCGACCAGGTGGAATGGATCTTCGGCCAGACCTCGCCGTACACGAAGGGAAGCGGATAGTACATTTTCTCGTCGCCCGTCTTGGCGGTAATCCGCTGCCCGCGGCGGAGGCGAAGAACCAGGTCAGCACCACCAGAACGACGAGCGTGATCTGCGCCAGCGTCAGGCCGCGCGGGATGGTGCGGTGCGGCTCGTGGGCCTCTTCCGGCGCCAGCGCCACCGTCTCGATCATCACCAGCCACCAGATCGCGTAGGGAATCGCCTTCGAGCACGCCGGTCCAGCCGTCCGTCAGCAGCGGCTCCGTCAAGATGCGTTCGAGGCGCACGCCGGGGATGCAGGCGATCCAGAACCAGACCAGGACGACGATCGCTCCATAGGTCATCCATTCCATGAGCTTCGCCTGCGTAGCTGCTGCCGAGCCATTGCACCACCGCGAAGACGGCCACGGTGGCCAGCGCCGCGGCGCGTGGTCGTTCAGGGTCCGGCTCGTCCGCCCGCGGGAACAGATCGATGACACGTAAGTAGATGTAGCCGCCCGTGGCGATGGCGGTGCCGATCGTGGCGAACAGCGCCTCCAGGAACATCGACCAGCCCGACCTCGATCACCGTCTGCGGGTGGACCTGCGAGCCCGGATCGGCCCCGAACTCCTTCATCGTCGGCGACCGCCCGAGCCGCTCGGCGGACTCTCTCAGCTCGGCCACGATCTGCTCGTTCGTGTACCGGCGCCGGATGCCAGCCTGGAACTCGGCCAGCGCCTGCGGGTCGATCTGCCGGACCGCGCGATAGGGCTTGCGCGCCATGACAAGAATGCTAGAGCAAACCGGACGAAGCGCAAATGGAGGCTAGTTGGCAGCCCCCGGGTAGCGTTCGGGCGTGCGCCCGACGATTCCGCTCGCGGTCGAGGTCGCCGCCGCTCGTGCGGCGGGCGCCCTGTCGCGGCGCGCCGGCCGGGGCGGCGGCACGACACTGCCGGGAAAGCTGCTCTGGAAGCTCGACCCCGGTGCGATCGACCGGCTCGCGGCGCGGTTGCCTGGAGGCTCCGTGCTTGTGTCCGCGACGAACGGGAAGACGACGACGGCTGCGATGGTGGCCGAGATCCTGCGCCCGCGCCTCGACGTCGCCCACAACGGCTCCGGTGCCAACCTCATGTCCGGGATCGCCTCCACCCTGCTCCGGTCGGGCGGCGCCGCACTCGGCCTCTTCGAAGTCGACGAGGCCGCCCTTCCGGAGGTTGCCCGACGGGTCAGGCCAAAGGCGCTCCTGCTCGGCAACCTCTTCCGTGACCAGCTCGACCGTTACGGCGAGCTCGAGACGCTCGCCGCTCGCTGGCGCCAGGCGGTGGCCGACCTCCCGGGCACGCGCCTCGTGCTGAACGGCGACGATCCACAGGTCGCCGACCTTGCACGAGACGGCTCGCGGCTCTTCGGGCTCGACGATCCGCGCCGGGCCCGGGCCGGCCTGCAACATGCCGCCGATTCGAAGTACTGCCTGCGCTGCGGAACGCCGTACGACTACGCGGCCGCCTACGTCGGGCACCTCGGCGACTACCGGTGCCCGAAGTGCGGCCACGGCCGCCCGCCGCTCGACGTCGTCGCACGCGAGATCGAGCTCGACGGCCTCGACGGCGCGTCGTTCACGCTGGCTGCGGCAGAGGGAGCGGCCCGTGTCCGGCTGGCGCTGCCCGGGCTCTACAACGTCTACAACGCACTCGGCGCCGCAGCGCTGGCGCTGGAGCTGAGGGTTCCGCTGGAGGAGATCGTCGCCGGACTTGGTCGCTTCTCGGCCGCATTCGGGCGATTCGAGCGGATCGCGATCGGCGACCGGACAGTGCTCGTGCTCCTGATCAAGAATCCCGCCGGTGCGAACGAGGTCGTCCGGACACTGCTCGACGCGGGCTCCCCGAAGGTGGCCGTGATCGCTCTCAACGACGCGATTGCGGACGGGCGGGATGTCTCGTGGATCTGGGACGTCGATTTCGAGCCGCTCGCTGCCGGGCTCGACACGCTCGTTGCAACCGGCTCGCGCGCCGCCGAGCTTGCGCTGCGCTTCGCCTACGGCGGGCTGCCCCGCGAGCGGATCGAAGTCATCCCCTCACTCGAGCAGGCGCTCGACCGGGGGCTCGAGCTGACGCCGCGCGGAGCGGAGCTGACCGTCCTTCCGACCTACACCGCGATGCTCGCCCTCCGCCGGACGATTGCCCGGCGCGGCCACGTCTCCAACTACTGGGAGAGCGCGGCATGAAGATCCGCGTCGGCCACCTCTACCCGGACTACCTGAACATCTACGCCGATCGCGGCAACATCGCGGTGCTTGCCGAACGCGCGCGGGCGCGCGGCCACGAGCTCGAGGTGCGGGCCATCGGCCTGGGTGACGCCGTGCCGGCCGGCGAGGTCGACCTCTTCTACGTCGGCGGGGGCCAGGATCGGGAGCAGGCGCTGGTCGCCCGCGACCTGCTCACGAAGCGCGAGGCGCTGCACGAGGCCGTCGAGGCAGGCGCCGCGTTCCTCGCCGTCTGCGGCGGCTACCAGCTGCTGGGGCGGTCGTATCGCGATGTTGCCGGGGCCGACCTGCCGGGCATTGGCCTGCTCCCGCTCGAGACGGTCGCCGGCGAGCGTCGGATGATCGGCGACGTCCTGCTCGACTGCGCCTGGGCTGGCGAGACCCTGGCCGGCTTCGAGAATCACGCCGGCCGGACGATCCTGGACGAGGGGGTCGAGCCGCTCGGCCGTGTTGTGCACGGCTTCGGCAACGACGGCGCGTCGGGCTTCGAAGGTTGCCGTCACAAGCGGGTCTACGGCACGTACCTGCACGGGCCGCTGCTTCCCCGCAACCCGTGGTTCGCCGACCTGGTGCTGGCCGACGCGCTCGCGCACGCCGGTGGCGAGACCGGGCTCACGCCGCTCGAGGACGGGCTCGAGCGCGAAGCGCACGACGTCTCGGCGCGCCGGGCACGTGACCGCGGCGGCCGCCGCTGATCACCTCCCGCCCTCGTCAGCGGGAAAACATCTCGTGGACGGGGAACTCCTTGATGTCGGGGTGACCCTGCATTTCCACGCCGCTCGCCGCCACCGCCGGCTGAACACGGCTCTGGAGAAAATCGTCGAACGCGGCCCGGGACTCCCAGAAGTCGATCACACCCCAGCCTTCGTCGATCGGGCCGGAGGCATGGAAGATCAATCCCTCCGGCGGATCGCTGCTCGGGTCGACGCGTGCGTTCACGGCGTCGAACTGTTCCTGCTTGAGCCCGGCGAACTTGATTCTGATCCCAACCGCCATCCTCAACCCCCGTTACTTGATTGACTCCCGGCCCTGAGGCAAGCCAACACGTGCCGCCGAGCTGCGAGCCAACCCTTTAGTCCAGGGGTTGGACGACGATCAGCGAGTTGCCGTCCGGGTCGCGAAGCCAGAACATCGGCGGCACGGTTCCGCCCCACCGAGTGACCTCGTCGTCCACGTCGACCCCAGCTGCCGCGAGCACGGTGTGATCGGTATCGACGTCTGACGTGTCGAGACAGATGCCGGTCTGACTGCCGCCCGCCTCGGTCCCCTGCGGCGGCGGCGCGAGGGCGATGGTCGTGACGGTGCCGGGCAAGGCCACTTCGACCCAGCGCATCTCCTCGTTCATCGGAACATCGACCACCTTCTCAAAGCCGAGGGTGTCGACGTAGAAGTCGATCGCGCGATCCGTGTCGGCGACGGTGACGCAAACGCGGCCGACCTGGGTGAGACTCAACTTGGGCATTCCAGCCTCCTGTTTGTCGGAAAATTGGTTCTTACGCTTTCTGTCTCCTATGACCGGTCGCCGGATGGAAACTCATCGGTCGTCACTGGCAAGATGCCCCGAATGATGACTGCGATCGGCACGATCGAGATCCGCCGTCTCGCCGGAGCGGAGCTCGAGACGCAGCTCGACGGCCTCGCGGAGGTGCTCTTCGACTGTGTGGCCGGCGGCGCATCGGTCGGGTACATGGCCCCGTTCTCGTTTGACGACGCGCGAGCCGAGTTCGAGCACTGGGCCGCCGAAGCCGCACGGGGACACCGTGCGATTCTGGCCGCCTTCGTCGAGGGTGAGCTCGTCGGCACGGCACAGCTGATCCTCGCGCTGCCGGCGAACCAGCCGCATCGCGCAGAGGTTGCGAGAGTCCTCGTCCACCGTTCGGCGCGGAGGCGCGGGATCGCGCGGCTCCTGATGGAGCGTCTCGAGCTCGAGGCCCGTGCCGAAGGCCGGACGCTGCTCGTGCTCGACGCGGTGAGCGACGGGGACGCGGCACGCCTGTACGCACGCCTCGGCTGGACCGAGGTCGGGATGATCCCTGGCTATGCGCTCTTCCCGGACGGGCGTCCGTGCGACACGACGGTCTTCTGGAAGGCGCTGTAGCCGCGCCCGTCGACGAGCTCGCTCTGCCCCGGGCACGGCGTGTCGCGGCTCGTGCGCAGCTCCTCGACGGGAGCGCAACCGGCGTGCTCGACGCTGTCCGCCGCCTCGGCTTCTTGCAGATGGATCCGATCGCGACGGTCGCTCCGCCGCAGCACCTCGTTCTCTACAACCGGCTCGGGACGTTCGACGTGGCGAGCTCGACCGGCTGCTGTGGCAAGAGCGGAAGCTCTTCGAGTGGAACGCGTTCATCTGGCCGACCGAGGATCTGCCGCTCGTACGGGCTCGGATGCGACGCCGGCGCGCCACCTCGAACGCGTGGACGCGCGAGTTTCTCCAGGCGAATGCACGCTTCCGGCGCTTCCTGCTCCGCGAGCTCGACTGCAACGGGCCGATGCTCTCGCGCGATCTGATCGGCGACCAGGTGCCAGAGGCGGAGCCGCATCCGTGGTGGGGCACGCGTCAGGTTCGGCTGATGCTCGAGGTGCTGCAGCTGCACGGCGAGGTTGCTGTCGCGGGGCGGTCGGGGCGGCAACGGCTCTGGGATCTTGCCGCGCGCGTCTATCCGCCGAGCGAGACGGTCGCCTGGCGTGAGGCCGAGGCGCTGATCGCCGAGCAGAAACGGCGCTCGCTCGGAGTCTGGCTCGAACGGGGCCGGCTGCATATTCACCCCGAGATTTCGGACGAGCCGGTGCCGAACCGCGTGCGTTTCCTTTCACCTTTCGATCGGCTGGTCGCACGATCGTGACCGCGCCCACGCTCTTTTCGGCTTCCACTACCGGCTCGAGATGTACGTGCCGAAAGCGAAGCGCCGGTACGGTTACTACGTCCTCCCGATCCTGCGCGGCGACCGGATCGTGGGCCGGATCGACATGACACGAGACGCAGCGGCGGGCGGTCTGCGGGTTGACGGCGTGTGGTGGGAAGACGGCGTCAAGCCGGTAGCGCTCGAACCGGAGCTCGATCGGCTGTCGGCGTTCGTGGATCGCATCAAGTAGCTGCCGTTGCCGTCGGTGTCCTGACAGAAGCGCGCTGTCAGACACCCAAGCGCGAGGGGCTGACTCATGCAAGATAGGCCCGTGCCGTTCGTCGTCGTCAGCGGACTGCCCGCCGCGGGGCGCAGGTTTTGCAACACTCGAGCGGATGCCTCCGCAGCTGAACGCAATCGGGATCGTCGCCTCCGACATGGCCGAGTCGATCCGCTTCTACCGCCTGCTCGGCGTCGACGTCCCCGAGACGCCCGGCGAGGGGCACATCCACGTCTTGCTCCCGAACGGCCTGCGCCTGATGTTCGACTCGGAGGAGACGATCCGCAGCTTCCGGCCCGACTGGGACCGGCAGACGGGCAACCAGACGGCCCTCGCCTTCGAGTGCGAGAGCCCGGCCGCCGTGGACGAGATCTACGCGCGGGTGGTCGCCGCGGGCTTCAACGGCGGACTCGAGCCGTGGGACGCGTTCTGGGGCCAGCGTTACGCGCAAGTCGTCGACCCCGACGGCGTGCCGGTCGACCTCTACGCCACGCTGTAGCGATCGCTCGCTACCGCGCCCAGAGGGCGCCGAGGTAGACCGCCGGATCCCCCGGCTGCCAGCGCTCGAGGAAGCGCTTGATCGGCGGATGGAGGACGACGTCGCCGAGCTCCTCGGTCGAGAAGAGCCTTGCTCCCTTGACCGCGGCGTCCTTCGTCTCGACGTCCGAGAGCGAACGGTGGGACAGGTCGGCGGCAAAGACGATGTGAACGACGTGCTTGCCGGGCCGCAGCGTCTTCGGCGCGATCGAGTCGATGAGCGCCACCGGCCCTTCGAACGGCACGTCGGCCTCGACCCCGAGCTCTTCCCGGAGCTCACGGCGAAGCGCCTCGATCAGCGTCTCCCCTTCGTCGACCCCGCCGCCGGGCAGCAGCCAGTACTCCTTCCCGGGCTTCTCCTGGCGGCAGAGGAGCAGTCGCTCTTGCCAGCGCAGGATCGCCGAGACGCGAATCCGCGGCTCCATCAGTGCTGTCCTTGCATCAATGCAGCGACGACCCGAAGCCGCGCGCCCCGCGCTCGCTGGAGGGCAGCTCGTCGACCTCGACCAGCTCGACCTCGGGAAGCTCGAGGATGACGAGCTGCGCGATCCGCATCCCCGGTTCGACAACGAAGGACTCGCGGGCATCGGTGTTCAGCAAGGTCGACCTTCAACTCGCCTCGATAGCCGGAGTCGATCAGGCCCGGAGTGTTGACGATCGAGATGCCGTGCTTGACGGCCAGCCCCGACCGCGGCTGGACGAATCCGGCGTGGCCCTCGGGGATTGCGACGGCGAGCCCGGTCGGCACGAGCGCCCGCTCACCGGGGCGCAGCTCGACTCGCTCGCACGACGAGAGGTCCATGCCCGCGTCACCCGCGTACGCGCGCTCCGGCACGACGGCATCGGGTCGCAGCCTGCGGATCGGCAGCTCGATCAGGCGCTCTCCCGCTCGGTCTTGGGGTCGGCCACGAGATATGGGGCAAAGCGCGGCCGGTCGCGTCGCGGTAGCCGTGCGACGATCAGCACCCCGTCGGCTGTGTCCTCGCGCTCCTCGATCGGTGTGCCGAGGGCATAGAGCTCCGAGAGCGCTGCCCCGTGCTCGTACGGGACGAGCAGGCGTACCCGCTCCCAGCGATCCTCGAAGCGGCGGGCCAGCTCGGCGCGCAGCTCGTCGAGTCCCTCGCCGGTGAGCGCCGACACCTGCGGGGATGTCGGGAACCGATTCGCGAGCCGGCGCCGTCCGAGCGGATCGACCCGGTCGATCTTGTTCAGCACGATTTCGAGCGGCAGTTCGGCGGCGCCGATCTCGGCAAGCACCTCGTTGACGGCTGCCATCTGCCGATCGTGCTCCTCGTCGGAGACCGAGGCATCGACCACATGGAGGATGACGTCCGCAACGAGCGTCTCTTCGAGCGTCGACGCGAAGCCCTCGACCAGCTGGTGCGGCAGCCGCCGGATGAACCCGACCGTGTCCGTGACCAGGTAGCGGCGGCCGTCGTGCTCGAAGCCACGTGTGGTCGGGTCGAGCGTGTGGAAGAGCTGGTTCTCGACCGAGACGTCGGAGCCAGTGAGGGCGTTCAGCAGCGTCGACTTGCCGGTGTTCGTGTAGCCGGCCAGCGCGATCGTCGGCACCTCGGTGCGCCGCCGTTCCTTCCGTCGCGTCGTGCGCTGGCGCTCCAGATCCTTCAGCTTTCGCCTCAGCACGGAGATGCGATGCCGCGCCAGCCGGCGGTCGGTCTCGAGCTGAGACTCGCCGGGGCCGCGAGTCCCGACACCGGCGCCCATCGCTCCCGTGCCGCCGCCGAGGCGCTCGAGGTGCTGCCACATGCCGCGCATACGCGGGAGGTTGTATTCGAGCTGGGCGAGCTCGACCTGGAGCTTCCCCTCGGCCGACGTCGCATGCTGCGCGAAGATGTCGAGGATCAGCTGCGTACGATCGACGACGCGCGTCTCGAGCGCGTTCTCGAGGAAGCGCTGCTGCGCCGGGTCGAGTTCGTCGTCGACCAGCAGGCTCTCGGCGCCGAGCTCCTTGAACCGTTCCTTGACCTCTTCGAGCTTGCCCTTGCCGACGTACGTGCGCTGGGCCGGGCGGGCCCGGTGCTGCACGATCGCGCCCACGGGATCGACCCCGGCGGTCCGTGCGAGCTCCCTGACCTCGGCCAGCTCGTCGTCCACGTCAGCGCCCTGAGCCAGTACTGCGAGGACGAACCCGCGCTCGGGCTCCGCTGAACGTGGAATCATCGACCTCGATTATGGCACTCGCCCAGCGCACCCTGGAGCTCGTCGACATCGCCTCGCCCTCGCGCGACGAGGCGGAGCTGTACCGCTACGTCGTCGCGTCGGTGCCGCTCGACACGGCCTACGCCGACGGCGAGTCGGTGCTCTTCGCCAAGCGCACCGGCAAACCGTTGGTGCTGCTCGCAGGCCACACCGACACCGTCCCCGCCCAGGGCAACTACCCCGGGCGCCTGGAGGACGGCGCAGTGGTCGGGCTCGGGGCCAGCGACATGAAAGGCGGTCTGGCGGTGATGATCGAGCTGGCGCGCTGGGCCGCGACGGCCGAGCTCGCCTTCGACCTCGGGGTGCTCTTCTTCCCGCGGGAGGAGCTTGGTCCAACCGAGAACCCGCTTCCGGGCGTGTTCGCGGGAACGCCGGTCGTCGACGAGGCGAAGCTCGTGATCTGCCTCGAGCCGACCGACAACACGCTCCAGCTTGGCTGCCTCGGCAACCTGAACGCCCGCGCCGTCTTCGAAGGCCGCTCGGCGCACTCCGCCAGGCCGTGGCTCGGTGTGAACGCGATCGCGCTCGCCCTTGAAGGGCTCCGACCGGTGCTCGAAGCGGAGCCCGTCGACATCGAGGTCGAGGGCTTGCTCTTCCGCGAGGTCATCTCGGTCACCCAGCTGCACGGTGGAATCGCCCAGAACGTGATTCCGGCGCACGCGGAGGCGACGATCAACTACCGCTACGCGCCCGATCGCACGCCCGACTCGGCAGAGGAGCGGATCCGCGCGCTGGTCGGAGGCGACCTGGAGATCCTCTCGAACTCGCCCCCCGCCCACGTCGCGCTCGGCTCGACGCTCGTCGAGCGCCTGCGCGAGTCCGGCGGATTCGAGGTGCAGCCGAAGCAGGCGTGGACGAACGTCTCCGACTTCGCCGCCCGCGGCCTCGACGCGATCAACCTGGGGCCTGGGGCAACGCGGTACGCGCATGCCGTCGACGAACGGGTCGAGGTCGCGGAGCTCGAACGGACCTTCACCGCGCTGCAGCGGTTCCTCGGCGGTAGCGTCTGACCGTGCAGCTCTCCCCCGTCCTCGCCGGCCTCGCGCAGTATCCGTTCGCGCGGCTCGACGAATGGAAGGCCGAGGCGGCAGGTCGCGGGCTCGACCTGATCGACTTCGGGATGGGCGACCCGCGGGAGATCACCCCGCCGTTCATCCGCGAGGCGCTGCTCGCGTCGGTCGACGAGGTGTCGTCGTATCCGCGTGCGACCGGGCTGCCGGAGCTGCGCACCGCGATCGCGGGCTGGATCGACCGCCGCTTCGGCGTCCAGGTGGATCCGGGCCGCGAGCTGATTCCGACGCTCGGCTCGAAGGAGGCGATCTTCTCGTTCGCGCAGATCGCGCTCGGCGACAAGCGGCTGGTCGCGATCCCCGAGCCCGCGTACCCCGTCTATGAGCGTGGAGCGCTCTTCGCCGGTGGGCAGATCGCGACGGTGCCGCTGCGAGAGTCGGACGGGTGGCTGCCCGATCTCGATCGCTTCGACGCGTGGGACGAGATCGCGATCTTCTGGGTCTGCTACCCGAACAACCCGACTGGCGCGGTTGCGCCACTCTCGTTCTACGAGGAGCTGGCGGCACGGGCGCGCGAGCACGGGTTCCTCGTCTGCTCCGACGAGGCGTACTCCGAGCTCTGGTTCGACAAGCCTCCGGTCTCGGCGCTGCAGGTTGCCGACCGCACAAATGTCGTCGTCTTCAACACGCTCTCGAAGCGCTCGTCGATGACCGGATACCGCTCGGGGTTCGTCTGCGCACCTGCGGAGATCGTGTCGGCGCTGAAGAGCTTTCGCCCCACTGTCGGGACGGCGCCGCAGGAGTTCGTGCAACGCGCCTCGATCGCCGCGTGGTCGGACGACGAGCATGTCTCGGCGGTACGCGACCTCTACCGGCGCAAGCGTGAGACGGTGCTGCCGGCGCTGGAGGCGGCCGGCCTGCGACTGGCGGGCTCGGAGGCGACCTTCTATCTCTGGCTGGCGGTCGACGGACCGTCGGAGGCGTTCGCACGCACGTTGCTCGAGCACGGGATCGTCGTTGCGCCCGGCTCGTTCTTCGGCCCCGCCGGCGAGGGCTACATCCGCCTTGCGCTCGTCCCCACCCAGGCGGCGTGCGAGCGTGCGGCGACGATCTTCCGGGAGGTGCTGTGACGACCGAAGAGACGATTGCCGCGCTCGACCGCGGCGAGGTGCGTGTCGCCGAGCCGGACGGTGACGACTGGCGCGTCGACGCCGGCGTGCAGGCGGCCATCCTCGACTACTTCCGGATCCGCCCGATGGAGCCGATCGAGCTTGGGCCGTTCTCCTACCACGACAAGATTCCGCTCAAGACGAACTACGAGGCTCTGGGCGTTCGGGTCGTGCCACCGGCGGTCGCGCGCTACGGCGCATATCTGTCGCCGGGCGTCATCCTGATGCCGTCCTACGTGAACATCGGGGCCTGGGTCGGTCCGAACACGATGGTCGACACGTGGGCGACCGTCGGCTCGGGCGCGCAGATCGGCGCCGGGGTGCACCTCGCGGGCGGCGTCGGGATCGGCGGTGTGCTCGAGCCCGCCGGAGCCCGGCCGGTGATCGTGGAAGACGGTGCGTTTATCGGCTCTCGCTGCATCGTCGTCGAAGGCGTGCGGATCGGTGCGGGCGCGGTACTCGCCCCGAACGTGACTCTGACCGCGTCGGTGCCGATCATCGACGTCACCGGGGCCGAGCCGGTCGAGTACCGCGGCTACGTGCCGCCGCGGTCGGTCGTCGTCCCGGGCACGCGGCCCAAGAAGTTCCCGGCGGGCACCTATGACCTGTCGTGCGCCCTGATCATCGGCCGGCGCAGCGAATCGACCGACCTGAAGACGTCCCTGAACGATGCCTTGCGCGAGCACGGCATCGGCGGCGGCTGAGCCGCCGCTCAGTCGGCCTCGACGCGCGCCGCCGGTCCCGTCAGCAACGCGCGTCCCGCCTCGAAGCGCACGACCAGGTCGCCGCCCGGAAAATGGACGATCGTCGGCTCGTCGCTCGGGCTCCCGTAGGCGAAGCTGAATGCCGCCGCGACGGCGACCGCGCTGGAGCCCGACGAGGCGGTCTCGCCTACCCCCCGCTCCCAGACGCGCGCGTCGATGTCGCCGTCCGAAGTGCGTCGGCCGATCTGCACGTTGGTGCGGTTCGGGAAGCGCTCGTGCACCTCGAGCAGCGGGCCAAGGTGCTCGAGCTCTCCCGGGTCGCCGTCGACCACCGCATGCGGGTTGCCTACGTCGACGGTGACGAGCGTGATCCCGGCGACCTGCTCGGGCTTGCCGGCCACAACCTCGCCCATGTCCTGCTCGACGAGCACGTCGTCGATCATTCGGGCGCGCACCTCGCGGGGGCCGACACGCACGGTGACGGTCGCAGCGCCCGTGCGGGCCGCCAGCCAGCGTGCGGCGATCCGGGTTCCGTTTCCCGACATCTCGGCCTGAGAGCCGTCGGGATTCCAGATCGCGATCTCGAGCCAGTCGTCACCGGTCGCGCGAACGTCGAGGATGCCGTCGCTGCCGGCGGCCTCGGCACGCGCCTGATCCGCGGTCAGCGGACCGTCCTCAGTGACGAGGTAGATATTCCCGTGCGCCTGCCAGCGCGATGATCTCATCTGCAAGCTCCTCTGCCGGCCGTGTGCCGTCGAGCGTAACTGCCGTGGGAATCCGCCGGAGCCACTTGCGCTGGTAGCGCGCGAGCCGCCTGGTCGCCTGCGCCACCGCGACGACCGCCTCGCCCTCCGGCAAGGTCGCGAACTGCTCGAGGCCGAGCACCTTGCGTGCGGTGGCCGAGAGCGGCCGTGACCAGGCGCTGTGTGCCTCGGCCGCCGCGCCCCGCGCGACCATCGCCCGCGTTCGCTCTTCGATGCGGCGGTCGAGCTCGTCGGGCGGAACGTCGAGCCCGACGATCAGGGTCGGCTGCCTCGTGTCCTCGGCCCAGAGCCGGTCGGTCGTAGGCGCCAGCGAGGCGCCGAGCTCGGCGAGCTCGAGCGCGCGCACCACACGCCGCCGGTCGTTCGCGTGGACGCGTGCGGCCGCCGCCGCGTCGCGGGCGGCCAGCAGCGCATGGGCGTCCTCCGCGCCGAGCCGGTCATATTCCGCCTGCCAGAACTCGCGCCGCCCCGGCTCCGGCGGCGGCGGGAGCGGAAAGGCCGAGACGGCCGCCCGCAGGTAAAGACCTGTTCCGCCGACGAGCAGCGGCAACCGGCCCGCGGCGAGTATCTCGTCGACGGAGGCGTGCGCCAGGCGCTGGAACTCGCCGACCGAGATCTCGTTCGCGAGCGGCACGATGCCTGCGAGGCGGGCCGGGTACGGCGGCGCGGCGGTGAGAATCGGCAGTCCCTCGTAGATCGCCGCCGAATCGACCGAGATCACCTCGGCGCCGACCCGTTCGCGCAGCACCCCCGCGACGGCCGTCTTCCCCGACGCCGTCGGGCCGAAGAGCGCGAATAGATTAAGCGCGGGCGGGCTGCTTGAAGCCGTGAGCGAGCTCATCCGACCCTTCCGAGCGCACGAACGGCCGGTCTTCTTCCGGGTGCGCAGCGCGCCATTCCTTGAACCACGCGACGGCCTGCGGGATGCCGACCTCGAGCGGTGTGTGCGGCGACCAGTCGAGCAACGCATGCGCCTTGCGCACGTCGGCGACGTAGTGCGTCACCTCGCCGAGCAGCGACGGAGCGATCTTCGCGTTCAGCTCGACGCCGAGCTCCTGGGCGATCAGCTCCGCGGCACGCACGAGCGTGTTGCCCTGGCCGAACGCGAGGTTGACCGTCTCGTTCGAAGCGGTTCCGTTGCCAAGCGCGTAGATGCCGCGCGCGATGCCGTCGACACAGTCGTCGACGTACGTGAAATCGAGCACCTTCTGATCGCCGCCGAAGATCGTGATCTCTTCGCCCCGCGAGAGCTGGTGCATCCACAGCGGAAGCACGCGATCCATTCGCCAGAGGTCGGAGTCGTAGCGCCCGTAGACGTTCGAGAAGCGAAAGACGAGGTAGCGCAGCCCGTAGCACCGCGCGTACGAGTAGATGAACGCCTCGCTGGCGATCTTCGAGGCCGAGTACGGGCTCTCGGTGAACGCAAAGTCCGCGGCCTCCTCCGCATACTCCTCGAAGCGGTGCACGTCGCCGTACACCTCGCGCGTCGACGAGTGCACGATCGGCAGGTTCATGCCGCGTGCGAACTCGAGCACGTTGAACGTCATGATCGTGTTCTCGAGGGCGCGCTGCGGTTGGCGGACGAGCTGGTGCACCTTCGCGTGCGCGGCCAGGTGGACGACCAGGTCGACCTCGGGGTATTCGACGCCGTTGATGCCGCCCGGAAACGCAGCGTAGTGGCCGGCCAGATCCTGCAGGAGCGTCGGGAACGCATCCTTCGCCCAGGCATTCGGCCGCTTGTCGACGCCGAAGACGCTGTGCCCGTCGGCGAGCAGCCGAAGAGCGAGGTTGGTGCCGATCTGGCCGGACGAGCCGGTGACGAGGATCCGCATCGCGCCTAAGTCTGACGATCAGATGTGATGGACACGTCAGGCTGCGACAAGGGATCTCTGCACGCCACGCAACGTCATCGAGGTCGCGCTCTCGACGAGCACCTCGGCAAAGTCGCCGGCGACGGCGTCGCCGCGGAAGTTGACGGTCGTGTTGCGGCGCGTGCGGCCGCGCAGCACGGCGGGATCGGTACGCGACGGCCCTTCGACCAGCACCTCTTCAAGGTGCCCGACGCGGGCCTGGTTGCGTTCGTGCGCGACGCGCTGCGTGAGCTCCACGAGGCGCTCCATCCGTTCGATCTTCACCTCGTGAGGCACCTGGTCGGGCAGTGAAGCCGCCTCCGTGCCAGCACGAGGCGAGTAGACGAACGTGAAGGCGCTGTCGTAGCCGACCGCTTCGACGACCTCGAGCGTCTCGCAAAAGTCCGCCTCGGTCTCGCCGGGAAAGCCGACGATGATGTCCGTGCCCACGGCCAGATCGGGGATCGCAGCGCGCAGACGCTCGGCGAGCGCGAGGTACCGCTCGCGCGAGTAGGTGCGTCGCATCGCCTTCAGGATCCGCGACGAGCCCGACTGCAACGGCAGATGGACGTGCTCGCAGACCGCGGCACACTCGGCGATCGCCTCGATCACCGGCTCACGAAAATCCTTCGGGTGCGGGCTGGTGAAGCGGATGCGCTCGATCCCGTCGACCGCGTCGCAGGCGCGCAACAGCTCGCCGAAGCCCGTGCGGATGTCCGGCAGCAGGTCGCGCCCCCAGGAATTGACGTTCTGGCCGAGCAGCGTCAGCTCGCGCACCCCCGCATCGGCCAGGCGCTGAACCTCGGCGACGATCTCGCCGGGCCGGCGACTCACCTCGCGGCCACGGACGAACGGCACGATGCAGTAGGAACACTTCGAGTTGCAGCCCATCGAGACCTGCACCCACGCCTGGAACGAACGCTCGTTGTGCGCCGGCAGCTCCGCGGCGAACGCACGGTCGTCGAGGCCGAAGCGTCCGCGCGCGACACCCTCGCCCCCCGCACCCAGCCACTCGCCGAGATGGGCGATCGAGCCAGGCCCGAACGCGACATCGACCGCCGGGTACAGCTCGAAGATCCGTTCGCGCTGCGCCTCGGCAAAGCACCCGCCGACGGCGATCACCCGCCCGGGGTCCTCGCGCTTGCGGGCCGCCGCCTCCCCCATGTGCGCCGCAAGCTTCTGGTCGGGCTTCTCGCGGATCGTGCACGTGTTGAAGACGACGACGTCTGCCTCGTCGGCGTTCGGCGCCTCGCCCAGCCCGAGCTCCTCGAGCATGCCCTTGATCCGCTCGGAGTCGTGAGCGTTCATCTGGCAGCCGAACGTCGTGACGTGGTAGCGGCGCATGCCCGTAGGCTACCCAGCCGCGGGCGCCTCCTCACGGGCCCAGAACGGGCGCCCGATCCGCGCCTCGAACGCGACATAGCGGTCGAGGCGAACACCGTCGACCTCCGTCCGGACGTCGCTGATCATCGCGGCGGCGATGTCGAGGTCGTCGACCTCGAAGATCAGGTACCAGACGAAGTCGACCGAGCGCGGTGGCGCAACTGTCAGGACGTCGTCGCAGAACGAGGCGACGACGCGCGCGCCCCGCTTCTCCCACTCTGCGAGCACCGCCACGAATCTCGGCATGAAACGCTCGCTCTTCTCCTCGTCGGAGGCCGAGAAGAACGACTCGAGTGGTGCTCCGACGAGCATCACCCGGTACGGACGCGGAATCTTGGTCATGTCTGTCTCGGTCATCGCTTCTCCTTGTCCCGTGCATCGGTGCCGCACATATGATCATTGATATGACCACGATTCTGCTCTACGGAGACACCGTCCGGTCGCCGACCATGCGCTACGAGGTCCCGCACACGGTCGCCGACCCGTTCCTCTACGCAGAGGTCGACGGAAAGCGTTACACCGTCCTGCGTTCGCTCGAGGTTGCGCGGATGAAGGAGGTTCCGAACATGGAGCCCCTCCCGTTCGAAGAGTTCGGTCTCGACGAGCTGGTCGCCGAAGGCCGGCCGGCTGAGGAGATCACGCTCGAGATCGCGCTTCGAGCCTGCCGCAGGTTCGGCATCGAGCACGCGAGCGTCCCGTTCGACTTCCCGACCGCGCTCACCGACTACCTCCGGGCCGGCGGGATCGAGATCGACGTCGACTCGTCGATCTTCGCCAGCCGGCGCCGTGTCAAGTCGCCGGCGCAGCTCGAAGGCATGCGCCGGGCGCAGCGCGCCGCCGCCGCCGCGACCGCGGCCGTCGCCGCACAGCTCCGGCAGTCGACGATCGTCGACGGCGCGGTGATGCTGGACGGCGAGCCGCTGACCTCCGAGCGCTTGAAGGTTCACGTCGCAGAGGCGTTTTCGGCCAACGGGGCGACGGCCGACGAGTTCATCGTCGCCCATGGCAAGCAGACCTGCATCGGCCATCACATGGGCTCGGGCCCGATCCTCGCCGGCGAGCCGATCACGGTCGATCTCTGGCCCTGCGACCGCGAGTCGAGTTGCTACACGGACATGACGCGGACGTTCGTGGTCGGCGACCAGAGCGACGAGCTGCTCGACTACCACCGGCTCTGCAAGATCGCGCTCGACCGGTCGATCGCCGCCATCCGGCCCGGAGCCCGGTGCAGCGACGTGCATCGCATCGCTTGCGAGGTCTTCGAAGAAGCGGGCTATCCGACCCAGTTGAGCAAGAAGCCGGGCGAGGTTCTGCTCGACGGCTTCTTCCACAGCCTCGGCCATGGTGTCGGGCTGGAGGTGCATGAACTGCCTCACCTCGACCGGGCAGGCGATGTGCTCGTCGAGGGCGACGTCGTCGCCGTCGAGCCGGGCTGCTACCGGCAGGGGTACGGCGGTGTGCGCCTCGAGGATCTCGTGCTCGTGACCGCCGACGGCGCGGAGAACCTGACCGACTACCCGTACGAGCTCGCCCCCTAGTGACAGCGGGCTGGCAGGCGGCCTTCGTCGAGCGGGATCGCGACCGGCTGATCGACGAATGGCGCGAGTGCTGCCGGATCCCGTCGGTCTCGGCGGACGGGCCGGCGGCGACGGCGGCGATGGCGGACTGGCTCGAGCAGAGGCTCGAGCAGACCTTCGAGCAGGTCGAGCGGATCCCGGTGCCGGGGCACGGACCGGTGCTGCTTGCCGAGCTGGCGGGCAGCGGCACGGGCCGGCTGCTCGTCTACACGCACTACGACGTCCAACCCTCGGGCCCCGAGGATCAATGGTCGGTGCCGCCGTTCGACGGGGTCATCCGCGACGGAAAGCTGATCGTTCGCGGCTGCTGCGACGACAAGGCCGACATCACGTCGAGGTTGCAGGCGCTCGATGCGTGGCTCGAGCAGCTCGATGGCCCGCCCCCGTACTCGATCGTCTGGCTGTGCGAGGGCGCCGAGGAGATCGGCAGCCCAGGGCTCGGAGACGTGCTTGCCGCGAACCGTGAACGTCTGCAGGCCGACGGCTGCCTGTGGGAGAGCTACGTGCGCCGCTCCGACGGGCGCCCCGAGATCGGTTTTGGCTCCCGCGGCGTGCTTGCGTTCGAGCTGTCCGTGCGGACGATGCCGGGCGACCAGCACGCCGCGTTCGCGCCCCTCCTTCGATCGGCGCCGATGATCCTCGTGCAGGCGCTCGCGTCGCTCGCCGATCGCCAGGGTGACGCCAGGATCGCGGGCTTCGACGACGGCGTCCCGGATCCGACCCCCGACGAGGAGTCGGCTGCGGACGGGATCGATCCCCCGACGACGGAGTTCGGTGAGCACGCGCTGCTTCCGCTCCCGCCGCGTGAGCTTGCCCGGCGATTGCTCTTTTCCGCCCCGGTGAACATCTCCGGTCTGTCGGCCGGCGCGGTCGGCGCCGAGGCCCGCAGCGCCGTTCCGGCCGAGGCGCGCGCGCACGTCGACGTGCACACACTGCCGGGCCAGGATGCCGACCGGCTCTTCGAGCAGATCCGCTCCCATCTCGACGGACATGGGTTCGACGCGGTCGAGCTGCGCCTGGTAGCAAGGTGCCGCCCTGCAAAAGGGCCGATGGACTCGCCGCTTGCACTCGCCGCGCTCGGCGCGTCGCGCGACGTGTTCGGAGAGCCAGTCCGCTACCCCGTCGTGCCGGGCGCCGGGCCTGCCCACCTCGTCGTCGACACGCTCGGGATTCCCGTCGTCTCGCCGGCCGGGACGACGCGCCTCGCCAGCAACATCCACGGCTTCGACGAGCACGGGTCGCTCGACGACTACCTCGAGCACGTCGCGTTCAACATCCGGGTGTTCGAACGCCTTGCGGAAGAGCTCGGATGAACGAATACGCACTGCGTCGCGAGCGGCTCGGGCACGTGCTCGAGGAGGCGCAGCTGGACGCGCTCTTCCTGCCGCTCTCATCCGACCTCGAGTACCTCACCGGAATCGAGCGCGATCTCCCGAGCTTCGGCGAGACGGCACAGGCGCACGCCTGGCTTGCGGGAGCGTTCTTCGCCCCGGGACACGAGCCGATCTGCCTGCTGCCACGGATGTTCGCGGCCTTCCACCTGCGTGGTGAGCCGCCGCAAGGCCTGGTCGTCGCCGACGAAGCCGACGACGCGGAGCAGGTCCTGCGCGCCGCCGTCCGCGCCCTCGGCCCCATTCGCCGGCTTGGGATCGGGCAGCGCACCTGGGGCGAGAGCGTGCTGCAGCTGCAGCGCATCCTGGCGCCGGAGAACGTCGTCGACGGGACGCCGCTCGTTCGCCGCCTACGTGCGGTCAAATCCGACGCGGAGCTCGCACTGATGCGCGAAGCGTGCCGGATGGCCGAGCAGGCGATGGCCGCCGTCGCGCCGGACGTGGTTCCCGGCGTGACCCTGGTCGAGCTGCTCGAAGGCGTCGAGCACGAGCTGCGCAAGCAGGGCTCCCGCACCCCGTCCTTTCCGACCCACCTCTTCACGTTCGGCGACAAGCGGCTCGACTCGGGCAACGCCTCGGGCCGCCTGCCGCTCGAGGGCGGCGAGTCCGTGATGTTCGACTTCGGCGCCGTCCACGAGGGCTACTGCTCGGACTTCGGCCGGACGATCGTCTGCGGCGAGCCGCCCGCCGGGTATCTCGAAGCGTACGACGTGATGCTCTCCGCCCAGGAGGCGGGCCGGACCGCAATGCGGCCGGGCGTGCGTGCGGCCGATGTGAATCGGGCCTGCCGTGAGCCGATCGAGGCGGCCGGCTTCGGCGCTGCGTTCCGCCATCGCATGGGCCACGCGATCGGCCTGGACGTGCATGAGCGGCCGTTCCTCTCCGTCGAGGACGAGACCGTGCTCCAAGCCGGGATGACGTTCACCGACGAGCCGTCGATCCTGATCGACGGCCGGTTCGGCGTGCGGATCGAGGACGTGATCGTCTGCGCGGAGCCGGCTGCGCGCTACGTGAACGAGTACTCGCGCGCGGCCGTCATCACCGGCTCGTAAACGAAGCAGCCTGCGCCGACGGCGTCACGACGGGTCCCCCCGCCTCGTGCAGCCAGCATGCCGCGCGGCGGTCGTCGGCGATCGCGACGAGCGAGGGGTGCTCGGTCTCACACCGATCGAAGCTGTAGGGGCAGCGTGGATGGAACCGGCAGCCGGACGGCGGCTGAGCCGGGTCGGGCACCTCGCCCGGCAGGGCCAGCGGGAGCGTCCCGGCTCCGTCCGCGTGCGGCACCGCGGCGATCAGCGCCTCGGTGTACGGATGCAGCGGCGTGCCCCAGACCCCGGGCGTCGGCCCCGACTCGACGATCTCGCCGAGATACATCACCGACACGGCGTCGGCGGTATGCCGCACGATTGCGAGGTCGTGCGAGATCAGGAGGAGGCCCAGGTCGAGGGTCCGCGCCAGATCGGTGAGCAGATTCGCGATCTGGGCCTGCGCGGAGGCATCGAGCGACGACAGCGGTTCGTCGAGGACGATCACGGACGGATTTGCGGCGAGCGCCCGCGCGATTGCGACGCGCTGTCGCTGGCCGCCGCTGAACTGATGCGGGTACCGGCCGGCCGCCGTCTCGGACAGCCCGACCCGCTCGAGCAACTCGACGATCTGCGCATCGTTCCCACGGCGGCCGCCACCGGCGGCGACCAGGCCGTCGGCGATCTGCGAGCCGATCGTGCGCCGCGGGTTGAGCGACGAGAACGGATTCTGGAAGACCATCTGCAGGCGAACCAGCTCGCGCGGCCGCGCGCGCCGGCTGAGCGGGGTCACCGCGTGGCCCTCGAACACGATCGAACCAGACCGTGCCGGCATCAGGCCCACCGCTGCACGCGCAAGCGTCGACTTGCCGCAGCCGCTCTCGCCGACGAGCCCGACGATCTGACCCGGCTCGACCGTGAGCGTCGCGCCGGCCACGGCCGGCACCGGCTCGCGCCCGCGACGCTCGTAGACCACCTCGACGTCGTTCAGCTCGAGAACGCTCATACCCGCTGTCGCCTACGGCTCATGCCGCATCCCTGAACGGATCGACAGGGCAGGCGAAGCGCCTGCCGTCACGTTCGATCAGCGGAGGCTCGTCCGTCGTGCACGACTCGATCGCATAGGCGCACCGCGGATGGAACGAACATCCGGACGGAAAATGCCCGGCCGCGGGCGGAGACCCCGGAATCGAGACGAGCGGAGCACTGCCGTTCGTCTCCGGATGCGGCAGGGCCGCAAGCAGCGCCTTCGTGTACGGATGGCGCGGCGCGCGCAGAACGCCGCTGCTCGGCCCGTGCTCGACGACGCGGCCCGCGTAGAAGACGGAGATCGTCTCCGCGATCGACGACATCACGCCGAGATCGTGGGTGATCAGGATCACCGACAGGCCCATCCGCTCCCGTAGGTCGTCGAGCAGGCGCAGGATTCCCGCCTGCACGGTCACGTCGAGGGCCGTCGTCGGCTCGTCGGCGATCAGCAGCTTCGGCTCGCAGGCCAGCGCCATGGCGATTGCAATGCGCTGTCGCATGCCGCCCGAAAACTGATGCGGGAAGGCGTTCAGGGCGCCCGTCGGGGTCGGGGATGCGTACGTCGCCGAGCAACTCGCCGGCGCGTCGGCGCGCCGCCTGCCGCGAAAGGCCGAGGTGGCGGCGCATGTGCTCCGACAGCTGGCGCCCGATCGACATCATCGGATGCAGCGAGGTGAGCGGATCCTGGAAGATCATCGCGATCTCACGGCCGCGAACATCGCGCAGCTCTCGTTTCGAGAGCGCGAGCAGGTTCCGCCCGTCGTACATCGCGGTCCCCTCGACGGTGGCGCCCAGCGGCAGCAGCCCCAGGAGCGCCAGGGCGGACATCGTCTTGCCGCTGCCGCTCTCGCCCGCGACGCCGAAGACGGTGCCTGGCTCGACCGAGTAGGAGACGCCGTCGACGATCGTCAACGGCCCTTCCGGCCCGGGCAGGCTGACCGACAGCCCGTCGACAGTGAGCAGCGCCGCCATCAGCCGCGCGGGCCGCCTGCAGCCGAGCGAGGATCGAAGATGTCGCGGAGACTGTCGCCGAGGAAGTTGAACGCGAGCACCGCGGTGAAGATGGCGAGCCCGGGGAACGTGCTCATCCACCAGTTCTGGAAGTAGTCCGTTCCGGTCGCGACCATCGCGCCCCACTCGGGAGACGGCGGCTGCGCGCCAAGGCCGAGGAAGGACAGCCCGGACAGCAGGAGGATCGCGTTGCTCAGGTCGAGCGTCGCGAGCACCACGACCGGGCCGACGACGTTCGGCAGGACGTCGCGGAAGAGCGCCTGGCGCGCCGACGACCCGAGCAGACGGCTGGCCTGGACGAACTCCGTGTCACCGGTCGACATCACGAGCCCGCGCACCACACGTGCGTAGGTCGGCCACGAGACGACGACGAGCGCGAGCACCGCATTGCGAATGCTCGGGCCCAGCGATGCCGTCACCACCATTGCCAGGATGATCGCGGGGAACGCGAACACGAGATCGGTGAGACGCATCACGGTTCCGTCGATCCAGGAGCGGAAGTAGCCCGCGATCATCCCGAGAAGACCGCCGATCAGCATCGAGAGGCTGACGAGCAGGAGCGCCAGCGGCAGCGTCAGCCGGGTTCCGTAGACGACGCGGCTGAAGATGTCGCGGCCGAGCTCGTCGGTGCCGAACAGATGCGCGCCTGACGGGTGCAGGAACGGTGGGAAGTTCTGCGCCAGCGGGTCGGACGGCGCGATCACCGGTGCGAAGATCGCGACGACGATCCACACCGCGGCGATCAGCAGGCCGATGATCGCCAGCGGCTGCCGCCAGATCGAACGTCCTGTGCCAGGCCGGCGGCGCCGGACTCGGAACCGGTAGCGGAACGGCAGCTGGGCGGGTGTCGAGCTCACGTGACCCGGATCCGCGGGTCGATGACCCCGTAGAGGATGTCGACGATGAAGTTGATCGTGATGTAGACGAGTGCGACGAAGAGGCTGACGCCCATGATCGCCGGCAGGTCGAGGCTGATCGCGCTCTGGTAGGCGTACTGGCCGATTCCCGGCCAGGCGAAGATCTTCTCGACCAGCACCGAGCCCGTCATCACGTTCGCGAAGGCGAGTCCGATCACGGTGATCAGGGACGGCATCGCCGCCCGTAGCGCATGCCGCCAGACGACGGTCCGCTCGGGCATCCCCTTCGCCCGTGCGGCCTGTACGTAGTCCTCTCCGATCACCTCGAGGATCGCCGAGCGGGTGTAGCGCGTGAGCAGGCCGACGTTGGCGAGCGCCAGCACGAGGGCGGGCAGCACCAGGTGGTGAAGCGCGTTCACAGCGGTGCCCCACTGGCCGTTGAGTACCGCGTCGAGCGTGTAGAGCCCGGTCTCGTGCGGCGGCGTGGTGAAGCTCGGATCGAGCCGGCCGCCGCCGGGAAACCACGGCAAGCGGAAAAAGAACGCATAGAGCGCGAGCAGCGCCAGCCAGAACGTCGGCGCGGAGATGCCGCCGAGCGAGACGAACCGCAGCACGTGGTCGGTGAAGCGATTGCGCCGGATGGCAGAGAGAACGCCAAACCCAACCCCGACGGCAAGGGCGAGCACGATCGAGAGCAAGGCGAGCTCCGCAGTCGCGGGGATTGCCTGGCCCAGGTCGTGGGTGACCGCATTGTGCGTCTGCTCCGACTGGCCGAGGTCACCGTGCACGAGGTTGAGCAGGTAGCGGCCGTACTGGACCGGCAGCGGCTTGTCGAGCCCGTAGTGGGCGCGGAACGAAGCGACCGCCTTCGGGTCGAACTGCGCGGCCTGGCCGAGGTTCGCGCGGACAGGGTCACCGGGCACGAGGTGCGTCAGCAGGAACGCGATCAGCGTGATTCCGAGCGACAGCAGCACGAGCGCCACGAGGCGCCGCGCAACGAAGTTGACCAGAGGGCGGGACGGCACGAAACGCCGCCCCGCCCTCTGGTGGATCGGACTAGCGGGTACCGACTGCGCTGACGTCAAGCACCCAGGTGAAGTTGAGCGTGGCGTTCGTCAGGTTCTTGCTCGAGACGATCGCCTGTGAGGGCTGGAACAGCGGGTAGAACGGACCCTCGGCATTCAACCGCCGCTGGATCTGGCGGAAGATCGCCGCCCGCTGCGTGTCGTTCGTCGTGCGTGCCGCCTTGTCGCCCAGCGCGGCGAGCGACGGATTGAGCGAACGCACCCAGTTGACCCGCAGGGCGGAGTGTCCACCCGGCAGGAAGACGAGGTAGTCGTTCGGGTCCGGATAGTCCGGGCCCCAGTACGACTGCGACATCTGGTTCTTGCCGGCCGCGTACGCCGTCAGGAACGTGTTGACCGGCGTGCCGCTCAGGTTGGCGGTGATCCCCGCGGCTGCGAGGTCGGCCTTGGTCTTCTGGGCGAGCGTGGCGAAGTCGATCCCGTTGATCGTCAGGCCGGCCGGGTAGGCGAGCGTGATCGTCGGATTCGAGATGCCCGAGGCGGCGACTTCCTTCTTCGCGGCCGCGATGTTCGTCTTGACGGCTTCCTTGGCGGGCAGCGCACCGAGGAAGACCGACGGCACCATGCCGGCGGACTGGATCGAGCCCGGGCCGCCGAGCTTGGCGAACGCCTTGTAGTCGAGCGCCAGCCGGATCGCCTTCCGGATGTGGGCGTTCGCCGTCACCGGGGAGATCTTCGGGTCCATGTTCACGTCGATGTTGAACAGGTTGGGCGACGGAGTGATCTGGACCTTGACGTTCTTGTTGTTCCGCAGCGAGTTCGCCTGCGTCGAAGAGAGGTCGAGTGCGATCTCGTTCGCACCGCGCTGCACGTTCAGCAGCTGGGTCGGCGCGATCATGTTCCGGATCACGACCTTCTGGAAGGTCGGCTTGTGACCCCAGTAGCGCGGGTTCGCGACCAGCACGATCTGCTGGACGTTGCTGAACGACTGGATCGTGTAGGGGCCGCTGCCCTGGGAGTTGTTGTTGAGGAACTCCTCGGCCTTGTCCTTCTTGTCGGCGCCCTTGGCGTCGGTGCCGCCGTGTGCCTTCACGACCTTCGAGTTGACGATGCCGAGGGCGGCGTTGGCGACGATACGCGTCAGAGCCGGGTTCGGCACCGAGGACTTGAGCACCACAGTCCACTTGGTGGGGGCCGAGACCTTCACGTTCGCGAGCAGGAACGAGCCGCTCGAGTTGAGGTTCTGGAGCCTCCGGAAGCTGAAGAGGACATCCTTCGAGGTCAGCTGCGTGCCGTCGGAGAAGCGCACGTTCTTGCGCAGGTTGAACTTGAAGAGTTTCGCGCTGTTGGTGACGGAGAACGACGTCGCCAGTGACGGCACGGGGGTCGTGCCGGCGCCCTTGAACGTGAGCAGCGTGTCGTAGACGGCGTGGTCGACGATCGAGGACGTCGGCTCGAACTCGCGCTGCGGGTCGACCGACTTGACGACGAACGACGTGTCGACGACGAGCGTCGAGTCGGCGTCCGCCCGGTCGACCGCCGCGTTGCCGCGGGATGTGCCGACCGAGACCGCAACCGCGAGCGCGGCCACGACCACAGCCAGGGCAGCGAGGCGGGAGCGTGTTCCCCCCATCCTCGGAATGGCTCTCTTCATGATGCTCCTCTCATTGCGATACATGGGTTTGAAACCAGGTCCTACGAGCTTTGACGCCTTAAACGATCTGGAGTTCGCGAGTGAGGTCGGTCTTGTCGCCAAAACGCGCCAGCGAGAGCTCGACGAGCGAGGGATGGCGTGGCTGCTCGCCGGTGATCGCCGCGGCGAGCCGCCGGCCGATCGCGGGCGCCATCATGAAGCCGTGCCCGCTGAAGCCGGCGGCGAGCCACAGGCCGTCGAGGCCGTCGACCCCGCCGAGGATCGGCTGGTGGTCGGGTGTCACGTCGTAGTCGCCCTCGACGAGCAGCGGATACGAGACGTACTGGAGGACGGGCAGGATCGCCTCGACGCCCTGCTGCACCGTGCGGCGCCAGACGGCCCGCCCGGACTCGACGTCTCCTTCCGCGGCGAGGTCGCTGGAGAGCACCCTCCCATTGGCGAGCTGCTTGGCGGCGAAGTGGCGTTCGGAGGCGATCACGAGGGGCTCGACCAGCCGCTCGCGGATCGGGTCGCTGAGAAAGAGGTAGCGCCGCTGCTTTTCGATCGGCAGGGTGAGCCCGAGCGGCCGGACGATCGGGACGCTGTCTGCGCCGGCGGCGATCACGACCTGGCTCGCCTGGACCGCCGTTCTGTCGGCGAGCCGCACCGACCAGCCTTCGCCGTCCTAGGCGACCGACTCGACGGCACCGATGAGAATCTCCACCCCGCTCCGGGTAGCCGCTTCCGCAAACGCTTCGACAACGCCTTGCGGCTGGTCGAAGTAGCCGTCCTCGCCGCACCACGCGGCTCCGGTCAGCGATTCGCCGACGAGCCCGGGCACGAGCTCCTCCGCCTCGGCCGGGGTGACGATCCGGGAAGGGATCCCCAGCTCGTTCTGGAGACTGACATTGGCCGCAAGCCGTGCAAGCGACTCGTCGGTTTCGGCCAGGAAGGCGTAGCCACACTCCTCCAGCACGGGGCGCGCGCGCGCCTGCAGCCGATCGGTGACATCGCGGTAGAACGCGAGCGACTCGATCGCCATCTCGCAGTTGACGCGGGTCCCCCACTGCTGGCGCACGCCGCCCGGCTGGACGCCTGAGGCGCCCGCCCCCACCCCCGACCGCTCGAGGACTGCCACTCGGCGAACCCCCAGGTGCGCCAGGTGCCAGGCAATCGAAAGCCCGGTGATGCCGGCACCAATGATGGCAACGTCAACGAGCGGCTGGGAAGGTGGGTGTGTGGCGGCGTCCAACATGCTGGATGTCTTCTGAGGATACGAGACGTTCGAAGAAGGTCTGCGGCTTAGCGGGCATCATCGCTGCTCCGGCGCCGTCTCGGCCTCGGGGGCCAGTTCCGTGTGCCAGGTTGTACATCGCTCGAAGGCCCGCGCCACGCGCAATACCATCTCCTCACGGCCCGGCGGAGCGACAATCTGCATCCCGACTGGGAGCCGTCTCGTCGTAAGTCCACAGGGAACCGCCAGTGCCGGCCAACCTGTGAGGCTGAACAGCGGTGTGTATCTGGTCACCGCCGACGACGCATCTTCGGCGCCGCCGGGCAGATTGACGCTCCGATCGTGAAGGTCGTATGCGGCCACAGGTGAGAGTGGCAACACAAGCGCGTCGCAGCTCGCCAAGGAAGCTGTCAGCTGCTCGCACAACCGTCGGCGCAGCCGTTGAGCCCGCACGTAGTCGGCAGCGGGGAAGCAGGCGACCGCGCAGCAAACGGCGGCGCACAAGCGGGTGATAGTCGCCGCCTCGTGTGCGCAACTCTTCGCGGTGGTAGTCAGCCGCCTCGGCTGAGGAGATGACCCACAGGCACCAGCGCGCGGCGTGCATGTCCGGCAGGTCGAGACGAGTCAGGCTGGCTCCTTCCCCTGCAAGGATCCCCAGGGCGACATCGAGCGACGCACGTACTTCGGGATCGAGATCGTCGTCGACCAGACCCACCCCGACGCGGAGGCCTTCAACGCCACGCTCGAGCTCTGCGAGCGACACTTGCACGGCCTCTGGACTGACCATTGCGTTGTACACGAGCGCACAGTCCCGGACCGTGCGCGTGATCGGCCCGACATGGTCGAGCGACCAGGCGACCGGAACCACACCGTCCGTCGAGACGGAACCGAACGTGGGCTTCAACCCGACGACACCGCAGAAGCCGGACGGCACGCGGATCGAACCGCCGGTGTCGGTGCCTACCGAGGCGTACCCGATGCGCCCGGCGAGTGCGCTGACCGATCCGCTTGAAGAGCCTCCCGTCGAGCGATCGAGCGCCCACGGATTGCGGGTGGTGGCGAAGCTCGGGTTGGCCGCGCCGAATGCAAACTCGTACAAGGATGCCTTCGCGAAGACAACACCCCCGGCGGCTCGTAACCGCGCAACGGCGTCGGCATCGCGGAGGGCCACGTGCCCTCTACGGACTACCGATCCGGCGGTCGTCGGAATACCTTCGACATCGATGTTGTCCTTGACGCTGATCGGAACGCCCCACAGGGGTGGCCGCTCGGCAGGAGGGGTTCGCTCGAGCTGTGCCACCGTCCGTCTCGCTTGTTCCTCGAACACTGTGACAAAGCAGCCCAGCGTCGAGTTGAGACGGCCTGCGCGCTCCAGCACGGACTCGAGAACTTGTGTTGGGCTCAGCTGATTCGTGCGTAACTTCTGCGCGACTTCCTCGAGCGTGAGCAACGAGACTTCACTCATTCCAACGGCTGGAACTGGACGGAGGGGCTGAGGTCACCGAGCTCCTCTTTCGCGTAGACCCGACCCTCGGCGAGCAGGTCGTCCAACTCCTTTGCAAGGGCTTCGAGAGCGTCTCCTTCCTCGTTTAGGTCGACCCCAAGCAGCCGGGCGAGCGAACACATTCGGTCGACATCGATCGGCTCGACGCTCACGACCGGTCAAACCCCGTGGAAAGGCTAAGGTGACGAGCGTGCGCCAGGTGGTTCACAGCGGAGGTTTCGAAGAGGTGGGCGGTTACTCGCGCGCCGTTCGTGACGGAGCACTGATTTGCGTCAGCGGGACTGCTCCGACCGGACCCGATGGCTCCGCCATCTCCTCTGATATCTACGAGCAGACCCATCACGCCTTCAGCGTCGCACTGCGGGCAGTTGAAGAACTCGGCGGGGCGGTCGAGGACGTGATGCGCACGCGAATATTTCTCGCACCGGACACCGACTGGCGGAGATCCGTCGACGCACACCACGATCTCTTCGCATCGGTGACACCCGCGAACACGACGCTGTTCGTGGCAGGATTCATCCCTCCGGGCGTGCTCGTCGAGGTTGAGGTTGACGCGATGGTCACCGACGACACGACTTCATAGGCGGCGAACACGCCTCAGCCGCCCAGGTAGAGTTCGGCGATCCGGGCGTCTCCAAGCAGATCACGGCTTGGGCCTTCGAAGCTAACAGTCCCGAGATCGAGGACGTATCCCCGATCGGACATCGCCAGCGCCTGCCGTGCGTTCTGCTCAACCAGCACAGTCGTTACTCCCTGCTCGTGAACTGCGCGGATCTGCTCCCAGAGCACTGAGACAGTCAGCGGGTCGACTCCTGCAGACGGCTCGTCGAGGAGCAATACCTGCGGTTCGGTCATCAACGCGCGTGCCATCGCCAGCATCTGGCGCTCTCCTCCGGAGAGGACGCCCGCCGGCTTGCGTCGGCGCCGCGCCAACGGAGGGAAGAGTTCGAGCATCCGTTCTTTCGCAGGACCGACGGCGACGCCTTTGAACGCCATCGCTCCGATCTCGAGGTTCTCCTCGACCGTCATGCGCCCGAAAACATTGTCGCGCTGGGGCACGTAGCCAACTCCACGGCGAACGATCGCGTGAGGACGAAGTCCCGCGATCTGTTCGCCGCGCAACTGCACTGTGCCTGCCTTGATCCGCACCAATCCGCAAAGGCATTTGAGGAGGGTCGACTTACCCGCCCCGTTCGGGCCGATTACCGTTACCAATTCGCCGGCATCGACATGGAAGCTGATGCCGCGGAGGATGTCGATCTCGCTGTCGTAGCCTGCGACGAGGTCGAGTACCCCGAGCACGCGGTTGTCGAGCTCGGCGCTCATGCGGTGTCGACGCCGATGTACGCCTCGAGCACGCGTTCATCCTTACGAATGAGATCGGGCGGGCCGCTCGCGAGTACGGATCCATTCGCCATCACGATCACATGCTCGGCGTGACCCATGACGAGATCGAGGTCGTGCTCGACGAACAGCACCGTGACCCCACTGTCGCGCAACCTCTTGATGTGCAGCAGAAGCTCTTTGGTCAGTGTCGGGTTGACCCCGGCGAACGGCTCATCGAGCAACACCAGCTTTGGACGCGCCATCACAACGCGCGCGAGCTCAACGAGCTTTCGCTGTCCACCGGACAGATTGTCGGCGAGCTGGTTGCCGTGGGCAGCGAGTCCGAAGCTCTCGAGGATCTCGTCTGCTTGCCGAGCCGCCGTCCGCTCGTGCCGGTGCGCTGCGAGCGGCCGCAAGGCACCGTGTAACAGCCGCTCGCCCGGGTGCCGCTGCGAGCCGACGAGCAAGTTCTCTCGTACCGTCATCGCGCGAAACACTCGCGTCAGCTGAAACGTGCGCACGAGACCGTGTCGGGCGATCGCCTCGGGGGCACGTCCACCAATCGCCCGGCTCGCGAAGATGACACGTCCCGAGTCCGGCCGCACAAAGCCGCTGATCAGATCAAAGGCGGTCGTCTTCCCGGCGCCGTTCGGGCCGATCAGCGCCGTCATCGAACCAGGCAGAACATCGAAGGTCGCGCCCGCAACCGCGGCGACGCCTCCAAAGGATTTCCGAAGTTCCTCGACGCGGAGGATCGGTGACACGCGTGGGACGCTCATCGCCGGATCTTCATCTCCGCTCGTTTTCCGAAGAGACCCTGCGGGCGAATCACGACAATCAAGATCAGCAAGGCGCCAACGATCATGAAGCGGAGCGAGGCGAGCTGGGTGTCGGAGAGCGAGAACCCGATCGTCCGGGTTCCCTCGAGGAGGATTTCCATGGCGATCGACGCGATCAGGACACCCGTGTAGCTTCCGAGCCCTCCGACCAGGAGGATCGTGAACGCGATGAACGTGTTGTCCGGCAGGAATTCGTCCGGACTCAGATAGCTGAGATCGAGGGCGAGGATCCAACCGGAAACCGATGCGAGCACCGCTGCCAGCGCAAGCGATTGGAGCTTGTAGGCAAAGACACGCTTCCCGAGCGCGCGCGCAGCGTCCTCGTCCTCGCGAATCGCGCGCAGTACCCGCCCCCACGGCGTGCGTTGTAAGCCGGTGAGGAGCAGGAGCACGATCACGAAGCTGAGCCACCCGACGATCAGGAGCGGCACGAGAAAGTAGTCGGACGGGAGGCTGAGCTCCGACATCATCCAGGACGACACGTTCTGCCATGCAGCGTTGAACCCGAGCAGACCTTGGGTTCCCCCGGTGAAGCTTCCGCCATTCTGGATCGCGTAGCGGATCGTCTCGCTGAAAGCGATTGTGGCGATCGCAAAGTAATCGCCACGGAGCCGCAACGTCGGGATACCGACGATCAAGGCGAAGCCGATGGAGACGAGCGCCGAGACCGGAAGCGCGAGCCAGAACGACCAGTGAAACGAGATGGTCACGATCGCCATCGCGTAGGCGCCCACGGCCATGAAGCCCGCCTGCGCAAAGTTGTACATGCCGGTGAACCCGACGTTGAGTTGCAGCCCCGCCGTGAAGATCCCGTAGATCGCCGCCAGCAATCCGACATTGATCCAGAACGGTGCGCTACTCAGCGCCGAAAGATCGAAGAGCAGGGTCATAGGCGACTCGCCGGCGCGAAGATGCCTTGGGGGCGAACCAGGAGCGTGAGCAGCAAGATCACGAACCCGACGACGATTTTCCAGCCGGGGGCAATGAAGAGCGTCGACCACTCTTGGACGACGCCGAGAAAAATGCCCCCTGCGAGTGCGCCGTACGGGTTCCCTGCCCCGCCGATCAATACCGCAGCGAACAGCGGGAGCAACAGCGCAAAACCGAACTCCGGCGTGAACGCACCGGTCGACGCAACGTAGAACACCCCTGCGAGCCCGGCGAGCCCGCCGCCGAATGCCCACACGGTGAGCACGAGCCGTCGACTGTTCAGGCCGCTTGTCTCGGCCAAGTCGACGTTGTCGGCAAGCGCGCGCATCTGCTTGCCCGTCCGTGTGTACCTGAGCAGGACGCCAACGACGACGAGAATGACCCACGACACGAGCATCGTGGCGGCAATCGTCTTCCCGATCGTGACGCCGTGGCCGAGCTTGTACGACGAGATGACGTTGATCTGGAGCGTCTGGAGGTCGGGGCCCTTGAAGAACTCGATCGTGTACCGGATCAGGAAGGCCAGCCCGATCGTCGTGAGAATCAGCTCGAGCGATCCGACACCGCGACGGCGCAACGGTCCCCAAAGGCCGAGTTCCAGCAGCACCGAGAGGAGCGCAGTCGTCGCAATCGCGAACAATGCTGCTGCGACAATCCCCGCGTGCAGCGTGGTGTCGACGTAGAGCCCCATATACGCGCCGAAGGTCAGGAAATCACCGTGCGCGAAGTTGATCAGGCGAAGGATTCCGTAGACGAACGTCAGTCCGACGGCAGCCAGCGCCAGGTAGGAGCCGGCTACGAGCCCGTTGAGCGTCGTCTGCAAAACACGCGATGCGCCTTTGTCGACAGCGAAGACACACCCTACGACCAGGAGCAGCAGGAGCGCGAGTCCGACTCGGTACCTCATTGGCACGGGCTCGCTCGGCCGCCTCGCGCGGCCGATTCGCTCGCGCATTGCCAACACTGCGGCTGCCGCGGAATCAGTCATCTCGTTGCCCTGGTTGCTCGAAGGAAGCGAGAGTCCCGGGGGTTGTCGCTCTTCGTGTGCGGAAGAGCGACAACCCCAGAAGCTCACAACACAACAGGCTTACTTGACGGGCACGAGCTTTCCACCGACGTAGTTGACCTGGCGGAGCAGCTTCAGATTGCCACCCTGGTACTGATTGACGTTGGCCAGGCCGGCGCCCGGGTCACCCTGCGAGTTGAGGTCGAGCGACCCGCTCACTCCCTCGTAGTTGATGTCCTTGCCGGCCTTCAGCGCCTTGAATGCCGCTGTGAGCTGCAGGAACGAATAGGCCTTTCCTTTCGGCCCGCTGACCGAAATGACCTTCTTGGCAATTGCCGCACCGCTCGAGGAATGCGCAGCAGCCGACGCAAGGATGCACAGCATGGTTGCGTCGTAGTTGTTCGTGTTGAACGGCTGCTGAGCCTTCGGCTTCGCAGGAAACGCGGCGTACCGCTTGTTGTAGGTCGAGATCACCTTGCCGCTCGTCGGCGACCCAGGCTGGACCACCCACGCGCCGTTCAACGCTTCTGGCGGCGTGCCGGCTGGAATCTGTGCCGGGAAGCCAGACGTCGTGTAGAGCTTCGCTGCTGAGAACTTGCCCGTCCGAAGGAGGGCTGCTCCGACCTTCGCATACGTCTCCGGGAAGTCCTCGATCACGTACGCCACCGGGTTGTTGGCGACGATCTGAGCGGCCTCCGAGTCGTAGCTCGATGCATTCGGGTCGTAGAGCACAGGCCCCTGAACCAAGCCACCGAGCTTCTTCCACGCCGCTGCGAACTCGGCAGTGGCCGGGGCGCCGTATGAATCGTTGCGGCCCCCGACAGACACGAGCTTGCCCTTGGCGCCATGGAGCTGCTGTGCCATGACGTGTGCCAGCACGAGCGTCTGGAACGCGTCGGTCTGAATCGTGCGGGAGGTGAGCCCACCCTTCTTGTGCAGCGTGCCGTAGATGGCGGCAGATGCCGTCGGAGCGATCTGCGTCAGCTTTCCAGGAATGGTGACTGCCTGCGCCATCGCGACGGAGTCGCCGGTCGAGATGCCACCAATCAGACAGTTCATTCCACCGGCTGCCAGTTGCCGTGCCGCCGAGACGGCCGTCGTCGGGCTGGTGCCCTCATCTCCCCGGGAGATTGTGATGTTCATCGGATAGCCGGCGGCTTTCGCGGCCGCATTCGCCTGAGCGACGGCCATCTGACCTGCCTTGTAGAACGAGGGTCCAAATGGCGCGAGCGGGCCCGTCAGCGGCACGATCTCGCCGATCTTTCAGATTGATGGTCTTGCTGGATGCGGCCTTGGAACTTTGCCGAGTAGTCGCTGCTGTCGCAAGCGCGACGCCTGCCAACAATGCGACCACTACGGCGATTGCCATGAGTCTCAATGCCTTCAACTTGACCCTCCTTTGAAAGAGAACTTCGGACGCCACGCCTCCGCTTGTCGCGAAGCGTCTTGACTGGCTTGGACGCGATGGACTGCAGACGGTTAGCTCACGCGTGACCGTCGCTGGACGATGAAGCGAGTTGAGCACGGAGGACGGTGGTGAGCTTGCCGCGGATCAGATGCCAAGCCACGCTTGTGGGCTCGATCGGCGAGAGGTGATCGACGCCGGGAAGCTCCGCATGCTCAACCTCGTCGCCGGCCGCTCGAGCCGCGATCGCGTACGAACGGTTGAGGTCGACGAGATCTGGGATGTAGTCGTCGAGGCCCTGGACCAGTAGTAGGTCAGTCCCCAGGGGAAGGTTCGCCCTGGGCGAGACGGCTGCATACCGCTCCGGCACCTCTTCGTGCGTGCCGCCGAGCAAACCGGCGGCGATGTTCTCCCCGCCGATGAGCTGCCGTCGTGACGCCTCGACGAGATCCGTGATCGGGGCAATCGCAGCAACACAGACCGGATGGACGACGGTCTGGTCATCCGTCGCCGCCCACAGCGCCAGCTGTCCCCCGGACGAGTGTCCGAGAAAGCAGACACGATCAAGGTCGAGGAGATCCGCCTCGTCAGCGTACGTCAGCGCATTAATCGCCATGCGAAGGTCGTCGAAGGTCGCCGGCCATCCGCCCCCTCCGCCCACCCGACGAAACTCGACGTTCCACGTCGCGTATCCGTGCTTCGCCAGGTCAACCGCGATTGGCGCCATCAAGTCCCGCGCCCAGCGATGTTTCCATCCGCCCCCGTGGATAAGTACGACAACCGGATGTGGTCCAGTCCGTCGCCGGAAGCCGCAGGTCGGCACGATGGTCATGCTCCGCGCCATACCGGTATGTGTCGACGGGCCACGCGCCTTGCGCCACGAGATGCCGGATCGCCCAGCGATACCCGTGGAGCCCACGTCCGGCTATTCGCCCCGGGCCATCGGGCCCCGCATCGAGCAGCGCCTTCGAACCGTCGAAGTCGACGATCATCGTGGGGCCATCGGTCGACGGACGAAGCGACGAGGCGAGCCTCGGAATCCACGACCATCGCGTCACCAGCTCTCAAGTCGATCAAGCGTTCGTCGCCGACTTCGATCACGACCCCGAGTTCCTGCTCCCACGCTCGTGCGAAGGCGGTGAGCGTGTCGACGTCGACGCCGGATTCACGGCCAATCGCAATAGAGACGCGGGCCACCGGACTCCGGTCGAGGTGCTCGACCCGATCGACGGTCACAGTTCGATCTCCAGGAGGTCGTGGCCGACGATCAGCTTGCCGTCGTACTCGGCGCGGACGCTGGGAGGCGCGAGCTCGTTCCAGTCGTAGACGTCACGGGTTTCGACAAACGAGTTCCAGGCGGCAAAGTGGTTCAGAACGAGCGAACCGACTTCCGCGTCGCGGGCAACCAGACCAGCGTGACGCGGAGTGCTGTGGATGTACCACGCAAATCCATGCTGCTTTCGGAGCTCCACCTCCTGCTCGGGAAGCGTCGACTCGTAGACGAGCACGTCGGCGCCGCGCGCGAGTCTGCACGATTCCTTCGCACGGCACCGTGTCTCCGCTGAAGACGAGCGACCTTGCCTTCGGGAGACTAGAAGCGATACGCGAAGCTCGGGATCTTGACGACACCATGGTCGACCTGCGCGGTAGTGATCCGCCAACCCTCGTGCTCGATGCTCCAGCCGTCGTACGTTTCGATCACTTCGGCGCGACACAGCTCGCGTGTTCGCTCGTAGCCCGCGAGGTACGCGTAACTGTCGATCTCGATGTCATACGTTTGCTCGAAGCTCCGGACGAGACGCTCGGTCCCGGGCGGGCCGTAGACCTGCAGCCGCCCACGACCAAATGCCGCTTCGCCGATCAAGGGCTCGATCATCAAATACGGGTAGTCGGCGTAGTGGTCGTAATGCAGGTGAGTCAGGAACAATCGACGGACGTCGCCGGGATAGATTCCTGCCTCGCGTAGACGAAGCAGCGCCCCGTTTCCGCAGTCAACGAGTACCGGCTCTTCGCCGAGCCAGACAACGTTGCTCGGACTGAAGCGATTGGGATCGGCCTTCCCCGCGCCCGTGCCGAGGAGGATCGCGTTCGGACGGTTCATGCGCTCCGAACGATCGACGGCGCGCGGCATGGCTAGCTACACCGTTCCAGAGTGCGCTGCGGCATCGCCGTCGTCGGAGCCATATAGTCCGGTATTCAAGAGGTCAACCGTCCAGTATTGAGCACAGGTCGCCAATATACTGCGGCGCTATCCAAATGCAAACATCAGACCCGCCCACGTCTCGAAAGCGATCCGCCGTAGAAACCGGTCCTATGGCACCGACGCTCGCCGAACGGCTGCGTCAGGCGCGCGTGGCCCGCAACCTCTCGCTCGCAGATGTAGCTGAGGCGACCGACATCTCAACCTCGTTCCTCTCGCTCGTTGAGCGGGGCAGGAGCGACATCACAATCGGTCGTCTCGTCCGGCTCGTCCACTTCTACGACATCTCGATCATCGACCTCATCCCGCTCAGAGGAGCCAGAACCCTGAATTGGTGCGCATCCACGACCGGCGCCTTCTTCACTCTCCCGCCGAGGGGATCGACGTCTTCTTGCTTGGGCCCGATACGCAGCGGACGATGATGCCGATGCTCCTCGAGTTCGGGCCGGGTGCTCACCTGGCGGAGTACGGACGACACGAAGGCGAAGAGTGGGTCTACGTGCTTGAGGGTCGGTTATCACTCGAATTCGAAGACTCTGAGCCGACGCAACTGGAGCCTGGGGATGGCGCCTATTACGTGGCCAAGCGTCCGCATCTTTTTCGCAACGCGGATGCGAAGCGGCGACTGCAAGTGATCTGCGTCGATTCGCCGCCTGTTCTGTAACGGCCGTCGGCGATCGGGTCGGATTCGTCGCGGGCTACTGGTGCGCTGCCACGTAACAGAGCGTCGCCACAACCGCCTCCGACCCCGGCGCGACAGGGCGAGTCTGGTGAGGCAGTCCACCACCGAACAGGCCTACGAGCGCCGACTCGTCAAGCGGGATGCTGAGACCGCCAGACGGTGCGCCGCCGGCGGCTTCCGCCAGTTCGGCGAGCTCCTCCGGGGTAAGACCGCGGAGCTCAGGGTGAACGACGAGCGGAGGCGCAACAGGATCGAAGGCCGCCAGCAACACGAGTTCGCACGCGGGCAGGTCCGTGTGCAGGCCGATTCGATCGCCAGTCTCGTAATAGAGATAATTCACCTTGCTCGGCGTCATTTGCACGCCGGCGAGTTCCTCGGCGAGCGCGCGTAGCTCATCGCTCTCGTGTAGCCGCCGTAGCTCCTCGCCAGGGCTCGAGACGCCAAACTGAACCGGGCTTCGGAAATCCTGGCCGTCGGCATGGAGTTCGTATGCGTCGGTCTCGACTCGCCCTGCAGTCGCCTTCAGCTCTAGCGCCTCGGCACGCAGACGAGCCACGGTCTCGGCCGGAATGGACGCTTCGAGACGACCGAAGCCGTCGCGACGCAGAGTGAGTGCATCAGTCGATGGGTGCAAACCTACAACAGAATCCGTCGGAGAGAGGATCGTCCTCCGCGACCCAGAGTTCCGCCTGACCGGTGATCCATGCGGAGCCGGTGATCTCCGGAATCAAAGCCGGTTGCAAGCCGATATTCGTTTCCGACGCAATCCGCCCCCGATACACGGTCCCGAGGACTCCGGCGTTCACGTATGTCTCCCCCACATCGAGAGCACCTTGGTGTTGGAGCACAGCTAACCGGGCAGATGTGCCGGTGCCGCACGGCGAGCGGTCAAAGCCGCCGGCGATGTTCACCGGCATATTCCGTCCGTCGGCATGCGATGGCGGGTTGTCGACCCACATAATGTTCTTAACACGCGGTGCGGGGTCTATGCCAGATCCATTTGCGACGAGGGCGCCCTGGATCAAGGGTCGAGTTCGGCCGCCAAACTCACAAGGGCAGACACGTTGTCGGGCGTTATTTCGAGCTCGAATGACCGCGCATCCACGAATGCGTACCACTGCCCCCCGAACGCGATGTGCACCTCGATCGGGCCTTGAGACGAGTTGATGCTGACTGACTGAGGAAGTAAGCCGGCTGGTTCACGAACGTGACCGATCGCGCGCGACCTCCCTCAACCTGCACCCGCACCCCGATCAATCCCGCGGGCGTGTCAAGGGAGAACTCCGATTCCCCTTCTGTCACGTCGATGAGGCCGCGTTCGACGAGCGTCGTCGCGACGCCGATCGTCGCATGGCCGCACATG
>CAWAXB010000034.1:0-35133 GCA_963785895.1 uncultured Actinomycetes bacterium | reverse complement strand
CCAGTTGCCCATTCCGTTGCTGACGTTGCCCGGCCGCGAGCTCGGCGAGGAACACACCGACGTTGATCGCGATGCAGCACCTGACGGTGACGGCATTGACGCGCCGGCCCCGACGCCTGCTCCGACCGGCGCTGCGCCGGGCGTCGTCACCTTGCGGATTCCCTGAGGCTTGCCCGAGTGCTCCGGGCAGCGCAGACCGACCGGCGCGGGGGTCATGCACTCGTAGCAAATGGGCCGTTCGCGCTCGGAGCAGGAGAGGCCGGTCTCCCGGTCGGGGTGCCGGTAGCAGTAGCGCGGCTCGGTCATCGAGCTAGCGTATCGGCGTGCGCGTTCACGTTTCCCTCACAAATGCGCGACTCTCGAGATCGGGAAGGAGCATTCGAATGAGCGAGTCGGAGAACCTGTTCGGCGAGGAGCATGTCCGCCGCTATCGCGAGACCGGCGGCGAGGTGGGACACGAGTGGAAGGAAGGCTCGACCGTCCTCCTCTTGACGACGACCGGGCGCACGTCGGGCGAACCGCGCACGACGCCGCTGATCTACGCCACCGACGGCGACCGCTACGTGATCGTCGCCTCGAAGGGCGGCGCACCGGAGGATCCCGGCTGGTACCTCAACCTGAAGAAGACGCCCGAGGTTGAGCTACAGGTGAAAGACGAGGTGTTCCGCTCCCGGGCGCGTACCGCCGAGGGCGACGAGCGCGAGCGGCTGTGGGCGAAGGCAAACGAGGTCTGGCCGCACTACGCCGAGTACGCGACGAAGACCGACCGGGAGATCCCGGTCGTCGTGCTCGAGCGCAGCTGATCCAGACCTGGACAGGTGCCGCTGCACGGCAACCAGATCGCTCGGGAAGGTTCCCGCCTGACCACCAACCTGGTTCTCGCGCGGAGCGCTAGCCGTCGCCCAGGAGCAGATCGAACCGAGCGCCCTGCTCGCCGCGCTCGTAGACGAGGTCGCCGCCGTGCGCGCGCGCGTAGCGCGCGCGCGATCGCGAGGCCGAGCCCGCTGCCGCGAGCGTCGCTCGCCGCGGGCGAAGCGCTCGAAGAGCCGCGGCGCGAACTCCGTCGGGTACCCCGGGCCCGCGTCCTCGACCGAGATGCGAAGGTGCCGGTCGCGTGCAGTCGGCGGCGACGACGATCGGCGGCTTGCCGTAGCGGACGCGCGTTGACGAGCAGGTTCGAGATCGACCCGGTCGAGCACCAGCGGGTCGGCGACGACCGCCAGATCGAGCGGCACGTCGATGTCCACGAGCGTGCCGGGGAACCGCCGTGGCGACGATCTCGACCAGGACGGTGTGCAGGACGATCGGGCGCTTTTGGACGGTCGATGCCTGCGCGTCGAGCCGTGAGAGGTCGAGCAGCTGCTCGAGCAGGCGGCGCAGCCGGTCCCCCTGCTCGTAGCCGACACGCATGCAGCTCGTCGCGCGTCTCGGCCGAAAGCGTTCGCCTCGCTCGACGAGCGTCGCGAGGACGCCGTAGACCGACGTGGCGGGCGTGCGCAGCTCGTGCGAGGCGATCGCGACGAAGTTGAGCTTGAGCTGGTCGAGCATGACAACCTCCTCGTGGAGGCGAGCCCGCTCGATCGCCAGCGCGACACGGTCGGCCACGAGTTGCAGGAGCTCGAGGTCGCCCTTGTCGAAGGCGCGAGGAGTCAGGGTGCCGACGTGGAGGACGCCGAGCATCTTGTCCTCGATGAGCAGCGGCACGCCGAGCATCGACTTGATGCCCTTCTCGCGCAGGATCGGGTTGAACACGTCGGCGTGGTCGACGTCGTCGAGGATGACAGGCCGGTGCGTGGCGGCGATCCGGCCGGCGAAGCCGCGCCCGATCGGGATGCGCACGCCCTGCTCGACCTCCTCCTCGATCCCGACGGCGGCGCGTGCGCGACGAGCTCGTTCGGGTCTCCTCGTCGTAGAGCAGCACGGCGCACGTGTCGACCTCGAGGATGTCGCGGATCCGCGGCAGCAGCAGGCCGAGCAGCTCCTCGAGCTCGAGGTGGGCGAGAGCGACGTCAGTGACCGCCTGCATGTGCTCGAGCTGCTGCCGTGCCGCCTGCTCGGCTTCGTAGAGGCGGGCGTGGTCGATCGCGATCGCTGCCCGGTGCGCGACGAACTGCATCAGCTCGAGGTCGACGTCGGAGAAGGCGCGCGGAATGAGGGTGCCGATGTGGAGGACGCCGAGCACCCGGCTGTCGAGCAGGAGCGGCACGCCGAGCATCGACTTGATGCCCTTCTCGCGCAGGATCGGATTGAGGACGTCGGCGTGGTCGACGTCGTCGAGCATCACGGGCTCGCGGTCGGCGGCGATCCGGCCGGCGAAGCCGCGCCCGATCGGGATGCGCACGCCCTGCTCGACCTCCTCCTCGATCCCGATCGCCGCGCGCGCCACCAGCTCCTGGGTCTCCTCGTCGTAGAGCAGCACGGCGCACGTGTCGACCTCGAGGATGTCGCGAGTCCGGATGAGGAGCGCGGTCAGCAGCTCTTCGAGTTGCAGGTGGCCCAGGGCGACGTCGGTCAGCGCTTGCAGCCTGCGCAGCTGTTCGACGTCCTGGATCGGATCGGCCATTCAAAAGACATTCTTCCGCTATCGCGAAGGAATAGTCCCCCTCTTGACAGGAGAACGTATGTTCGTGTAGAACAGACGTTCCCGTGATCGCCGCAATCGTCATCCAGGCCTTTGATCTACGGGCTGCTCTGCGGCTTCGGCCCAGGCTGCAGGCGAAGCCGGCCGCTCTTGCGCCGCTGCCCGGAGAGACGCTGATCGGCTCGGTCACCGGGCCAGCAGCGGCGCTGGGCGTGCGGCCGGGGATGCGGCTCGGCGAGGCGCTGGCGACCTGCCCGCAGCTCGAGCTGGTCGAGCAGGATCCGGCGGCGGTAGAGCAGGCCTGGGAAGAGATCCTGCGGCGACTCGAGGACGCGGGCTTCCAGGTCGAGCCGATCGAGCCGGGAATCGTCTACTTCGAGACGAAAGGGATCGAGCGGCTCTACGGCGGACTGGAGCCGGCGCTCAAGCGGGCCTTGGCCGCGGTCGGCCCCACGTGGGACGGCCGTGCCGGAGCGGCCGAACGGCGCCTGGCGGCGCTCGCCGCGGCAAATGTCGCCCGGCCAGGGCAGGCGTTGATCGTCTCAGACGACCGCACGCGCTCGTTCCTCGCGCCGCTGCCGCTTCAGCTCCTACCGCTCGAGCGTGAGCGCTACGAGGAGCTGGAGGAGCTGGGAATTCGCACGATCGGACAGCTTGCCGGGCTGCCGGGTGCCGCCGTTGCCGACCGATTGGGGCCGGACGGCCGGCGCGCCTGGAGCCTGGCGAGAGGAGAGCGGGACAGCAGCGTCGCTCCGAGACGGCCGGTGGCCGCCTTGCACGAGACGCTCGAGTTCCCGGAGGCGGTCGGCAACGAGCTGACCCTCCGGCGCGGCCTGGCCGTGCTGGTCGACCGCCTCCTCGCACGTCCGGAACGCGCGGGGCGACCGCCGAGGAAGGTCGCGGTGTGGGCGCGACTGGTCGGCGGCGCCTCGTGGCGCCGGACGGTCACGTTGCGCGAGCCGACCGCCGACCCGGCGCGGCTGCGGGCGGCGCTGGGAGCAAAGCTCACCGAGCTGCCGGCGCCGGCGCTCAAGCTACGCCTCGAGGTGTCGTCGCTGGCCGAGCACACCGGAGAGCAGCTCGAACTGGTCGCTGCGGAAGGAGAGGTGCTGCAGCACCGGCTCCGGGAGGGCCTGCGTCAGGTGCGGGCGGCTGTCGGAGCAGGCGGAGTCTCGACGGTCGTGGAGGTGGCACCGTGGTCGCGCATACCCGAAGCACGCGCAGTTCTCGTGCCGCGCGTCGACTGAATGCGCCTCGCCCTGCGCTGGTCGAAAGCCACGCAGGCGGTCTGCCGCGCCGCGTCAACCGGCAAGACGTCTCGACCGTGCGTGAGGAGTGGCGTGTCGTCGACCGCTGGTGGACCGAGGAGCCGATCGCCCGCCGCTACTTCGAGGTGGTCCTCGAAACGGGTGAGAACACCGTCGTCTTCCACGACGACGACGCGGGAGCCTGGTTCACGCAGCGTGCTTGAAAACCGGTGCGCGTGACCTACGTCGAGCTGCACGCACATTCGGCGTACTCGTTCCTTGACGGGGCATCGCAACCCGAAGCGCTGGTCGCGCGCGCGGCCGAGCTTGGCTACGACGCACTCGCCCTCACCGACCACGACGGTGTCTACGGCTCGCTCGAGTTCGCCCACGCTGCGAAGCATCTCGGCGTCCGGCCGATCACCGGCGCCGAAGTCACCGTCGGCGTAGGCTCGACGGAGCCGACCAGGAGCGGAGGCGGCGGTTTCGCCGACGCTGGAGCGGGAGCCGTCGAAGACAGCTCGCATCTGACGCTGCTCTGCGAGACCCAGCAGGGCTACGCGAACCTCTGCCGCATCCTCACCGACGCGCATGCGCGCACCCGCGTCCCGGGGAGAGAGCGCGAGCTGCTGCCTGCGGCCACGAGCGTCGAGTTCGTCGCCGAGCATGCCGAAGGGCTCGTCGCGCTGTCCGGCTGCGCGCGTCACGGGCTCGGCACCGTCGATCCGAACACTGCCGTGCGACTGGCGCGGTCGTTTCCGGGCGCGTTCTTCGTCGAGCTGCAGCGTCCCTACGAGCGCGGCGATACGCGTAGAAACGCGGCGCTGTCCGCGCTCGCCGAGACGCTGCATGTTCCCACCGTTGCGACCGGAAACGTGCATGCCGATCGCCGCCGCCGCGCGCGTCTGCAGGATGCGCTCGTCGCAATCAAGCAACGGACGTCGCTCGACGGCTGCGAACGCGAACGGCGCGGCAACCACGAAAGTGTCTTGCTTGCGCCTGCAGAGATGCTCGAGCGGCTGCCGGCCGGCGCGGCGGGGCGGACGCGCGCGATCGCCGAGCGCTGCGAGTTCGACCTGACGCGGGAGCTCGGTTATCGCTATCCCGATTTCTCCGGCGGGCCCGATCTCGCCGACGTTCAGCTGCGCGAGGTCTGCGACCGCGCATTCGCCGAGCGCTACGCAGATGCCAGGAGACACAGGCGGCGCGCGCGCGAGCGGCTCGACGAGGAGCTGCAACTGATCGGGCGGCTCGGCCTTGCCGGTTTCTTCCTGCTGCACTGGGAGGTGCTCGAGCTGGCCCGCGAGTGCGCGCTCGAAGTGCGCGGGCCCGGCAGTCCACGGCACGCGCTGCCGCCGGGACGGGGGAGGGGCTCGAGTGTCGGTTCGATCGTCTGTTACCTGACCGGGCTCTCGCACGTCGACCCCGTCTCGGCAGGACTGTCGCTCGGTCGTTTCATCAACGACGAGATGGTTGCCGTTCCCGACATCGACCTCGACTTCCCGCGCGAGATTCGCGAGAAGCTGATCGTCCGTGTCACCGAGCGCTACGGTCGCGAGCACGCGGCGCTCGTCGCGAGCTTCGCGACCTACCGCAGCCGCGGCGCAATTCGTGACATCGGCAAGGCACTCGGCCTGCCGTTCGCCGAGCTGGAGCGGATTGCGCGGCTCGTCGACGGCTGGGACGCGGGGCAGATCGCCGGCGAGCTCGACGGGGTCTCCGGCAACCACACCGGGCCACGCTGGGATGCGTTCCGCGAGCTGACCGGCGAGATTGCCGGCCTGCCGCGCCACATCAGCCAGCATCCCGGCGGCATGGTCATCTCGACCAGGCCGCTGATCGACCTCGTCCCCGTGCAGCCCGCGGCGATGGCCGGCCGGCAGATCTGTCAATGGGACAAGGACAGCTGCAGCGATGCCGGGTTCCTGAAGATCGACCTGCTCGGCCTGGGGATGCTGTCGGCTGTCGAGGAAGCGATCGACAGGATCGCGACCACACGCGGCGAGCCGATCGACCTGTCGCGGATCTCGCTCACCGATGCGGCGGTGTACGCCGAGATCCAGCAGGCAGACACGGTCGGCGTCTTCCAGATCGAGAGCCGGGCGCAGATGCAGAGCCTGCTGCAGACACAGCCCGAGAGCCTCGACGACCTGACGGTGCAGGTGGCGCTCGTGCGCCCTGGCCCGATCCAAGGCAAGGCGGTGCATCCCTACATCGAGCACCGGCGCAAACGGCGTGCCGACCCGGCCTTCGAGCCGCCGGTCGAGCACGAGTCGTTGCGGGAGGCGCTGCGCGACACGCTCGGCGTCGTCGTCTTCCAGGATCAGGTGCTCGATGTGGCGATGGCGGCTGCACGCTTCACGATCGGCGAAGCCGAAGGGCTGCGGCGCGCAATGAGCCGCAAGCGCAGCGAGGAGGCGATCGAGGCGTACCGGCCGCGATTCGTCGAAGGCTGCCTCGGCAACGGCATCGACGAGGAGACGGCGCACACGATCTACGACAAGCTGGTCGGCTTCGCGGGCTTCGGCTTTCCCAAATCCCACGCAGCGGCGTTCGCGCTGCTGGCCTACCAGTCGGCGTGGTTGCGCCGCTACTACCCGGCGGAGTTTCTCTGCGCGTTGATGAACGCGCAGCCGATGGGGTTCTATCCGCCGTCGTCGCTTGTGCGCGACGCGCAGCGGCGCGGGGTGGATGTTCGCCCGCCGCACATCAACCGCTCCGGCGCGCAGTGCGCCATCGAGGATGGTGCGGTGCGGGTCGGGCTCGGCTACGTGCAGTCGGTGGGCGAGCAGGAGGCGCGTGCGGTCGAGACGGAAGCGCCCTTCGGAGATCTCGGCGATCTTGCCCGCCGCGCGCCGGTCAAGCGCGGAGCGCTCGAGGCCCTGATCGCGGCAGGCGCCTGCGACGAGTGGGGGAGGCGCCGCGACCTGCTCTGGCGGCTCGGCGCGACCGCGCGTAGCGAGAACGTCGCCGGCGGCAACCGCCAGCTTGCGTTGCCGCTCGAGCCCACCTCCGAGACGCCGGAGCTACCCGAGCAGACGCCGTGGGAGCTGATGCTCGCCGACTACCGGCACACATCGCTCTCGGTGGGCGTCCATCCGCTCGAGCTGCTGCGCCCGCATCTCGACGCGGACATCCTCACCTCGGCCGAGCTCGCGACCGCGTCGCATGAGGCGCAGGTGCGGGTGGCGGGCCTGGCGATCGCGCGGCAGCGTCCGGCGACGGCAAAGGGCATCGTCTTCATGCTGATCGAAGACGAGCACGGCCAGTCCAACCTGATCGTGCCGTCGCACGTGTACGAAGCTCATCGGGGCATCGTTCGTGGCGAGCCGCTGATCCTCGCGCAGGGAAAGCTCGAACGGCACGGCAAGAACATCAACCTGCTCGTGTCGGGCCTCGAGTCGCTCGGACCGCTGGCGCGCCAGGCCGCGAGCGACGCGGAGGTCAGCTCAGCGCTGCCGCGCGCGCATCACTTCGGGCATCGCTGAAGGAAGGCGCATAGTCGGGCGTTCAGGCTAGTGCCTCGAGCGTGAGCGCTGGTGCATCGGCTTCGCGTGGTGCGAGAGGTTGAAGGCCGAGTTGACCAGACCGACGTGTGTGAACGCCTGGGGGAAGTTGCCGAGCAGACGCTTCTCGGCCGGGTCGTACTCCTCCGAGATCAGGCCCAGGTCGTTCCGGACTGCGAGCAGCTGCTCGAACAGTGCGGTCGCCTCCACCTGGCGATCCAGCATCAACAGCGCATCGACGAGCCAGAACGAGCACGGAAGGAACACGCCTTCGCCGCCGCTCAGCCCGTCGACCGCGCCCGTGTTCTTCGTTGCATATCGCTGTACGAAGCCGTCGCGCGTGAGGTGGCGCTGAATCGCCTCGACCGTCCCGATCACCCGCGGATCGTTTGGGGGCAGGAACCCGACCAGCGGAATCTGGAGTGCCGACGCGTCGAGATCGGCCGAGCCATAGGCCTGCGTGAACGAGTTCAGCTCCACGTTGAAGCCCTCGCGGCACACCTCTTCGTGAATCGTCTGCCGGATGCGCCGCCAGCGGTCGACGGGGCCGCGGAGGTCGAGTTGCTCGACCCCTGCGATCGCCCGGTCGAAGGCGACCCAGGCGAGCACCTTCGAATGTGTGAAGTGCCGCCGCCCGCCGCGCACCTCCCAGATCCCGTCGTCCGGCTCGTCCCATGCGCTCTCCAGGAAATCCATCACGTGACGCTGCAACGACCACACGTGCTCGTCGGAGGGGAGGCCGTGGATGCGGCCGAGATGCAGCGAGTCGATCAGCTCGCCGTACACGTCGAGCTGGAACTGCTCGTGCGCGGCGTTCCCGACCCGCACCGGGCTCGAGCCCGCATAGCCCGGCAGCCAGTCGAGCTCGGCTTCGGGGACGCGACGCTCGCCGGCGACGCCGTAGAGGATCTGCATCTTCGCCGGGTCGCCTGCGATCGCCCGCAGGAGCCAGTCGCGCCAGCGGCGCGCCTCCTCGGTGAAGCCGGCGTTCAGCATCGCCATCAACGTGAACGTCGCGTCGCGCAGCCAGCAGTACCGGTAGTCCCAGTTGCGGTCGCCGCCGATGCGCTCCGGTAGCGACGTGGTCGGTGCGGCGACGATGCCGCCGGTCGGCAGGTACGTGAGCGCCTTCAACGCGATCAGGGAGCTGTGCACCGCCTCCCTGTAGATCCCGTCGTACTGACAGCTCTGGATCCACTGCAGCCAGAATGACTCCGTCTCGGCGAGCGCGCGCTCGGGATCGACCGGTGTCGGTGGCCGCTGCGCCGACGGGAACCACGTGAGGACGAACGGCACGCGCTCGCCGGCGCGGACGGTGAACTCGGCAGTGTGACTCATCCCCTCCGGCTCGAGGTCGATCGGCGTCCGCAGTGCGAGCGCGTCGGGGCCTCCGATGGCGATCAACGTCTGATCCTCGAGCCGGCGGACCCAGGGCAGGGTGTTGCCGTAGTCGAAGCGGATGATCAGCTCCGTCCGCATCTTGACCGCGCCCTCGAGCCCGTCGACGATCCGGACAATGTCCGGTTTCTGGCCCCGAGGCGGCATGAAGTCGGTGACGCGCACACGGCCCGTGGGCGTCAGCCATTCGCTCTCCAGCACCAGCGATTCCTTCCGATACCGGCGTTCGGTTGCCGGCCCGCCCGAATCGGGCGCCAGCAGCCAGCGTCCATGGTCGCGCGAACCGAGTGCCGCCGCGAAACAGGCGCCGGAGTCGAAGCGGGGAAAGCAGAGCCAGTCGATCGAGCCGTCGCGCCCGACCAGGCCCGCGGTCTGCATGTCGCCGACGAGGCCGTAGTCCTCGATGCGCTCAGCCATCTACCTGTTCTCGATCTCGAGCGCGTACGCGGGCAGACGCTTGGCGACGGTGCGGTTGAAATCGGCGAGGTATGGCTCCGGATCGTCGAGCGACTGCGCGTAGTTGTCACGCAGGTCGGCGAGGATCTCGGTGCCGGTCTCGACCGCGTCGACGTAGTCGCCGTACAGCTCCTCCGCTTCGTCGCGTTCCGCGGCGTTGTACCGCGCGAGTCGCGTGTCGACGTCTTCGAGCACGTCACGATGCTCGCGCAGGAAGAGATCGAGTTGCCTGTCGATGATCTCCTGATACCGCGAACGCCGGAAGATCACACAAGCTCCTCGTACAGCGCCAGGTGCTGGGCGGCTGACACGGCCCAGGTGAGCTCACGCCGCGCGGCCTCGGCGCCGGCCCGGGCTGCGGCCAGCGCCGCTGGATCGTCGAACAGGTTGCGCACAGCTTCGGTCAGCCCGGCGATGTCGCCGGCGGGCACGACCGTGCCCGCGCCATATCGGCGGATCGGCTCGCCGAGGCCCGCCACGTCGTAGACGACCGCGGGCACGCCGGCGCCGAGCGCCTGAAGCAGCGCGCCCGACTGGTCGAGCTCCGCGCGGTATGGGAACACCGCGACGGTCGCCTCCGAGAGAGCCCGATCGAGCTCCGGCTGCGAGAGAAAGCCCAGGCGCCACTCGACGCGTTCCGCCGAGCGGAGGCCGTCGAGCGGCATCGCCGGGTCGCCGGCGACGAGGAGCCGTGCGCGTGGGATCCGGCTGGTTGCTTCGATCGCGTCCGGCAGCCCCTTGTATGGCCGGATGACGCCGAGCGACAGCAGCGTGCGGCCGTCGTCAGCGCGCGTCGCACGGCTGGGGTAGACGGGGTGAGGGATGACCGTCGCGTCGATGCCAAGCTCGGCCAGCGTCTCGCGCCCACGCTCGGAGTGAACGACGATCCGGTCGAAGCGGTGCAGCAGACGCCGCCACAGGTCGGTCCGGCCGGAGGTGCGGCGAGGCAGCAGGTCGTGCGCGGTGAAGACCGACGGGACGCGAAAGCGCAGATGTACATCGGCGTGCGGCAGCGCGAGCCATTGCACGTGAACGACGTCGGGGCGGGCACACGCGAGCGACGCGAGCACGCCCAGATGCTCCGCTGCCTTCAGGGGCAATCGCAGGCGTGAGCGCTTGAAGAGCCTGGACGAGATGGGGTAGTAGCGCTCGGTGCGCCGGTAGCCATCCGGAGCCGGGGTCTCTCCAAAGCGAAACCGCGATGTCGCGAGCTCGACGTCGGCGCCTTTCCGGGCCAGGGCTGCCGCCAGCTCGTGGTCGTACCACGGGGTGAAGGCGGGCGGGTCGGCGAGCAGCACGTGCACCGAAGTAGCGTAGATGCGTGCTGATCCGAAGCTGGAACCTCTTCCACGGAAATGCGAAGCCGCCGCAGCGTCATGCGTTTCTCGACGAGATGTTGCAGCTTGTCCTCACCGACGAGCCCGGAGTCCTCTGCGTGCAGGAGGTTCCGGCATGGGCCCTGGGCAGGTTCGCGGCCGGGGACGTCGCCGCGCGACCGATGGCCGGCCCGCTGCCGATCACGCGCGAGGCCGGGCGCCGGCTGACCGCGTTGCACAACGGACTGTTGCGATCGGCGTTCTCCGGACAGGGAAACGCGATCGCCCTGTCTCCCCACCTGCGCCTGCTGGAGCGCCGAACGTTGACGCTGAACACGCGCCGCTTTCGTCGTACCCAGTCGCGTGCGCTCGAGCTGGGGCCGCACCTGCGGCTCGCCTGGGCGAAGGAGCGCCGCATCGTGCAGGCCGTGCGCGTTGCGGACGGCGAGGGCCGGACGTTCCTGATCGCGAACACGCATTGCACGAGCTCGCCCGACCGGCGGCTCCCCGATGCGGAGCTGCGGCGGGCGGCGTGGTTCGCCGTCTCGGAGGCGAAGCCGGACGACGTCGTGGTGCTGGCGGGCGATTTCAACGTGTCGGTCGAGACGTCGCAGACCCTGCGCGAGCTCAGCGGCCCCGACTGGGGCTTCTCACAGCCCGGGCCGGGGATCGACCACGTGCTCGTGCGCGGCGCGGCTTCGTCGCCGCTACGGGTGTGGCCGGAGGCACAGCGACTGTACGACGGTGTGTTGTTGTCGGATCATGCTCCCGTGGAGGTGACTGTCGAATGAACTGGCCGGAGCTGCGTGCTCGGTTTCCCGTGCTCGACGAGCACGCCTATTTGAACGCGGGCACGTTCGGGCCGCTCTCGCAATCTGCGCTCGATGCGATGTCGGGGCTCCGAGAGTGGGAGGCCGTGAACGGGCGCGGTGGCCGTGCCTACTTCGACGAGATGCTTGCCCGGCGCGACCGCGTGCGCGCGCTCCTGGCGGCCCAGATCCGCGTACCGGCGGGTTGCGTGTCGCTGACCGAGTCAACCACCCAAGGGGTTCATGTCGTCGTCTCGGGCCTTGCGCTCGGTCCCGGCGACGAGGTTGCTACCACCGACGCCGAGCACTTCGGTCTCACCGGCCCGCTGGTCGCGGCCGGTGTCCAGCTCCGGATCGCGCGCGTGAACGGTCTGCCCGCCGAGCGGGTGTTCGACGCGGTACGCGCCCAGGTGACCGGTCGCACACGGCTGATTGCGATCTCGGCGGTGTCGTGGCTGGACGGCACCGTCTTTCCTTGGCGCGAGCTGCAGGCGGCGACCGGTGTGCCCGTTCTGGTCGACGGTGCACAGTCGGTGGGCGCGCTCGACGTCGACGCCGTCGAGGCCGACTACTACACGATCAGCGGGCAGAAATGGCTCTGCGGCCCCGATGCGACGGGCGGGCTGTACGTTCGCGAGCCCGAGGCGCTGCCTCCGAAGCTCGTCTCCTACCCGTCGCAGGCGGCGTACGACATCGCGGCCGGAACGTGGGAGCCCAAGCCGGGAGCCGCGCGGTTCGACCCGGTGTTCACGCCGGCCGCGTCACTGGCCGGGCTGGAAGCCGCGCTGACCGATCCGCCCGAGGGCCGCTTCGAGCGGGCTCGAGAGCTGAGCGAACGCTGCCGGGCTCTGCTCGCCGAAGCGGGCCATGACGTCGTCACCCAGCCGGGGCAAGGGACGCTCATCTCGTTCCGCGCCCGCGGAGGAAGCGACTCTGCTCAGATCGCCGCAGCGCTCTACGAACGCGGCGTGATCATGCGCGAGCTTCCGGGCACCGGGATGCTCCGCGCGTCGGTCGGCTGGTGGAACGACGACGCCGATCTCGTTCGGCTGCTCGACGGGCTCGAAGCCGCGAGCGGGATCAGCCCGTGAGGCCGAGCTCGCCGGCGATGGGCCGCAACGCTGCGACGACGTTCGCGATGTGCTCGTCGAGCTCGAGCTCGAGGAGCTGCGCGCCCTCGTAGACGTCGTCGCGTGAGACACCGGCCGCGAACGAGGGCTGCTTCAGCTTCTTCTTGACCGACTTTGGCTCGAGCCCTTCGAGCCCGGTCGGCCGGACGAGGCCGCAGGCGTGCACGAAGCCCGAGAGCTCGTCGCAGGCGAAGAGCGCGCGCTTGAGCGGCGTGTCGCGTACCAGTCCAAGGTGATTGGCGTGCGAGAGCACCGCGTCGATCACGACCTCCGGATAGCCCTCCTCGCGCAGGATCGGCGCGCCGTCCTGGGGATGCTTGTCGAGCGTCGGGTGAATCTCGTAGTCGAAGTCGTGCAGCAGGGCGGCTACACGCCATAGCTCTTCGTCCTCGCCGAACCGGCTTGCGTACGACGCCGTCGACGCCTCCACCGCGAGTGCATGGCGTAGCAGCGCCTCACTCGTCGTATAGCGGGTCAACGTCGCCCAGGCCTGGTCGCGGGTGGGTGCCATCGCGGGCGGTAGCATAGTTCTCCTCGTGGCCTCGACCGTCGCTACCCCAGTGACGGACTCGTTCGTGATCGAGGGCGGCCATCCGCTCTCGGGTCGTGTCCGAGCCGCCGGGAACAAGAACGGCGTCCTGCCGATCCTGGCCGCCTGCCTGCTCACCGACGAAGCGGTGACACTGACGAATGTTCCGCGCATCCGCGATGTCGACACGATGTTGGCGTTGCTCGCCAGTCTCGGCGCCGAGACGGAGTGGGTGGGGGCGAACGAGGTGCGCGTGCGGGCGCGCGAGGTGGGCCACGAGATCGACCTCGAGCTGGCGAGCCACATCCGTGCCTCCTTCCTGCTTGCGGGCCCACTTCTCGCACGGCTCGGACGTGCAAGCGTCCCACCGCCGGGCGGCGACGTGATCGGCCGCCGGCGCCTCGATCCACACATCCATGCGTTCGCGGAGCTCGGCGCGACGCTCGAGTACGGTGTCCGCTACGAGCTGGCCGGAACGCTTCGGGGTGCTCACATCCATCTCGACGAGCCGTCGGTGATGGCGACCGAGAACGCGGTCATGGCCGCGAGCCTGGCGCCCGGCCGGACGACGATCTCGAACGCGGCGAGCGAACCGCACGTCCAGGATCTCTGTCGCATGCTCACGTCGCTCGGCGCGGAGATCGATGGGATCGGATCGAACGTGCTCGAGATCACAGGCGTCGAGCGGCTCTCCGGCGGCACGCACGCGATCAGCCCCGAGCACATCGAGGTCGGCAGCTTCATCGGGATGGCGGCCGTCACTGGCGGCGACATCACGATCGAAGGAATCTCGCCCGACGACCTCTGGCCGGTGCTGCCCGTGCTGCGTCGGCTCGGCATCCAGGTCGAGCTCGGAGAGGACTGGGTGCGCGTGCCGCCCGATCAAGAGCTCGTGATCGTCGACGACCTCGGTGGCGCGATCCCGAAGGTCGAGGACGGCCCGTGGCCGCAGTTCCCGGCCGACCTGACGTCGATTGCGGTGGTCGTCGCGACGCAGGCGCGAGGCACCGTGCTCGTCTTCGAGAAGATGTTCGAGAGCCGCCTGTTCTTCGTCGACAAGCTCGTGTCGATGGGTGCACGGATCATTCTGTGCGACCCGCACCGCGCGGTCGTGACAGGCCCCGCCAGGCTCTACGGCCAGCGGATGTCGAGCCCAGACATTCGCGCCGGGATGGCCATGGTGATCGCCGCCCTCTGTGCCGAGGGCACGTCGACGATCGGCGACGCGCACCAGATCGACAAGGGCTACGAGCGCATCGACGATCGGCTGCGCGCGCTCGGCGCGCACATCGAACGCGTCGACGCCTAACTGTCGTTCCGCGGCGACCGGGTACGCTCACTCGATGTCCGAAACCCCCGCCGGAGTGCGCATGACACTCGCCGCCACCGGCAGCGCGAATGTCACGACGGGGCTGCCCGTGCTGGACTACCTGATCGGCGAGCTTGCGCGCTCAGCCCGGTTTCAGCTCGCGCTCGAGGTTGCTCCCGGCGCTGCGGACGACACGGTTGTGGCGGCCGGTCGCGCGGTCGGGCGAGCCGTCCGGGAGCGGCTGGGCGAAGCCGGCGCGGCAGGCACCGGTTGGGCGCTCGCGCCTGCGGCCGAGGCGCTGGCGCTGGCCGTGCTCGATCGTGACGAGACCCCGCGCCTCGTCACCAACGTCGACTTTTCCGACCAGCGAGTCGGCGGGCTGTCCACCGACGTCGCGTCGCGATTTCTGGCCGAGGCGGCCGAGGCTGCTGGGATCAATCTCCACATCAGGCTCGTCGAGGGGACCGACCCGCAGCATGTCCTCGCCGCGATCTTCAAGGCTGTCGGCGCAGCGCTCGGCCAGGCCTGTCGTCCCGTACCCGTTCCCTAAGGAGGAGAGATCGTGAGCAAGGATGTCGTTCGCACCGAGGCTGCGCCCGCCCCGTTCCAGGGCGCACCGTATTCACAGGCGATCAAGGCGAACGGCTTCGTGTTCGTCTCGGGCCAGCTCGCGTTGAAGCCGGGCGCGAAAGAGCTCGTCCCGGGCGACATCGGCGCGCAGACGGAGCAGGTGTTCGCGAACCTCGGTGCGATCCTCGAGGCGGCGGGCACGTCGCTGGCAAAGCTCGTGAAGACGACGGTGTTCCTGCAGCACCTCGACGACTTCGTCGGGATGAACGAGGTCTACTCCAAGCACATCGGCGACGCGCCTCCCGCGCGTTCGACGGTCGAGGTCGCGAAGCTGCCATCAGGCGCGCTCGTCGAGATCGAAGCGATCGCCCTCCTGTAGAAGGGCCGCCCGTGTCGAAGGCGATCGAGGATCACATCCGCTCGCTCGATCTCGACGCCTACGTCGTCGGCGGCGCCGTGCGCGACGGGTTGCTCGGCGTGGATGCAAAGGACGCGGACTTCCTGGTGCCGGGCGTGGACATCGCAGCTCTTCGCGCGGTGCTCGCGCACTCGGGACGCGTCGAGGAGCTGAACGTGGCCGGCCGCCCCGTCGGCGTCCGTTACTTCCCGCGCGATCCGGACGCGCGGTCGCTCGCACGTGCCGGGATCGAGCTCGCGCCACCGCGCCGCGAGCTCTCGACGGGCCCCGGCCGGCACGACTTCGAGATCGTGGTCGACCCGAAGGCATCGGTCGAAGACGACCTGCGCCGTCGCGACTTCACCGTCAACGCAATGGCGCGGCGCCTCTCCGACGGCACGCTTGTCGACCCGTACGGCGGTGCTGCCGACCTGGAGCGACGGGTTCTTCGCACCGTGACGCCGCAGAGCTTCGCCGAAGATCCGCTGCGGCTGGTGCGCGGGCTCCGGTTCATCTCGCAACTCGGTCTCGACCCGGATGAGCAGACGCTGGCGCAGATGCGCGAGGAGGCGGCGAGCGTGCGGTTGGTCTCGGGCGAACGGATCGGGGGCGGGCTCGCGGCGGACGGGCTGGGTGAGCTGTCGAAGCTTCTGCTGGGAGCCCAGCCTGCCAAGGCGCTTCGGATCGCGCGCGACACCGGAGTCCTGGCGGAGTTGTTGCCCGAGCTGGCGCCGTCGATCGGCTTCGTGCAAGAGAGCCGCTACCACGACCTGACGGTCGACGAGCACACATTCGCGGTCGTCCAGGCCGCCGCCGACGCAGGCACACCCTTGCGCGTGCGCCTGGCTGCGCTCTTCCACGACGCGGGCAAGCCGCAGGTGGCCTGGCGTGGGACGGACGGCCGTCTCCATTACTACGCACGCCCCGGCTATTCGAGCAAGAGCCACGAACAGGTGAGCGCCCAGCTCGCGGACGCCGCGCTCGAGCGTCTGCGCTACCCGACGGAGCTGCGGAAGCGCGTCGTCCGCATCGTCCGTGGCCACATGGTCGACCCGGGCAAGGCCGACCCGCTGCGCGCGCGTACGCTGCTAGCGCGATACGGCACGGGGCTCACACTCGACCTGCTCGACCACAAGCAGGCCGACCTGCTCGGGAAGGGCGACGCCCCGCCGGAGGCCGACCTCGAGCGCGTGGCGAGGTTCCGGAAGGTGATCCAGCGCGAGCGTCACAACCCGCATCGGCTGCGCGATCTCGCGATCGACGGCAACGACCTCGTCGAGCTCGGCTACCCGCCAGGCCCGAAGCTCGGGCAGGCCCTTCGAGAGCTGCTCAACGAGGTCGTTCGCGACCCGTCGCTGAACACGCGAGAACAGCTGCTCGCCCGGGCCGGGAGCCTGCTCGCATGATCTGGTGGAACGAGCCGGGGTACCTCGTTGCGTTCACCACGCGGGCGGGTGGCGTTAGCGACCCGCCGTACGACTCGCTGAACCTGACCACCGGAACGGGCGACAGCCTCCAGCGTGTCGAGCAGAACCGGCGGCTGGCCTGCGAAGCGATGGGACTGCCCGCCGACCGGCTCGCCGTCAACCGCCAGGTGCACTCGCCGACGATCAACCGTGCGTTTCCCGGTCGCCGGCGAGAGCCAGGCGACGGTCTCTGGACCGACGAGGCGCAGCTGCCGATGCTCGCGATGTCGGCCGATTGCCTGCCGATTGCGGTCGCGGTCACGGGCGGCCGGCGTGCGCTGGCCGTGCTGCACGCCGGCTGGCGCGGGCTGTCGCAAGGCGTCGTCGCGGCCGGCGTGGCCGCGCTCGGCGACGGCCCGAAGGCGGCGGTGATCGGGCCGGCGATCGGCCCGTGCTGCTACGAGGTCGGGCGGGAGGTGTCGGTGCTCTTCGACGACGATCTCACGAGCTTGGGGAAGCTCGACCTCTGGCGCGCTGCCGAGCGCGCGCTCCTCGCGGCCGGGGTCGAACGGGTCGAGCGCGTCGACCTGTGCACCCGCGACAACCCGCAGCTGTTCTTCTCGCACCGGCGCGACGGGCGCGCGCGCGGGGTGCAGGGGGTGATCGGTGCTCTCGCCTGACGAGATCCGGAAGCGCTTCGCCCAGGTGCAGGCCGCGGTCGGCCCGTCCGTGACGGTCGTCGCCGCGACGAAGTACGTTTCGCTCGCCGACATGGCGGCGCTCGTCGAGGCGGGTGTGACGGTAGTGGGGGAGAACCGCGCTCAGGCGCTCGAAGAGAAGCACGCCGAGTACGGCGATGCGTTCAGCTGGCACTTCATCGGGCGGCTGCAGTCGAACAAGGTGAAGGTCGTCAACCGGATCTGCCAGCTCGTGCACTCCCTCGACTCCGACTCGGCGGCACGGCGCCTGGAGGTGCCGGCGCTCGTCCAGGTGAATCTCGCGGGCGAGGGCTCGAAGGGCGGCGTCGAGCCTGTGGCGATCGGCAGCTACCTGGCCTACGACATTCGGGGGCTGTCGACGATGCCTCCTGCCGCGGCCTCCCCCGAGCAGTCGCGCGCCTGGTTCCGGCGGCTGCGCGAGCTGGCCGGCGAGCACGGGCTCGCAGAGCTTTCGATGGGGACCACGCAGGACTACGCTGTTGCTGCCGAAGAAGGAGCGACCTACGTCCGCGTGGGCTCGATCCTCTTTCGCGATTGAAGAGCCTAAGATCTCCGCGCACATGCCTATCGGCGACCTCTGGAACCGCACCCTCGTGTACTTCGGCATCGCCGAAGAGGATGACGACTGGGACGACGAGGACGGCTTCTCGGCGGAAGAGAGCCTCGAGCAGAGCTACCGCGAGCGTCCGAACGTCCGCCGCCTGACACCGCGGCGCCGCAACCAGGACTTCGACGACTGGACGGAGTCAGAGGCCGACCAGCCGACGTCGCGCGTCCCGGCCGTCCGTCACCAGCGCGAGCCCCGTGCCTCTCGCGTCCGCGAAGCCCCCGCGCGCGTGCCTCGCATCGAGGCGGTGCCGAACCCCGGCAGCGTGCGCGTGCACCTGGTGCTGCCGCGGAGCTTCAACGACGCGCAGCAGATCGCCGACAAGTTCAAGCAGGGGATCCCTGTGATCCTCAACCTGCAGAACGCCGACGCGGAGCTGTCGAAGCGTCTGATCGACTTCGCGAGCGGTCTCACCTACGCGCTGAACGGCGGGATGCAGCGAGTCGCCGACAAGGTCTTCCTGCTGACGCCGCGCAACGTGGAGGTCTCGGCCGAGCAGCGAGCCGCGCTCCTCGAGCGCGGCGGCTTCTTCAACCAGGCCTGAGCCACCCCGTCGCGTAGGAATACACCTGTTCGTCGCGAACGGAGCGCGTAATGGTGCTCGACGCGCTCACTGAAGTCGAGCTGTTCGTGAACGTCTTTATCGGCGTCTACATCCTCGCGATCCTGGCGTACATCTTGACGTCCTGGCTGCCGCTGCCCTACGCGCTACGGCCGGTGCAGGGGTTCCTGTCCGATCTCTGCGACCCGTACTTGCGATTCTGGCGCCGGGTCATTCCGATCTCCGCCGGTCCGATCGACTTCACGCCGATGATCGCCGTCATCGCACTGATCGCGTTCAACCGCATCTTCATCGCTGTCGTCGAGCGCCTGCACTGAAGGGAGAGGCCATGCGTTACACACCAGTCGAACTACGGCACCTGAAGATTGCTCGCGCCTTCCGCGGGTACAAGCGCGACGACACCGACCGGATGATCGAGGACATCGCCGACAGCTTCGAGGAGGTCTGGCGAGAGCGCGGCGAGCTCACGGACAAGCTCGAAGAGGTCGAGAAGCGCCTGGAGGAGGCCAAGGAGCGGGAGGGCCTGCTTGCCTCGACGCTCGTGGCCGCCGAACGCGTCGCGGCCGAGGCCCGTGAAGCTGCAAAGCGCGAAGCGGAGCTGATCCTGGCAGAGGCGCACGGCGAGGCACGGTCGGTGACGCGGTTGGCCCAAGCCGAGCGCGAACGCCTGTTCGCCGAGGCCCGGCGCGTCGAGGCGCAGCTGCGCGCGGCGCTGGGGATGATCGAGCAGGCCGATGAGCGCAGCGCGGCCCTCGAGCCCGAGGCGCCGGCGGCAGCGACACCGCTTCGCGAGCACTGGCCGAGGCGCGACGACACTCGCGAGTTCGAGGCGATCAAGCCGTCCGAGCAGACTGTTCTGCCCGACCTGGAACCGCAGGCGCCGGCGGGCACAGAGGTTTCCGACAACGTGCCGGAACCGCCCAAGCTCCCACCCGTTGCGGGGTTCGAGGCCGGCCCGGAGGCCGGCTCCGACGATGGCGGCCCGTGGTCGGGTCGCGACTTCGCCTGGGGGTAGCATCGTTTCCGCCCTGCACGCCGCGGACAGGATCCTGGCGGGAGGTCGAACGGAGAGGATGGGCATGGAGACAGCCGGTGTCGACGAGTTCCGCAAGCTCCTGCTCGACGAGCGGGCGCGGCTGCAGAGCGCGGTCGACCACATCCGTGCCGAGCACCCCGGGAGCATGGAGGACGAGCTCGGCGAGATCGGGAGCGGCACCGGCAACCACCTCGGCGACACCGCGTCCGCGACCTTCGACCGAGAGCTCGACGAAGGCCTCGAAGCGGGCGCTCAGCAGATGCTCGTCGACATCGACGCCGCGCTCGGGCGAATCGGGGACGGAACCTACGGCGTCTGCGAGGTCTGTGGCAAACCGATCGGAGCCGACCGCCTGCGCGTGATCGCATGGGCCCGGTTCTGCATCGACGACCAGCGGCGCGTCGGTTGACCGGCGAGCGTCGCGCGGACATCCGGGTCGGCTCGTCGACGGATGCGCTCGCGCCGATCTCGATGGCCGAGCGGTCGCTGGCGGCGGGGCTCTCGCAGTGGATCGGGCTCGTTGCTGTCGCCGTCGCCGCGGTGATCGGCGACCAGGTCACGAAGCACGTCGTCACGAGCACGCTCGGCCTCGACGACTCGATCCACGTGGTCGGCCCGCTCTCGATCCACCACGTCCAGAACTCCGGCATCGCCTTCGGGCTCTTCTCGCAGCGCGACGGCGGTCGTGACCGTGGTCACCGCGCTCGCCGTACTCTGGATGCTCGTCTACTTCGCCCGCTCGGGCGCGCGGCACCCGGTGCTGCCGGCGGCGCTCGGGCTTCTGATCGGCGGCAGCCTCTCGAACCTCGTCGACCGCATCCGGCTGCGACCACGTGACCGACTTCATCGACCTCCGCTACTGGCCGGCGTTCAACCTCGCGGACAGCTTCATCGTCGTCGGCGTCGTGATCCTGCTCGTCGCGCTCGTCGGCGGCCGACCGCGAGCCCCGGCAGCCGCGGCGGCCGCTCGACGTCGCGGCGCGGTGACACGGTCGTCCCGCCGAGGCGGCGGGCGAGCGGCTCGACCGGTTCCTCGCGACCACCTCGGCTCGCGCGCGGCGGCCGAGCGGGCTGTCGCGCGCGGGCGCCCTCGTCGACGGCGCGCCGCGGCGAAGAGCTACCGGCTCGAGGGCGGCGAGACGGTCGGCTCGCCGGCGCCGGCGAAGCGCCCCGATGCCGCCCGCGCCGCCCGCCGCCGCGCGATCGTCTGGGAGGACGAGCACCTGCTCGTGGTCGACAAGCCGGCGGGGCTCGTCGTCCATCCCGGGCGCCGGCCACGCGGCGGGACGCTCGTCGACGCGCTCGCCGGGCAAGCGTCGCGGGCGGCGAGCCCGGGCGGCCGGGATCGTCCACCGGCTCGACCGCGACACCTCGGGCCTGATGGTCGTCGCGCGCTCGGAGGAGGCGCACCGGCGGCTGTCCGCAGCTCGTCCGCGCGCGCGCGCTCGAGCGCACCTACCTCGCGCTCGTCGCGGGGCCGTCCGCGCTCGCGGACCGGCCGGATCGAGGCGCCGATCGGGCGCGACCGCGGCGACCCGACGCGCATCTCGCTCGACACCGACTCGCCGCGCGAGGCGGTGACGCACTTCGAGGTCGAGCGAGCTCCTCGGCCGGCACGCGCTGCTCCGCGTCCGGCTCGAGACGGGCCGGATGCACCAGATCCGCGTCCACCTCGCCGCGATCGACCTGCCGGTCGTCGGGCGACCCCGTCTACGGCGTCGCCGGACCCGGCGCTCGCGCGCCAGTTCCTGCACGCGGCGCGGCTCGCCTTCCCGCATCCCTTCACCGGCGAGCGGATCGAGGTCGAGTCGCCGCTGCCGCCGGACCTCGCAGGCGTACCTGGACGCTCGGCGCGAGCGCAGCCGGGGGTACCATGCCGCGTCCAGTTCCCTCGACCCGGCGGAGGACCGAGGTGGACGGTGGCCGGCTGCTCGGCCGGTCCCCACCGGGCCCGCCGGCGGACCGCAATCCGAACCGCAGAAAGGGGCTACCATGCCCGTCGTCTCCATGAAGGACCTCCTGGAGGCCGGAGTTCACTTCGGCCACCAGACCCGCCGCTGGAACCCGAAGATGAAGCGCTTCATCTTCACCGAGCGCGGCGGCATCTACATCATCGACCTCACGCAGACGCAGCAGCTGCTCGACGAGGCGCTACGACTTCGCGCGCAAGGCATCGCCGAGCGGGGCGGCTCGATCCTGTTCGTCGGCACGAAGAAGCAGGCGCAGGACGCGGTCGCGACGAGGCGCGCCGCGTCGGCATGCCGTACGTCAACCACCGCTGGCTCGGCGGCCTGCTCACGAACTGGCGCACCATCTCCGACCGGATCCAGCGTCTGCACGAGCTGCGCGCGCTGAAGCAGGAGGCCCAGCTCGACCTGCTGCCGGCCAAGGAGCGGATCTCGATGGAGGCCGAGCTCGAGAAGCTCGAGGCGAACCTCGGCGGCGTCGCCGACATGCGCCGCCAGCCCGACGCGATCTTCATCGTCGACCTCCGCAAGGAGCAGCTCGCCGTGCGCGAGGCGCGCCGGCTCGGCCTGCCGGTCATCGCGCTCGTCGACACGAACTGCGATCCCGACGAGGCCGACTACGTCATCCCGGGCAACGACGACGCGATCCGCTCGTGCTCGCTCGTCGTAAGGCGATCGCCGACGGCATCGAGGCCGGCAAGCAGAAGGTGACCGCGCACGAGATGCCGCGCCGCCGAGCCGGCGAGCCGCCGCGAAGCTGCGCCGAGCGAGCCGCGAGCGGCCGAAGCGCCGCGAAGCAGGCCGAGCGCCGAGGCCGCCGCAGCCGCTGCCGCCGCAGAGCCAGACGTCGAGCGAGCCGGCGACCGCAGAGCCGCGCCGCCGAGCGGACCGCCGCCGAGGCGCCGAGCACCGAGGAGGAGAGCGCAGTGACCGAGATCACCGCCGCGATGGTGAAGGAGCTCCGCGATGCGACGAGCGCGGGGATGATGGACTGCAAGCGCGCGCTCCAGGAGACGGACGGCGACTTCGACGAAGCCGTCAAGCTGCTGCGCGAGAAAGGCATGGCGTCGGCGGCGAAGCGTGCCGGTCGCGAGACGACCGAGGGCAGGTCGGCTACGCGTGCACGAGAACGTCGGCCGATCGTCGCGATCGGCTGCGAGACCGAGCCCGTCTCGAAGAACGAGGAGTTCCGCGCGTTTGCCGAGCAAGTGCTGACGGCGTGTTCGACGGCGGCGAGGCGCGCCGCGGAGCTCGAGCCACGGCGCGTCGAGCTCGCCGCGAGGCTGGGCGAGAACATCCAGGTCGCCGGAGCCAAGCGGATGGAGGCGGGCGACGGCGAGGCGCTGTCGTACTACGTGCACGGCCCGGCGAACAAGGTCGGCGCACTCGTTCGCACGAAGGGCGGAGACGCCGCGGCGGCCCGCAGCCTTGCGCTGCACCTCGCGTTCGCACGCCCCACCTACGGAACGCGGGACGAGGTGCCGCAGGAGCTGGTTGACGCCGAGCGCGAGATCCTCTCCAACTCGGAAGAAGTCCTCTCGAAGCCGGAGAACGTCCGCGAGAAGATCGTCGAGGGCAAGCTGAACAAAAAGTTCTACGGCGAATCGGTGCTGACCGAGCAGACGTGGTATCGGGCGGACGAGTCGACGGGCACGGTCGCGAAATACCTGGTCGAGCACGGCATCGAGCTCCTCGACTACGCCTGGTACGCGGTCAGCTGGCCTCGCCGACGCGTGGCGTTCCGGCGCGTCCTGCTGAAGCTCTCCGGCGAGGCCCTGATGGGCGCCGCCGAGTACGGCTTCGACGCGAACACGGTCGATGTGGCTCGCGCGCGAGCTCGTCGAGGTGCGCGCGGGCGGGCTCGAGATTGCGATCGTGATCGGCGGCGGGAACATCTACCGCGGCATGGCCGCGGCCGCCCAGGGCATGGATCGTGCGACCGGCGACTACATGGGCATGCTCGCGACGGTGCTGAACGCGCTTGCCGTGCAGGAGGCGCTGGAGCGGAATGGCGCCGACACGCGGGTACTGTCGGCGATCGAGGTGCAGGAGGTGGCGGAGCCGTATATCCGGCGCCGCGCCGTCCGGCACCTCGAAAAGGGCCGCGTCGTCATCTTTGCCGCCGGCACCGGCAACCCGTTCTTCACCACCGACACCGCGGCCGCGCTGCGGGCGCTCGAGATCGGCGCCGAGGCGATCTTGATGGCCAAGAACGGCGTCGCGGGCGTGTTCGACGGCGATCCGCGCAAGGAGCCCGACGCAAAGCTGATCCCGGCGCTCACCCACCTGCAGGCGATCGAACGGGGCCTGAAGGTGATGGACTCGACGGCGCTGTCTCTCTGCATGGACAATCACCTTCCGATCCACGTCTTCGAGCTCGCGGCCGGCAACATCGGGCGCGTGGTCGCCGGCGAGCACTCGGCACCGTCTACATCTCGACATCCGTCCAGGAAGGAGGCGCACGTTGATCGATAGCTTTCTCGGCGACGCGACAGCACGGATGGACAAGTCGGTCGAAGCGACGCAGGAGCACTTCAACTCGGTTCGCACAGGTCGTGCCACGCCGGCGCTGCTCGACCGGATCACGATCGACTACTACGGCACGCCGACGCCGCTGAAGAACCTCGCGACGATCAACTCGCCCGAGCCGCGGATGCTCACGATCCAGCCCTTCGATCCCTCGTCGATCAAGCAGATCGAGAAGACGATCCAGGAGTCCGACCTCGGCCTGACCCCGTCGAACGACGGCAAGCTGATCCGCCTGCCGATCCCGCAGCTGACCGAGGAGCGCCGCAAGGAGCTTGCCAAGGTCGTGCGCGGGATGGCCGAAGAGGGACGCGTCGCGGTGCGGAACGTGCGGCGGGACGCGATCAAGCACCTTGCAGACCTTGTCCGAAACGGCGACGTCGGAGACGACGAGGAGCGTGCAGCCGAGGGCCGCGTGCAGAAGCTCACCGACGATCATGTCGCGAAGATCGACGAGCTGCTGAAGCGCAAAGAAGCCGAGATCATGGAGGTCTGACCCCTCCTGGGGCTCACCGGCACTCCATGAAGCTCGTCTCTCGCATCCGCACGCTGGCCCGGGCTCGGTCGCTGCCCACGGTCGACCTGCCCGAGGTCGCAGGCTCGGTCGCGATCATCCTCGACGGCAACGGCCGCTGGGCAAAGCGCCGCGGGCTGCCGACGGCCGCCGGCCATCGCGCTGGCGCACGTGCCGTCCGGCCGATCGTGGAGGCGTCGATCGACGTCGGCGTCCACGATCTGTCGGTCTTCGCGTTCTCGACCGAGAACTGGTCGCGGCCGCAGGAGGAGGTCGACGCGCTGATGGAGATCTTCGCCGAGACGATCGAGCGTGAGCTGCCGGACCTCGCCGAGCAAGGGGTGCGGGTGCGGTTCATCGGCCGGCGCGACCGCGCACCCGAGCAGTTGCAAGCGCGTATGGCCTCCATGGAGGACCGGACGGAGCTCAACACTCGCCTCAACCTCTGGGTGGCTTTCGACTACGGCGGTCGTGCGGAGCTCGTCGAGGCGGCGCGACGGATCGTCGAGAGCGGGGTGGATCCGCGGAGATCGACGAGAACGTCTTCGCCGCCAACCTCTACGCCCCCGACCTGCCCGACCCCGATCTGCTCATCCGAACGAGCGGCGAGCTGCGTGTCTCGAACTTCCTGCTCTGGCAGCTGGCCTATTCGGAGCTGGTGTTCGTCGACAAGCTCTGGCCCGACTTCGACGAACGCGATCTGCGCTCGGCCCTGGCCGACTATGCATCGCGGCGGCGGAGCTTCGGCGGCCGTTGTGACGAACGCCGTCTCGCGGCTCGTCGTCGCGGCCGTCCTGGTGCCGATCGTGCTCGGAGTCGTCTACCTCGGCGGGTGGTGGGTGCTCGCTCTCGCGATGCTCGCCACGATCGTCGCCCTGCACGAGTACTGGCTGCTCGCACGTCCGCTCGCCCCGCTCGCGCCGGCCGGCTATGTCGGCGCTGCGCTGGCGCTTGTCGGCGCCGAGGTGGGCGGGATCGGCTGGGCCGTCGGCGGTCTCTTCACGACCTTCGCGATCGCCTTCCTGCTCAAGGCGATCTCGGAGGCGCGCGCCGCGGCCACGATCGCGGTCAGCGGCACGGTGCTCGGTGCTGTGTGGATCGGAGGCGGCTTGTCGTTCCTGATCCTGCTGCGCGAAATGCCCGACCACGGGAGGCTCGCGGTGTTCACGGTGCTCGTCGCCGTGTGGGCGGGTGACACGTTCGCGTACTTCGGAGGCCGTCTGATCGGCCGCCACCGGATGGCGCCGAACACCTCCCCCGGCAAGACCTGGGAGGGATTCGTGGTCGGCACCGCCGCCACGATCTTCGTCACGTTCGTCGCCCTCTACAAGCAGGATTTCCTGACGATCAGCCAGTCGCTCGTACTCGGCGCGGTGGTCGCGGTCGCGGCGCCGCTCGGCGACCTGTTCGAGTCGCTGCTCAAGCGCGACATGGACGTGAAGGACACCGGCACGCTCCTCGGCGGCCACGGTGGCATGCTCGACCGGATCGACGCCCTGCTCTTCGCCGCCCCGGCGGCCTTTTTCACCGTGCTCGCCTTCAGCAGCTGAGTTCGCACAGGCGCTCGGGCACACTGTCCGCATGACGCGGATCGCCCTCCTCGGCGCGACCGGATCGATCGGCCGCCAGGCGCTCGACGTGATCGCCGCCAACGACGGCCTCGAGCTCGTCGCCGCCACATCGGGCTCGACACCGATCGACGGTCTTGCTCCGCTCACCCAGGTCGGTGGCGACCCGTCGGAGCTGCTCGACCGGGCGGCACCGGACATCGTCCTCAACGCCACGATGGGCTTCGCCGGGCTGCCGGCGACCATGTGGGCGCTCGAACGAGGTGTGACGCTCGCGCTCGCGAACAAGGAGAGCCTCGTCGCGGCGGGCGAGCTCGCGCTGGCGGCGCTCGAGCGCGGCGGGGGCAGGTTGATCCCGGTCGACAGCGAGCACTCCGCGATCTTTCAGTGTGTGCAGGGTGGCGAGCCCGAAAGCATCGTGCTGACGGCGAGCGGCGGTCCGTTCCGCGGTCGGACACGCGACCAGCTCGCCGACGTGACGGCCGCGCAGGCGCTCGCGCATCCGACCTGGTCGATGGGGGCGAAGATCACGATCGACTCGGCGACGCTTGCGAACAAGGGTCTCGAGGTGATCGAGGCGCATTTCCTGTTCGGGCTGCCGTACGACCGCATCGAGGTCGTCGTGCAGCCGACGTCGGTCGTGCACGGGCTCGTGCGCTTCCGCGACGGCGCGGCGATCGCGCATCTCGGGTATCCCGACATGCGCGTGCCGATCTCGTATGCGCTGACGTACCCCGAGCGCGCGCCGACATCGCTGCCCGCGCTCGACCTGACCGCCGGCCCGCTCGAGTTCTTCGTGCCCGACACGGAGACGTTTCGGATGCTCGCGCTCGCGCGCGAGGCGGGGGAGCGCGGCGGAACGTATCCGTGCGTCTTCAACGCGGCGAACGAGGTCGCGGTCGCCCGGTTCCTCGACGGGCGCATCGGCTTCCTCGAGATTGCGGAGCTCGTGGAAGACGTGCTCGGCCGCGTCGACGGCTCGGCTGCGCACAGTCTCGACGAGCTCTACGAGGCGGACGGCTGCGAACTCGCCCTGCACGTGGCATCGCGGCGTAGGCTCGACGGAGCCGCGCAGGGTGCGGATGTGCCGGCTTTGCCGGCGCAGGAGCAGAAGTGGGCCTAGCCGCTGCGATCGTCGGCCTGGCGCTGCGTGCTGATCCATGAGGCGGGGCACTTCTTCGCCTCGCGGGCCGTGGGGATGACGCCGCGCAAGTTTTACGTCGGCTTCGGGCCGCCGATCTGGAAGCACACGCGCGGAGGCGTCGAGTACGGCATCGGTTCGATCCCGCTCGGCGGTTACGTGAAGATCCCCGGCATGAACCGTCCGTCGCCGGGCGACCTGGCGGCGACCTTGAAACAACCCGATCGCGACCAGTACCGCGGCGAGCTGGCCAGGCTCGACGTAGCGCTCGAGGCAGGTGATCTCGAAGGGGCGGACGCGGCGCTCGACGAGCTTCAGCCCGCACTCGGGCAGACCAGGATGTGGCAGGAGCTCAAGTGGGCGCTCGCGCCCGACGCGTACTGGCGCCAGGCCACCTGGCGGCGCCTCACCGCAATCTTCGCCGGCCCGGCCGTCAACCTCGTCTTCGCGATCGTGCTCTTCGCCTGCCTGTACATGGTGGCCGCCGAGCGGACCACGAACGTCGTCGGACAAGTCCAGGCAAACAGCCCTGCTGCGGCTGCCCGCATCCAGGTCGGCGACCGCATCCTGCGCGTGCAGGGACAGGCGGTGCAGCCCAAGGAGATTCCGGCGCACATCCGCGCCACGGAGGGCGCGCCGTTCAAGGTGATCGTCCTGCGCCAGGGGCGGAGGGTGGCTGTGGGTCCACTCAGGGCGCGCGAGGAGAGCGGCGCGTACCGCATCGGGATTGCGATCGAGGCGCGGACGGGGCCCGGTGAGTCGTTGCCGACGGCCACCCGCGACGCGCTGGGGCTGACATGGCGGATCACCGCCGACACCGTGCGCGGAATCGGGCACCTCGCGACAGGGCGCGATACCAACCAGGTCTCGAGCTCGGTCGGGATCGTGCGCGTCTCGGCTGCGGCATGGCGTCAGGGGGCACGCGACTTCCTGTTCGTGCTCGGGCTCGTCAGCCTGGCGCTCGGCCTGCTCAACCTCCTGCCCGTGCTGCCGCTCGACGGCGGGCACATCGTGATGGCGGTCGCCGAGAAGGTCCGCGGACGGACATTCCGGCAGGCCGTCTACGTGCGGTACTCCGTGTTCGGCCTGACTCTCTTCGCAGTGCTGATGTATTTCGGCCTCCGCAACGACCTGTTCGGCGGCGGCGGTTGACGCCTCTCAGACACAATGGAGCCATGAGGACCAGCCAGGACTGATGGCGAGCGAGCGTTCGGTCACCGTCGGAGGCGTCCAGATCGGAGGTGGGGCGCCGCCTGTCGTGCAGTCGATGACGCTTACGAAGACGCACGACGTCGAAGCGACGACCGCGCAGATCGCCGCGCTGGCGAGCGCCGGCTGCGAGATCGTCCGGGTGGCGGTGCCCAAGAGCGAGGACGCCGATGCGCTGCCCCGGATCGTGCGGTTCTCGCCGATCCCGGTGATCGCAGACATCCACTTCAACGCAAGCCTCGCGCTGCGTGCGATCGATGCCGGTGTGGCCGCGGTGCGGATCAACCCGGGCAACATCGGCGGGCCCGACAAGGTCGAGCTGGTCGTGAAGGCTGCGAAGGCAAAGGGCATCCCGATGCGGATCGGCGCCAACTCGGGCTCTCTGCCGAAACATCTCTCGGATCTGGCGCAGCACGACCAGGCCGAGGCTCTGGTCGAGGCGGCGCTCGAGGAGGTGCGGCTGCTCGAGAAGCTCGACTTCCGCGACTTCAAGATCTCCGTCAAGTCGAGCCACGTACCGACGATGATTCGTGCCTACCGCCTGCTCGCGTCCAAGGTTCCCTATCCGCTCCACCTGGGAGTCACCGAGGCGGGAACGCCGTTCGCCGGGTCGATCAAGAGCGCAGTCGGGATGGGGGCGCTGCTGATCGACGGAATCGGAGACACGATCAGGGTCTCGCTGACCGCTGACCCGGTCGAGGAGATCAAGACGGCGTTCGAGATCCTCAAGTCGCTGGGCCTGCGCGAGCGCGGCCCGGTGATGATCGCCTGTCCGAGCTGTGGCCGTGACAACGTCGGCGTGCAGAGCCTCGCCGAAACGGTCGAGGAGCGATTGCGAACGTACCCTCAGGCGTTCGAGGTCGCGGTGCTCGGCTGTGCCGTCAACGGGCCGGGTGAGGCGGGCGACGCCGACTTCGGGATCGCGGGCGGCCGCGACGTCGGGTTCATCTACGCGCACGGGCGTGTGCTGAAGAAGGTGTCGAGCGACATTCTGATCGACGAGCTGTTCTTCGAGATCGACAGGTGGATCGACGAGGGTATGCACCGGCCAAAGCGATTGAAGATGGCGAAGCCGGCCGCGCTCGCGATGGCCGAGGCCTCCGCGATCCCGCTCGAATAGAGCACGAATGGCAGGTGCCGCGTGCGCGCCGCTCCCCCGGTAGCCTGAGAAGGCAACTGATGATCGCCCGCGCCTCACAGCTCTTCATCCCAACTCTTCGCGACGCACCCGCCGACGCGGAGGCTGTCAGCCACAAACTGCTCGTGCGCGGCGGCTACATCCGCCAGGTCGCGGCCGGGATCTGGACGTACCTGCCACTGGGCTGGCGCGTGCATCGGAAGATCGAGCGGATCATTCGCGAGGAGATGGATGCGATCGGCGCCCAGGAGTTCCTGGCGCCGGTGCTGACCCCGATCGAGCTCTGGGAGCAACCGGCCGCGACAAGATCTCCGAGATCTTCCACGTCACCGACCGCGCGGGCCGGCGCTTCGTCTTGCCGCTCACCCACGAGGAGACGTTCACGTTGCACGCGCGTGAGATCCAGTCGTACAAGAAGCTGCCGCAGCTCTGGTACCACTTTCAGACGAAGGATCGCGACGAGCCCCGCCCGCGTGGCGGCCTGCTCCGCGTTCGCGAGTTCATCATGAAGGACGCCTACTCGTTCGACCGCGACGAGGAGAGCGCTGTACGCCTCGTTCGAGAAGAATCGCGTGGCCTATCACCGCATCTTCGAGCGCTGCAATGTCGTGGCACACGAGGTGAAGGCAGAGAGCGGCATTATGGGCGGCAGAGCTCACGTACGACTTCCTGTCGCCGTCGGGCTCGGGCGAGAACACGCTCGTCCGTTGCGAGAACGGCGACTACGCCGCCGACGCTCGAGGCCGCGTGCGGCATTCCGGGCCCCGCGGAGTTCCCGGCGTCGCTCGACGCGCCCCATGAGATCGAGACGCCGGGCGTGACGACGATCGAGGCGCTCGCCGAGCTTCTCGCATAGACCCGACCGCCACCTCCAAGGCCATGCCGGTGACGACCGAGGACGGCCGCGTGGTGCTCGCGCTCATCCGCGGCGACGACCGGCTGTCCGAGTCGAAGCTGCTCTCGGCGCTGAGGTGGGCTCCCGCCCTTCGACGGACGAGGAGATCCGCTCGACATTCGGAGCGTCGGGCGGCTCGCTCGGCCCGGTCGGGTTCAAGGGCGAGGTAGTCGCCGACCTGGCCCTTCGCGAGGGGCAGTTCGTCGCCGGCGCGAACAAGGACGGTTTCCACCTCCGAGGCGTCGAGGCGGGACGCGACTACGACGCACGCTTCGCCGATCTTCGCGAGGTGGTCGAGGGCGATCGCTGCCCCGAGTGCGGCGGCGTGCTCACTTTCGAAACCACGATCGAGGTCGGGCACATCTTCTACTTCGCCGACAAGACAGCTCGGAGCCCTCGATGCGACGTTCCTCGACGAGGACGGCACCGAGAAGCCGCTCCTCGGTGGCAGCTACGGCATCGGCCCGGGCCGCGTGATGCAGCGGTCGTCGAACAGAGTCACGACGAAAACGGGATCGTCTGGCCCCGCTCGATCGCCCCGTACGACGTCCACGTCGTCGTGCTGCAGGGTGCCGAGGAGGTCGGCGAGCAGGCCGCGCGAGCCCTGACGACGCCGGGCTCGAGGTGCTCCTCGACGACCGTGACCTGCGGCCGGGCGAGAAGTTCGCCGATGCCGATCTGATCGGGCTGCCGGTGCGCGTGACTGCCGGCAAGAAGAGTCTGGAGGACGGAGCCGTCGACGTGCGCGATCGCAGCACGGGCGACGAGCGCCGTGTCAAGGTGTCCGAGTTGGGCAAGGAGGCTCTGACGTTGGCAAAGCGCCGCAGCTATGCATCGGAATCGTTCGGCCCCGCGGTCGAGCGGCTGATGAACGAGACAGGCGTGACCTATCGGGCGCTCGCCGCGAAGACCGGCCTCTCGGCCGGGTATCTGAACCATCTGGTGCACGGAAATCGTCCGGTGCCGTCGAACGAGGTCGTCGAGACGCTCGCCGATGCGCTCGAGGTCGAGCCGGAGCACTTTCGCGAGTACCGCCTGCGGGTGATCACCGAGAAGCTCGAGGCGATGCCCGAGCTCGTCGACCGCCTGTTTCGGCGGTTGAACACGTAAGAGACTGGGCTACGAGAAGGCTCTACCGCCGTTGACCCAGATGTTCTGGCCGGTGACGAAGTCCGAGCCGCAGCCCGAGCAGGTAAAGGAGTATCCCGACGAGGTCATCGGGTTTCGCTGGCGCGTCTCCCCTTCCCAGGCTGCGCTGCGCGGTCAGCATCGACGGCCATCTCGGGCTGCCGGTGTCGTAGTCGCGGTCGAAGGCGAGTCAGGGCGTGGCGTGTTAACGCAGATGCCGGCGTCGCCCAGCTCGCGTGCGAGCGCCCGCGTCCTGGCCGATGATTGCGGCTTTCGATGCGATGTAGTGGGCGAAGCCTGGCGGCGCCGTCGGAACCGTCATCGAGGAGACGTTCACGATCTTGCCGTGGCCCTGGCTCCTCATCACGGGCGCCACGGCGAGCGGCGCAGAGCCACGAGCCGCGTACGTTCCGCAGCAAAGCAGCCCGGTCCCACTCGTCAACGCTCAGCTCGTCGAAGCGCTTTTTCTCGATCGACGTGTAGTAGGCGGCGTTATTGACGAAAGCCGTCGATGCGGCCGAACCGCTTCGACCACACGGGGCTGCCATCTTCTCGGTCAACATGCGGTCGCTGACGTCAACCTGGCCAGCCCGATCCCCCTGGCCGCCGATGGACTCGATCTCATCGACCGCCTCATCTGTGGATGAGAAGATGGCAATCACCACGCCGTACCCATGCTCGGCGAGGGCTCTGGCAACGACGCGGCCAATCCCGCCTGCTGCGCCGGTCACGACGATCGCCTGCGCGCTGTTCATGGCTTCCCCACGCAACCGGCAAGCGCTCGAAGCCGCGCGCGAAGAACAGACCCTCACGCACCGCTTCGCCCCCGGGTGCTGCCCGCAGCTCGGGAAGGGCACGAAGAAGCGAGGGCAGGGCGATGCCCAGCTCGAGCCGGGCGAGGGGCGCACCGATGCAGAAGTGGACGCCCTTGCCGAACGCGATGTGGCTGCCCAGATCGTCGCGTGCGGGGGAGTAGTCCTCAGGAGAGGCGAAGACGCATTCGTCGCGGTTTGCCGACGCGAAGTGCGCCATTACCCGTGCCCCCGACGGAATGATGACGTCGCCGACGTGGACATCACGCGCCGCTGTGTATGCAGAAGGTCCTGGGCGGGCGACTCGAGACGGAGCACCTCCTCGATCACACGGGGGGCCTGCTCGGGGTCGAGGAGCTCGCCGGCAATCGACGGGTGGTCGAGTACGAGCCGGATCGTGCTTCCGATCGCGCGGGTCACCGTCACGTGCCCGGCGACCATCAGGTCGAGGGGAAGGCCGGCGATCTCGACATCGGTGAGCGGTGGGTCGATTCCGGCGCGCCCGGCGACCAGGGCGCCGATCAGGTCGTCCGACTGTTCACGCCCGCGTTGCTCAACGGCGTTCACGAAGTAGCGCTGGAGCGCGACCGTGCCCCTGGCGTGGCGAAGCCGCTGGTCGAGCGGCCCATCCTGCTGGACGAGCATCCAGTCGTTGCCCCATTCGTGCAGCTGCGCGATTCCGAGCGCGGCAAACGAGCAATTGGCCGAGCACGCGGAGTGGGAGCGGCCACGCGAACCGCTCGACGATGTCCACGTTGCCTGCAGGCGGCAGCTCTGCGAGCAGCTCGTCAACGATCGCCCGGATCACCGGTTCGAGGGCGGCGACGCGCCGCGGTGTGAACGCCTTTGTCACGAGCCCGCGGATCCGATCGTGGAGCGGCGGGCTCGTGACAAAGGCGTTCACACCGCGGCGCGTCGCCGCCCTCGAAACGGTGATCCGGGCGATCGTCGACGAGCTGCTCGCAGAGCTGCCGCCTGCAGGCAACGTGGACATCGTCGAGCGGTTCGCGTGGCCGCTCCCACTCCGCGTGCTCGGCCAATTGCTCGGTTTGCCGCGCTCGGATCTCGCGCAGCTGCACGAATGGGGCAACGACTGGATGCTCGTCCAGCAGGATCGGCCGCTCGACCAGCGGCTTCGCCACGCCAGGGGCACGGTCGCGCTCCAGCGCTACTTCGTGAACGCCGTTGAGCAACGCCGATGAACGGTGGACGACCTGATCGGCGCCCTGGTCGCCGGGCGCGCCGGAATCGACCCACCGCTCACCGATGTCGAGATCGCCGGCCTTCCCCTCGACCTGATGGTCGCCGGGCACGTGACGGTGACCCGCGCGATCGGAAGCACGATCCGGCTCGTACTCGACCACCCGTCGATTGCCGGCGAGCTCCTCGACCCCGAGCAGGCCCCCCGGTGATCGAGGAGGTGCTCCGTCTTGCGTCGCCCGCCCAGGAATGCGCGGCTCGCGCTGGACGTTGCCGACCATCGCTTTCGGGGCCAATCGCATCCGCAATCTGCTTGCGACGCGCCGCCAGTTCTGACAACCGCCTGGCATCGTCAAAGACCGGCGCGGGCGGCGTCACGTGAACAGCTGTAACGGGTGAGACATCCGCGTTCACCACCGCCAACGGCAGATTCAAAATCAGCGCGGCCAGGGCAAGAAAATACAACACTTCAAGTCGTCTTCTGGTTTCCATAGGTTCGGTTTTACGGATTGGCCCACGTTAAAGAGCCGGGGCCGGCGCGTGGCGGGAAAGCAGCTCAGAACGTATCCATGCGGCCGGACCGGCCAGCCGGCCATGTGTGTGTGTGTGTGTGTGTGTGTGTGTGTGTGTGTGTGTGTGTGTGTGTGTGTGTGTGTGTGTGTGTGTGTGTGTGTGTGTGTGTGTGTGTGTGTGTGTGTGTGTGTTTTTTTTTTTTTTTTTTTTTTTTTTTTTTTTTTTTTTTTTTTTTTTTTTTTTTTTTTTTTTTTTTTTTTTTTTTTTTTTTTTTTTTTTTTTTTTCCCCCCCCCCCCCCCCCCCCCCCCCCCCCCCCCCCCCCCCCCCCCCCCCCCCCCCCCCCCCCCCCCCCCCCCCCCCCCCCCCCCCCCCCCCCCCCCCCCCCCCCCCCCCCCCCCCCCCCCCCCCCCCCCCCCCCCCCCCCTACTAAACTACGGAGCACGTATTGCTAAAACCAATCAGACGAAAACTGATAAGTCGAAGCCGGAGACGCCCCGGACTGAGACTCAGCGCAGTACGCAAACACCTCCCGACACAAAGCACGAGACCGTTCAAGAATTTTCCGCCACCAGAGGTTTTCGAATCCGGCGCATCAGGCAAATCCGAATCGCGGGCGCAATCGAAATCCGCAAACGGGTCAGCCGCCATTCGAACCCACGCGTCCTCCGGAGGATCGCAGGGGATTTCATCCACCACTGCGCATGCCGGAAGTCAGGCCGCTGCCAAATGGCGGACGTATCATTGCACGACGGCAGCATGATTCTGATTTCTCCGGACGGCAAGACAACTACGATTCCGGCGCAGCACAATGAGCATGAGAACCCCAGGCAAAAGGGAAATACCAACGGCAACAACAACGAGGGCCGTCCGTAGTTAGCTTTCACAACCTGGCCGGCCCCAGGCTTCTTAACGTGGGCCAATCCGTAAAACCGAACCTATGGAA
>CAWAXB010000033.1:0-84622 GCA_963785895.1 uncultured Actinomycetes bacterium | reverse complement strand
GTTCGTTGTGGCCTGGGCGGCCATTCCACCCGCTGCCCGAGCGCTCACGGTCGTCGCCGCCGTCGTTGCGGTTGCTCGTTGTCCGCTGGAACCTGACCGGGAGATCGCCGCGTCGAATGGATCGATCTCTCCCGCGAAGAACCAGCTGGCCGAGCTGCCGACGCCACCTGGATATCTATCTAAGACCGGCCGCGCGGAACGATGTTCATCGGGCAAGTCCTCTCCAACTCGTACGCGTTCTGGACGCTCGAGTTCTGGAACCAGTCGATCCAAGACGTCTGGTCGGTCGACGCGACGGCGCCGCCTCCGGGCCGGCCACGACGCCGAACTTCCTCTCACCGCGGCGCGCTCGATCCACAGCTACCGGACGACTACGCCGTGACGCAGCCGCGATCGTGATGATCGGCAAGATCGTCGATCCGGCGGGGGGCTCAACCTTTACCGGGTGCCGCACCCACTCCGCATGGCCAGCTTCGTCAAGGGAATCACGCCCGACGGGTGGATGCAGGACGCGAGCGCCTTCGTTCGCTTCGCGCCGTGTCCCTCGACGGCGTCTCAGATCTCGATCTCGCGCAGCGCGGCGTGCGGCGGGAGATCCGTCCCACCCGGTTCACGTTCCGCCTTGCGCACTTGGGCATCAACGACGACGGCAGCCGGTACCGCGGGCACTGGACGACTGCCCGCGTGGGATCGCCCCGTGCGCAGAGCACGTGCTCACGCTTCCGGTGCGAGCGCCGTCCGGATCGACGCGCACGCGGACAAGCTGTTCCCACCCGCGACGGCCGGCGGAGCTGTCGGTGTTCGTTGCCTATTCGTTCACGCCGACCGTTAGCGGTCAGAGCGCACGCAGCCGCTCAGGTGCTTGCGCACGAAGCGCAGCACTCCGCCACTGCCACAGCGTCGCCGGGTCAGCCAGCGCTTGTCGGTTCCTTGGCTCGTGGCGCACGACGGCCTGCGGCACGTACCAACCTCCCAGCCGGCCTGCATCGCGCGATACGCCAGGTCGATGTCCTCGCCGTACAGGCGGAACCCCTCGTCGAAGCCGCCGAGCTCCGCCAGCATCTCGCGCCGCAGCATCAGGAAGCCGCCGAGCTCCAGTCAGCCCGCGACGGCTCGGACGGTGGGGACTCGTCGAGGTGAAAGTGGTGCCGCTGGGGCAGCACCACCGGAGCGGCGTGCGGCGCACGATCGTGCCGCTGACGGTCGGAAACCGGCGCCGTGACCCGCCACGTCCCGTCCGGAAAGACCATCTGCGGCCCCGCGACGCCGCAGTGCGGATGCTCCTCCATGGAACGCGCGCAGAGCACCCACCGCGCCGGGCTCAATCGCGTCGGGGTTCGCCAGACGACGAGCTCCGCGGCAGTCAGCGCCATTCCCGGTTGATGTTCGCGCCGAAGCCGAGCCGCGTCTCGTTGTGCACCGCCTCGGCACCGTCAGGGACGCAGCCCTTATGTTGGCGATCACGACCAGCTCCGTCGACCTGGGGACGCAGCGCCGGCAACGACTCCTCCAGCTCATGCGGATGCCCGCTGTGAGACCACGACGCCGGGAACCCTCACCGCGAGCACCTTCCGGTAACCGTCAGCTGTCAGCCGCGCCGTCTCCTCCCACGAGAAGAGCTTGGCCGCTCGGAGCCCGGCGTGGGCATAGCGATCGCGGTTGTCGGGAGCACGCCGTCGAACCGCACTCCAATCGCCGTCGTCGCACACTCAGCCTGCGTCGCCGGCCACTTCGCGCAGCGCCGGGTCGGCGGAGACGACGAGGACTGGTGTCCCGCTGGCCATCGCCTCGAGCACAGGGATGCCGAAACCCTCGTAACGCGACGGCAGATCCTAATAGCCCTGCTGCACCGCGATAGAGCTCGGCCAGCGCCCTTTGTGACACCCAGCCGCGCACCTCGTGCTGCCCCGCCTGTAGCCCTCGGCGAGCGCCGGCTCTCGCAACGGCTCCGCACCGCGATCAGCGGACGTCCAATTGCGGTCGCGGCGCCCCGCGCTGCACCTTCTTCCGCCGCTGGATCGCGCCGACGCAAATACACAAATCGTGCAGGGTCGCCGTCGCCCGGGCCGAACGCGGGGTCGACTCCGTGCCGCGTGACGGTGATCTTGCCGGTGCGTCTCCTGTACAGGTCGACCGCGTCGGAGCTTCGTGCGGTCCGACACGGCAATTACATGGTCCGGCCTTTATGCCGGCACGAAGGTCTTGAACGTGAGCCGGTCGGCCAGGCTCATCACGTGCGGGTCGCGCTCGAAGTGTAGGTCGTGCAGCGTCACGACGGGCGCGACCGAGGCGGCCGAGTGGCAGGGCGTGCTGGAAGTGCACGAGCTCGGGCCGGAGGCGGTGCAGCAGGCGGGGCAACGACCATGCCATGCGCAGCTCCTGGGACTGCGCCGGCAGCTTGATCGCCTCGACACCGCGCGGGACGAGGTCGGGCCGCCGGGTCACCGCCGCGAACTCGAGGTCGGGCGCGACGAGCGGCAGCTGGCGCAGCAGGTTGAGGACGTACGTCTCCTCGCCGGTGCGGTCGCCGAGGCACTCGCGTGCGGGTGCCCGATCGTCACCAGCCAAGGCTCGGCGATGGCGGAGATCGCCGGGGACGACGCGACGTATGTCAACCCGGCGGACGTCGAGTCGATCCGGGCCGGCATCGCCGCTGCCGCAGCGCCGCCGCCGCGCCGCGGCCCGGACTGGGACGAGGTGGCCGCGCGCACACGTTCCGTCTACGAGGAGGTCGCGTGATCGTTCTCGACGCGGATGTGCTCGGTCGCGACCGCACCGGCGAGGAGACGTACGTCCTCAACCTGCTGCGCCAGCTGCCGCTCGTCGCGCCCGACCTCGAGTTCGCGGCGGTGACCCGGCGGCCCGACCTCGTCCCGCGCGGTGTCGAGGCGATCAAGCTGCCGGCGCAGTCCCAGGAGCTGCGCATGGCATGGTCGTTGCCCCGCCTGCTGCACCGCCTCCGGCCCGAGCTCGTGCACTTCCAGCACGCCCTGCCGCTCGGCCGCCTCGGTCACACCGTCGTGACGCTGCACGACCTGCACTTCGAGCGCGACCGCAGCGTGATGAGCCTGGCCGACCGGCTCACGTTCAAGACCTTCGTGCCACATGCCGCGCGCAGGGCCGACCATGTGATTGCCGTGTCGGACCGCACGAAGCTCGACGCGGTCGACCTGTATGGGATTGCGCCCGGCAAGATCACCGTCACGCGGCACGGAGTCGACCCCGCGTTCGGCCCGGGCGACGGCGACCCTGGCGACTACCTGCTGTTCGTCGGCGCGATCCAGCGGCGGAAAGATCCGCTCGCAGCGCTGGCCGCCGCAAAGGCGGTTGGACGTCCGCTGATCGCGGTCGGACCGTTGCGAGAGCCGGCGCTGGCCGAGGAGCTGCGGGCGGGTGGGGCCGAGGTGCGCGGCTGGGTGTCACAAAGGGCGCTGGCCGAGCTCTATCGCGGTGCAGCAGCGCTCGTGCTGCCGTCGCGTTACGAGGGTTTCGGCATCCCTGTGCTCGAGGCGATGGCCAGCGGGACACCGGTCGTCGTCTCCGCCGACCCGGCGCTGCGCGAAGTGGCCGGCGACGCAGGCTCATATGCCGACGACGGCGATCTGGCGGCCGCCGTTCGGCGCGTGCTCGACAACCGCGATCGCTATGCCCGCGCCGGGCTCGAGCGGGCCAAGCTCTTCTCGTGGGAGGAGACGGCGCGACTGACAGCTGACGTCTACCGGAAGGTGCTCGCGTGAGGGTTGCCGCGGTCGTCGTCTCGCACGGGCATCCGCATGAGCTGGAGGAGTCGTTGCCGGCGCTGCGTCCCCAGGTCGACGAGCTGGTCGTGATCGCCAACATCCCGGGCTCCGTCCCTGACGGGGTCGAGGCGGTGCACAACGAGACGCCGCTCGGCTTCGGCGCGAACATCAACCGGGGAATGGCGCTGACCGCCGCGGAGCTCGTCGTCTCGGCGAACCCCGACGCGATTCCCGAGCCCGGCGCGGTGGTGCTCTGCGCGCGTTCATGGAGGAGCATCCGCACTGCGGCGTCGCGGGGCCGCAGATGGTCTTTCCGGACGGGACGTGGCAGCCGTCACGGCGCCGGTTTCCGACCGTCAGCGGCACGATCGTGCGCCGCACGCCGCTCCGTCTGGTGCTGCCCCAGCGGCACCACTTCCACCTCGACGAGTCCCCACCGTCCGAGCCGGTCGCGGCTGACTGGATGCTCGGCGGCTTCCTGATGCTGCGGCGCGAGATGCTGGCGGAGCTCGGCGGCTTCGACGAGGGGTTCCGCCTGTACGGCGAGGACATCGACCTGGCGTACCGCGCGATGCAGGCCGGCTGGGAGCGCTGGTACGTGCCGCAGGCCGTCGTGCGCCACGAGCACAAGGCCGAGACCGACAAGCGCTGGCTGACCCGGCGCACGCTGTGGCACTGGGCGGGAGTGCTGCGCTTCGTGCGCAAGCACCCGAGCGGTTACGTGCCCTCTAACGTGGTTTGAACGCATAGCCGACCGGGCGCTCAGCTGGCGTCCGTCGCCGCGGCTTGAAGGTGCCGCGCGTGGTTGAGTCGATCCGGAAGGGCGCCTGGGCCTCGATCCGGAGCGTGCGTTTGGCGCACGTGTCGACCGTCATGCGCCTGACTCGCTCGGGCAGTCCGGCGACCGGCTGGCCGTCGCTGTCGATCCCGAAGTGCGAGACACGGAAGGTGAAGCGTGACGGCCGGAATCGTCCCCGGTGCGCATGCTGCGGTGCGGTCGATCGCGACCTTGACCGTGCCCTCGATCGGCTTGGCCGAAGCCGGACGAAGCTACTGGCGTTCTGCATCCACCCATCGAGGGTGATTCCCGTGACGAAACTCTCCATCCGGATCGGGTGAGGCACCCGGTAGAGGTTCAAGCCCGCCGGCGTTCTCTGACGTCGCCGATCATCGCGATCGTCGGGCGGCGACACCGCCCAGTCGTCGGGAGCTGCGGGTCGAGCGCACCGTCGGTGCGAAGGAAGTTCGGCGTGGTCACCGGGCCTGGCGGCGGTGCGGTCGCGTCGACCGACCAGACGTCTTGGATCGACTGGTTCCAGAACTCGAGCGACCAGAAGGCATACGAGTTCGAGAGGGATTTGCCGATGAACATCGTTCGTTCGCGCCCTGTCTCACGATCGATCCAGTCGGGCGGCGACGGCAGTTGCGCCAGCGTCGGCTCTTCGCGGGCTGGATCGACCCGTTCGAAGCGGCGATCTCGCCGGTCAGGTTCCAGCCGATCGACGGCGACCGCCCACGATCGCGGCGAAGACCCTCAGCGGTCGGCGCGGCCCGTGGAATGAGCCGATGTGCGCGCTGCGAAGGCCACACCTCCGGCGAGGATCCCGAGCAGGAGCCAGCGCAGGTCGGAGCTGGTCCAGAACCACTGCTGGTTGAGCCACTGGAGAATCGAGAGCCCGAATGCGTCCGAGTAGAGGTGCTCGTACGCGTGGTACGGCGTCGTCCACAGCAGGTAAGCCGTGGACGCCGCGGCGATCGCGACCGGAACGGGCCGGACGCGTGCCGCTGCGAGCCAGCGCGTGCCGCGCAGATGAAGGCGAGCGGGCTTAGGTAGATGAGGTTGCGCTCTTCGACGCGGATCGAGAACTTCGTCGAGATGTACGACGCCTTGACCGCCGTGTAGAGCCCGAACCCGAGCGCCGCGCCGACGAGCAGGCCGAGAAGCGCCCGGTCGCTCCGGTTGCTCGACCGGGCCGCCGAGCGCCCAGCGAGCGCGAGGAACACCGGTAGCACCCCGACACCGATCGCGAATGCGCCGAACGCCCAGAGCCCGTAGGTGAACGCCCGGTGCCAGAAGTGCGTGCCGATGAACCACTGATACGAGTGGTGCGCGAGGAAGACGTCGGCCGCGATGACGGCGCCCGCGCACCAAGATCGCGGCGCCGGCCCGGTCACCGGCGGTCCAGCCCGCAACGGTCGCCCGCCCGCGGAGCTTGTCGCGATCACGATGACCGCTGCGACCGCCAACGCGAACGCGATCACCTGGAGCTGATCGCGAACGAGCGGTGCCACCGCCGCCGCAGCGACCGCGGCCGCGATCGTTCCCCGAGCAGGCCGGAGAAGCGCGCGTGCGGCGAGCCAGAGCGACAGCACGGACCAGAAATACGCCAGCGACTCCGGCATGAGCACCCCGGTCAAAGCGAGTGACGGGATAGCGGCGGTAGCGATGGCGCAGAGCGTGGCTGAGACCCGGCCGAGGAAGAGTCGCCCGAGCGCGTACGCCGGAAAGAGCGAGGCCGTCATCACAACGGCGTTGATGTACTTCGCCGCCGCATAGCCTGGCGACGTCCCACCGAACCACCAGGCCGGCGCGAGCAGGTACGCGTAGAGCGAGTGGAACGACGCGTCGTGCATCCGGAGCTGCGGGTGACCGGAGTGCGCGACGCCGCGCGAGAGCAGCGACCACTGCAATTCGTCGGTGAAGATCCACGGCGATGGAATACGTGTGGTCTGCCACGCGTACAGGAGCAACAACGCGAGGTATGCCAGCAGCAGCGGGTAGGCCGCGAGCAGGCGGTCGACGAATGTTCGGCGTGGTTGTGTCACGAACGTTCGGCGCCGAGAATCACACGCGGGTCGACCTCGATCTCGCGCGTGACGAATCGGCAGGCGAGCTCGCGTGCCTCGCAGGCCCGTACGACCGTGTCCAGGCGTTCGCGAGGGGCATCTGGAATCGTCACGATCACCACGTCGGGATGTGTCCGTTCGAGCGCGGCCTCGATGCTCGCCGTCCCGCCGATCACGCGAACGCCGTTCAGTCTCCGGCCGCGAATAGCTGCGTTGTCGTCGACGAATCCGACGACCCGTTCCCCTGGCGTCTCACGAAGCTCGCGCAGCAGGCTGCGACCGGTGCGGCCGGCGCCGACGATCAGCACGCGCCGTCCGTCGCCGCGCCGTGCGACGTTGAGCGCGTCACGATCACTCGCTCGCCGAAGCGCGCGCAGGAGATCGCGAGCCGTGCAGATGAGTGCGTCGACCATGAAGACGCTCGACGAGAAGTCGCCGAGCGGCGGCTGCGTGAGCACGATCAGGCCGAGTGCCGCGACACCGGAAACCGCAACCGCGGCCGCGGCTCGCAACGCATCGCGTGAGCTCGCGTACCGCCAGACGCCGGCGTACATGCCGAAGCACGAGCAGCGCGATGTAGCGGCAGAGAAGCAGAACCGGCAGGGTGAGCAGGAAGTAGTGGCGCTGGTTCGGCGTGCCCGTGCCGTTGAACAGCAGGAGATATGCCGCGAAGAACGACGCCGCGATCAGCGCGCCGTCGACGACCACCTCGGCGATGCGACGCACGTACACGTCCCATCGATGACTCCCCGCGGCGCGTCCGCGGTCGACATCGGCGAGGAAGCTTCCGAACTGCACGAGCAGGAAGAACGTGACGAGTACGCCGATCGCCGCGACCTGCCCGTTGTTGAACGCCTTGTAGGCCAGGCTCGTCGCTCCGAGCGCCGCGGAGACAGCGCGAGCAGCACGACCGCGCCCTTCTCGGAGACCCCGAGCGAGACGAGCCGGTGCGAGCTGTGGTCACGCCCGCCCTGGTAGATCGGGCGACCTTCGAGCAGGCGCACGATCGTCACGAGCGTCGTGTCCAGAATCGGCACGGCCAGCACGAGCACCGGCAGCACGAGCGTGGCAACGGTCGTGCCCGCCACCTTCCAGCTCGACGCGAGCCCGAGTGCCGCGAGCGTGAAGCCGATCAGCTGCGAACCGCTGTCGCCCATGCACGCGAGCGCCTTTCCGTCGCGGCCGCAGATTGAAGGGCAGGAACCCGGCGACGGAGAGCGCCAGGGCGAGCGACAAGCACGAGCAGAGCTCGGCCGCACCGTGTCGCCGGCGACGATGGCGAAGAAGGCGAAAGAGATGCCGCGCGAGGTTGCCGCCAGGCCGTCCATGTTGTCGAGCAGGTTGAACGCGTTCGTCATCCCGACGAGCCAGACCACGCCGATCGGGTCGTCAGCCATGGCTGTGCATCGATCTGCACGTCGTTCCCGTGGACAGGACGATCACGGCGCCCCTATCTGCGGGCCGAGCTTGGCGAGCGGGGGAGCGCGCGGAGATCGTCGATCAGCCCGGCGAAGAAGAGCAGGCGTCGCTCCGGCGTAGATGCCCGTAGTTGCGGCTCGCGTCGAGTGGCCCGACAGCGACCGCAAGGCAGAGCCCCACGGTGATTCCGCACGAGATCCCGACCCCTCCGAGGAGCGGCGTCGCGGCCGCGCGCCAGCGGCTTGCGACGGGCGTCAGCGCGAGCCGCGGGGGAAGCGGCGAGCGCAGCAGCGACCCAGACGGCGAGCAGCTGCGGCGGGGAAGTGCGGCGAGCGCCGCGAGAGGCTCACGATGTGGCGAGGGTAGAAGAACGGTGTTAGGGCTGTGTTTGCCCGCACAAGCTGCCCCTACACTACTCCGGGCCGATGACGGTCTATGCCGACCTCCTGCGTTACCGCGACCTCTTCGCCAACCTCTTCCGGCGCGATTACCAGGCGAAGTACAAGGGCTCGCTGCTCGGGATCTTCTGGTCGGTCCTCAACCCGCTCGTACTGCTCGGCGTCTACCTCGTCGTCGGCATTCTCTTCGGGAACGGGAGCATCTCGTACTACCCCGTCTACCTGCTCGCCGGGCTCGCCTCATGGAGCTTCTTCTCGGTCTCGCTGATGTCGTCCTCGCGCTCGATGGTCGACAGTGCCGAGCTGATCCGGAAGGTGCGCTTCCCGCGCCAGCTGATCGCGCTCTCGATGGTCGCGACCCAGGCGGTCACGTACGCCGTGATGATCGCGATCCTGATCGTGCTCTCGCTGGTCTTCGTCCCGGCCGCGCGGGCGACGGTGTGGCTGGCGATCCCGCTCGGGATCGTCCTCGTCGGCTTCGTCGCGGGCCTGTCGCTGCTGGTTGCCTGCCTGAACGTGCTCTACCGCGACATCGAGCACATCCTCACGGCAGCGCTTCTGCCGTGGTTCTTCCTCACCCCGATCCTCTGGAACTCGGGCAGCCTGCCGGCCTCGGCGCAGCGCCACCACGCGTTGCTCAACGTGCTGCGCTGGGGCAACCCGGTCTCGCCGCCGATCTTCGCGGTGCGCGACGCGCTCTGGTCGGGGCACCTGCCACGTCTGGCGGACGTCGTCTACCTGCTCGTCGCGACCGCGATCGCGCTCGTCCTCGGCGCGTGGGTCTTCACCCGCGTCGACGACTCGATCGCCGTCGAGGTCTAACGAACCCGCAGCACGGCGCGGCCGTCGAAGACCCACGGCTCGGACTGGGGCGCGGCGAACGCAGGCAGGCCGCCGACCTCGCCGATCTGCTCGAGCTCGATCCCGGGCAGCACCGAGGGGCAGAGGAGCGGCGCCGAGAAGCCGGGAACGCGCCCCTGGCCCGGGGCATACGGCGCGAGCTCGTGCGGGCGGCGCCGGCCGAGCCTGCGCGGCCAGTCGACCGCTCCCGCCACGACGCCGTACCCCTCGGCGTGCGCGGCACGCACCCGCTCGGCCCAGTCGGGCGCCGGCTCGACGCCGTCCGGCAGCACCGCGTTTGGCTCTCCGGCGCGGGGCAGCACGTCGATGTCCTGCGTGAGCATCGCGCTCCCCAGCTCCGAGAACCAGGCGCGGTGCTCGGCGACGAGGTCGAGCGCCAGGCGGTAGCGGCCGGGCGGGATCGGGACGCGCAAGCGCGCCTCGACCCGCGCACGCTCACCGGGGGCCAGTGGCGGCAGCTCGTTGCGCGGCCCGTCCCAGTCGATCGGGTTGTCGCGCAAGTCGAGCCAGTGTGACGCCAGGAAGACGGACGGCGCCCCACGGGAGCGTGCCGGCGTTCTCGAGCTCGACCTGGACAAGCGCCGCCGTTCCCGCGTGCGGTTCCAGCACCGGAGGCGCGCCCCAGCGAACGGCGAGAGGTCCCTGCGACACGACCCGGCTAGCCTAACCCGCATGGAACCGCTGATCGTGCGCGCCGCTCGGCGCGAGCAGCTCGAGCACACCCCGGTCTGGTTCATGCGCCAGGCGGGGCGCTCGCTGCCCGAGTATCGCGCGATTCGCGAGCGGCATTCGTTCTGGGAGGTCGCGCACACGCCGGAGCTCTGCGCCGAGGTGACCCTTCAGCCGGTACGCCGTCACGGCGTCGACGCGGCGGTGATGTTCGCGGACATCATGACCCCGGTGCTCGGAATGGGCCTGGCCGTCGACCTCGTCGAGGGCGTCGGCCCGGTCGTCGCGAGTCCCGTCCGAACTCTCGCCGACGTGGCGCGGCTCCGCGTCCCCGAGCCCGAGGAGGCGTTCTCGCCGTTGCTCGAGGCAATCCGGATCGTCCGCGGCGAGCTTGCGCCGCAGCAAGGCGTTGTCGGCTTCTGCGGCGGGCCGTTCACCGTGGCCGGCTACCTCGTCGAAGGGAAGCCGTCGCGCGACTTCGCAACCGTCAAGGCGATGATGTACTCGCAGCCGCAGGTCTGGTTCGCGTTGCTGGACAAGCTCGCCGACTGCTTCGCCTCGTACCTCGCGGCGCAGGCGCGCGCAGGAGCCGATGTCGTCCAGCTGTTCGACTCGTGGGTCGGCGTTCTCTCGCCGGCCGACTACGAGGAGTTCGTGGCGCCGTGGTCGGCGCGGATCCTCTCCGCCCAGATCGCGCCGACGATCCACTTCGGCACGGGAACCGCCACGCTGCTGCCGGCGATGGCGCGTGCGGGCGGCGACGTGATCGGGCTCGACTGGCGGGTGCCGCTCGACGACGGCTGGCGGCTGGTCGGCGCCGAGCACGGCGTGCAGGGCAACCTCGATCCGACCGTGCTCCTCGGCCCGTGGGAGCGGATCGAGGCAGCCGCCCGCGACATCCTCGCTCGAGCCGCCGGCCGGCCCGGGCACATCTTCAACCTCGGGCACGGCGTGCTGCCGCGAACCGACCCGGACCTCGTCACGCGCCTCGCCGGCCTGGTGCAGGAGCTACCTTCCGGAGCGTGAGCCAAGCTCCGGGCCGCATCGTCGCCGACCGGGTCTCGCGAACCTTTCGCGTGTACCCGAAGGCGCAGCGCACGATCAAGGATGTGTTCGTGTCGCGCGGTCGTGCGCGAGCGACCGACGTCGAAGCGCTCCGCGACGTGTCGGTGACGATCGAGCCGGGCGAGGCGGTCGGGCTGGTCGGACGCAACGGATCCGGCAAGTCGACGCTGCTCCGGATCGTCTCCGGCATCATCAAGCCCACCTCGGGCCGGGCCGAAGCGGGTGGGCGAGTCGCCTCGCTGCTCGAGCTGGGCGCAGGCTTCCATGCCGACTTCACGGGGCGCGAGAATGTCTACCTCAACGGTTCGATCCACGGCCTCTCGCGCCAGCGCGTCCGCGAGGCGATGGACGAGATCGTCGCCTTCGCCGAGCTCGAGAAGTTCATCGACTTGCCGGTGCGCACCTACTCGTCGGGCATGTACATGCGCCTCGGGTTCTCGGTGGCCGCTCACATCTCGTCGGACGTGCTGCTGCTCGACGAGGTATTCGCGGTCGGCGACGAGCAGTTCCAGCGCAAGTGCTTCGGCAAGATCGCCGAGTTCAAGAATCGCGGCGGCACGATCGTCTTCGTCTCACACGACGCCCACGCGGTCGAGCGGCTCTGCGACCGGGCAGTGCTGCTGCGGCAGGGCGAGGTGGCATTCGACGGCGACACCCAGGAGGCGATCGCCGCCTACCGGCGCCTGCTCTCGGCCGACGCGAGCCCGGACGAGGTCGAGGCGGGTCTGCGCGAATGGGGCAGCGGCGAGGCCCGGATCGTCTCGGCCTCGCTGCTGGACGGCGCGGGCGAAGAGCGGCTGCAGTTCGCCGCCGGCGAGCCGGTCGCAGTTCGGCTGGTGGTCGCCTCCGAGCCGGGTCTCGCGCCTCCGCTGATCTCGCTCGAGTTTCGCGATGACGACGGACTGGTGCTCGGTGGGGTTGCGCACGACACCGCCGGGCTCGGCTGGAACGGCACGGGCGGCAGCCACGAGCTGCGCTTCTCGCTCGACCGGCTTCCGCTCGCCGACGGCCGTTTCCATCTTCGCGGCTCGCTGATCGATGCGGCCAGCGGGAATCCGCTGCACATCCTCGACGACGCGGTGCGTTTCTTCGTGTTCCCGGCCGGGTCATCGACCGGCACCGTGCTGATCGACGGGGCGTGGAGCATGCAGGAAACAAGCCAAAACGCGCCAACTCCTCTTCCGTGAGCTCGCGCGCCTGCCCCGACTGGCCCGACCTGATGGAGGTTGCTCCCGAACTGACCTTCAGGCACTACACCTTGCGCGAGGCGCAGCTGCCGGCGGAAGCATTCGTGCGGCTCGAGGGATTCCCCCTCGACACGGTCGCGATCTGCGCCGATCTCGACGCCCACGTCTACAACCCCGAGCACACCGACCCGGCGATCGCCAGCGCGCTGCGCGGCACGCACTGGACCGATGTGCACGAGGGCGTGCACCACAGTTCGCAATAAGGATCGGAGCCCCAACTCGCAGCGGTAGTGTCCAGGTCGATGGCCACGGTTGTCGTCCCATTCCGCGGAAGTGACCCCAAGCGCCGCCTGGCGCCGATGCCGGGGCCCGATCGCGTGCGGCTGGCCGACGCGATGCTCGAGGACGTGCTCGCGGCCGCGCGGGCCGGCCGGCCGGCCGGGTGCTCGTCGTCGCGCCGGGGCAGCTCGAGCTGCCGGCCGGAGTCGAGCACGTCGCCGACCCGCATCGCGGGCAGGGCGCGGCGGTTCGCGCCGGGCTCGATGCCGCCGTTGCCGTCGGGGCGCCCGCGCCGTACATCGTTCTCAACGCCGACCTGCCGTGCGTGACCGCGCGCGACGTGCTCGCACTTGCCGGTGCGGTCCCAGACGGCGGGCTCGCGCTCGCGCGTGCGGCCGACGGGACGACGAACGCGCTCGCGCTCTCGGGCGAGCAGCTGTTCGAGCCGCTCTACGGGCCGGGGAGCGCCGAGCGCTACGCGGCTCTCGCGCCGTCGCGGTTTGTGGACGCGCCGAATCTCATCGACGACGTGGACACTCTCGCCGACCTGGAGCGGCTCTCGGCGCGCCTCGGCCCGAGCACCCGCAGGTTGCTCGCGACGTTGCGCGTGGACGCCGCCGCATGAACGTCACAGTTCTCTCCGGTGGCGTGGGCGGCGCGCGGTTCCTGCGCGGCCTCGTTGCCGTCGTGGAGCCGGCCAACGTCTCGATCGTCGGCAATGTGGCCGACGATCTCGAAGTGCTGGGGCTGCGCGTCTCGCCCGACCTCGACAGCGTCCTCTACATGCTCGCCGGGCTGAGCGACGAGGAGCGAGGCTGGGGCCGTGCGGCCGAGACCTGGAACGCGCTCGACACGGTTGCCGAGCTTGGCGGTGAGGCGTGGTTCCGTCTCGGCGACCGCGATCTCGGCCTGCACCTCGTGCGGACGCAACTCCTCCGTGAAGGGGCGCCACTTTCGGAAGCCACCGAGCGCATCGCGCGTTCCCTGGGGCTCGAGGTGGGGCTGCTGCCGGCCACCGACGACCCAGTACGCACGTTCATCGAGACGCCTGCCGGAACGTTCCCGTTCCAGACCTGGTTCGTGGCCCGCGGCCATCGCGACGAGGTAGACGCGGTGCACTACGCCGGTGCTCCGGATGCCGCGCCCGGGCCTGGCGTCCTGGCGGCGCTTTCTGCGGCCGACGTGATCGTGATCGCCCCCAGCAACCCGTATGTGTCGATCGGGCCGATCCTCGCGATCGATGCGATCCGCGAGGCGCTGGAGCGGCGCAGCGTGCCCTGCGTCGCGATCAGCCCCCTGATTGGTGGGCGCGCCGTCAAGGGCCCGGCCGATCGGATGCTCGCGCGGCTCGCGGGAGGCACCGGCCCCGAGCACGTGGCGAGCTGTTACGAGGGACTGATCGACGTGCTCGTCGTCGACGAGGCGGACGCACCCGTCGCCCCGATACCCGGCCTGCGCCAGACGGTCGTCACGCAGACGCTGATGACCGATGCGAGCGCCTCCCGCAGGCTGGCAGCGGCGGCCGTGCACGCCGCAGGTGCCCTGGCGTGAAGATCGCGATCCTCGGCGGAACGGGCAGCTTCGGCCGCGCGCTCGCCGGCCGGCTGGCCGCCGTCGGCGAAGACGAGATCGTGATCGGCTCGCGCGACGCGGCCCGCGCGCGGGAGGCCGCCGACGAGCTCGGCGGCGGCCGTGTCTCCGGCGCGACCAACGAGCAGGCTGTGGGCGACGCCGACCTTGTGGTGCTCGCCGTGAAGGCGGACGCCGCGCTCGACACCGTTCGCGAGGTCGCCGCCGCGCTCGGCGAGACGCCGCTGCTCTGCGTCGCGACCGCGATCCAGTTCCGCAAGGGGGTCGGCGCGCTTCCGGATCCCGAGGCGACGAGCCTGGCCGAACGCGTCCAGGAGCTCGTGACCGGCCCGGTCGTTGCAGGGCTCCATTCGATCGCCGCCGCCAATCTCGACGAGGCGGCGCCCGACGAGGACGCGTTGATCTGCGGCGACGACGAGCAGGCGAAGGTGCTCGCTCTCGCGCTCGCCGGAAAGCTCGTCGCCGGCAGTGCCCTCGACGCCGGCCCGCTGGCGAGCGCACGGGCGCTCGAGGGCCTGACCGCGGTGATCGTGAACCTGAATCGCCGCTACAAGGCGCACGCCGGGCTGCGCGTCACGGGCATCCCCGAGCCAAGCATCCCCGACGCACGGTGATCGAGCTGATTCCCGTCCACGGCCTGCCGGAGATCGTGGCGGGCGACGACCTGGCGGCGATGATCGTCGAGCGCATCGAGCTTCGCGAGCGAGACGTGGTCGTCATCGCCCAGAAAGCCGTCTCCAAGGTGGAAGGGCGGGTCGTTCGGATCGCCGACTACGAGCCGTCAGCCAAGGCGATCGAGCTGGCCGGTGACGAGCGCGATCCACGAGAGGTGGAGGTGATCCTGAGCGAGACGACGCAGATCCTCCGGGAGCGCGGCCCGCTGGTGATCGCCGAGACGCGGCACGGATTGATCTGTGCGTCGGCGGGAGTCGACCACTCGAACGCGCCGGAGCCAGGCACCCTGGTGCTGCTGCCCGTCGATCCGGACGGGAGTGCGCGATCGTTGCGCGAGCGGCTATCGAGCTGACGGGACGCACCGTTGGCGTGATCGTCACAGACTCGTTCGGGCGACCCTTTCGCCAGGGGACGACGGACGTGGCGATCGGGGTGGCCGGTCTGCCCCCGGTGCTCGACCTGCGCGGGACGAGAGATCGGCTCGGCTACGAGCTTCGTTCGAGCCGTGTCGGGATCGCCGACGAGATCGCCGGCGCCGCAGATCTCGCACGGGGCAAGGCGGAAGGGGTCCCGGTGGTCGTCGTGCGGGGCCTCCAGCTCGACGGTGACGGCGCGGCGCGCGAGATCGTGATCGAACCGGAGCTCGATCTGTTCCGATCTGCCCCGTCGGGCTGGTAAATCGCTCGAACCGCCACTATTCTCGCCGCATGGCATTGGCGGTCAGTCCGGGGCGCGACCCCGACGAGAGCGAGCTGGATCGGAGGCTCGCGAACGTCGTGACCGTTGCACTCTGTCTGATCGCCGTCGGTTTCGCGATCTGGCTGGTCTGGGTCTACCTGCTCTAGCGGCACCACGATTCCTGGGCGAAGCTCAGGAATTCTGTCTGAGCAGGGATTTTGGCTTAACAGTTCCCTGAGTTGTTCTCGGCCCGGAGGGCAGGTGGGTCGCTACCCTGCCGTGAATCGCCGGTGAGCGCTGCGGCCCAGCAGCTCGCCTGGTGAACCCCCCAACAGCCGAAAGCTCGGGCCAAGGAGGACCTTCTCGCATGCATCTCCCTCACGGGCTGAGGATGCTCAGCGCCGGAACAACATTGATCGGGCTGGTCGCCGTGCTGGTTGTGGCAGCCGCAACCGCAGCCCAGGCGGTTCGCCCGCCCGCCCGCGGTGTGCAGGTTCGGACGCTCCGCAAGCTGGCCGACCACTATCGCCTCGTCACGTGGGACTTCGAGCGCGCCGCCCGGGCGCGGCCGACGCCGACGTCCTTCAGCTACCGGAGGGCGACCGACCGGCAGTACCTCCGCTGGACCTTGGATGTCTGGACGCACCGTGCCGACGCCGCGCGCCGCCGGGCGCTAGCGGAGATCCGCCGGCGACTTGCCGTGACGCTGCCGCTCGGGCCGGGCGTCCATTCGTCGCTCCAGTCCCGGCTGGAGTACGCGCGCCGGCTGACAGGCCGACTGCGGCAGATCTACCCGGGCGGAGCGTCGCGCACGCTCGCCGGCGCACGCCCCGCCGGAGGTGGAGCGACGCTCCGGGCCTGGCAGTTGCGGAGCGCGAAGGCGGCGCTCGCCGTCGCGCTCCACGGGACACGCCAGCCACGCATCGCCGGCTGGCTGGCGGACGCCTTCCTCTGCATCCACCGCTACGAGGGGAGCTGGGACGCAAACACCGGCAACGGCTACTACGGTGGGCTGCAGATGGACATCGGGTTCCAGCGTCTGTATGGAGCGGAGTTCGTCCGGCTCTGGGGCACCGCCGACAACTGGCCGTCGTGGGCGCAGCTCGAGGTCTCCGCGCGCGCCTACACGTCGGGACGTGGTTTCAACCCATGGCCGAACACCGCACGCGCCTGCGGTCTTCTGTGAGAGCCTCTAAGAGCTTCTAACTGGCCAAAGGTCGAGGTTCACCCCTCCGGGGGAGGCCCAGCCTGCTTGCCGGCAGGGAAACTGAGCGGACCGGGCGACCTCAAGCGAGGATCGCTTCGAGCCGATGAAGACCCCGATGGTGCGGACACCTGTAGCGGCGCGGCCACCGCTCCCCAGCGGGCCGTCGAACGGCGGCGCGCGCGAGGCGCTCGTCGAGTCGTACCGGCGCCTGGCCGAGGTCTTCCACGAGGTCCTGTCCGAGCAGAGTCTCGACGCGCTGCTCGACCGGATCGCCGAGACGCTCGCCGAGCTGATGCCCTACGAGGCGCTGCACATCTACGAGGCAGACGAGGCGCGCCGGGAGTTGATCCCCGTACTCGCGCGTTCGCCTGAGTACGAGGAAGAGATCATGAACGACCGGCCGCGCTTCGGAGAGGGCTTGACCGGATGGGCGGTCGAGCACCGTAGCCCGGTGTGGACGAATCGCGCCGATCTCGATCCGCGCGTCACCGTCGTGCCCGGCACTCCCAACGAGCCCGAGGCGATGATCGTCGTGCCGCTGATCGCCCGCGGCGCCCTGAAAGGGGCACTCAACATCTATCGCCTCGGCGAGAACGCCGCGTTCGCCGAGCACGAGTTCGAGCTGGCGAAGTGGTTCGGAGATGCGGCGGCGCTGGCGCTCGACAACGCGCAGATCCGTGCGCGGCTCGAATACCTCGCGCAGACCGATTCGCTGACCGGCCTCTACAACCACCGCTTCTTCCACGAGCGCCTCCGCTCGGAGCTGACGCGTGCTTCGCGCTCGCACGACTCCGTGGCGCTGTTGATGTTCGACCTCGACGACTTCAAGCGGGTCAACGACGTCTACGGCCACGCCGCCGGCGATCAGCTGCTTCTGCAGGTTGCGCGGCTGGCGCGGGACATCGTCCGCGGATCGGACGTCGTCTGCCGGGTCGGCGGCGAGGAGTTCGCGGTGATCATGCCGTCGTGCGACGCCGGTGACGCGCTCGGTCTTGCGGCGCGTTTCACCGAGCAGCTGCGTGACGTCGACTTCGACCCGGCCGGGCACATCACCGTGTCGATCGGCGTGGCGCAAGGGCCGCAGCATGCGATGAACCCCCGCGAACTCGTGTCGTGCGCAGAGGCGGCGATGATGAGCGCCAAGACGCACGGGAAGAACCAGGCTGTCCTCTACGACGACGGCACAACCGATCGGCCGTCTCCGGGGCATACGTCACGTGCGCGCGATGTTCGGTCGGTCGCGCATCTGAAGATGCTGCAGTCGCTGGCCGGGAAGCTCAACCGGCTCAACGATGTACGCCAGATCGGCGACTCGATCGCCACCGAGCTCCGGCTGTTGATCGACTACCACAACTGCCGCGTCGTGCTTCGCGACGGCGACGAGCTGCTGCCGATCGCCTTCCTCGGAGACCACGACGGCCGGGCCGGGACAGCGACGGAGGCCTATGCGGCGAAGGTCGGCGAGGGCGTCACCGGGCGGGCGGTCGAGACCGGGAAGGCGTTGCTGATCCCGAACGCGCTCGAATGCGACTTCGCGACCCGGATCCCGGGCACGGAGGAGCTGGAAGAGTCGCTCGCGGTCGTGCCGCTGCGGTACGGCACGCGTGTGACGGGCGCAATCGTGATCTCGAAGCTCGGCACGGATCAGTTCGACGACGACGACGTCAGGCTGCTCGAGGTTCTCGCCGGCCAGGCGTCGGTCGCGCTCGAGAACGCCCGTCTCTACGAGCAGCAGAGACGCGAGGCAGAAGGCGCCAAGGCGCTGCTCGGCTTCGCGGGCGCGCTCGCGCGCGCCGATTCGTTCGAGGAGATCTGCTCGCTCGCCGTCAATCAGGCGGCCGCGCTGTTCGACACGGAGTCGGCGTCACTCTGGATCGAGGGCGAATGCGTGGCTCAGGTCGGCGTGCCGGACGGCACCGGAGCGTCGGCGCCGCTGCCCGACGCCGACGGGATCAACGGACGCATCGTCGTCGGCGCAGCCGGCCTCGACGAGGACGGTCAGCGTCTCCTCGCGTCATTTGCCTCGCAGGCATCGGTCGCCCTGCAGAAGGCGCGGGCCTGCCGGCAAGAGATGGAGACCCTCGAGCAGGCATTCGCCTCCACTGTCTCCGTGCTCGAGAGCGGGCTTCCCGCGAGCGAGGCGATCGCGCAACTCCGCGCCACCGGCTCGCACCTCGACCCGGCGCTCGTCGACGTCTTCGTGCGGCTCTACGAGTCCGGCGTGGTCTAGGCGACGAACTCGTCGGCGACCGAGAGCGCGTCGTCGAGCGCGTCGAGCCCCTCGTCGAGCTCTTCGCGCGTGATCGTCAGCGGCGGGCAGCACATGACGACGTTCCAGTGCGTCATCAGGTACAGGCCGCGCGTCGAGCGCGCGCTTCGACGACCGCGGCGATCGGCTTCGCCGCCTCGCCGGAGCCGTTGAACGGCACGAGCGGCTCCCGCGTCTCGCGGTTCTTGACGAGCTCGAGGCCCCAGAAGCAGCCGAGCCCGCGCACCTCGCCGATCGACGGATGCTTCTCGGCGAGCTTCGCCGAGCTCGGTGCGGAAGACCTCGCCGATCGCGGCCGCCTCTCGACGATGCCCTCCTCCTGGAACGCCTCGATCGAGGCGACGGCCGACGCGCACGCGAGCGGATGCCCGCTGTAGGTGAGGCCGCCGGCGAACATCTTGTCGCGCACCCAGTCGGCGATCGGCTCGCGCACGACCATCGCGCCGAGCGGGACGTAGCCGGAGTTGATGCCCTTGGCGACGGTCATGATGTCCGGCACGACGTCCCAGTTGTCGACGGCGAACCACTTGCCGGTGCGGCCGAAGCCGGCCATCACCTCGTCGCAGATCAGCAGGATCCCGTGCCGGTCGCACGCCTCGCGGATCGACTGCAGGTAGCCGTCGGGCGGGACGATGATCCCGTTCGTGCCGGTGACCGTCTCGAGGATCACGGCGGCGACGGTGTGCGCGCCCTCGTACTGCAGGATCTCCTCGAGATGCGGCGCGCCGGTGCAGACCGGGCACGGGTCGGGGTGGCCCGCCGGGCAGCGGTAGGTGTACGGGTCGAACATCCGCACGACGCCCGGGGATGCCGGGCTCGGCGGGCCAGCGGCGCGGGTCGCCGGTGAGCGTGATCGCGCCGCCGGTCGCGCCGTGGTAGCTGCGGTAGCGCGCGATGACCTTGTGGCGGCCCGTGTACCAGCGGGCGAGCTTGATCGCGTTCTCGTTCGCCTCGGCGCCGCCGTTCGTGAAGAACGACATCGTCAGGTCGCCCGGCGTCACCTCCGCGAGCAGCTTCCCGAGCCGCGAGCGCGACTCGGTCGCCATCGGCGGGCCGATCGTCGCGAGCTTCTCGGCCTGGTCCTTGATCGCCTGCGACGACCTTCGGATGGCGAGTGGCCGATCGAGACGTTCACGAGCTGCGAGGCGAAGTCGAGGTAGCGGTTGCCGTCGTAGTCCCAGAAGTAGCGGCCCTCGGCGCGCTCGACCGCGATCGGGTTGATCGCGTCCTGCACGCTCCACGAGTAGAGGACGTAGCTGCTTCGCGTCCTCGACGATCTGCTTGCCCAGCTCGGTGTTCGTCTCGTCGGTCGCCATGCCCTGATCCTACTCAACGCGGTCTGCACGAAGCAGCCGGACGCGACGCCGTGCCGCTCGAAGCCGAGGCCGCGAGGATCGGGCGCCGACATCGGCGCCGGCCTGCACGACGAGGATGCGGCGTGCCGCGCGCGCCGCGTGCTCCCAGCGGGCGCGGACGAGCGCGCGGTAGACGCCGCGGCCGCGCGCCTCCGGCAGCACGCCCGCCCATCAGCGCGACGCCGCCGTCCATGTCGATCGCGCGGCCGAAGCCGACCGGCTGGCCGTCGAGGAACGCCGAGAAGTGGTGACGACGCCGATCGCCTCGAGCTGCGTCGAAGCCGCGCGCGCCTCGACCGCCGGCGCGCCGCTCGCTCGTCCGTCGGGCGATCTGCCAGACCTCCCAGTCGACCTCGAGCGCCGCGAGATACTCGTCGCGCGTCTCGACGCGCCGCACCTCGACGCCGGCGCGCCGGGCGGCGGCTCGCGCACGTCATGCCCGTCAGCGTCGGGCGGGTCGTCCGGCACGAGCCCGAGCCGAGCAGCCGCTCGCCGAGGTCCGCGCGGCGTCGCCGAGCCAGCCGACCCACCACTCGACCTCGTCGAGCCCGCGCCGCGGCGCTCCCGGTCGCGCGTCCAGTCGACCGCCGCCTCGACGTCCTCGAGCGCGGCATGCGGTGCACCCAGTCGCGCTGCGTCGAGGCCGGCGACGTAGACCAGCGTCCGCCGCGCTCGACCGTGCTCGAAGGCCGGCCGCGGCAGCAGGTAGCGCGACCGTGCTCCTCGGCCAGCTCCGGCGAGCGTCGGCGCCATCCGCGACGGCTACCCGCGCTACGCTCCCGGGACGACGCGAGGAGGAGACGCCATGACGCGACGTCGTCGACGCACCCGCAGCCGTCAAGCCGATCAACCACTGGATCGCCGGGCAGCCCGTACGCCGGGCAGTCGGGCCGCACCGGGCCGGTCTACAACCCGGCGACGGGCGAGCAGTCGGGCGCCGTCGACTTCGCGACCGCCGAGGAGGTCGACCGCGCCGTCCAGGCGGCGCAAGGCAGGCGTTCCCGGCCTGGCGCGCGCTCTCGCTCGCGCAGGCGCGCCGAGCTCTTCTTCGCGATCCGCGAGCTCTTTCACGCGCACCGCGAGGAGATCGCGCGGCTCCTGACGCGCCGAGCACGGCAAGGTGCTCTCCGACGCGATGGGCGAGGTGACGCGCGGGCTCGAGGTGATCGAGTTCTGCTGCGGCCTCCCGCACCTGCTGAAGGGCGGCATGACCGAGCAGGCCTCGACCGGGCATCGACGTCTACTCGATCCGCCAGCCGCTCGGCGTCGTCGCCGGCATCACGCCGTTCAACTTCCCGGCGATGGTCCCGATGTGGATGTGGGCGCCGGCGCTCGCGTGCGGCAACACGTTCGTGCTCAAGCCGTCCGAGAAGGATCCGTCGGCGTCGGTCTGCACCGCCGAGCTGCTCGAAGGAGGCCGGGCGTCCCGGACGGCGTCTTCAACGTCGTGCACGGCGACAAGGTCGCGGTCGACGCGCTGCTCGAGCATCCCGGACATCGCCGCGATCTCGTTCGTCGGCTCGACGCCGATCGCGAAGTACGTCTACGAGACGGCGACCGACGCACGGCAAGCGCTGCCAGGCGCTCGGCGGGGCGAAGAACCACATGATCGTGCTGCCCGACGCCGACATCGACATGGCGGCCGACGCCGCCGTCTCGGCCGCCTACGGCTCGGCCGGCGAGCGCTGCATGGCTGTCTCGATGCTCGTCGCGGTCGGCGACGCCGCCGACCCGCTGGTCGACGCGATCAAGCAGCGGATCCCGAACGTCAAGGTCGGCGACGGCATGGACGCCACGAGCGAGATGGGCCCGCTGATCACGCGCGAGCATCGCGACAAGGTCGCGTCGTACATCGACGCCGGCCGCGACGAGGGCGCCGACGGTCGTCGTCGACGGCCGCGACAACTGTCCCGCCGGCGGCTTCTTCCTCGGCGCCGTCGCTGATCGACAACGTCAAGCCCGGCATGAAGACCTACGAGGACGAGATCTTCGGCCCGGTGCTCGGCGTGACGCGCGTCGACGACCTACGAAGAGGCGGTCGAGCTCGTCAACGAGAACCCGTACGGCAACGGCACCGCCATCTTCACGCGCGACGGCGGCGTCGCCCGCCAGTTCCAGTTCGAGGTGCAGGCCGGGATGGTCGGCATCAACGTCCCGATCCCGGTCCCGGTCGCCTACTACAGCTTCGGCGGCTGGAACGACTCGCTCTTCGGCGACCGGCACATCTACGGGCCCGAGGGGATCGACTTCTACACCCGCTCGAAGGTCGTCACCTCGCGCTGGCCCGACCCGGCGACGTCGAAGGTCGACCTCGGCTTCCCGCAGACCCGCTGAGATCGTGAGAGAGGGACGGCGGCCGGTTACCCGGCCGCCGTCAGCTCCTCGCCGAACTTTGCGCGCCTGATGAACTGGCCGCTACCCGGCTTCGCGAGCAGCCGGTCGCCGTCGACGATCACGTTGCCGCGCAGCAGGACGACCTCGGGCGAGCCCTGCACCTCGGTGCCCTCGTACAGGTTGTAGTCGGAGCGCGAGTGGTGCGTGGAGGCCGAGATCGTCACCTTCTTCGCGGGGTCGAAGACGACGATGTCCGCGTCGGAGCCGACTGCAAGCGTGCCCTTGCGCGGATACAGCCCGAAAAGCCGGGCGGGATTGGTGCACAGCAGCTCGACCATGCGGTTCAACGTGATCCGGCCTTCACGGACACCGAAGTGGTGGATCATCTGCAGCCGGTTCTCGAGGCCGGGGCCGCCGTTCGGGATCTGCGAGAAGTCGTTCCGGCCGTGGTCCTTCTGCCCCTTGAAGAGGTAGGCGCAGTGGTCGGTCGAGATCGCCGAGAGGACGTTCGTGCGCAGCGGCGTTCCACAGCACGGGCTGGTTGGCCTTGTCGCGCGGCGGCGGGGTGTAGACGAACTTCGCGCCTTCGAAGTCGGGGCGCTCCAGGAACGTCTGGTCGATGAACAGATACTGGGTACACGTCTCGCCGTAGACGTTCCAGCCCTTTTCGCGGGCGATCGCGAGCGGCTCGACGGACTCGGCGCACGACACATGGACGACGTAGAGCGGCGAGCCTGCGACGCGGGCCAGCTGGATCGCGCGATTCGTCGCCTCGCCCTCGGTCTCGGGCGGCCGGGTGAGCGCGTGGTAGATCGGGTCGGTGTCGCCGGCTGCGAGCGCCTCGGCGACGAGCACCTCGATCGCGTCGCCGTTCTCGGCATGCACCATCACGAGCGCGCCCGTCTTCGCCGCCACCTGCATGGTGCGGAAGAGAGTCTCGTCGTCGACCATCAGCGAGTCCTTGTACGCCATGAAGAGCTTGTACGAGGTGACGCCGTGTTCTCTGGGAGGCTCGCGAGCTCTTCGAGCGTGCCTCCCTCGCGCAGGTCGGTGACGGCGATGTGGAAGCCGTTGTCGATCAGCGCCTTGCCCTCGCGCTTCGCGTGCCATTGCTCGAGCGCCTCGCCGAACGTCTGGCCGCGGCCCTGGATGCAGAAGTCGACATGGGTGGTCGTGCCGCCGAACGCCGCCGCCGCGTGGCCCGACTCGAAGTCGTCGATCGTCGTCTCGCCGCGCCAGGGCATCGAGAGGTGGGTGTGCGGGTCGACCGCGCCCGGGAGCACGTACTTGCCGGCCGCGTCGATCGTCGTATCTGCCTGCACGTCGAGCGATTCGCCGATCAGCGTGATCCGCTCGCCCTCGACGTACACGTCTGCGACGTAGTCATCTGCCGCGGTGACGACGCGACCGCCCTTGATCAGAACGGACATGCAGTGGCTCCCTTCTCCTCGAGTGTCGTCTCGACTCTAAACGGAGGCCGCCCGGGTGGGGCGGCCTCCGTGTCAGACCGGTGCTGCGAGGCTTACTTGCCGCCCGCCGTCACGTGCACGACCGGAGCCTTCCAGGACGTGCCGTTGGCATCGGCCCCCGCCGCCTTCAGCGAGGCGACCGCCTTCGCGGCCAGATCGGTGCGATACGCGCCCGTGGGCGCCTTCTTGATCACGCCGAACTGCTGCGCGATCTTCGCCGTCCGGGCGTACGCGGCCTTGTTCATGATCCCGATGCCGCCCTTTTCGGCCGGCCAGACCAGCTTGTTGATCTCGTTCATCATCCAGGTCTGATGACCCTTGGGGAGGGTCGGGCCCTCCTTGAGCGTCATCGAGACGCACTCGGCCATGTGGTCGCGGCAGTAGATCCAGCCCTTCAGGGAGGCGGCGATGAACTTGACCGCCGTCGCCTGGTTGGCCGGGCTCTTCAGCCACGAACCGGTCGAGAAGATGCCGTCCTCGAGCATGCCCGTCCCGACGTTCTGCATCTTCAGGACGTTCAGGTCGGACAGCTGGTAGAGCTTGCCGGTCTTCGGGTTCTTGCTCTCGAGGACCTGCGCCAGCTCGTTGTACGTCATCGCCGACGCTGCGTCGATCTTCTTGCTCAGGAAGAGACCCATGTCGAACGGCTGCTGGACGATCGTCACGCCCTTGTTCTTCTCCGGGTTCATCCCGTTCTTGTTCAGCGCGGCGAACAGCTCGAACTCATTGCCTCCGAGCCAGTTGCCGACCTTCTTGTTCTTCATCTTCGCGATCGAGTTGATGCCCGAGCTCTTCCAGGTGATCTCGGTCATGCCCGACCGTGCGAAGACCTGCGCGACGTTGACGAGATCGGTGCCCTTGTCGCGGGCCGACATCAGGCTCGGAAGCCAGTCGACTCCGAACTGGGCCTGGCCCGAGGCGACGACCTGCTCCGGGATGATGTCCGGGCCGCCGTTCTTCAGGGTCACGTCAAGTCCCGCCTGCTTGTAGAAGCCCTTCAGGGAGGCGGCGTAATAGCCGGCGAACTGCGCCTGCGGCACCCATTTCAGCTGGAAGGTCAGCTTCGTCAGCTTCGCCTGCGCCGGTGCGGCGCTTGCCCTTGTCGCGAGCCCCGCGATGCGGCGGCGGCGATTGCCACCGCGAGCAGCACACTGCCTACGACCCAACGCTTCTTCATGCACGTTCCCCTTTCGCTCCTCGTTGCCGTGTCCTGGGGTTGGTGGCGATCATGACGTGCCGCGGCGGCGAATTACGAGTCCCGCTGCTCCGGGGCCCAGCGGATGACGACCCGCTCGGAGCCGACGACCGCCAGGTAGAGCGCGATCCCCAGGAGAGAGACGACGAGGATGCCGGCCCACGCCACCTGGAAGTCGAGGATCTGGGCCTTCGACCGGATCAGCACGCCGATCGCGTTCGATCGACCCCCCGAAGTACTCGCCGACGACGGCGCCGATCATCGAGAGCACGCTTGCGATCTTCAGGGAGGTGAAGATGTACGGCAGCGCCGTCGGCACGCGGACGCGCCGCCAGATCGTCAGCTCGCTCGCCGCGTAGGAGCGCATCAGCTCGATCTGCCGCGGCGAGACGCTCTGTCAGCCCGCGCAACGTGTTCACCATCACCGGGAAGAAGCAGAGCACGGCCGCGATCGCGATCTTCGAATTCGGTGAGAGCGGATCGAACCAGGCGTTGAAGATCGGTGCGAACGCGATGATCGGGACGGCGTTGGCCGCGATCGCGATCGGCATGAGCGCGCATGCCGAGGCGCTGGAACCGGCCGATCAGCGTGGCCGCGGCCATCCCGGCGACCGAGCCGATCGACGAAGCCGCCGAGCGCCTCCTTGAACGTGTACCAGCCCGCGGGCCACAGCGTCCTGCGCGCTCCGTCCAGCACGCGCTTGACGATGTCGCTCGGTCGCGGGAGCAAGAACTGCTGGATGTGGAACGCCGAGATCGTCCCTTCCCAGAGCGCGATCGCCGGCGACGAACACGACGACGGCCGGCACCCACTCGCCCGCCTGGCGTGCGGCCTTGCGGCCGAACCCGGGCGCGCCAGGCGTCACGACGGCTGTGCTCACTCGGCCGCCTCGGCAAGCGCCTGTTCCTCTTCGGGCAGCAGGTGCTCGCCGCGCTTGCGCAGCAGCTCGCGCACCTGGGTGACGAGCTCGAAGAAATGCGGCTCGTCACGTGTCTCGGCGGCGCGCGGATACGGCAGGTCGATGTCGATCGTCCCGGCAACACGTCCCGGGCCGCGGGCTCATCACGACGACCCGGCGTCGAGAGGAACACCGCCTCGGAGATCGAGTGCGTGACGAAGACGACCGTCGAGCCGAGCTGCTGCCAGATCGAGAGCAGCTCGAGGTTCAGCCGCTCACGGGTCATCTCGTCGAGCGCGCCGAACGGCTCGTCCATCAGGAGCAGCGCCGGCTCGAACGCGAGCGCCCGCGCGATCGACACCCGCTGCTGCATGCCGCCCGAGAGCTGCCAGGGGTGATGGTCGCCGAACGAGCCGAGCTCGACCAGGTCGAGCATCTCGTCGACTCGCTGCTTGCGCTTGGCGCGGTCCCAGCCGAGCAGCTCGAGCGGCAGGCGCGATGTTCTTGGCAACGGTGCGCCAGTCGAACAGCACCGAGTCCTGGAACACAATCCCGTAGTCGCGGTCGGCGCGCGCCTGCCGGGCCGGCTTGCCGTTGACGGTGACGGTGCCGCTCGTCGGCTCGATCAGGTCGCCGATCACCCGCAGGAGCGTCGACTTCCCGCAGCCGGACGGCCCGATCAGCGAGATGAACTCGCCGGTGCGAAACGTCAGGTCGATGTCCTGCAACGCGGTGACGTTCCCGTGCGCGAATGTCTTCGTGACGCTCGAGATCTCGACGACAGGCTGTGCTTCGTTCATGCGGTGGACTCCGGTGCTCGGCGGACGACCGCCTTCTCGGCGGCCACGACAACGACGAAGAAGACGATGCCGAGCAGGGCGGCGACGATGTTTGTCGCCCACAGCTCCTGCGGCTCGATCGAGTAGTACTGGTTGAAGTTGAGGATCGCGCCGCCGAGCCCGGACTGCAGGCCGGACGGCAGCTCGCCGATGATGGCGCCGACGACGCTTGCGGTCGCCGCGACCTTCAGCGCCGAGAAGACATACGGCATCGAGGCGGGCACGCGGACCTTCCACAGGACCTTCCAGCGGCTTGCCGCATAGCTGTCCATCAGCTCGAGCGAGCGCGGGTCGGCGGACTGCAGGCCGCGGAGCGTGTTGATCGCGACCGGGAAGAACGTCAGGTATACGGCGATCACCGCGACCGATCCCCAGCCCTGCAATCCGGCGGGCAGCTTCGGATTCACCCAGACGACGACCATGGGCGCGATGACGAGGATCGGAATCGTCTGGCTCGCGACGATGTACGGCATGAAGCCGCGGGTCAGCAGCCGCGAGTGTGCGAGCACGACCCCGATCGCGAACCCGATCGCGGCGCCGAGAGCGAAGCCGACGGCGGCCTCCTTGGCGGTGAAGAGCGACTTGTGGAAGAGGATCGTGCCCAGCGCAGGCTGGTTGACCTGTGCGGGCTGCCAGAACGCCTTGCAGGATCATCCAGACGTGCGGCATCGACGTGTCGTCGACGACGAAGGGCCGTGTCCAGCCGGCCGACGACCAGACCCAGCGATACAGCTCCCAGAGCCGACGAGCGACGCAAGCACCAGCGACGATCGCCGATGGCTCGCGCGCAGCGAAGCGCGAACCGGAAGCGGGCCGCGCCGGCGGCGGGAGGGCTCGCGGTGGCGACCTGCGTCACGCGCTTCGTTCTTATCACGGCTGGTCGTAGGATCGCTCGCGTGCCGCTCGATCCCTCGCGCACCGTCGCCGAGCTCGAGGAGCTGCGCGCGCTGACGGGCGACGAGAACGGCGCCCAGCGGGTCGCGTGGACGGAGACGTGGGAGAGCGCGCGCGAGTTCCTGCGCGCCAAGGCTCGCCGCGACCGGCGCCGAGGAGGAGATCGACGAGGCCGGGCAACCAGTGGTTCACGCTTCGCGGCGCCTCCGACAGGGCGCTCGCTGATCGGCGGTCACCTGGATTCGGTGCCGAACGGCGGCTGGCTCGACGGCTGCCTGAACGTGCTCGCGGGCGTCGAGGTGCTGCGCCGGATCGCGGAGGAGGGTGACGCCGCCGGTGACGGTGCGGCTCGTCACCTGGGCCGACGAGGAGGGCGCGCGCTTCGGCCGCTCGCTCTTCGGCTCGTCGGCGGCCGCCGGCTCGATGCGCGACCAGGACGAGCTGCGCGCGCTGAACGATCGCGACGGCATCGCGCTGCCGGACGCGCTGCGCGAGCATCGGCGTCGAGCTCGACGGTGCGCTCGGCGCCCGTTCGCAGCTCGAGGATGCGGCGGCCTACCTGGAGCTGCACATCGAGCAGGGCCCGGTGCTCGAGGCGATGGGCCTCCCGCTCGGCGTCGTGCTCGGGACGTTCGGGGTCGAGCGCTCGCGCTTCACGTGGCGCGGCCAGGCGGCGCACGCCGGCTCGACGCCGATGGACAAGCGCCGCGACGCGCTCGCAGGGGCGGCGAAGCTCGCGCTCTACATCCGCGAGATCGCGCGCGGAGGTCGGAGGCGGCGCGGTGTGCACGTCTGGCGGCGTCGTCACCAGGCCGGGCATCGTCACGTCGGTCGTCGAGACGGCCGAGCAGCTGCTCGACCAGCGTCATCTCGACGCCGGCGCGCTGGCGCGGATGCTCGAGCTGGCCCGCGAGGCGGCAGACGCGCTTCGCCGCCGAGGAGAACATCGAGGTCGAGTGGGAGCGGATCTGGAGCATCGAGCCGATCCTGTTCGACGAGACGCTGATCGGCTTTGCCGACGAGGCCGTCCGCGAGGTCGCGGGCACGTCGCACCGGCTTCCGTCGGGCCCGCTGCACGATGCCGCGGAGGTGTCGCGCGCGGGGATCCCGACGGTGATGCTGTTCGTGCAGAGCCTGCGCGGCCTGTCGCACACGAAGCTCGAGGACACGAAGCGCGAGCACCTCGAGCAGAGCGTGCAGGCGCTCGACAGGCTGGCGTCGAAGACGCTCGCCTGGTTGACATGAATTCACATTCGCGTTGCAGAGTTCCCCGCTCGTAGCGGGTTTTTCTTCGTGCGGCGTCTGAGCTGCGTCTGAGCAAGCTCTGAGCTTGCTCAGACGCCGGATGAGGTTCGCAGGGCTAGAAGAGCCGGACGAGCAGCGCGCCGGCGATCAGCAGCACGACCTCCGAGTGCCCGGAGCGGCGTCACGTCTTTCTGCTCGAACGCGAGCCAGCCGAACTGGTCGGCGAGGACGCTCGTCACCAGTTGGGCGGCGACGAGGATGCCGAAGAACGCCGCCGCGCCGATGCGCACCGGAACGACGACCGTCGACGTCACGTAGAACGCGCCCAGCCCACCGCCGATCCATGCCCACCATGGCGCGTGGCCGCCACGTGCCCCGCCCCGGTAAAAGAGCAAGACGATGATGAACAGCACTACCGCGCCGACGACGAACGAGATCATCGACGCACGCACGGGCCCACCCGCGAACTGGGCGAGCCGCGCATTCACTCCCGCCTGCAGGGGAAGGAACGAGCCCGCGACGATCGCGAACAACAGGAGCAGCAGCGCCGTCACGTGTTCGTCTCTACGCCGAAGAGCAGCGGTTTGCTGGGCAGCTCGTTCTCGAGTTCCGCTGCATGCGGTGCGTCGTTCCTGCCGGCGCTGATGACCTTCACGGCGGGATCTTGACGCAGTAGGCTGAAGCGCGCACCGGCAACCAGGAGGCTTCCATGGCCCTGAGCTTCGGCGTCACCGTCCTGCCCGACCCGCCCTACACACGCTGGCTCGAGCTGATCCAGCTCGCCGAGCAGCCACGGCTTCGAGTACGCATGGACGTACGACTCGCATGTGCTCTGGCAGGAGTCGATCCCGCTGCTCGCGCGTCGCGGCGCGGGAGACGTCGAAGATCAAGCTGGGCCACTTCGTGACGAACCCGGGCACGCGCGAGCCGACGGTGCTCGCGAGCGCGTACGCGACGCTGCACGACCTCTCCGACGGCCGGATGGTGATGGGCATCGGCCGCGGCGACTCGGCGCGTGCGCTACATCGGCCAGCAGCCGGTGAAGGTCGCCGAGTTCGAGCGCTCGCTCGCGATGATCAAGGACTTCATGAACGGCCGCGAGGTCGACTGGAACGACAAGGAGCTGCAGCTCAAGTGGGTGCGCCCGAGCTGCCCGAGATCCCGATGTGGGTCGCCGGCTACGGGCCGAAGGCGCTCGCCGTCGCCGGCCGCGTCGGCGACGGCGTGATCATCCAGCTCGCCGACCCGGAGATCATCAGCTGGATCATGGACACCGCCCGCAAGGCCGCCGAGGAGGCCGGCCGCGACCCGTCGGAGCTGAAGTGCATCGTCGGCGCGCCGAGCCACGTCACCGACGACCTCGCCGACGCGCGCGACCAGGTGCGCTGGTTCCCGGCGATGGTCTCGAACCACGTCAGGACCTGATCGAGCGCTACGGCACCGACGGAGCTCGGCTCCCGAAGGCGCTCACCGACTACGTCCAGGCGCGCAAGTTCTACGACTACAACGACCACTCGCGCGTCGGCGCCGCGCACGGCGAGTTCGTCACCGACGAGATCTGCGACCGCTTCTGCGTGATCGGCAACGCCGAGCAGTGCGCGCGCGAAGCTGCGCGAGCTCGAGGCCGTCGGCGTCGACCAGTTCAACGTCTACCTGATGACGCACGCGCAGGAGGAGACGCTGCAGGCCTACGGCGACGAGATCATCCCGCAGTTCGCGGCCGCTGACCGTCTAGGTAACCAGAGCGTCGCTACCCTCGCGACGCGGTGAATGCCGCACGCCGCCACCGCCAGTCGTCAGGCGCGACCGATGTCACCCGCCGCTACGGCGACGGCGAGACCGCCGTCGACGCGCTGCGAGGCGTCTCGCTCGACGTCGACGCCGGGCGAGCTGGTCGCCGTGATGGGCCCTTCCGGCTCGGGCAAGTCGACGCTGATGCACATCCTCGCCGGGCTCGACAAGCCGACGAGCGGCGACGTCGACGATCGCCGGCGAGGACGATCACGCAGCTTGAACGACAACGACGCTGACCCAGCTCCGGCGCCGCCAGCATCGGCTTCGTCTTCCAGTTCTTCAACCTGCTGCCGATGCTGACCGCCGAGGAGAACGTCCTGCTGCCGCTCTCGATCGCCGGCGAGAAGGCCGACCCGGCGTGGCTTCGACGAGCTGCTCGCGAAGATCGGCCTGAAGGACCGGCCAGCGCACCGGCCGTCCGAGCTCTCCGGCGGCCAGCAGCAGCGCGTCGCGATCGCTCGCGCGCTCGTCTCGCAGCCGGCGATCGTCTTCGCCGACGAGCCGACCGGCAACCTCGACTCGAAGACGAGCGGCGAGATCCTCGACCTGATGCGCGACTCGGTCGACGAGCTACGGCCAGACGACCGTGATGGTCACCCACGATCCGCGCGCGGCCGCGATCGCCGACCGCATCCTCTTCCTCGCCGACGGCATGATCGTCGAGGAGCGCAACGGACATCACGGCCGCCGAGGTGCTGCCGTCGATGCAGAGCCTCGACTCCTAGCGCACGGTGGCACTCGATGCTCCGGGTCGCGCTCAAGGGCCTGGCCGGGCGGAAGCTCCGGCTGCGCTCACCGCGCTCGCGATCGTGCTCGGCGTCGCGATGGTCAGCGGCACGTACGTCCTCACCGACACGATCAAGGCGGGCTTCAGCGCAGATCTTCACGAGCGTCTACAAGGACACCGACGCGGTGATCACCGGGCAAGCAGCGCGATCGGCGGCTCGAACGGCAGCACGCCGCCGTCGTTCCCGGCCTCGCTGCTGCCAAGGTGCGCGCGCTCCCCGGCGTCGCCGACGCGGCGGGCGGCGATCGGCGACCAGGCCCAGCTCGTCGGGCGCGACGGCAAGGTGATCTCGGTCGGCGGCGCGCCCGGGCTCGCGTTCAGCGTCAACCCGAACGGCGACCAGCGCTTCAACCCGCTCGACGCTCGTCTCGGGCACCTGGCCGGCGAGCGGCCGACGAGATCGCGATCGACGCGGACACCGCGTCGAAGAAGCACTACGCGGTCGGGCAGACGATCGGCGTCGATCGCGCGCGGGCCGGTGCAGCAGTTCCGGATCACCGGCATCGCCAAGCTCGGCGGTGTCTCGTCGATCGGCGGCGCGACGCATCGCGATCTTCGATCCTGCCGACCGCGCAGACGCTGTTCCACAAACAGGGGCAAGTTCGACGAGATCGACGTTGCCGCGAAGCCCGGCGTCTCGCCGGCGGAGCTGATCTCCGCAGATCCAGGCGGTGCTGCCGCCGACGACGCAGGTGCGTACCGGGCACGCGCAGGCGCCAGAAGTCGAGGACACGGATGTCGCGAGCTTCACCGACGTTCCTGCAGAAGTTCCTGCTCGCGTTCGGCGGGATCGCGCTCTTCGTCGGAATCTTCGTGATCGCGAACACGCTCTCGATCACGATCGCGCAGCGCGCGCGCGAGTTCGGGACGCTCCGGACGCTCGGCGCGACGCGGCGCCAGGTGCTGCTGTCGGTGATCCTCGAGGCATTCGTCATCGGCCTGCTCGCTTCGATCGTCGGCCTGTTCGCCGGCCTCGGCCTGGCGAAGGGCCTCGACGCGCTCTTCAAGTCCGCTCGGCATCGACCTGCCGCAGGCGGGAACCGTGTTCGCGACGCGCACGATCATCGTCTCGCTCGTCGTCGGCACCGTCGTGACGCTGCTCGCCAGCCTGATGCCGGCGATCCGCGCCACGCGCGTCGAGCCGATCGCAGCCGTCCGCGAGGGCGTCGCTGCCTCCGTCGCGGCTTGCGCGCTTCGGCTCTCCGGTTGCGCTCGTCACGTTTGCCGTCGGCGCTCGCGCTTCTGCTCTTCGGCGCGCTCGACAAGAGCGCCTCCGGGTCGCACCGGCTGCTCGCCGTCGGCGTCGGGGTCGCTGCGTCTTGCTTCGTCGGGCATGGCGCTGGTCGCGCCGCAAGTTCGTGCCGCCGCTCGCATACGTCCTCGGCTGGCCGGCGGGGCGCTTCGGCGGCGTCGCCGGCGCGCTCGCTCGCGACGAACGCGACGCGCAACCCCGCGCCGAACCGCGTCGACGGCCGCGGCGCTGATGATCGGGCTCGCGCTCGTCACGGCGGTCGGCGTGCTCGCGTCGGGATTGAAGTCGACCTTCGAGACGTCGGTCGACAAGCAGTTCAACGCCGACTATGCGCTGACGTCCGAGAACGGGTTCACGCCGACCGGGGTCGCGTCCGAGCATGCGCTCGACAAGGTTCCCGGTGTGCAGGTGGTCTCGGGCGTGCGGGCCGGCGAGGCGCGCGTGCTCGGGCACAACACCGGCATCACCGGCGTGGCGAGCAACATCGGCCGCGTGGTCAAGCATCACCTGGCAGCAAGGCGGGCCGCAGGTGCCCGCCGAGCCTCGGGACCGACGGCGCGTTCATCGACTCCGACTACGCGAAGAATCACGATCTGTCCGTCGGGTCGCCGGTGTCGCTGCTCGACTCCGCGCGGGCAAGCGGCTGTCGCTGAAGATCAAGGGTGTCTTCAAGAATCCGAAGGGCGGGTCGCCGTTCGGCACCGTGTCGATCTCCTCGTCGCTCTTCGACCGGACGTACCAGAACCCGCAGAACGTCTTCGCGTTCCTGCAGGTCAGCGGCGGCGTTAGCGCCGCGAACACCGCGAAGCTGGCGAGCGCGCTCGCCACCTTCCCGGACGCGAAGATCCAGACCGAGTCGCAGTTCAAGAAGCAGCAGGAGAGTGGCATCAACATCCTGCTCAACCTGCTCTACGTCCTGCTCTCGCTCTCGATCGTCGTCAGCCTGTTCGGGATCGTCAACACGCTCGTGCTGACCGTGTTCGAGCGGACGCGCGAGGTGGGGATGCTGCGCGCGGTCGGCATGACGCGCCGTCAGACGCGCCGCATGATCCGCCACGAGAGCATCGTCACGGCGCTGATCGGGGCTGCGCTCGGGATCCCGCTCGGGGTCGGCATCGCGTTGCTTGTCGGCCAGGCGATCGGCTTCTTCGCCTTCGCGATCCCCTGGACGACGCTCGATCGTCTTCGTGATCGCGGCGGTCGTCGTCGGGATCATCGCCGCGATCTTCCCGGCGAGGCGCGCGGCGCGCCTGAACGTGCTCGAAGCGCTCCAGTACGAATAGCGAACGACTAGGCGCGAAAGCCGGGCTGCCCGGCGAGCCGCAGCGGGCTTGTGGGCAGGCCGGGCACGGGAGCGCCGTTGTAGCCTCCGGGCGCCACGTCGTTCGGGCCGTTCGGGTGGAAGAGCGAGGCGAGCAGCTGGATCTGCCCGCGGCCAGGTCCGAGCTCGAACTGGCCGCCGCCGTAGAGCCCGATCCCGACGGCGGCGCAGCGGTCGTAGAACTCGAACAACCGGGGCAGCGAACCGAACCGGGACGGCTTGCTGTTCAGGAAGCGCGGCGTGAACGGCAGCGCCTCGACGTCGGCCCAGGAGTGAATCGGCGCATCCCAGGTGACGCGCGCGCGGTGCCCTTCGATCAGATCGGCCGTCTCGGGTGTGAGCGCCGGATCCTCGATCCACGCAGCCGGGAAGGCCGCGAGCACACGCCGGTAGAGCTCGGCGTCCGCAGGGTTGTCGACGGGAGTGCCGTGGTATGCCCCTTTCAGGTCGAGTGTGTCGACGTTCCCGGCGGCCGCGCGCTTCGTGATCAGCTCGTCCGTCCACTTCGGCGTCGGATCGAGCTTGAAGCGAAGATTGGGATACAGCTCCAGCCAGGGGTCGAGGTCCTCCGCTCGGGTCGAGGAGACGAAGCGCACCGAGTGCGGCTTGCGTTTCAACGCGCCGGCGAGCGTGGCGCCCGCCTGGCGCAACGCGAGGTCGAGCGCCGCAGACTCGAGCGCCCAGCGCCGGTAGTCACGGTAGGCAGCCTGGGTCGGCGTCGCCGTGAAGAGCGCCACCGAGTCGAGGTGCGCCGACAGCGACTCGAGCGTCCACTCACCGCTCAGGTCGAACGCCGGAAAGCGGTCGTGCTCTTCTCCGTCGTACGTAACATCTTCGCCGACGCCGGCTTCGCCGCGTCCGCCGAGCGAGATCACGGTCGTCTTGCGTGTCCACTCTCCGACGGCCAGCGAGAGCGTCTCGGTCGAGACGGCGTCGATCGCGACGGGCAGCGCGCGCAACAGATCCCACGTCGCCATGGGGCGGAGTCTACGGAGAGTTCTCGTCGCGACTGATCGATGCGATCATGGAGCCACGTGGAGTGGTTGCCGGTTGACGAGCGCGACGATGCCTTCGGCTGGGTTGCCGAAGAGCGCATGCGGCGCACGTCCCACGCGCTCCGGGTCGACGGTTTTGTCTGGCTGATCGACCCGCTCGACGGCCCGGGGTTGACCGAGCGGGTACGCGCCCTCGGCGAGCCCGCGGGAGTGTTGCAGCTGCTCGATCGTCACAATCGCGACTGCGCCGTGTGGGCGTCACGGCTTGGCGTGCCGGTGTTGCGCGTTTGGGAAGGGACCGGTGACGCGCCGTTCAAGGCACTGCCGATCTGCGACAACCGCTTCTGGCACGAGGTCGCGCTGTGGGAGCCCCAGTCGCGCACCCTGATCTGCGCCGATGCTCTCGGAACGGGCCCGATCTTCTGCGCGCCCGGCGAGCGGATCGGCGTGCATCCGGTGCTGCGGCTCGTTCCACCGAAGTCGCTGCGGCAGGTCGAGCCGGAGCGCGTGCTCGTGGGTCACGGCGCCGGGTTGCACTCCGACGCGACGAGCGCCGTGCGCGAGGCGCTGGCGACTGCGCGGCGGCGCCTGCCGCGCGCCCTGTTCAGTGCAGCGAGATCCGGTTCGGCGGCCAGTACGTGAGCAGCAGCGGGCCGATCAGGTTGCCGCGCGGCACCGGGCCCCAGGTGCGCGAGTCGCACGTATGCGCACGGTCGTCGCCGACGAAGAAGTACTGACCCTTTGGCACGTGCCACGTGCCTACGGTCGTGTCCTGGCCGGTCTCGTGCGCGTAGCCCTCGTGCAGCGGGTGACCGTCGATCGAGATGACGCCGTTCGCCTCCGAGACCGTCTCGCCCGGCAGCCCGACGAGGCGCTTGACGAACGTCCCGCCCTCGCCGCACTGCGTCTTCGCGGCAGCTGGTGCGTTGAAGACGACGATCTGCCCTCGTTGCGGGTCCTCGAAGCGGTAGGCGAGCCGGTTGACGATCACGCGATCCGAGAAGCGCGCCTCGCACCAGGCGGCGGGCCGCGCGCAGTGGAGCGTCGGCTCCATCGACGAGGACGGGATGCGGTACGGCTTCGCGACCTCCGCTTCGAAAACCAGTACGAAGGCGACGGCGACTGCGATCGTGATCGCCCAGTCGGCGACCTTCTTCCACCGGAAGCTCACTTCGGCATGGTACTGACCGTCAGCGCCGGAACGCGTTGCGCACGAAGAAGAGCAGGTTGGCCGGCCGCTCGCCCAGCCGCCGCATCAGGTACGGGTACCACTCGGGCCCGTACGGTGTGGCCACCAGCACCTTGTAGCCGCGGCGCACCAGGTCGAGCTGCAACTGGGGCCGGACGCCGTAGAGCATCTGGAACTCGAAGCGCTCGCGTTCGATGCCGTGCTCGTCGGCGTAGCGGATCGTGTGCTGGATCAGCCGATCGTCGTGCGTGGCGACGCAGGTGTGCCCGATCTCGGAGAGCATGCGCTCGAGCAGGTGCGTGTAGGCCGTATCGACGTCGTCCTTGCGCGGATAGGCGACGCCGGGCGGCTCGAGGTAGGCGCCCTTGACGAGTCGAAGGTTCGGTGCGAGCGAGCGCAACGCGTCCAGGTCTGATGGCGAGCGGAAGAGGTACGCCTGCAGCACGGCGCCGACGTTCTCGAAGCCGTCCTCGCGCAGGCGGCGGTAGATCCGCAGCGTCGCGTCGACGAACTGCGACTGCTCCATGTCGATGCGAATGAACGACCCGCGTTCGAGCAGCCGCCGCAGGTTGGCGTACGCCAACCCTTCGTCGATCTCGAGGCCGAGATGGGTCAGCTTGAGCGCGACATTGGCGCGGAGGCTCGCTCCCGCGATCCGGTCGATCACCTCGGTGTAGGCCGCGACCACCGCCTCGGTCTGCCCCGGCTCGAGCACGCCCTCGCCGAGCAGCGTGGTATTTGCGTGCAGGCCCTGGTCGTTCAGCCGGCGGAGGACGGCAAGGCACTCGTCGAGCGTCTCGCCGGCGACGAAGCGACCGGCGCCGAGCCGCATGCCGTGCCGCCGTACCAGACGTTGGACGCGCGGGCTGTCGGCGGCGGCAAGGATGCCCTTGCGCAGTGCGGTGTTCAGGGCTCGCTGTGCGCCAGCAGCCAATCGTTGACCTCTCGCATGCGCTGCTCGAAGAGGCTCAGGTGCCCGTCGGAGGCTTCGATGCGCGCCTCCACTTCCGGGATGCGGTCGGCGAGCCAGTGCCCGTGCGAGACCGGCACGAAGCAGTCGTCGCCGCCGTGCAGCAGCAGGACGGGCCGGTCGATCGATCCGAGCTCGAACCCCCAGGGCGTGAGGAACGCGAGGTCGTCGTCGACCCAGCCGTCGACGCCGCCGGCGAGCGCGTGCCGGTCGGCGGCGAGCAGGTACTCGGCGAAGGCGCCCGAGAGCACCGCCCGGTCGGTCGGCCCGAGCAGCGTCTCCATGACGGCGACGAGCTCGTCGGGCGTCGCGTCGAGCAGCTGTTGCCCCTCGGGGACGAGGTAGGCCCGGAGCGTGTCTTCGCCCGCTTGTGCGTGGCCGAACTCGACGTGGTTTTCCTCGCCCATGCCCGCGAGCCAATCGAGATCGCCGGCGCCGTACGGTGCGATCGCGGCGAGACTGGCAGCTGCGACCAGCCGCCGGTCGCAGAGCGCGGCGCACGCGAGCGCGTGCGGCCCGCCACCCGAGATGCCCCAGGTCGCGAAGCGGTCGAGCTGCGAGCGTGTCGGCGATCGCATCGACGTCGGCGGCGCAGTCGGCGACGATGCGGCCCGCTTCGCGTCCGGAGCCGCCGTACCCGGGCCGGTCGTAGCCGATCAGACGGATGCCTTGCTCGTACGCGAGCGCCACGTGACACTGGTAGAGCAGGCCGGACGCCGGGCGTGCCGTGGTGCATGACGACCGGGAAGCCCGCCGGGTCGCCGCCTTCGTGGACGGCGAGCGTGCGGCCTTCAGCAGTCGCGATCGTCTGCACGAGTGCAGCCTATGCGATCGAGGAAACGACGATCTCGAAGCGCTTGGCTGCGTAGGTCGTGTCAGCGGCGGCGCTGGGTTGCGTCGCCGAGCCACGGCGGCTGCCACCCGGCGTCGGCGCCGTTGAAGTTCGTGCCGGGTGGGACGATCTCGTCGATCCGATCGAGCACCTCGGGCGAAAGCTCGATCCCGACAGCGCCGAGCTGGCCTTCCAGCTGCTCCAGCGTGCGCGGTCCGATGATCGCCGAGGTGATCGCCGGGTGGCGCAGCACGAACGCGAGGGCGAGCTCGATCAACGTCAATTCCGACTCCTCCGCGAGCGCCGCCAGCTTCTCGACCGCGTCGAGCTTGCGCTGATTCCCGGGCAGCGACAGGTCGTAACGGGCCGGCATGAACCGCGCCCGCGCACTCTCGGTCTGCTTGCCCTTGCGGTACTTGCCGGAGAGCCAGCCCCCGGCAAGTGGGCTCCACGGGATGACGCCCAGCCCGTAACCGGTGCAGACGGGGAGGACGTCAGCCTCGATGCCGCGGACGAGCAGCGAGTAGGGAGGCTGCTCGGTGACGAAGCGGCCGAGTGCGCGCTTCTCTGCCGCCCACTGCGCCTCGACGATCGCGTGCGCGGGATAGGTCGACGAGCCGAAGAAGCGGATCTTGCCGGCGCGCTGCAGGTCGGTGAGGGCGCCGAGCGTCTCGTCGTGAGCGACCCAAGGATCCCAGCGATGGATCTGGTAGAGGTCGATCCAGTCGGTCTGCAGCCGGCGGAGGCTGTTCTCGACCTCCTGGACGATCCAGCGCCGCGTGTTGCCGCGCATGTTCGGGTCGGCGTCGTCCATGACGCCGTGCACCTTGGTCGCGAGCACGACCGAGTCGCGCCGCCCCTTGAGAGCCTTGCCGACGATCTCTTCGGACTCGCCGCGCGCGTAGACGTCGGCCGTGTCGATGAAGTTGATGCCGGCGTCGAGCGCCCGATGGATGATCGCGATCGACTCGTCGTGGTCGGTGTTGCCCCACGCGCCGAACATCATCGCGCCGAGGCAGAGCGGGCTGACCTGGACGCCGGTGCGGCCTAGCGGGCGGTAGTCGACAGTCACGGGCATGCCGGTTCCAACGCGACTCGCGGTCGATCTGTTCCCGCTGCCCGGAGTGGAGGGTCTGGTGTCCGTCCACCCCGGGCACAGGCTCCGATCGTCATGCGCCGGCACGGATGCGGTGGCGTTGCCGGTCGCGTGCTGCGCGCGACGGCTCGTCCAGCGACGAACTCGACGATGGGCGTCGCCGGCGCAAGGGCGCTGCGCGTCGGCGATCAACCGCTCGACACGGTCACGGTGCAGCATGCGAGCCACTTCAGGTTGGTGCGAAAGCATGGATCCTCCTCTCTCGTTCGTCGCGGTGGACGCGGTCGACGTGCCGTGTCTCGGTCGGGCTCAAGACGTGCGCTCTCCTTCCATGAGGGACCGTGGTTGTCCGATCGCCGCGGCGCGGCGCCGGTCGTGCTCCTCCGGGCCAGGCGGCCGCGGGGTGTCAGAGGAAGGGCTTCAGCGAGCCCTGATCGCGGCGCTCGCTACGCCGCGGCAGGAAGCCAGAAGCTCTTGCTCGGATCGAACGTGGTGTTGTGCATCTGACCTCCTTTCACGAAAGCGTCGGCGAGAGATGGGCCGACTGCGAAGCCGTTGTTTCTATCAGCTGCGCGGGCCCCGCGTCAAGGACGATTTATGCGCGGGCGAGCCGCTTCAGCGCGGCCACGAGCGTGGTCAGGTCGCGTCCGCGCGCGGTCAGGAGATACTCGGTGCGCGGCGGGCGTCCTTCGACGATCGTGCGTTCGAGGACGCCGGCCTGCTCGAGCTCGAGCAGGCGCGTGGCGAGCGTGGCCGGCGGGATCGTCCCGAGTGACTGGACGAACTCGCCGAAGCGCACCGCGCCCTCGTGCGACGCCCAGATGATCGACACCGTCCAGCGTCGCTCGAGGAGGTCCGCCGCGCGGCGGACCTCCTCGGGGATCGGAGCGCAGCTACGGCAGCGCATGCGTCGCCGGCACGGGCTCGAGTGCGAGTGCGAGCACCTCCTCGAGCGTCATCACCGGATGGAACGACATCGCGGCCTTGACGTCGGCCGGGACGTCATCCAGGTCGGCGCGATTCCGCTCGGGGATGATCACGTCGGTGAGCCCGGCGGCGTGCGCGGCGAGCACCTTCTGCTTCAGCCCGCCGATCGGGAGCACGCGACCCTGCAGCGTCACCTCTCCGGTCATGCCGACGGTGTGCTTGACCGGGCGGCCGGAAAGCAGCGAGGCGATTGCGGTGCTCATCGTGATGCCGGCGCTCGGGCCGTCCTTCGGGATCGCGCCCGCAGGCACGTGCACGTGGAACGACCGCTCGTCGAACGCCTCCTCGTCGATGCCGAGCTGGTCGGCGTGTGAGCGGATATAGGAGAGCGCGATCCGCGCGGACTCCTTCATCACGTCGCCGAGCTGCCCGGTGAGCACGAGCCCGTCCTTGCCTTTCATCGAGGTTGCCTCGACGAACAGCACGTCGCCGCCGGTGCCGGTGACGGCGAGCCCGGTCGCGACGCCGGGCACGGCGGTCCGCTCGGCCGACTCCTGGTAGAAGCGCTGCCGTCCGAGCGCGTCCCGGACGGCGTCCAGGTCGATCTGGATCGGCGTCTCGACGCCTTCCGCCACGAGGCGTGTCGCGGCCTTGCGCAGCACCTTGCCGAGCTCGCGTTCGAGCTGCCGCACGCCGGCCTCGCGCGTGTACTCGCTGACGATCGATTCGAGCACCGCGTCGGTGACCTCTGCTTCTCCGACGTTCAGGCCGTTGCGGCCCAGCTGGCGCGGCCAGAGGTAGCCGCGGGCGATCGCGACCTTCTCGTCGACGGTGTAGCCGTCGAAGCGAATGACCTCCATCCGGTCGAGCAGTGCCGTCGGGATCGTCTCGGCGGTGTTCGCGGTGGCGATGAAGACGACCTGCGAGAGGTCGAGCTCGACGTCGAGGTAGTGGTCGCGGAACGAGTTGTTCTGCGCCGGGTCGAGCACCTCGAGCAGTGCCGCGGCCGGATCGCCGCGCCAGTCGGCGCCGACCTTGTCGACCTCGTCGAGCAGGATCACGGGGTTCATCGTCTTCGCGTCGCGGAGCGCGCGGACGAGCCGGCCCGGCATCGAGCCGATGTAGGTGCGGCGGTGGCCGCGGATCTCGGCTTCGTCGCGCACGCCGCCGAGCGACATACGCACGAACTCACGGCCGAGCGCACGCGCGATCGACTCGCCGATCGACGTCTTGCCGGTGCCCGGAGGCCCGATCAGCGTGAGGATCGCGCCCGAGCGCTTGTCCGGCTCGATCCCGCGTTCCTCGCGGAGCTTGCGAACCGCCAGGTACTCGACGATCCGGTCCTTCACGTCGGTGAGGCCGGCGTGGTCGGCGTCGAGGATCTCGCGGGCGTGCACCGGGTCGAGGCGCTCCTCGGAGATCACGCCCCACGGCACGGAGAGCAGCCAGTCGAGGTACGTGCGCACCATCTGCGACTCGCCGGTCTGGTCGCCCATGCGCTCGAGCCGTGCGACCTCGCGTTCGGCCTGCTCGCGTACACCGTCGGGCAGGTCGAGCTCCGCGATCCGGGTGCGGTAGTCCTCGGCCGCCGAGCCGTCGTCCTCGCCGAGCTCCTTGCGGATCGAGTCGAGCTGGCGGCGCAGGATGTACTCCCGCTGCTGCTTCTGGGCGCCAGACTCGACGTCGTCGCGGATGCGCTGGCGGACGAGCAGCTCGGCGAGCCGCTCGCGCTGGAGGCGCAGCGACAGCTCGAGCCGCTCGACCACGTCGACTGCTTCGAGCAGCTCGATCTTCTCGGTGAAGCTGATGTCCGGGGCGTAGGCGGCCGTGTCCGCGAGCGCGCCGGCCTGGGTGATCGAGCGCACGAAGTCGTGGATGCGCTGGTCGGCGTCGCGTGCGTCGAGGATCTCCTCGACGACGGCGCGGTACTCGCGCTCGAGCTCGACCGTCTGTGCCCGCGCCGGCTCGACGTCGGGCCGTTCGTCGACTTCGATGTATAGCCGGCCGTCCGCATCCGACTGGCTGGCGCCCGCGACGGCGACGCCGCGGTGGAGGCCGGCGAGGGTGACGGCGCTCACGCCGCCTGGGATCCGCATCGTCCGAGAAACCTCGGCGACCGTGCCGACGCGCGCGTACTCCCCCTCGTGCACGGGCACGAGAAAGACGCGCTCGGCCTCGCCGATGTCGACGGTCAGCGTGACCGACATGTTCGGGAAGACGACGCTGTCCTCGAGTGGGATCAGCAGCAAGTTGGACAAGAACACTCCTTCATCCAGTGGTTGAAGCTACTTCAACGGTTGAAGTAAGTGTGCCATTCCCAGCTCGTGTGGTGCAGAGTCACGAGGCTCGTGAAACCGTGACCAGAGTCGGGCCCGATTCGCTACTGAGTCATCACGAGCTCGTCGTAGATCAACGGGCTGCTGACCTTCCAGACGTTCTTGGTGGAATGGACTCCCGCTGTCGATTCGGGGTCGCCGAGCACGATCGCCGACCCCGCCTGGAGAGGATCTGCGGGCTGCAGGAGCTTGCCCGGGAACGCCTGGCTCGAGATCGCAAACAGATCGCGGTCGACGACGGCCGGGCTCACCGAGGTCAGCCGCCACCTCTGGCATTCCGGGTCTCGGTCTCCCCACGACGATGTTTCCCAGGATTCCGCCGGGGGCGTACTTGACGTCCTGAATCAGACCGGGCAGCGTGGAGCCTGCGCCCCCGGCCGAAACGTCGCCTGTGCTCGCGACAGGACGCACATCAGGAGTGAGACCTGCGAGCGCGTTGCGAACTGCAACGCCCAGACCCGCCCCGTGCCCCACCGGACCCGGGGCCGGCTGGGGCGCAGCTGCTTCAGCGTTCCCCATGACCTGCGGCTCGTGTGCGACGTCCACGGTGACGTAGAGGTTGCTGATGTTGCTGCGGATGTAAACAAGGCCGTCGCCGGCGTCTTCGAACGCGAAGTCCTGAGCGACGGTTCCGTTCGCACCGAACTGCCAGATCTGCGTGCCGGGCGCCGGGTTGGCGTTCTGCACGTCGAGCATCATCTGCGAGGTGGCGTACTGGATGTTGTAGCGGATGAACGGCAGGAACTGCGACTGCCGCAACTCGTTTCCGATCACCTGCGATAGATCGTTGGCGGCCGCGTAGCGCGCGCCCATGAAGGGAGGATTGGCGCTCATGAAGCGCCGCGCGATCGTCTTCAGGATCGAGGTGTGATCGAAATGCAGGCCGGCGTCCTCCACAACAGTGGGTGGCTGTCCGAGCGCGCGGCTGACCTTTGCGCTACCCGCCGCGACCACAGGGCCGTCAGATCCGAACACCGACCCGGCGCGCACCCAAGGTGAGATCACGAAGACCGGCACCCGAATGCCGAGGGTCTTGATCGGTAGGTCGGCCGACACGGCCGGGCCGGGCGGCGGCGGGACATGGTCGTAGAACCCACCGTGCTCGTCGTAGACGATCACGAGCATCGTCTTGTTCCAGGCAGGGCTCGCCACAACAGCCTCGACGACACCTCTCACGAAGGCCTGACCCGCTTGGATATCCGCCGGTGGCCCGTCGCAGTTGGCGTTCGGTGGGTTCTCGACGTAGTGCGGGTCGATGAACGAGACGCTCGGAAGGGTGCCGGCGCTCGCGCGAGCGTAAAACCCGTACTCCGGGTCGTCCGCCCTGAAGATGTTCGCGTCGTCGAAGGTGTGACGCTCGTAGAAGCGCAGTGAGCAGTAGCCGTGCTCGAAGTAAGCCCAGCTCACTGGTTCGCCGGTATCCGAATGGGACGCGTCGGACAGGTAGTCGAAGATCGTAGGAGTGAAGACGGGTCGCATCGGGCTGGAGTTGTCGAACTCCCAGAACCCCCTCGCATCGAGGTTCAGGCGGCCGGTGAGCATGTAGAACCGGTTGCAGAAGGTTGGTCCCGGGTGGCTCGCGAACCACCTGTGGCCGATCGCGAAGTCACGAGCGAGCGCGTCATAGGTGGGCACCGTCGACGCGGTGTGGTGGCCCATGATCCGTCCCGCGATGGCCGCACCGTGGGCGTTGCCGAAGCTCGAGGCGAAACCGTCCATCGCGCCGCCGTTGATCGCATGGGCGACCGGTTCGTACCCGTGCGGCGGATCGGGCGCGAACAACGTGTCCGTGAGCGGGTACGAGGGATAGACGGTGCCGAGGTAGCTGTTTTCTTCGCCGCCTTTCAAGCCGTCGACATCTGAGCGGCCCATGCCGCGGTCGGCAACGGGCAGGCTGAGGTATCCGAGGATGTGGTCGAACGACCGGTTCTCCATCATCAGGACGACGATGTGGTCGATGTTCGAAAGACTTCCCGGCGAAAAGTCGTGGGCGGCGCTCGGGTTGCCCGCCGCCGGCCAGTCGGGCGGCGTCGCTGGCACGAACACCTTGCGTGGGCCGGCGTAGGAGATGGTGACGTTGTCCTGATCGATCGCGATGTGGTCGAGGACGGCGTTATTGCCGTCGGTGTTCCGATCGTCGTCGGCGACCCCACCGAGCAGCCATGAGGTCACGACCGAGTTGATCCCGTCCCGAGCCGTTTTCTTGCTGATCACGTCGGGGGTGGTGAGCGCTGCGAAGATGCTGTCCCGCATTCCCTGCCGAACGAACCCGCCCGGATCCGCTGCGTCTTCGGTCGTCAAGGAAACATGGATGAACTTCTCGATCAGCATGACTCGCTCCGCCAGACCGGCGGGCGAGACCGGCAGCGTCTCGAGCTGATCGACCCACGACATCACGTCGACCACCGTTGTCTCGGCGCCGAACTGATTGACGGTGCGTGCAACGTCGAGCGTCAGTTTGAGTGAGATCTCGAACTTGAGAAAGTTCATGCCTCCGACGCCACCGACGGTTTCGTTCGAGCCACTCGTGTCGAAGACGATCGTCAGCGTGAAAGGCGCCTCAGGTTGCGTTGGATCGACGGTTAATGTCAGGGCTGCGCTGTTGATGTCGTTGAGGTAGAGGGAACCGACAACGTGGCTGAGCTGGCCGAGGCTCCTCGGACTGCTGACATAGGCAACCTTTGGCTGTCCGGGGACGAAGTGCTTGTTCAGAGCGGTGATCGACCGCACGTCGGCGTAGCTCTCGCGCAGCACCGCGCTGTTGGTCTCGCCGCTGTTGTGGAGCCGGATTCTCCGGATCGGTGGACTGTCGCCGTTGTCCCGACCGTTTCTCTGGTTGATGAATTCGTCGAACTTCGCGTGCAGGAAGGCGATCGGGATCGTCTTCGGTGGGTTTGTGCGGTCGACGGGCTCGTCGGTCAGGACAGGTGCGGTCGCCGGACCCGCCTGGGTCGGAAACGGCCGTCCCTGGTAGACGCCGGCATATTTGTTGTTGTCCTGGTCGAGGACGATGCCATTGGTGCGCCAGGAGTAGATCTGGCGCTTCTGTCCGAAGTCGTGCGGATCGCTGAACTCGAACGTCACCTGGTAGTCGAACGTCCACTGATCGTTGCCGTTTGGAACGATGACGATGTAGGCCATCGGGAGAACCATGTCGGCAAGGCGGATCGGGTTGGCGGCGAGCGAGCCGTCGTCCGATGACCAGCTATAGGACTTGTAGCGAGCTGCCAGAGAAGAGCCGTCGTCGGGGAATACCTCCCCGTGGAACAGGTCGAGCCCGATGGCAATGTCCTGCTCCTGGGTCGCACTGAGCCGGTTCACGATGTGAACGTTGAGCCGCGTGTCGTTGTCCTTGTCGTCCTTGTTGGTCGCGAACTCGATCGTGACTTTCTTCAGTACCGAGTCCGTGATCGGCTTGACGAGCGGCTCGACCTTCCGGAATGGATTCTCGGAGCAGATGCCCGAGTAGTTGTGGTTGTCCTGATCGAGAATGATCCCGTTGATCCCGCCGTCCGCCTTGGACGAGTACGAGAACGCACTTGTGTCGTCGAAGGTGAACGTGATCGCGTAGTCGAAGATCCACCGGTCGTCGCCGTCGGTGAGGATGTGGATGTTGACTGCCGGAAGGTCGATCTCCTCCGCCGTAATCGTGTTCGAGGACAGCTCGAGCGAGTAGGTCACAGACGACGGATCGTCGAACGGAACGCCTGGAATCACCGGATTCGGCGGATCGATCTGCGACAGGTTCAGTCCGTAGGCCAGGTAAGGGTCGCGGTCCGCATCACTCAGATCGCCGTTGTTCTGATAGCGCTGGAGCGCCAGCAGGTTCGAGATGAAGTCAGTGGCTGCCTCGGGGCTTTGCGACGAGCTGCGCCGGTTCTTCACGAACACGTGGACGACTGTCGAGGCGTCCTTGTCGTCGTTGTGCGTGTTGAACGTGATGCTCACGTCTTTCAGGTAGGAAGGCACGGACTCTCCCTTCGGCGGCGGTGGCCAACGACGGTTGAAGGGGGCACGGCGAGGGTCGCGCGGGTCGCTTCAAGGGTGTGATCGCCCCGGCAACGCCGTGCGTCTCCTCGCTCGACTTCATCGCGATCAACTTCTCCCTGCATCGCATAACGCCGCAGGAACCAACCGCAGAAAGCCACTGTAACCGGGGCCAGAGGCGAATTCAAGTCGCCTGACGAGGGGTGGCCGCCCGCGACCTACGCTTCTGTCTTCGCCTTCATCCAGGCGATGCTGCCGAGGACGTGCTCCTCGACGAGGTCGGCAGCATGCTCGCTGTCGCCGGCCGCTAGGGCCGCGACGAGGACGGCATGCTGTTCGATCGACTCCTGATGAGGGCGCCAGTCTTGGGGGCCGCGGGGAAACGCGCGCCAGAGCAGACGCATCAGCGACAGTAGGAGCGGCGATCGAGCGCATTCGTAGATTCGGAAGTGGAAGGCGCGGTTGAGCTCTTTCACCGCGGGATCGTTGGCGTCGCACTCTGCGAATCGCCGTTCGAGTGCGCGAACGGCATCCAGATCGGCGTCGGTGATCTTCTCCGCGGCGAGCCCCGTCGCAAGCGACTCGAGCGCCGCGAGGACGCGCAGGTTCTCCTCCTGCTCCTCGAGATCGACGGTTGCGACGCGAGACCCGCGATGCACGTCGTAGCTGACAAGACCCTCTGACTCGAGCCGCCGTAGCGCCTCACGCACAGGTGTCGGGCTGACGTTGAACTGCTGGGCGAGCTGACGCTGGCGCAGGAGCGTCCCCGGCGCGAGGTCGCCGCGCGCGATCATCTCGCGGAGCGTGCCCGTGACGATGTCGCCCTTGCTCGAATAGGTAAGCCCCTCGATCGAGCTCACTGCGCGCCCGAGGTAGCGAAGCCGTCGGGAACGCGGCCGAGGAAGAGCTCGGCGATATCGGCACGCGCGAGCAGCTCCGAGGCGGGGCCGGTGAGATGAACGAGGCCGGCGACGAGGACGTATGCCCAGTCGCTGATCGCCAGCGCCTCTTTCGCCTTCTGCTCGACGAGCAGCACCGCTGCACCTGCCGCGACGAGAGCCTTGACCTGGCCGTCGAGAACCTCCTGGGCAAGTCCGGGCGAGAGGTTCGACGTCGGTTCATCGAGCACGATGACTCTGGGCTGCGACATCAGCACCCGGGCGATTGCGAGCATCTTGCGCTCGCCGCCGCTGAGCTTGCTCGCGGTGCGTGTGCGCATCGCGCCGAGGGCCGGGAAGATCTCAAGCACCTCGTCCATCCTGGCTGCAAGGCGACTCTTCGATACGAGGTAGCCGCCCATCTCCAGATTCTCGACGACGCTGAGCGTCGCGAAAACATCCTTCGCCTGGGGCACGAACCCGATCCCGCGCCGGGCGAGCTGCTCGCCCGGCAGGCCGGTCACCGGCATGCCGTCGAGGGCGACCGATCCCTCGAGTACCTCGACCTGGCCCATGACCGCCTTGAGGAGCGTGCTCTTGCCCGCTCCGTTCGGGCCGACGATCGTCGCGACCTCTCCGGGGCCGACGCTGACGTCGACACCGTGGACGATCGGTGCGCCGCCGTAGCCCGCGACGAGATCCTCGACGACGAGGATCTGCTCGGGACGTTCAGCCGACGAGGTAGGCACTCAGCACCTCCTTGTCCTTGCGCACGGTCTCCATTGTTCCTTCGGAGATCACCCTGCCTTGCGCCATCACGATGACGCGCTCGCACAGCCGCTCGACGACACCGAGCTCGTGCTCGACCATCAGCATGGTCAGGCCTTCGTCACGCAACTCCTCGAGGTGGCCCTCGATCCGCCGCCCCAGGGTTGGGTTGACGCCCGCCATCGGCTCGTCGAGCAGCAGCAATTTCGGTTTTGCCATCAGTGCGCGCATGATTTCGAGCAACCGCTTCTGGCCGCCGCTGAGGTTGCCCGCGTACTCCTCTTCCTTCTCGTGCATCTCGAAGCGGACGAGCAGGTCGCGAGCCCGTTTGATCAGGCTCCTGCTCCTGCGCCCGCCACGAACGCGGGCCGAGCAGCAGTGAACCGACGAGCGACTCACCGACGTGCCCGGGCGCTCCGACCAACAGATTTTCCAGCACCGTGAGCTGCTGGAACTCGCTCGAGATCTGAAACGTGCGGATGAGCCCGCTCCGGGCGACCCGCATCGGCGAAAACCCGGTGACGTCGCGACCGTCGAAGGCGATCGACCCGCCGCTCGGCCGGATCGCACCAGCGACCATCCCGAGCGCGGTCGACTTGCCGGCGCCGTTCGGCCCGATGAGGCCGGTGATCGTCCCTGCCCCGACACTGAAGGAGATCCCGTCGACAGCGTGGACGCCGCCGAAGCTCCGGCGCAGGTCCTCAACGTGGAGCAGCTCGTTCATGTCTCGGGCCGCGCGAAGCGGCGCTTCCGTTCCGGTATGACACCGCGCGGCCAGAACCACAGGAAGACGAGCGCGAGCACGCCCACCGCCATCCATTGCAATGCCTCGACGAAGCCCGGATGGCCGATGTTGGGCAGGAACCTCGTCGACTCGAGGAAGCCGATCGGCACCAGCAGCGCGCCGACCGCGACCCCCAGGTCGTTCCCGGTGCCCCCGACGATCACGGCCAGGAAGAAGACGAACGTCTCGGGGTAGAGCCAGGCGCCCGGGGACCACGCGCCGAGGAACTCGACGAAGACGGCGCCGCTGACGCCGGCGATCGCACCGCCGATCACGAAGGCCGTCATCCGCAGGCCGAAGACGCTCTTTCCGAGCGCCGCCGCAGCATCTTCGTTGTCGCGCACCGCGCGCATCGCGCGGCCCAGCGGCGAGCCGGTGACGCGCCGCACGGCCAGGTACACGAGCACGCACATCACTGCAGTCAGCCCGACGTAGAACCACTGATAACCGAGCAGCGACAGACCCAGCCATCCCGACAGAGGCTTTGGAATGAGTGACAGGCCGGCGGGCCCGTTGACGAGGCCGGTCGCGTTGATTGCGACGTATGTCGCCGTCAACGAGACCACGAGCATCACCATCGCCTGGTAATCGGTTCGCAGGCGTCGCATGCCGACCAGTCCGACGACGAACGAGAGTAGGCCGCCGACAATGCCGGCGGCGAGAATCGGCAGAGGGAACGACAGATGTGCGCCGCCGACGTATTGCTGGAAGCTGCCGGAGCCGGATGGCCCAAGGGTGAGAATGGCCGCCGTGTAGGCGCCGGCGGCCTGGAAGATGACGAAGGCGAAGTTGCTGATTCCCGCGATCCCGAACTGGAGGTTCAGACCCCACACGGCCATGATGTCGACGCCGAGATAGATGAGCAGCGTCGAGAAGTAGAACTGCCAGGCAGCGCTCACGCGGCGACCTCTTTCTGGGTCGCGACCTCTGAGAAGATGCCTTGCGGCCGTACGAGCAGCACGAGCACGAGCACGGCGAAGGCAACGACCTGCTTGTAGGAAGGCGCGAACACGCCGGCCGCGACCTCACTCGAGATGCCGATCGTGAGTGCCCCGAGCATCGCGCCGTACGACTGCCCGACGCCGCCGAGCACGGCTGCGGCGACGATCGCGATCAAGAACTGCCCGCCGGTCGTCGATGTGAAGCTGGTGACGTTCATCGCGACCGCCACGCCGGCGACGCCGCACAGCGCACCGGAGATCAGCCAGGCGACGTCGATCACCCTGTCGGTCGCGATCCCGCAACTCCGTGCGAGCACGGGGTCGGACGCTGTCGCCCGCATGGCCTTGCCGAGCTTCGTGAACCGCAGCATCACGGCGATCAGGAGCATCGACACGACGGCGATGCCCATGATCCCGAGCTGGGAGCTCGTGAAGACCATCGAGCTGAGGTGATGAGAGCTTCCGGGGGAGAACTTCAAGCTGAAGAAGCTCGACCCCCAGATCGCCTGCAGTCCGTTCTGGATGATCAGGCTGACGGCGATCGTGACCAGGATCATTCCGAACAGCTTCGTGCCGTGCCTGACGAATGGGATGTAGAGCAACCGGTTGAGGAGCATCGACACGACTGCACCGAAGAGCGCACAGGCCGCCACGGCCAGCCAGATGTTCGCGCCGTGCTTCGTCGCTTCGTAGCCGACGAACGCGGACGCGGTCATGATGTCGCCGTACGCGAGGTTCAGGATGTTCGTCACGCCGAACTGGAGCGTGAAGCCGACTGCAGCGACCGCGAGGATCGACGCCGTCACGATGCCGAACCCGAGCGACGGGATGAGGAGGTTCATTTCGGCGCCCGCTACTTGCTCAGCGCCGCGATCTGAGCGGCCGTGACCGTACCGACGATCGTGACCTTGTTACCGGCCGAGTGCGCCGCTTCGAATGCGCCCGTCGAATTGTGCCACTGGTCGAAGGCGATCGCGCCGCCGGCGCCCACGTAACGGATCTGCTTGCCTGCAGCGAGTGCCGTCTTCCCCTGTGCGAACGTGTAGACGGTGGTTGCGCCCGGAGCCGGCTGTGTGATCTTCGCGAGCTGCGGCGCGAAGTCCACCGGCTTCGTCGAGTTCGCTGCGAGTATCGCGAGCGCCATCAGGTTGACGGCGTCGTAGTAGGTCATCGAGTAAGGATCGGGCGCCCACTGCTCGGGCTTCGGCACCTGTGCCGACGACGCGAGCAGTGCCTTGTCGTAGGCGGTCCAGGCCGGCCCGGTGGTCGGTGCGTACGGCTGCATGCCGGTGACGTACTTCGCGAGGCTGGGCGCTCCGATCGCGCCCTGCACAGCCTTGATCCAGTTGGCTTGAAGCGATGTTTCGGTGCTGATCACCGGGATCAGGCCGTGCAGCTGCTTCAGCTCGCTGAGGAAGGTCGCGTCGGTCTGCGGGTCGGCCTCGGTGAAGATCACCTGCGGTTTCGACCCGAGCATCTGTGTCACCTCGGTCCGGTACGAGCTCTGGTCGAGCGCGATCTTCTGGTTGCTGACGATCTTCCCGCCAAGCTTTTCGAAGGCGCGAACGAGCGTCGGCACGTCGGACTGCGCACCGATGTCGCTGCCGAAGACGGTAGCGGCGCGCGTGTACCCCTTGTCGTGCGCCCACTGCGCAAGCGCGTAGCCCTTGACGTCGTCCGCCGGGGTGAGCCGGTAGAAGTAGGCGTACTTCGAATGGTCGAAGGCCGCTTCGCCGGTGTCGGCGAACATCGGGATCTTCGACGCATCGATCACGGGCACTGTCGCCTGTGCCTCGTCGGCACTCGGCCCGAGCACGCCGACGAGGTTGGATGTCGTCGCGATCATCTTGCTCGCCGCGGGGACTGCGTCTGCGGGGTCACCGCGCGTATCGACCGCAACGCACTTCATCGTGTGTCCGAGAACCCCGCCAGCGGCGTTGATCAGTCGCACGGCCGGAGCGCAGCCACCGACCATCTCCGGGCCGAAGTCGGCATCACCGCCACTGAACGGGTTGAAGTTCCCAACGACGAGCGAACCGCCTTTTCCGCTCCCGCCGCAGCCTGCCGCGACGAGCGCCACGAGCGCCATGCAGAGGAACCCGAACCGCCTCATGCTCAACTCCTTGGCCGGTGTTGATCGGACTGGCTTGTATTTGATACACCATCTACCGCGCAAGTTCAAATCGGCCGAGCAGGAGAGGGGTACGAGGAAGCATGAACGCGGAACCCGCAGGCAACGAGGTGCTGATCCCCGGCGGCCATGGCCGGGCGTTTCCGGTAGCGAAGGGTCAGTTTCTCGAGGTGATCGACGTCGAAGGCCAGCAGGTCGCCGACTTCGTCGCGTTCGCCGCGGTCGACCGGCGGGAGTGGCTCTCGACGACCCATACGCGCTCCTCGACGCTGCGTCTCAGCCTCGCGGTCGGTGACCGGCTCGAGAGCAACTGGCGCCGCCCGATGTTCGAGATCGTGCGCGACGACGTCGGCAGCCACGACGTCATCACCTCCATGTGCGACGCCCGTCGCTACGTCATCGACTACGGCGTCGAGGGCCACCGGAGCTGCCGCACGAACCTGACCGAGTCCTATGAGCCCTGGGGCATCGGCGAGTGGGAGATTCCGGATCCGTTTAACCTCTTCCAGAACGCGCCGATTCATCCCGACCGGAGCTTCGGGAACGAGATCCCACCCGGGAAGGCGGGCGACAAGATCGTGTTCGAGGTGCTGATGGACTCGATCGTCGGCATCTCCGCGTGCCCGCAGGATCTGAACCCCTGCAACGGCTTCCACCCCTCGCCGATCCTGGCTCGCACCCTCGAGTCGTTCGATGGGTAGTGGGTCGGTCGAGCGGTTCCGGCTTGCAGATGTGTTGCCCGAGCCGATCAGTCACTACACCGACGCGGTTCGTGCCGGCGAGACGCTGTGGGTGTCCGGCCTGATGGCCGTTGCTCCCGACGGCGCGATCGTCGGCGGCGGCGATCCGGTTGCCCAGACCGAGCGAATCTTCGAGATCCTGGCGGAGATTCTGAAGCGCGCGGGGGCGGTGTTCGCGGATGTCGTCAAGGTCACCGTCTACCTGCGACACATGTCCGATCGCGTGGCAATCAACGAGGTACGCAAGCGCTACTTCGGCGACGCCCGGCCGGCAAGCACGCTCGTCGAGGTGAGCGCGCTCGCGAGCCCGGCCGCGCTCGTCGAGATCGACGCATTCGTCCACGTGCCCCTGCGCCGGTAGCCGGCCCGCGCGTGGCGCGGTCGTCGGCGAAGTGAGGGGGCCCTGCCGGCCCCCTCACTTCGTGCCAACTAGTCGTGCTTCCGTCTACGTCACCGCAACCCTGATGCTGTGGACCGAATGTCCGAGCTTCAGGTTCGCGATGCGGACGGCATGGTTTGTTGCGACGGTGCGGAGGACGGTCCTCAGCACCTTGCCATCAGCACCGATCAGCTTCACGCGGATCGTTGCCGTCTTGGCCGAGCCGTTGACGCGGACGACCACGAACCGGCCCGTCTTGAGGGCGACGATTCGTGCCGACAGCACGTATGCGAGCTTGACCGTCTTGGTGACCTGCGGGACGGCCGCTGCGGTGGGCGTCGAGGTGCTGGCCGTGGTGGCCGTGGACGCCGTTGAGGCAGCCGGGGCAGGAGTGCCACTCGTACCGGCGGTGCTGCCGCTCGAGGTGGACGCCGCGGTCGCCGTGGTCGTGGTGGTGGCGGGCGGAGACCCGGCCACGTTCGTGTACGTCACGATCGTGGTGCCGGTTCCGACGAACGCCCCAACCGAGCGGGCTGCCAGGTTCACCGAGCCGGCAACGAGCCTGTCCGGATCCGCGACCGTGATCGCCGACACGCTGAATCCGGCCAGCGCGGTCTCGGTCACGGTCTGCGGACCCGCGTACGGGAGCAGAGTCGGATCGAGCACGCACTGTCCCACCGGCACGCTGAGCGTGTCGCTGCCCATCGTGATGTCGGGGGCAGTGCCGCGCGGTCCGGCAACCGTGAACGTCGCATTGGGCTCGCCTGCAGGTCCGATCTTGCAGACCTTCAACATCCCCGGGTCCATGAGCGCGTCGGTGTAGTTCAGCGTCGTGATTCCGGAGCCGATGATGAACGTAGCCGACTGACCGAGGAAGTCACTGCCCGACTGTGTGAACGTGCGTCCGGCCGGTTCGATCGTGATGTTCGACACGCCCTGGCCGGGCTGCGGCACCTCCGTCACCGTAATGCTCGTGCCTGCGGTGTACCGCGTCGGAAGAATCACGCAGTGACCCGGGTCAGCTCCGGCTGTGACGCTGATCGAGCTGCCGTTCACGTTGAACGTGTACGAGTGTCCGATCAGAGCGCTGCTGGAGCGATCTGCGATCTTGCAGATCTTCAGCTGAGCTGAGTTGTCCATGAAGTTCACGATCGACTCGCCCGACTGCGTTCCGTGCCCTGTCACGCTCACCGCGGCCCATGCATCCGTCAGACTCGAGGCCAGGAGCGAACCGGTGGGTGACGTGATCCCATCGACGTAGGTGGCGGGACCGTTCTCCTGCACGACGACGTGACCGCTCGGCGCGAGGATGGGATTGCTGCAGGCGCCAACCGTCACGTTGACGTGCTGCAAGAAACCCATCGCCCCGTACACCGTGAACGGGAACGTCTGCCCGTCGAGAGCGGCGCCGCCGTCCTGCGACTTGCAGACTTCGACGTAGCCCTGCACGGGATCGTTGGTGAAGGTCACGATCGTTTCGGCCGACTGGTTACCCGCGGCGACATTGACCGTCGCGGTGCGACCGGAGAGATCCGCGGTCACGAGCGCCGAATCGATGGCTCCAGGCGCGGACGTGTGGATCGCACTTACCTCGGTGAACTCGTTCGAGTTGAACGAGCCGCCGAACGTGTCAGACGTGATCGTCGGAGTTTCGGCGATCGTCGCTGTGCCCGCGGGCACTGCCATGGGGGCAGAGCACTCGCCGACATTGACTGGCCCTGCACTCTGACCGTTGACGGTGAACGAGAACGACCCGGTGACGGGCGCCGTCCCCGACGCCTTGCAGACCTCGACATAGCCGGTCGGGTCCTGTTGGGTCGCAAGCGCAGGAGCCGCGATGTAGGCAGCAGCGACAACGCCTATGAGCAACACAACGAGCTTGGGCATCCGATTTCCTTTCTCATCGAGCGAGCTGCTCACGCTCTTGCGCTCCGTTCGAGCGCTCGCCGGCATCTGCGGCGACGCATGTGTTCTACGTCCGTCCCGGACGGCCTAGGGGTGGGGTTTTGGGGGTCACGACGGGTAGATAAGCGGGCGTGAAACTCCCCGGTTCAGGCGTCGAAATTGGCGGAAATGGGGCGCGCCCTGGCAAGAGGCGGGTAGGGTCGAGTCACGGTGAGCAGAGCCGCGCCGCGCGGAGCGGCGCGTACATTCAAGGCGCATGTCGGGGGCCGTTCTTGCCGTGCTCGCCGCGGCTGCTCTCGCGTCAGCCGGGGCGGCGCGCGCGCTCACTCCCAATGATCCGGCGTGGCCTCAGGAGTGGGGGCCGCGCGTGACGCGTGCGGCAGATATTTGGGACAAGACGACCGGTGACCCTCGCGTCGTCGTCGCCGTGGTCGACACCGGCGTCACACCTGTCGCCGATCTGCAAGGAGCGCTGGTACCCGGTTGGAACTTCGTCGACAACAACGCGAACACGGGAGACACGGAGGGTCACGGGACGTGGGTGGCATCCATCGTCGCGGCCCGAGGCAACAACAACATCGACGCGGCAGGCTACTGCTGGCGCTGTTCGGTGATGCCGATTCGCGTCAGCGACGGCCATGCTCCCGCGAGCACGACCAACATCGCTCATGGAATCGTCTGGGCCGTCGACCACGGCGCGCGCATCATCAACATCAGCCTCGACGGAACAGGTTCCGATCCCGAGGAGCAGGCTGCGGTCGGCTATGCCTCGGCACACAACGTGCTCGTCGTGGCGGCAGCAGGCAACTCGGGCGACATCACGCCGCACTACCCCGCCGCGTATCCGTCGGTTCTGGCTGTCGCGGGAACCGACGAGCAAAACGTCTTGTACTCATGGTCGACGAGAGGGGACTGGGTGAACATCGCCGCTCCGGGGTGTGCAACGGTGATCGACGCCAACGTCGGCGTTGCATCCGGTTGCGGCTCGTCGTTCGCGCCTGCGGCGATCGCGGGAATCGCAGGGCTTCTCTTCTCGATCGACTCATCGCTCACTGCGGTGGGCGTCAGCGAGGCGCTGCGTTCCACGGCGCATCCGGTCGCTGGGATCGGAGGAGGAACGGTCGACGCATTCGCGGCCGCGCGGGCGCTGAAGCTGGTCGGCGCCACCACCACATCGATCGCGCCGAGCGCAGCACACGGTCTCCAGGTCTCGATGATCAACGGGGTCATCGCGGGAACGCGAGTCCTGGGTGTTCGCACGGGCCGCGGCACGGTAGAGATTCGATTTCGCCCCGCGGCCACGAGGTCGTGTGAGCTCGAGCTACAGGTAGGACGGCAGGTCGTCGTGGCAACGGGCAGCCCGCGCGCCGTCACGCTTCGCACGCGCACGAACGGCGGTCGTCACCGGCTGACTGTCGTGTGCACGTCGGTCGAGCCGACGCGCTTCCAGCTGACGATCGCAAGCCCGGCGGCCGATTGAGGACGGCCGGGCTCAGCGGGCGGCAGCTGCCGTCGTTCGATCCGTCAGGCCGTTGCGGAACGCCCACTCCACTGCCTCGGTGCGGCTGCCGACGCCGAGCTTTCGGTAGACGTTCGCCAGGTGGTACTTCACTGTCTGGTCGGTGACCCAGATCATCTGCGCGACTTGCCTGTTCGTCCGGCCGCGGGCGACGAGTCGGAGGATCTCGAGCTCGCGCCGCGTCAGCCGCGGCCGGTCGTTCGGCCAGTCGTCGGTGAGAGCGCAGACGAAGTCGATCGCGTTCAAGAGATCCGCGGCGTTCTCACGTGACACAACGCGCGTCGCGCCGCCCGCCAGTGCCGCGTCACGATACGCAGCCTCGTCGGGCGCGCAGAGCACGATCGTCCGGATCGCCGGCCGCCTCGTGTGTACCTGCTTCAGCCGCTTGTAGAGATCTGCGGAGTCGACGACGCTGGTCTCGATGAGCACCACTTTGGGGTCGAAGCGCTCCACCAACTCGGGTGTGCGGTGCACATCATGCCCGCGTCCGACCACTTCGAGGCCCGTGCTCGAAACAAGCCAGCCGAGTGCGTGCTCCCAGATCGGATCCCCACAGATCAGAACCGTGGTGAGGGCCGAGCTCGGAACGCCGAAGATCGCGACGTCGTCGAGCTCATGCCTCACGTCGGCAATCGCCGTAGGTGCTCTGGTAACCAAGGTGATCACCCTGAAGTACAGCGCTCGAGGGACCCGGCTCCACTACCCGGCGGTCCAGCTGATCCCGCCCGTTCGAATCTCCGCGACCGCGGTCGTGCTGACCGAAGGTGCCCATTACGGCGCTGTCGTTGCGACGTTCAAGAGGCCGAGGGCCGCTTTCGCGGCCCTCGGCGACATTCAGTCGGTGTCAGTCGATCGGTCGGTGTCACATCAGCCGCAGCCGGTGCTCGTGCCGCAGTCGCGGCACGTGTAGCAGGTGCCGGCGCGCACCATGCGGCCGCCGCAGCGGTTGCACTCGATCGCGTCCTCGTGCGGGTTGAAGAGCGCCGTCTGGCCCGGGGGCCGGCGCCTCGGCGCGCGCGTGCGGCGTCGAGCCGCCGTTCGCGTACTGCGCTCGGCCAGCTGCGCCCGCACCTCCGCCGAGAGGATGCCGGCCTCCTCCTGCTGGTCGACGTCGAGGAACTTCTTGCCGAACCAGCGGAAGATGTAGTCGGCGATCGACTTCGCGGCGCGGATGTCGGCGTCGTTCGTCAGGCCCGACGGCTCGAAGCGCAGGTGCGAGAGCTTCGAGACGTACACCTCGGGCGGCACGCCGTACTGCAGGCCCATCGAGACCGCGATCATCAGCGAGTTCATCAGGCCCTGCAGCGTCGTCCCGTCCTTCGCGATGTCGACGAAGATGTCGCCGGGCGTGCCGTCGTCGAACACGCCGACGTGGATGTAGCCCTCGTACTCGCCGACGCGGAACTTGCGGCCGATCTCGTTGCGGTCGTCCGGCAGCCGCCGGCGCCGCGGGGCGGCGAGCGCGCCGCCGGCCGCAGCGAGCGGCGTCTGCGCGCCCTTGTCGCGCCTTGCCCGAGAGCGGCTGGGCGACCTTGCAGTTGTCGCGGTAGATCGCGACCGCCTTGACGCCGAGCTTCCACGCCTCGACGTAGAGCTGCGCGACGTCGTCGATCGTCGCCGTCTCCGGCAGGTTGACCGTCTTCGAGATCGCGCCCGAGATGAACGGCTGGATCGCGCCCATCATCTTCACGTGGCCGCGGTAGTGGATCGCGCGCTCGCCGACGGCGCAGTCGAACACCGGGTAGTGCTCGCTCTTCACGTACGGCGCGCCGACGACCGTGTTGCGCTCGTCGATGAACGCGACGACCTCGTCGACCTCGTTCGGCGCGTAGCCGAGCTTCTCGAGGCCGGCCGGCGACCGTCTTGTTGACGATCGTGATCTCGCCGCCGCCGACGAGCTTCTTCGACTTGACGAGCGAGAAGTCGGGCTCGACGCCCGTCGTGTCGCAATCCATCATGAAGCTGATCGTCCCGGTCGGCGCGAGCACGGTCGCCTGCGCGTTGCGGTAGCCGTTCACCTCGCCGAGGTCGAGCGCGTCGTCCCACGCCTTGCGCGCCGCGCCGAGCAGGTCGGCCGGCACGGTCTCGGCGTCCGCGATGTTGCCGACCGCCGCGCGGTGCTTCGCGATCACGCCGATCATCGCCGCGGCGTTCGGCCGGTAGCCGGCGAACGCGCCCATGCGGCCGGCGATCTCGGCCGACTTGCGGTAGGCGCGGCCGGTCATCAGCGCGGTGATCGCCGCGGCGTAGGCGCGGCCCTCGTCGGAGTCGTACGCGAGCCCGCGCGCCATCAGCAGCGCGCCGAGGTTCGCGTAGCCGAGGCCGAGCTGGCGGTACGCCTTCGCGTTCCGCTCGATCTCGGGCGTCGGGTACGACGAGTTGCCGACGAGGATCTCCTGCGCGAGGAAGACGACGTCGCACGCGTGCTCGAACGCCTCGACGTCGAGCTCGCCGTCCTCGCGGCGGAACTTCATCAGGTTCAGCGACGCGAGGTTGCACGCCGAGTCGTCGATCGACATGTACTCGGAGCACGGGTTCGACGCGTTGATGCGGCCGGTGTTCGGCAGCGTGTGCCAGGCGTTGATCGTCGTGTCGTACTGCACGCCCGGGTCGGCGCAGCGCCACGCGGCCTCGGCGATGTCGTGCAGCAGCTTGCGCGCCTTCATCGTCTCGACGACGGAGCCGTCGGTGCGCGCGGTCAGGTTCCAGTCGGCGTCGGCCTCGACCGCCTCCATGAACGCGTCGGAGACGCGCACCGAGTTGTTCGCGTTCTGGTACTGGATCGACGCCCAGTCGGGCGAGTCGAGCGACATGTCGTAGCCGGCCGCCTCGAGGACGCGCGCCTTCTCCTCCTCGTGCGCCTTGCACCAGATGAACTCGAGGATGTCGGGATGGTCGACGTCGAGCACGACCATCTTCGCCGCGCGCCGCGTCTTGCCGCCCGACTTGATCGTGCCGGCGGACGCGTCGGCGCCGCGCATGAACGAGACCGGGCCGGAGGCGTAGCCGCCCTTCGAGAGCTGCTCCTTCGAGGAGCGCAGGCGCGAGAGGTTGACGCCCGAGCCGGAGCCGCCGCGGAAGATGATGCCCTCGCGGCGGATCCAGTCGAGGATCGAGTCCATCGAGTCCTCGATCGAGAGGATGAAGCAGGCGGAGCACTGCGGCTTCTCCTCGAAGCCGACGTTGAACCAGACCGGCGAGTTGAACGCGGCGAGCTGGTTGACGAGGATCGCCTTCAGCTCGTCCTCGAAGGTCTGCGCCTCGTCCTCGGTCGCGAAGTAGCCGCCGTCGCGGCCCCAGCGAGCCGATCGTGCCGACGATCGCGGCCGATCATCTGCTTCACCGAGCGCTCGCGCTCCGGGCTCGACATGCGGCCGCGGAAGTACTTCTGGGCGACGATGTTCGTCGCGGTCTGCGACCAGAACTTGGGGAACTCGACGTTCTTCTGCTCGAACGTCGGCCCGTTCTTGCCGGGGATGAACGCGTCGCGGATCTCCCACTCGACCTCGTCGAAGGGATCGCGGCCCGCGATCGTGAAGCAGACGGCGAACGGCGAGGCTGGCGTCCTCGTCGACGACGCTGTTGACGAGCTCGTCAGGGTCGATCTGAACGGTGTTTTCCTGCTGTACGGACGCCATCTTCATTCCCCTTTTCTTTTCCTACCTGCGAATTCTAGAGTCGAAAACCTGTGTGCCGCGGTGGGCGCGACCGCCCGCTACCGCGAGCTTGGGAACCATAGGGAGGGGACCTGACGGAGCCGTGGAGAACGGCTCAGGGGCCGGAATCAGGGGTTCGAGCGGCGCGACTGGATGCGCTTCGCGATCAGCCCGGCGGCGCCGGCGGCGACGAGCAGGAGCGCCAGGCCGCCCAGCACGAGCAGCGGCACGGGCAGCGACGACGGGCTCGACGAGTTCAGGCCGCCTGCGATCCCGCTGTCGCCCTTGCGTCCGGACGTCCCGGTCGTCGTGGTGTCGTTCGTCGTCGTGGCGCCCTTGGCGCTCTTGCTCTTGGCCGGCTTCTGCGCGGCGCCGACGGGAGCGTGTCGTTCGCCGACCTTCTTGCCGGCCTTCTTGCTCCCGGCGTGATCGCCGTCTGCAGCGCCCGCAGGATGTCGTCGTGCGCGCTCGAGTACGTCTGCACGTCAGTCGGCAGGTGCTTGAGCGCGTCGCGGTAGCAGTGGATCGCGTAGGTCTGGTCGATCCTGCCGTCGTACCAGTCGTTCAGCGAGCACCTTCCAGCACGGCGTGGTCGAGGCCTTGTGGAAGAGCCGGCTCCGTTCGCGGCCGGAGCGCTGCACCTGCGAGCAGCACCAGCACGGCAAAGGTGGTGGCCAGGCCGGCCTTCAGGAGGGATGTCACGGGGCTGAAACGGTGGGGCATCTGCGGCGGATACTCGGCGGCCGGAGCCTAAGCGGCCGGTGTAAGGCTTTTGTGAGTCGTGAGCCGGGAACGGCCGGTGGGATCCGGCGCCCTGGCCGGGTAGCGTAGCTCGCTCGCCTGGCCGGATCAGACGATAGGCGTTAGCACCTCGAGACGGGCCGTGAGGATTTCGTCAAACCGTGGCCGTGCGTCCGAAGCGGGGTGGTACGTTCGCCCGCGATGCCGCGGTGATCAGGAACCTGCCGCTCGCCGCATCGCTGCCGCTCGCCGGCGCGGCGCTCTTCTTCGGCGGCGGCGCGGGCGACGGCTCGCTCTGGTGGCTCGGCGGCGCTGTCCTGCTCGCGCTGCTCGTGCTCGCCGCGACGGCCGGGCTGCCCGGAGGCTGGGGCTCGCTCCTGCCGCTCGCGGCGCTTGCCGGCTGGCTCGCGCTCTCGATCCGCTGGTCGTCGCTGCCGGACCGCTCGTGGAACTACGCCGACCGGGCGCTCGTCTACCTGCTCTTCGCCGCGCTCGGCCTCTGGCTGGCCGGCCGCACGCGCCGGCTCGCGCTCGGGCTGGCAGTGCTGCTCGGCGCCGTCGTCGTGTGGTCGCTCGCCGGCAAGGTGCTGCCGCCGGTCTATGACTACGGGTGGCCGGGAGTGACACGCCTGCGCGGCCCGGTCGGCCTCTGGAACCAGCTGGCGCTGCTCGCCGCCTTCGCGCTGCCGCTTGCGCTCTGGCGCCGGCGCGCGTCGGGAACGCTGCTGGCGTACGGCTGGATCGTCGCGTTGCTTCTGACCTACTCGCGCGGCGGGGTCGCGGTCGCGGTGCTGGTCGTCGTGGCCTGGCTCGCGCTCAGCGGCGAGCGGATCGAGAGCGCGGCCACGCTTGTCGCCGCCGCCGTCCCGGCCGCCGTTGTCGTCGGGGTCGCGTTCGCCCTGCCGCGGCGTGACGAGCGACTTTCAGTCCTCGACGACGCGCTGGCGCGACGGCCTGATCTTCGGTGCGGTGCTGCTGGCCGGAGCCGTCCTCGCGGTCGTTCTCGCGCGCGCACCACGGCCTCGTGACACCCGGGCGCTGCGACGTGCGCTGCTTGCCGCCGGCGTGCTCGCGCTGATCGCCGTCGTAGCTGTCGGGGCGCTGAAGGCCGGGTCGTTCACGGGCTCGGGCTCGGTGAGCAACAGCTCGAGCCGCTTCGCCTCCGGCTCCTCGAACTTCCGCACCGTCTGGTGGCGGCAGGCCTGGGACGGCTGGCAGCACCACAGGCTGGCCGGCACCGGCGCCGGCTCGTTCCAGCTGACGAACCTGCTCTACCGCGACAGCTACCTCGACGTGACCACCGAGCCGCACAACCTGCCGGTCCAGTTTCTCTCGGAGGCGGGCCTCGTCGGGCTCGCGTTGCTCCTGGCGACGTGCGCGTTCCTGTTGCGGCCCGGCCTGCGGCGCGTGCGGGCAGGCGGGCACGAGCTTGCCCTCGCGCTGATCCTGCCCGCCTTCCTCGTCCACTCGCTGGTCGACGTCGACTGGGACTTCGTCGCGGTCTCGGCGCCCGCGTTTCTCGTCGCGGGCGCGCTGGCGGGCCGGGAGCCGCTGCGCCGGGTCTCGCCGTTCGCGACGCTCGCCGGGGCCGGCGTCGCGGCGCTCCTCTTCGGCGTGCTCCTGCTGCCCTGGCTGGGCGCACGCTGGGCGGACGAGGCGCTGGGATCGGTCGTCACCTCGCCGAAGACGGCCTTCAGGCTCGCCGACCGCGCGCACTCGGTCGACCCGTTGCTCGTCGAGCCGTACTGGGCGAAGGCCTACGCGACGAGCTCGACGCCGCCGACGGCGTTTCGCTACTACAAGCAGGCGGTCGACGCGCAGCCGAAGAACCCGGAGACCTGGTTGCAGGCGGGCGAGTTTGCGTTCGGGCTGCGCTGCTATCAGACGGCCTATACGTACCTCGAGCGCTACACCGAGCTGAACAACAACGCCAAGCCGAGCCAAGGTGCCGACGACTACCGCCAGGCGCTCTTGCTCGTCAACGCCGGCAAGGGGCGCTGTTAGGACGAACGGCGTCTGAGCTTGCTCTGAGCTTGCTCAGAGCAAGCTCAGAGCAATCCACCCAGGACTGTGAAATGTGCGTGAAAGTTCGGCAACGAATCATCCACACCTGTTCGCGGCGGGCCTGATTCGCACCAGGCGCCGGGTGGCGCTAGCGGGCGCCGAGCAGGATGACGAGCTGAGCGCCGTGCAGTGAGCGCGTCGCGATTCCGTCGAGCGGGCCGACGACCTTCACGTGCATGTCATGGGCCAGGCGAAGGGCCTCGCCTCGATACGCCCCCTTGTACATGACGACGGTCGTCGCGTAGTCGGTGCGCTTGGCGTTGCCGGCGCCGGGAACCTTGTATCCGTGGGACCGCAGCCGTGCGGCTTCGGCCGCTGCTGCGCCGGCGCGGCCGTTGCCGTTCAGCACGAAGACGTGCGTCTTCGTGCGGCTCAGGTGCGCGACGCTCGGGGCGACATGCTTCGGCTTGACGACAGCAGGCGCGGACTTCTTCGCCGGCGCGAACGCAGCCGCTTCGGCGTGTCGCTGCATCGCGTGCGAGAGCGGCTTCGCGAGCAGGAGCACCGCGGCCACGATGAGCAGGATCAGCTCGACGGCGGCGACGAGGCTGGCGACGAGCGTCGCCGTCCGCCAGGGGCGGATCAGCGCGTCAGGGCCTCCGGTGAGCGGCGCATCCACAGCGTCACTCGTTTCGCTACGCGGTGGGCGCTTCCTTCACGGTCCAGCTCCAGGTGCGGGCGAGACCGTCGCCGAGCGAGACCGCGGGGCGCCAGCCGAGCTCGCGTTCGATGCGCGCTGCATCGAGCACCGACCGCTGCACGTCGCCCAGCCGCGCCGGCTCGTAGCGCGGCTCCGCATCGCTCCCGGCGACACGTGCGCAGGCGGCATGTAGCTGCGCGACGGTGGTGTCCTCGCCGGTGCCGACGTTGTACGGCCCGCCGGCCTTTCCGACCGTCGCGAGCAGCGCACCGACGATGTCGTCGACGTAGACGAAGTCGCGGCTCTGCGTGCCGTCGCCGAAGATGATCGTCTCCTCGCCGCGGGCCAGCCGCTCGAGGAAGATCGCGACGACACCCCCTTCGAGCCCCGAGTCCTGGCGCGGGCCGTAGACGTTCGCGAACCGCAGTGCGACGTGCGACGTGCCGTGGATGCGGTTCCAGCCCGCGAGGTACTCCTCGCCGCACTTCTTGGCGATGCCGTACGGCGAAAGCGGCAGGAACGGCGTCGTCTCCTCATCGGCCGGCTCGGTGCACTCGCCGTACCCCGCCCCGCCGGAGGAGGCGAAGATCACCTGCGCCCCCGGCGCCGCCCCGAGCACGTTGACCGTGCCCACGACGTTGACCGCGGCGTCGTAGCCGGGGCGCTGCATCGACGTCTGCACGTCGGCCTGCGCCGCCAGGTGGAAGACGACGTCTGCCTCGACGGCGAACGGCTCCCGGATGTCGTGCTCCAGCAGCGCCGCGGCCGGGTTCAGGTTGGCGTGCTTGCCACTGGCGAAGTTGTCGACGACCGTGACGTCGTCACCACGCGCGACGAGCGCGTCGACGAGATTCGATCCGATGAAGCCCGCGCCCCCGGTGACAACCGCCCGCATCAAGCCCGTACTCTAGTGGCCGCCATGTTCGTGACATTCGAAGGTGTTGACTGGTCCGGCAAGAGCACCCAGGCGGAGCTGCTGGCGCAGTGGCTGCGCGAGCAGGGACGCACGGTCTGCCTCACCCGCGAGCCGGGCGGGACGCCGGTCGGTGAGGCCGTGCGCGAGCTGCTTTTGCACGGCGACGAGATGTCGCCGTGGGCGGAGGCGGCGCTGTACGCCGCGGCCCGGGCCGAGCACGTGACGAGGACGATCAAGCCGGCGCTCGAGCGCGGTGAGGACGTGGTCTGCGATCGCTACATCGACTCGTCCGTCGCCTACCAGGGTGCGGCCAGAGGGCTCGGCGAGGAACGTGTGCTCGAGCTCAATCTCACCGTCACCGAGGGGCTGCTGCCCAACTGCACGTTCCTGGTGCTGCTCGACGCGGCGGAGGCGCGGCGCCGCGGCGGCGGCCGGCCCGATCGGATCGAGCGGGAGGGAGACGGCTTCATGCGCGCCGTCGAGGCGGGCTACCGCTCGCTCGCTGCCGCCAATCCCGACCGGATCGTTGCGCTCGACGGCTCGCGCAGCCCGGACGAGATCGCGGAGGAGGTTCGTGAGCACGTTCGCCGGCTCCTCTGAGCACGCCGAGCCGGCGCGGCTGCTCGACGCCGCATTGCGGGAGGGGCCGGCGCACGCGTACCTCTTCCACGGGCCGGCCGGGGTCGGCAAGCACGAGGTCGCGCGCACCTTCGCCCGCGCGCTGCTGGGAACCGAGCGCGAGTTCCATCCCGATCTGTACGAGCTCGACGCGCTCGGTGAGATGATCCGCATCGACGCGATCCGCGAGCTACGGCGCGATCTGCACATGCGCCCGTTCGAGGCCGACCGCCGTGTCTACCTGATCCAGCGCGCGCATCTGCTGAACGCCGACGCGGCGGACGCGCTCTTGAAGGATCTGGAGGAGCCCCCGTCCTATGCGGTGATCGTGCTGATCGCCGACGACCTCGGCCCGTTACCGGAGACGATCCGGTCACGCTGCCAGCTCGTGCCGTTCCGGAGGCTGTCCGAGCGGACGATGCGCGAGCTCGTCGACGCGCGTGCGCCCGAGCTCGGCGACGAGGAGCGCGCCGCGCTGGCCCGGGTCGCCGCGGGCCGGATCGACCGCTTGGAGCGTCTGCTCGACCCTCCGTCGCGCGTCCGGCGTGACTCGCTGCTCGAGCAGGCGCGCGCGCCGTACCGCGCCGACCGGTTCGATCCGGCGGCGGCGGCTGCCGTTCTGCTCGAGAACGCCCAGGCCCGCGGCGCGGAGGCGCGGGCGGCCGAGGAGGCGCGCATCTCCGAGCTCGATCTGTCGGCGCGCGAAGCCGACCAGCGCGTCAAGCGGGCGGCGCGCGGTGCGGAGCGCGAGGAGCTGCTGGCGCAGCTCGAGGAGCTCGGCGCCTGGTACCGCGACCTGGTCGCGGTCGCCGTCGGCGCCGAGAGCGCGGCGATCCACCTCGACAAGCTGGCGGCGTTGCGCGAAGACGGGACCCGCGAGCGTATCCAGGGCGCCGAGCGTGCGGCCGAGGCGGTGCGCGAGACGTGGCGTTCGCTCGAGGAGCTGAACCTGGCCCCGCAACTGGCCTTCGAGGCGCTCTTCGTGCGCCTCGCGCGCGAGCTCCGGACGTGAAAATCGGCGTAGCCGCGCGGCTACACTAGGCCCGCTGTTCGACAGCAAACAGCGCCGACGTAGCTCAGCTGGTAGAGCACTTCACTCGTAATGAAGGGGTCCGGAGTTCGAGTCTCCGCGTCGGCTCTCAAGATTCCCGCTGATCGCGGGTCTTGGGCGTGGGGGTCCATGCCGGTCAGCCGGCCAAGTGGGCGGTTTCCTCGACAGCGGTATCGGGTCGATTCACTCGAGCTTCTTCGTCTTCGAAGAAGCAGAGATAGGGATCGAACCGGAACATCCTGCCCCGTTTACGACCTGTGATCTCGTTGAGGAGGCCGAGTTCTTGAAGGCTCTCGACCAGCTTGTTCGCGGTCGCGAACGTGATGCCCAGGCGGTCTCGGACAAGCCCGACATCCACGAGCGGGCGATCGAAGAGGAGATCCAGAACTCGGAAGGCATTCGTCGGAAGGCCGTGTTCCTGAATCAGAGCGCGATGCGTTTCGCGGAGCGCAACGATCGCTCGTGCTTTGAGCGTCGCCTCTTCGGCGGTCTCCGCTATCCCCGTGACGAAGAACTCGAGCCACCCTTCGAAGTCACCAGCTTGGCGAACGGCCATCAACCGCTCGTAGTACTCGGCCCGGTGACGCTTCAGAAAAACGCTGAGGTACAGAAGCGGGCGGTGGAGGATCCCTTGGTGAACGAGCAGGAAGGTGATGAGTAGCCGTCCGACCCGACCGTTGCCGTCCATGAATGGATGGATCGTTTCGAACTGAGCGTGCGCAAGGCCCACGTGGACGAGTGACGGCATCTCGGGAGGCGGCTCGTTCAGGAACCGTTCAAGCTCGTCGAGCGAGCTGCGCATCTCGTTCACCGGGACGACTGGCGGCGGGACGAACGTGGCCTCTTCGATCTGCCGGACGCCCGCGGGCGCGATGAAGTTCTGGTCGCCGCGGAACTCCCCGGGCCGCTTATCGGCGCCGCGCCCCCCGCTGAGCAGCACACGGTGAATCTCCTTGATCAAGCCGAGGGCTACGGGAAGGTCTGTGAGACGTTCGAGCCCGTGGTTCATCGCCGCGACGTACTGGACAATCTCCGTGACGTCGTTCGAGAAGTCCTGGACACGAGGCTCGAGCTCCACCGCCAGGAGGTCTTCCAGCGTGCTCTGAGTCCCTTCGATCTGCGAGCTGAGGACCGCCTCGCGTCGCACGTACATCGCGACGAAGAGATCGGGATTTGGGAGATTCCGCACCTCGCCGTCGAGCCGGCCGACGGCCTGATCGGCGCGCGACAGGAGTCCGACGAGTCGGCCGTTGTAGACGATTGGAGGGTCTGGTGGAAGCGGCGCAGGCACGAAGGCGTCGAAGCCTCCGGGCTGGCGGACCCACCTCCCACCGCGCTCCCGCGCTGTCTTAGCGGAACCTGCTTGAACAGCCATCGAGGTTATTATATTCAAAACGGCAAAAATACAACAAGCCGCGCCCGTATTTCATTTGCTGAACTTCGCCAACTCGTGAGGGTGTCGTATCGGACCGCTCAATGTCCTAAAGCCCACCGAACGTGACGGCGAGCAGCATCAGCGACAGGGTCGAGGTCGCAACGACGGTCGTCCCCGCCAGGATGTTGAAGATCCGCCCGTTGCGGTACTTGCCCATCAGCTCTCGGTTGGAGGCGAGCCGCCAGACGAAGAAGAGCGTGATCGGCAGCAGGAAGCCGTTGACGACCTGGACGGCGACCAGCAGCTTGATCACCGGGATGCCGGGAATCATTGCGACGATCGTCCCGATCACGATCGAGCGCGGTGACGACCCCGACGAACACCGGCGCCTCGCGCGGCCGGCGACTGATTCCTCTCTCGAAGCCGAACGTCTCCGAGATCACGTAGGCGGCGGTCACGGGCAGGATCGCGGCGGCGAGCAGGCTGGCACCGAGCAGGCCGACGGCGAAGAGCACCTCGGCGAAGCGGCCCGCGAACGGCGCGAGCGCCTTGCGCCGCCTCGGCCGCGCGTCGAGACGTTGTGATGGCCGTGCACGTACAGCGTCGCGGCGGTGGCGATGATGATGAAGCATCGCGACGAGGTTCGCGAAGATCGAGCCGGCCGACCACCTCGGCCCGTTCGGCCGTGCAGCTCGATCCGGGCCGATGCCGCGCTCGACGACCGCCGACTGGACGTAGAGCTGCATGAACGGCGTGATCGTCGTCCCGGCCGTCGCGACGAACAGAAGCATGTAGCCCGAGTCGAGCTGGACGTGCGGCACGACGATCGCCTTGCCGACGGCGCCCCAGTGCGGGTGCGCGAGCATCGCGGCGATCGGATAGGCGAAGAACGGGATCGTCATCAGCGACGAAGATCCGCTCGGCGAGCTTGTACGAGCCGCGGACGAGCAGCAGCCAGACGACGACCGCGGCGATCGGCACCGAGATCTGCACCGGGACGTGCGCGAGGCCGAGCGCGGCACCGATGCCGACGAACTCGCGAGATGCAGATGCCGAGATTCGCGACGAGCACGCGAGAGGTCGCGAAGATCGCCCAGCGGACGCCGTACTGCTCGCGGATCAGCTCGGCCAGCCCCTTGCCGGTGACGGCACCCATACGCGCCGCCATCTCCTGGACGACGATCAGGCTGACGGTGATCACCACCATCATCCACAGCAGGTCGTAGCCGTACTTCGCGCCGACCGACGAGTAGGTGGCGATGCCGCCGGCGTCGTTGCCGGCGTTGGCGGCGATCAGGCCCGGGCCCGAGGAACGCGAAGACGAGGAGGAGCCGGTTGGAGCCGGCTACGCGGCGTAGCCGCGGCGGCCGTTCAGCGCGCGGCGCGGCAACTCCCGAGCGCCGATACTGAGCGGAACTCGGCCGGCGTCCGAGCACAAGCGTCATCGCGGCGACCATACCACCCTCAGTCGTCCCCGAGGACGCGGAAGCTCCGGCGCCAGCCGCGCGGCAGGACGAGCTCCAACACGTCGTCGACGGTGATGACGCCATGCAGTCGCTCCTCGTCGTCCACGACGGGCGACGACCGTCAGGTCGAAGTCGGTCATCAGCCGCGCCACCTCTTCGAGATCCGCGTCGGCGCGCACGGCTCGCGGCGGCGGCGCGGCGATCTCTCCGACGGCGGCGTCCGGGTCGGCGCGCAGCAGGTCGATCACCGGATCGCGCCTTTCAGCCGGTGATGCTGTTCATCACGAAGATCCAGGCCGAGCGCGTCGGCCGGCCCCGTCGAGCGGCGGATCCGCTCGATCGCCTCGTCGCGGGTCGCCTGCGAGTAGACGCAGACGAAGTCGGGGCTCATCAGCCCGCCGGCGGTCGCCGGGTCGTGGCCGAGCAGCGTGCGGACGCGACGCCGCTGCACGGCGGGCAGAAGCCGACGATCGGCTCGCGCCGCTCCTCGTCGAGCCCGTTGATCAGGTCGGCGGCGTCATCGCTCTCCATCCGCGCGAGCACGGCGGCTACCTCCCCGTCCGAGCGATCCTCGAGGAACTCGCCTGATGCGCGGGTCGAGCTCCTCGAACACATCGGCTTCGAGCTCGGCGTCTGCATGGACGGCCGCGAGGATCTCCTCGCCCTCGCGGTCGAGGCGGCCTCGACCAGGTCGGCGACCTGGGCCGGATGCAGCGCGCCAGCTTCGGATGCGGGACACGCAGCCGCACCGTCGGCACGTGCCCGGTGAACGGCTCGACGCTCGCCCAGTCGAGAAACGTGCTGGCCCCGATCGAGCCGGCGAGCCGGCGCGGGACAAGCCGGCGCAGGAAGCCCCGTGGGCTCGTATCGACGCCGACAATCCGGTACCAGCCCTCGACACGTGCGATCTCGATGTCGTTGGTGCGAACGAGCCGCGCACCTTCGACGTTGATCAGCTGGCGGTCGAGCACGTCTTCCTTCAACAGCACCTCCTGCGGACGGCGTTCGAACGGCTGCAGGTCGAGACGTGTCTCGTGCAAGACGACCCGGCCCAACCCGATCTCGCCGATCGCCTCGGCGGGCACGAAGACCGCCGGCCGGCGACCGACGCCAGGACACCCGTGACGGGCGGATAGTGGTCGTCACCCAGACGCACGATCAGGTCGGCCACCTTCCCGAGCCGGCATGCCGCGCGCGTCGATCAACGCTCCGCCCGCAACCAGCGACAGATGGATCACCTCGGGGGCGGCGATCGCCACGGCCATCGGGAAAGAGTAAGCGTTGGTAGGCGATTGTCTTGCTCGCCCGGCCCGTATACGCTCCGACCTGGCGAACCAACCGATCGGAGGCCCGGTGCAGTCGCAGTCACGCAAGCTGGTCGCAGAAGCTCTTGGAACCGCCCTGCTCGTCTTTTTCGGGGTCGGCGTCGCGACGCTCTGCTTCGGCTTCAAGCTGACCGGAACGAGCGTCGCTGCGGGGGTGTTCACCACGTCGATCACGTTCGGGCTGGTGATGCTGATCCTGGCCTACGCGATCGGCCCGATCTCGGGCGCGCACATCAATCCGGCGGTCACCATGGGCTTCCTCGTCGCGCGCCGGATCGGCGTCAAGGACGCCGTCGGTTACTGGGTTGCGCAGATCGTCGGTGGAATCGCCGGCGCGGCGCTCCTTCGTGGTGTCTTTGCCGGCTCGGCCGATTACGGCAAGTCGATCGGGCTCGGGACCAACGGCTATGGCGACAAGTCGATGATTCACCTGAACGCCGGCGGGGCGTTCCTGACGGAGGTCGTGCTGACGTTTCTGTTCGTGCTTGTCGTTCTGGCCGTCACCCGCAAGGCGGCGTGGCCGCAGCTCGGTGGAGTTGCGATCGGGTTGGGGCTCGCCGCGGTAAACCTGACCGGGATTCCTCTCACCGGCGCCTCGGTCAACCCGGCGCGCAGTCTCGGCCCGGCGCTCTTCGTGCGAGGAACGGCGTTGAGCCAGATCTGGCTGTTCATCCTCGCGCCGCTGGTCGGCGGCGCGATCGCAGCGTTGGTGAGCTGGTACTTCTACCCCGAGCCGGGCGGCGCCCCCCGAGGTCGAAGCCGTCGCCTCACCGGTCGCCGGCTAGACGTTCGATCGAACCGCGGTGGCGGCATGAGCATCCGGCTCGAGCTGCTGGCCCAGCCGCATGTCGAGCAGCTGTCTGCGCTACTGGCCGACGCGAGCGCGCAGCGGTACCTGCGCGTCCCGGTTCCCGTGCCGCCGGGTTTCGTCGGCAACTGGGTGCGGCAATACGACGCGGGACGGATCGACGGGACGCAAGAGGGCTTCGCGATCGTCGACGCGGCCGACGGATCGTTCCTCGGGATCGCCGTCATGCCGCAGTTCGGGCAAGAGACCCTGGACCGCCGAGCTCGGCTACGCGGTCGCCCCGGCCGCTCGCGGCCGGGGCGTAGCCACGCAGGCGCTTCGCCTCCTCACCGACTGGGCACTGACCGAGCTCGGAGCGCTTCGGCTCGAGCTCCTGATCAGCGTCGACAACGAGCCGTCGAAGCGGGTCGCGTCGGCGTGTGGCTACATCCGCGAAGGCGTGCTTCGCTCGTTCTACTTCAAGCAGGGGCGACGCCAGGACACAGAAATCTGGTCGCGCCTGCCGAGCGACCCTGCGCCCAGAAGTTAAGCCCCGAGTGCGTCCTCGACCGAGGGGCGCACCGGCAGCCGCCGGTCGAGGCCGCTCACCTGGAGCGTCCGCCGCGTCTCGATCTGAGGCGCTGCGAGCAGCAGGTCGTTGCGGCCGAGCTTCGACCGTGCCTCGATCAGGACGCCGAGCGCCGTCGAGTCGACGAAATTCACCTCGGACATGTCGATCACGATCCGGGTCGGCTCGCTCGCGAGGATGTCCACAAGCGCACTGCGCACCTCGTCGGCGTTGTAGAGATCGAGCTCGCCGGCGAGCCTGAGCACGATCGCGCCACCGTGATGCTCGACGCCCCGCACAGGTGGTTCGCGGAGCGGTGACACCGTTTCGCCGGCCATGAGCTCCCCCTTTCCGGTCGATTCGAGATCATCCGTGCGAATCGATTGAAGCATTCAGGCGGTTGCGCCCGCAAGCCGGCTCGGACGCGTATGATCGCGCGGAATGGTCGCTCGGCTGCTCCGCCGGAGAGGGCTTGCGACGTTCGCGCTCCTCGTGGTCGTGGCCGAGGTCGCGGGTCGCAGTTGCACCGCGCAGATCGACCGCTGGCTGCACGTCGAGCCGCTGGCCAACTCCGGCACCAACTACTACCCGTTCCTGCTCGTCGGCGTGAAGATCGCCGGCGCACTCGCGCTCGCCTTGCTCCTCGCCCGCGTCACCCGCGTGCGAGCCGGGGCAGAGACCGGCGAACGCCTGCTCGCCGCGCTCGGGCACGGGCACGAGCGCCGCACACCTCGCCTCCGGCCCGGGCTCTCGCCACGAATCTGGCTCGCCTCGTTTGCGGCGACCTCGTGCGTGTATCTCGTCCACATCGACGCCGAGGGCATCGCTTCCGGCCGCTGGCCGTTGCTCTCGCCGTGGCTGCACACCTACGCGCTCCCCGTCTTCGCCGTCCTCTCGGTCGGGATCGCCGTCATCTGGCGCTTCACCCGCTGGCTCGACGCCGTCGAGGGCTACGCCGCGCAGACGTTCGCGCGCATCCGCAGGATTCTCACGGGTGCGCTTCGCACATCCGACCGCTCGCACGGACGTCCGCGCGACGACGCTTCGCCGCGCCGCCGCTTCGGCCTCGCGTTCGAGTCGCGGCCGCCTCCGCTGCCCGCCTGACCCGCGGACAGTTTCGATCTGCCGTGAGCGGCCGTCATTGGACGGGCGCCGCGAAAGGAGGCACATGGAGACCACGTTCACCCGTTCCAACTCGGCGGAGCGCACCCGTCGTACCACCGTGCGCAGCAAGGTCATTTCGCTGATCGGGCCCGCGACGATTGCCGGGGGTGTGATCTGGGCGATCCTGCAGCCGTACCGGCTGACGTTGCTGCACCCGGTCGGCGAGGGATTCTGGTGGCTCGTCTTCGAGCCGCCGCTGCTCGTCGCCGTCGTCGGCGCCGTCTTCGTCGCCGTGGTCGCGCGGCCGCTCCTGGCCGACCTCGAGGAGGCAGATGCTGCCTCACGCTGAGATGGTCCACTGGGCCTTCGCCGCCGGAATCCTCTTCGTCGGGCTCTGCCTGCTCTCCGAGGCGATCGTCGGGCCGGAGGTCTGGCGGATGCGCAAGTGGCGGGCCTACCTCTGGCCCGGCGTCGCCTTCGCGCTCGGCGTGCTGCTCTGGCCGGTGATGGCGTTCTTCACCAACTCGGCGATCCACATGTACGCACACGGGGCGTGGGCCCAGGTGTTGATGCTCGCCGGCGGGGCTGAGCTGGGACTGGTGCACGGCCGGCTCCGCTCGCCGCTCTGGCGTCTGACCTGGCCGCTCGCCTTCGCCGTCTCCGGGATCGCGTTCATCGTCCACGAGCAGAACGCCTGGACCTTCGCGCGCTCGGCGTTCCTCCACCATCTGCTCGGCTGGACGTTCATCGCGGCGGCGGCGATCGTGCTGCCGCTCGTCTGGCGTCCCCGGTCGATCGTCTTCCGCTCCGGATTCGCGTTGATCGTCGTCGCGGTCTCGGTGATGCTCTTCTGCGACCGCGACGTCGCACCGATCTTCGGGCACCTCTCGCCGCTGGCAGGGGTGGCACACCGGTGAGACGCATCGTCGTAGTCGCGCTGCTCGCCCTCGCGTTTCCGGCAGTGGCCTCGGCGCATGCCACGCTCGAGGGGACGACGCCGCATTTCGGCACGGAGGTGCAGCGCAGCCCGGTTCAGATCCGGCTGCGCTTCGACCAGGGTGTCTCGCTCATGCCCGGGGCGATCCGCGTGCTGGACAGCAAGGGCCACGACCACGCAGAGCCGGCGACGATCGAAGGCACGACCGTCGTCGCCGGGGTCCGCTCGCTCGCCCGCGGCTCCTACACCGTTCGGTGGCAGGCGATCTCCGCCGACTCGCACGTCGTGTCCGGGGTCTGGACGTTCGGCGTCGGGGTTCCGGCGGCGTCCATCGGCGAGGCATTCGGCGCCGGGGGGCCGACCATCGTCGAGCACGTCGTGCGCTGGCTCTGGTTCCTCGGACTCGCCCTCGCGATCGGCGCGCTCGGTATCCGGCTGCTCGTGCTCCGCGGCCTGGAGGTGCCGCGTGCGCTCGACCGGAAGATCGCGGTGGCGGCCGGCGTCGGGGCGATCGCCAGCCTGGAGGCCGGGATCGCGGCCTTCTCGCTGCGGGCGGAGGACGCCTTGCAGTTGCCGTTCGGCCGGTTCCTCTACGGCGATCTCTCGCCGATGGCGTCGACCCGGTTCGGCCGCGCGTTCGTCGTGATGACGCTCGGTTTCGCGTTCGTGCTTGCCTTCACCTACCTGTCGTGGCTGCTCGACCGGGTCGCCTTTCTCGTGCCCGCGTTCGCGCTCGCGCTCGTGCTCGTCGCCGGGCTCTCGTTCTCGGGTCACGACGCCGTCGATCCCGGCTCGTGGTGGCTGACGGAGCTGGCCGACTGGGTGCACATCGCGGCGGCCTCGCTCTGGATCGGCGGCCTCGCGACGCTGGCGGGCCTCGTCTGGTTCGGTGCGCCGGCGCTCCGGCGCGAGGCGTTCGCCCGCTTCTCGATGCTGGCGACCGTGTCGATCTGCCTCGTGCTCACCGCCGGCATCTACCTCAGCATCGTGCGCCTGCCGCATCTGCACGACCTGTGGACGACAGGCTACGGCCAGGTGCTGCTCGTGAAGATCGGGCTCGTCTGCGGCGCGCTCGCCTGGGGCGGCTTCCACAAGTTCCTCGTCGCGCCGGCGCTCGAACGCGCCGACCAGGGCTTCCTGTCGCGGATCGGGCGCAGCCTGATCGGCGAGAGCCTCGTCGGGATGGCCGTGCTGCTCGTCGCAGCCGTGCTTGTGGACTCCAAGCCGCCCGTGCCTTCGCCGCCGAGCCCGCCCGCTGCGGCGGCGCTGAGATAATCCGCTCGATGGAGCTGCTCGACTACCGCGATCGCTTTCCGATCCTCGCGTCGACGACCTACCTGATCAACCACTCGCTCGGGGCGATGCCGGCCGAGGCGGCCCGCCGGCTCGAGCAGTACGCGAACGAGTGGGCAACGCGTGGCGCCCGTGCGTGGGGCGAGGGCTGGTGGGCCTCGCCGATGCGCGTCGGCGACCTGCTCGGCTCGATCATCGGGGCGCCGCCCGGCTCGATGGCGATGCACCAGAACGCCACCGTCGCCGAGGCGATCGTGCTCTCGTGCTTCGACATCGAGCCGTCGCGGAACCGCATTGTGTTCGAGGCGGGGCTCTTCCCTTCGATTCGCTACGTGGAGCAGGCGTGGGAGCGCTTCGGCGCCGAGGTTGTGGTGTGCGAGGACGGCGAAGCCGTGATCGAGGCGATCGACGAGCGCACGCTGCTCGTGCCGATCTCGCACGTGCTCTTCAAGTCGGCCGAGATCCAGCCGGTCGAGCGGATCGTCGAACGCGCGCACGACGCCGGCGCGTACGTCTGCCTCGACGCGTACCAGTCAGCAGGCGTCGTACCGCTCGACGTGACCGCGCTCGGGGTCGAGTTCTGCCTCGGGGGATCGGTCAAGTGGCTGTGCGGCGGCCCCGGGGCGGGCTGGCTGTACGTCCGGCCCGACGTGGCCGAGCGGCTGGAGCCGGCGTTCGCCGGCTGGCAGGCACATGCCGACCCGTTCGCATTCGAGAACGAGATGCGCTACGCCGACGGCGCCGCACGCTTCCTCACCGGCACGCCCAACGTGCCGGCGCTCTACGCCGCCAGCGCCGGCTACGAGATCGTCGCCGAGATCGGCGTCGAGCGGATCCGCGCCAACTCGATGCGCCAGACGGCCCTGCTCGTCGACCTCGTCGACGAGGCCGGCTTCGAGCTGACGTCACCGCGCGACCCGGCGATCCGCGGCGGCTCGGTCGTCTTCCGCGTGCCTGACTTCGAGGCCGTGCACGCCGAGCTCGCCGCGCGCGACATCATCTGCGACAAGCGCCCCGACGCCGGCCTCCGCTTCGGGCCGCACTTCTTCACGACCGACGACGAGATCCGCTTCGCCGTCGCCCAGGTGATCGACATCCTCGAGTCGGGCGCGCACCTCGCCCGCGAGCACGCAGCGGCCGGCTACTAAACCACGAGCACCTCGAGCAGGCGGCTGGCAATAGCCGGCGCGGTCGGTTCGTCCTCGTGGCGCACGTAGACGTAGGCGGGGCCGCGGACGCTCGCCGCGAACGCGCGCAGCTCGTCGTCCGAGTAGGGCGGCTCGCGCAGGCGCAGGTAGCGGAAGGGCTCGCAGCCCGGGTCGTTGACGCGCACCACGCCGCCGACGGCGGCCCACGAGTCGTCGCGGAAGTCCCAGGCGAGCCGCACGCCCTCCGGCACCGACCCCTGGACGAACGAGAGCGTGCCGTCGTCGCGCGGGCCCTCGTAGACGACGCGCACCGGCCCGAGCCGGTCGCCGAGCGCGAGCGCGCGCTCGAGAAATGTCGTCACACGGTCGAGTCGCGTCAGCGAGAGCTTGACCGCGAACTCGAAGCCGTCGGGCACGGCCTCGGCCCAGCGGCGGAACTGGTCGGCGCTCGGTAGCCGGTAGCCGGTCGAGTTGAGCTCGACCGTGCCGAAGCGGGAGGCGTAGAAGCCCAGGAACTCGGCCGGCTGCAGCCCGGCGGGATAGAAGCCCGGCCGCCAGGACGGGTACGACCAGCCCGAGGTGCCGACCCGGATCGCCATGGTCAAACGGTATTCGGTAGGCGGTACCGTCCGCGCAGCGGGCTAGTGTCTGCGACCCTTGTCGACGATGACCAACGTCCGGAAGATCGACGAAGCCGCCCACGACGGCGGGGAGCGCATCGACGTGCTCGACAAGGGATTCCTGGCGCTCGACGGCGCGTTCGCGTCCGACCTTGCCGTCGCGAACGGGGCCCGCGTCTCGTTCAACCAGGCGTCGCAGGAGCTGAGCGAGCGCGACGAAGGGCTGATCCGGTTCCTGATGCGCGACCGGCACGGCTCGCCGTTCGAGCACGGGTACTTCCGCTTCATCGTCAAGGCGCCGATCTTCGTCGTCCGCGAGCACCACCGCCACCGAGCCGGCCACTCGTACAACGAATGGTCGGGCCGCTACTCGAAGATGCAGGCCGAGTTCTACATCCCCGACAACGTGCGGACCCAGGTCGGAAAGCCGGGCGCCTATAGCTTCGAGCCGGTCGACGAGGAGACGCGGGCGGCCGCACGCAAGGAGATCGAGCACCAGTCGCTCGAGGCGTTCGCGGCCTACGAGCGCATGCTTGCGCGGGGGATCGCCAAGGAAGTCGCCCGCACCGTCCTACCGCTCAACATGTACACGACCTACTACTGGAGCTGCAATCCACGCTCGCTGATGCACTTCTGCGGGCTCCGGAACTCCGAGTTCGCCCAGTTCGAGATTCGCGAGTTCGCGAAGGCTGCGGAAAGCTTTCTGGAACGGATCATGCCCGTGACTCATGCGGCATTTGTTGCAAACAACCGCACCGCCCCGTAGACTTCGACTTAATCCGTGCTCAACCACGGCCCTTACAGTCTTGTAACAGACTGTCACTAAGTTCTGTCTGCCCGTGTAGCTCGAGGGGAATGGTTTGGCTATTCCCCTCGTTGAACAGGTTTGACGGATGACGCGCGAAATCGGCGCGCCCGTCTTCCTCGAAGACCGAAGGAGTTCGTTGACTGAAATCAGTATGACTGCGGCCGTTGCCGACGCCCTTGAAGGGCTGCTCACCCTCCGCACCGACCACGGTGCGCTGACCCCTGCCGACGTCGCGGACGCCGTCCTCACCCACGATCTCGACGAGGCCGAGGCCGAGGCCCTCGCCCACGAGCTCGCGGTGCACGACGTCGCCCCCGATGCCGAAGAGGAAGAGCCCGAGCTCGATCTGTCGATCGGCACCGGCCTGTACACCACCGATTCGTTCCAGATGTTCCTCAACGAGGCCGGCCGTTACCCGCTGCTCACCGCGGCGGAAGAGGTCGAGCTGGCCAAGCGCATCGAGAAGGGCGACATGCTCGCCAAGGAGCGCATGATCAACTGCAACCTGCGCCTCGTGGTTTCGATCGCGAAGCGCTACCAGACGCAGGGGATCACGCTCGGCGACCTCGTCCAGGAAGGCGTTCTCGGGCTGATCCGCGCCGCGGAGAAGTTCGACTGGCGCAAGGGCTTCAAGTTCTCGACCTACGCGACCTGGTGGATCCGCCAGGCGGTGCAGCGCGGCGTTGCCAACAAGGCGCGCACGATCCGCATCCCGGTGCACGTGGTCGAGCGTGAGCAGAAGGTTGCCCGCGCCCGTCGCGAGCTCGTCGCGACGCTCGAGCGCGAGCCGACGCCCGAAGAGCTGTCGGCCCATTCGAAGCTGCCGCTCAACCACGTGCACGAGGTGATGGCAGCGGCCCGCGCGGTCGCGTCCACCGACATGCCCGTGGGCGACGACGGCGACGCGTCGTTCGGCGATCTGATCGCCGGCACCGGCCCGTCGACCGAGGAGGAGGCATCTGCCTCGCTCCGCGATCTCGCTGTCCGCCAGGCGGTCGCGAACCTGCCCGACCGTGAGCGCGACGTGATCGAGCTCCGGTTCGGCCTGGTCGGCGACGGCCCCGCCTCGCTCGAGGCGATCGGCAAGCAGCTCGGCCTGACGCGCGAGCGTGTGCGCCAGATCGAGACCGAGGCCCTGCGCAAGCTCGCGCAGAACGAAGACCTCGCCGACGCGGCCTAGCTGCTCGTTCTCACGCGTGTCCGGGTTGCTGCGGCCGCGGCGCCTGGGCACGCGTTCTTCATCTAGATGGTTGATCGACAATTGGCGCACCCGCGGCTGGTGGCCTGGATGCGGCGCATCTCAGCCGGGTCGGGTTTGCACGTAGGCACCGCTATGCGCTGCACCCGCCCCGGCTGACCTGCTTGATCCAGGCCATCCCCGCGCGCACTCGAATTATCGATCAACCATCTAGGTTGTGAGGACGATCGGACCCGGGCGCGCGTCCGTGCGTGACTGCGCGGTCACCACCCACCCGTCGACGTCTTTGAGCGAGTAGGGGATCGTGAAGCGGGCAGTCGTCGTCGAGGCGTGCACGCGGAAGGTGCCGCAGGGCTCGGCCGGCTTGTGACCCTTCGTCAGCCAGAGCGTGTAGTACGCCCCGCGCTTTGCCTGGGCCGGCAGCCCGGTCACCTCGATCTGCATCGGCCAGTTGCCGACCTCGTCGGACTTCGCGATCCGCAGCACCGCGAGCGCACCGTTGGCCCCGTGCATCGGGACGACGTGGCTTGCTGCGAAGGCGCTCTGCTGCTTCGAGTGACCGACCACGTATCCGCCGCCGAAGGCGAGCACGACAGCCGCGAGCGCGGCGACTGCCGCAACGGCCCAGCGCCGTCGAGGCAGCGGGAACTCGATGATCTCGGCGCCCGCATGGCGGCCGCCCGCAGGGATGCGTTCGAGCGCCGGCGGCAGGTCGGCCGGCGGGCCGGCCTGGAGCAACAGATCGTGGACACGGCGCAGTCGCAGCTCCTCGTCGGCGCCCAGGTCATCGCGATCGATGAGCTCGTCAAAGTCGGTCATTCGGCCGGTTCCCCCTCCAGTTCCTCTTCCAGAATCTCTGACAGACGGCCGAGAGCCGCGCGCGTGCGCGTCTTCACGGTGCCGAGCGGGATGCCCAGGAACTCGGCCACCTCGCTCTGCGACAGCCCGCTCCAGTAGGCGAGGGCGATCACCTCGCGCTCGCGCTCGGGCAGCTCCTCGAGCGCACGATGCACCCGCCAGGCAACCCAGCTCTGCTCGGCCTGGTCGGGCGGGCCCGCATCGGTCGACGGCTCGTCGGGAATGTCGGCCGGCAGCTCGGTGCGAGCCCGGGCGCGGTCGACGATGGCGTTGCGCGCGACGGCATAGAGCCACGGCGCTCCCGGCCCGCGCTCCGGCCGGTACGTGGCCGCCGAGCGCCACACCGATGCGAACGTCTCCTGCACCGCATCCTCCGCACGCCCGCGGTCGCCGAGCCGCCGCAGCGCGAGGCCGAACACCGGCCGTGCGTAGCGGCGATACAGATCCTCGAATGCCGACCGGTCGCCCGTTGCCGCACGCTGGATGAGATCGCCGTCGCTCGTCACCGGCTGCATCGTACGAATTGCAAGGGCGTACGTCACAAACGGTTACTACGCGAGAGCGGCCTTCCTTGGATTTGCGCCCGTGCGTGTGTGCGGTCTGTAAGGGCTCGCACGGTGTGGGTAAAACAGCTTCGGCCGGCGCGTCGATTGTGGCCTGGACGGAGAGAATGGAGCCTCCAACCGATGTTCGACCGAGGGAGACCGACGATGCGCAAGCTGATCATCGCTCTCGCAGCGATCGCGACCCTCGTGGTCGCGGGCCCTGCAGGCGCCGCAACGACCACGACGGTGAGGATCTACGGATCCACGTTCTCACCGCGCACGGTGACGATCACCGCAGGCGACACGATCACGTGGACGAACCGTGACAACGCCCCCCACCAGGTCCTCGCGACGAAGGGGCAGTTCGTCTCGCCGATCCTGCGCCAGAACCAGAGCTTCTCGTTCACCTTCCACGCCGCCGGCACCTACGCGTACAAGGATGAGCTCCATCCGAAGCTGACCGCGAAGGTCGTGGTCAAAGGATTGCCGCCGACGGTGACGCTGACCGCCTCGTTGTCGATCCTCACATACGGCACGAAGGCGACGCTCAGCGGCGTCGTGTCCAGCCACAAAGCCGGTGAGCCGGTGACGATCTACTACCAGCCATACCCGCAGCCGAACCTGATCCAGCGTGCGACGCTGCTCACGTCCGAGGGTGGCAACTACAGCTTCATCGTCGCGCCGCAGATCGCGACGAACTACCAGGTTGCCTGGAAAGGCGCCTACGCGACCCCCACGTCGATTCAGGTCGCGCCGAAGTTGAGTCTCGGCCGGAACAACGGGTGGATCATCCACGCCTCCGCCGGGCGCTCGTTCGCCGGGCGGGCCGTGCAGTTCCAGCGGCTGAACGTCGCGACCAGTCAGTGGGTCACGCTCAGGAAGGTGCTCCTGAACGCTCGCTCGTCGGCAAAGGTGCTCTACGCGCTGCCGAAGGGCGTCAACCACCTGCGGTTGACGATGTCGGTCAACCAGGCCGGCGCCGGCTTCCTCGGCGTGATCGGCCCGACGATTACCTGGCGGTCGCCGTAGCGGCCACCCGCTACCCGCTACCCGTGCGCTGCCCCGTACCGGGACCCGACCTCGCCCCAGTTGACGACGTCCCACCAGGCCGCCAGGTAGTCGGGCCGGCGGTTCTGGTAGTGCAGGTAGTACGCGTGCTCCCACACGTCGATGCCGAGGAGCGGCACATGGCCTTGCATCAACGGGCTGTCCTGGTTCGGCGTCGAGTAGACCGCAAGCCCGGTGCCGTCCCAGGCAAGCCAGGTCCAGCCGGAGCCGAAGCGCTTGGCGCCCGCGTCGCTCACCGCGGCCTTCAGCTCGGTGACGCCGCCGAACGTGTCGGAGATCGCGTCGGCCAGCGCACCGCTCGGCTCGCCGCCACCGCCGGGCTTCATGACCTGCCAGAAGAGCGAGTGATTCGCATGGCCGCCGCCGTTGTTGCGCACGGCGGTGCGCTTGTCCTCCGGCAGCTCGTCGAGCAGCGCGAGCACCTGTTCGATCGGACGGCCGTCCCACTCGGTGCCGGCGATCGCCTTGTTCAGGTTGTCGACGTACCCCTGGTGGTGCTTCCCGTGGTGAATGCGCATCGTCTGCTCGTCGATCGTCGGCGCGAGCGCGTCGTAGCCGTACGGGAGCGGTGGTAGTTCATAGGACATGGGCGTCTCCTTCGGTTGTCATCGGTTCTACAAAGATATGCTCCGCGCCGCACCCGAGTTTTGAGGAGAGACATGGCGCTTGCCTATAACCACGAGGAAATCACCGCCCGCGAGCTGAAGCCCGCGTTGCTGGAGCTGGACGGAATCTCGCGTGAGACCGTCGAGGCGCACTACAAGCTGTACCAGGGCTATGTGAACAAGCGGAACGAGATCCTCGGCGCGCTTGCAAGCGTCGACCTGTCGAGCGCGAACCAGACGTACTCCGAGCTGCGCTCGTTGAAGGTCGACTTGACGTTCGCGATCGGCGGCATCAAGAACCACGAGATCTACTTCGAGCACCTCGGCGGCACGGGCGGCGAGCCCGCGGGCGTCTTCGGCGAGCTCGTCCGGCGCGACTTCGGCTCGACCGCGAACTGGAAGGCCGACCTGAAGGCGACCGGGCTGGCCGGGCGCGGCTGGGCCTGGACCGCGTACGACTTCGACGAGGGCCGGCTCTTCAACTACATCGGTGACGCACAGAACACGTTCGCGGTCTGGAACGCGGCACCGCTCGTGGCGCTCGACGTCTACGAGCATGCGTACTTCGTCGATTTCGGGACCGACCGCGGCGCGTACATCGAGGCGTTCTTCAACAACCTCGACTACGACGTCGTGTCGAACTGGGTCGACAAGTACGGCATCCGGCCGTAGCTCCCTGACAGTACGCTGACGGGCGCATGGCGTTCGCGGCGTTAGTCGTGCTCGGCTACCTGCTCGGGTCGTGCCCGTGGGGCTACTGGCTCGTGCGCGTCGTGAAACGCGAGGACATCCGTCGCGTCGGCTCGGGGAACATCGGCGCAACGAACGTCTGGCGCACCTATGGTCGCTGGCTCGGCGTGCCGGTCGTGCTGCTGGACGTGCTCAAGGGCTTCACGCCGGCACTGCTCGGAATGCTCTTCGTCTCCCCGCACCATCTGGCCGGGATCGCCGCCGGAGCGGCCGCGATGCTCGGTCACTGGCGCCCCCTGTTCCTCGGGTTCAGGAAGGGCGGCAAGATGGTCGCCACCTGCGGCGGGGTCTTCTTCGGCGTCGCCGTCTGGGTGGCGCTCGCGGCCGGCGTGGTCTGGCTGCTCGTCTTCGTCACGTTGCGTTACGCGTCTCTCTCGTCGATCATCGCGGGTATCTCGCTGCCTGTGATCGCCTACGTGCTGGGATATCCGAGCTCGGTCGTCTTGTTCGGGGTGGCGGCCGCTGCGGCAATCCTGTTCCTGCATCGCGCCAATCTCGCTCGGCTGCGGGCAGGAACCGAACGCCGGTTCCACTTCCGCAGGACCGCGAGTGCGTAAGGCGCTCTTCGTCGCCGTCTTCGCGGCGACGCTCTGGATCGCCCCAGGCGCCCTGGCCGCCGGGTGGTGCGGCACGGGGGAGACCGCCGCCGACCGTCCCGACGTCGGCACCGGGCCCCAGGTACACGCGGTCGTCGCCGTCCCGGCGGACGGTGCCGACAACTTCCCTGCCGACGCGGGGAGGCTCGCCACCGACGTCACGTCGATGCTCGCCTGGTGGCAGGGCCAGGACCCGACCCGCGTGCCGCGCTACGACCAGGCAACGTTTGGCGCGACCACCTGCCTGGACATCTCCATCGTGCGCCTGCCGGAGCCGGCCGCAGCGTATGCGGGCGCAGGGGCGAGCTCGTCGTTCGCCCGCGTGGCGACCGATCTTGCAACTGCCGGCCTCGACAACCCGTTCAAGAAGTACCTCGTCTACTTCGACGGGCCATCCGTGCAGGAGGATGTCTGCGGGACCGGCGCCGGCGATTTCACCGGCGGGCCGTCATATGCGGTCGTCTGGCTTCAGAGCTGTGCCGGCGTTCCCACGGACGGAGTTGCCACCCACGAGCTACTGCATGCTTTCGGCGCCCTGCCGGCCGGAGCGCCGCATGCGTGCTCGTCCGCGGACGGCGGCTCCGGGCATCCGTGCGATTCGACCACCGATGTCCTGTATCCGTTCGCGACCGGCGCGCCGCTTCAGTCACAGGTGCTCGACTTCAACCACGACGACTACTACGCGCACAGCGGTACGTGGATCGACATCCAGGATTCGCTCTGGCTGCACCGGCTCGACCTACCCCAGGTGGCGTTGACGGTGAGTCGCGCAGGAGCGGTGGCGGGTGTGATCCGGAGCGACCTGCCGGGCGTCGACTGCACGGTCGCGTGCTCGACGCTCTGGGACCAGGGCTCGCAGGTTTCGCTGACGGCGTCGCCGTCGGGATCGACTCGCTTCGTCCGCTGGGCGGGCGCCTGTTCAGGGAACGGCGACTGCTCGTTGACGCTGAGCCAGGCCGCTTCGGCAGTTGCGGTCTTCGGGCCGCTCCGCATCCCGCTTCGGCTCAGCGTCTCCGGCAAGGGTCGTATCGCGTGCACGCCGAGATGCGGGAAGACGGTCACCGCCGGCAACGTATTGATCTTCCGCGCGGTTGCCACGAAGGGCTGGAAGTTCAAGCACTGGACCGGCGCCTGCAAGGGAACATTCGCAGTCTGCGAGCCGGCGACCGACTTCGGGTTGACAGCCCGCGCGATCTTCGCGCGCGTGGCTACGAAGCGCTGAGCCAGTCGTGCAGCTCGG
>CAWAXB010000032.1:0-18118 GCA_963785895.1 uncultured Actinomycetes bacterium | reverse complement strand
CCCCCGACAAGAATCGAACTTGTGCACACGGTTTAGGAAACCGTTGCTCTATCCACTGAGCTACGGGGGCGGATTCCTGCGTGAGCAGGGGGTTTTCGAGATAGAGCCGGCGGTGGAGGATTCTCCCCTTCCGGCTGAATCCGAGTGGCTGAGTGTATCCAGGCGCCTTCCACCGTTGTCTCTCTCCGTGCTCGCCTTTCGTGTGCGATCGGCGTAGACTCGGCAGTTCGACAGCCTGACCGAGAAGGTGTTCATGGGACACGTTCAGGACATCGAAGGCGCCGGCGGCTCCCATGCCTCGGAAGTCGGCGAGCCTCGCCGCGAAGCAGGCAGACGAACGGGAAGGAGGGCCTTTCGATGAACCTGGGGAAGCTCGCCGATCAGGCGAAGAAGCTGATGAACAAGCGTGGCGGCATGGAAAGCCTCAAGGAAGACGCCGTGGAGCTCAAGGACATCGCGGGCGAGAAGGGCAGCCTCGCCGACAAGGCCAAGGACGCCGCGGAGGCGCTCAAGGACCCCGGTGCGCCCGGCGACCCCGCCGCACCACCGCCACAGTCCCCACCGGCCTGACGGGGATCTCGCCGAGGAGCATGCGCTCACCCCGTTTCGGCCGGTCGCGCCGGGGCGGTGATCGGCGCCCGGTCGGGCGCGAGCGTCTCGAGTGCTAGTTCAGCGAGTCGAGCATCGAGCCGGCGCGACCCGGGTGGCAGACATGCACCTTGACGAGCCCGGGGACGAGCTTCGGCGCGCGTACCTGTGCGTGGGCCGGATGCGCCGCAGCATGTGAGCCGCCTTGCGTCGCTGCGAGGGCGACCCCGCCGCCGAAGCCGAAGACGGTGAGCGTGATGGTGACGGTCGCCTTGCGGTCAAGCACTGGCTCCCTCCCTTGATCGTGGCTCGTGCCGGGGATTGTGGCACCTGAGCCAGGGCGGCGCTACCTTCATCACGTGGGACGTCACGGCGGCGGTTCGGCGTTCTCACCGAGATGAAGACCCTTGGCGTCGTTCGCGGCGGCGCGCTCTACGTCGGCGCGCTGATCGGCCCCGGGTTGCTGCTCGTGCCGGCGCTCGCGGTGCAGGCGTCCGGCGCCGCGTCGATCGTCGCCTGGGCCGCGCTGCTCGTGTTCTCGGCGCCGCTCGCCATCGTCTTCGCGGCGCTCGGCGTGCGGCACCCGGTCGCGGGCGGTGTCTCGGCCTACGTCCGCGAAGGCTTCGGCGACGCGGCCGCCGCCGTCACGGGCGGGTGGTTCCTCGCCGCGGTCTGCCTCGGCGCACCGGCCGTCTCCCTGATCGGCGGCTTCTACGTCGCCGACCTGACCGGCTCCGGGACGACCGTTGCCGCCATCGTCGGGCTCGCGATGTTCGCCGCCGTGCTGACCGCGAACCTGTTCGGGCTACGCGTCTCCTCCGGCTTCCAGCTCGCGCTCTCGTCGGTGCTGATCGTCGTGATGGCGATCGCGATCTCGGTCGCGCTGCCCTCGCACGGCGGCGACCACTGGACGCCGTTCGCGCCGCACGGCTGGTGGGCCGTCGGTACCGCCGCGAACATCCTCGTCTGGCTCTTCGTCGGCTGGGAGGCGGTCGCGCAGCTGGCCGGCGAGTTCGGCAACCCCGAGGTCGAGCTCCCTCGGGCGATTGGGCTCGCGTTCGCCGTTGTCAGCGTCCTCTACGTCGGGCTCGCCGTCGCCACGATCGGCGTCACCGCCGGCACCGACTCGAAGGTGCCGCTCGCCGACCTGATCTCGGTCGGTTTCGGGCGCGCCGGCCGCGACGCCACGGCCGTGCTCGCCGTCGCGTTGACGATGGGCACGATGAACGTCTACGTGGGCGGCGCCGCCAAGCTCGCCGCGTCACTCTCGGTCGCGGGCGCGCTGCCGCGCTGGCTCGGCGCGGACGCCCAGCGCAGCGTCCCGCGGCGGCCGCTCCTGCCGATCGCCGTCGTCTGCAGCTCCCTGATCGTCGCGCTGCTCGCCGGCGCCAGCAGCACCGACGACCTGATTCGCGCCACCTCCGCCTGCTTCATCGCCGTCTACCTGCTCTCGGTCGGCTCGGCCGTGCGAATCCTCGGCGGACGTGTGCGCGCCGCCGCGATCTTCACCCTCGTGATGGTCGTCGTGCTCGCCGTCTTCTCGGCGTGGTTCCTCGTCGTCCCACTCGGAGCGGCCGCCGCCTCGCTCGGGCTGCGCCGGCGGATCCGCTAGACGGCGACGCGGACTTCACCCGCGACCAGCACGCGCTCGATCTCGATCCGGTCGTCGAGCACGACGATGTCGGCGGGCAGCCCGACGCCGAGCCGCCCCAGCTCCGGATCGCCGAGCACGCGCCCGGGTGTCGAAGTGGCCGCGACGATCGCATCCTCGAGCGGGACGCCGAGCGCGTGCAGGTTGCGCACCGCCTCGATCATCGTCAGCACGCTGCCTGCGAGCACGCCGTCCGGCCCGCGCACCGTGCCCTCGTGCACGAGCAGGTCGAGCTCGCCGAGGCTGGTCGGGCCGTCGACGCGGGGCGTCGCGGCGATCGCATCGGTGACGAGCACGAGCCGGCTGCGCGCCGCACGCCAGGCGACACGCACGGTCTCGGGCGCCAGATGGATGCCGTCGACGATCACCGAGACGACGACGTCGTCGCGTGCGAGCGCCGCGCCGACGATGCCTGGATCGCGATGCAGGAACGGGCGCATCGCGTTGAAGAGGTGCGTGATGCTGCGCGCTCCGCGATCGAACGCCGCGTTCGCCTGCGCCGCCGTCGCATCGCTGTGGCCGAGCGAGACGGGGACCCCGCGCTCGAGCAGCCGGTCGATCAGCTGGTCGGCGCCGGGCAGTTCCGGGGCCAGGGTCATCAGCCGCACGGGGCCCGCATCGAGCAGCCGGTCGAGCAGCGCCGGATCGGGGTCGCGGCGCGACGACGCCTCGTGCGTGCCGAGGCGGTTCGGCGACAGGAACGGCCCCTCGAGGTGCATTCCCAGGATGCGTGGCCGCGCCTCGCCGATCGGCACCTCGCGCATCGCCTCGAGCAACTGCTGTTCGGGGCTCGTGATCAGCGTCGGAAGGTAGGCGGTGACGCCCGTCTCGAGCAACGCCTCGCCCGCGCGCCGGTAGCCCGCGACGTCCGCGTCGAGGAAGTCGACGCCGCCGAAGCCGTTCACCTGCAGATCGACGAAACCGGGCACCGCAATGCCCCGTCCGGAAGGCGACGCGACGCCGACGGCGACGATCCGCCCCTCCGACACCTCGACGTCCCCGGCAACCAATAGGCCGTCGACCAGCGACGCTGCGACTCCCAGCTTCATCGCGCCAGTCTAGAAGTGGTCCTCACCTTGGTCAATACCAGTTGTGCAATCCGCACGTGAATCGGGCTTGTGTCCACCCGAGCTGGTCTATACCATCGCCGCGATGGCGGAGATCCGGCTCGACCAGGTGACGAAGGCGTTCGGCTCGGTCACGGCCGTCGACGGGGTCTCGCTGACGATCGAGGACGGCGAGTTCCTCGTGCTCGTCGGGCCGTCGGGCTGCGGCAAGTCGACGCTGCTGCGGATGATCGCCGGGCTCGAGGACGTCACCGCCGGCGAGATCTGGATCGGCGACGAGGACGTGACCGACCTCGCGCCGCGCAGCCGCGACATCGCGATGGTCTTCCAGACCTACGCGCTCTATCCGCACATGACCGTGCGTCAGAACATGGGCTACGGGCTGAAGGCCCGCCGCACTCCCAAGGCCGAGATCGCTCGCCGAGTCGACGAGGTGGCCGAGCTTCTTGGGCATGGCCGACCTGCTCGACCGTAAGCCGGCGCAGCTTTCGGGCGGCCAGCGGCAGCGCGTCGCGATGGGCCGCGCGATCGTCCGGCAGCCGCAGGCGTTCCTGCTCGACGAACCGCTCTCGAACCTCGACGCGAAGCTGCGCGTGGGCATGCGCGCGTCGCTCGCGCAGCTTCACCAGCGGCTGGGCGTCACGACCGTCTACGTCACGCACGACCAGACCGAGGCGATGACGCTCGGCCAGCGCGTCGCCGTGATGCGCGACGGGCGGATCCTCCAGTGCGACCGTCCGCAGGTGCTGTACGCGCAGCCGAAGAACCTGTTCATCGCGGCGTTCATCGGCTCGCCCTCGATGAACCTCGTGGAAGCGGTGGTCGACGCCGACGGGGTGCGCTTCGGCCAGTTCCGGCTCCCGCTCGCGACACCTCCCGCCACCGACCGGGTCGTGCTCGGGATCCGTCCCGAGAGCTTCGAGGACGCAGCCTTCGCGCCCGGCCGCCCGACGGTCGCGGTGCGCGTCGAGGTGCTCGAGGAGCTCGGCTCGGACGCCCACGTCTTCTTCCACGTCGACGCGCCGCCGATGACCGCCGAGGTGCTGGAATCGGCTTCAGAAGGGGGCTTGCTGGCCACCGACCGCGCCCTCTTCACCGCCCGGGTCGACGCCCGGACGGCGGCCGGGGTCGGGAGCACGCTCGAGCTGGCGGTCGACACGGAGCAACTTCAGTTCTTCGATCCGCAGACCGGGGAGCGCCTCGAGCCCGCCGGCGCCGCCCCAGCTCGTGGGCGCGCGTTGACGAAGCAGCGCGAGACCCGTGAGCGCGTGCTCGAGCTGATCGAACCGCTCAGCGTGGGCGATGCGATTCCGTCCGAACGGCAGCTCGGCATCGACCTGGGCGTGTCGCGCCTGACGGTGCGGGCGGCGCTCGACGAGCTCGTGCGCGAGGGCTATCTCGTCCGCCGCCGTGGAGCAGGGACGTTCGTCGCTGAGCCCAAGGTCGCCAAGGGCATCGACATCACGTCGTTCAGCGACGACATGCGCGCCCGCGGGCTGAACCCGGGCAGCCGCACGCTCGACCTGCGCGACATCCCGGCCGGCGCGCGGCTCGGTCGCATCCTGCACGTCTCGCCCTCGGAGCCCGTCGTGTCCGTCAAGCGCCTTCGCCTGGCCGACGGCGAGCCGATGGCGATCGAGCTTCTCCACGTCCGCGCTTCGCTCGTTCCCGGTCTCAACGCGCACGACCTCGAGGAGAACTCGTTCTATGACCTGCTGGCGAGCCGCTACGACGTCTCGATCGTCGGCGGCACGCAGACAGTCGAGCCGACGGTGACGAACGAGGAGGAATCCGCGGCGCTCGGTGTGCCGCTGCACTCGCCGGCACTTCTCTTCGAACGGGTCACGCGCTCGTCCGCGGGGGAGATCGTCGAGTACACCAGCTCGACCTACCGCGGTGACCGCTACCGGCTGGTCACCGAGATCGGCCCCGGGTGGTCGCCCGCTTCAGCCGCTGGGCGTTCCCGCGGCCCACGTCAGCGGATTGGACCAATTCTAAGATTGGTATTGACTTCTTGCCAGAGGTTGTGAAACTATCGGCCGGCATGAGAAGTGGTCTGTACCAAATTCGCGGCACCGTTGCTCATCGCGAGCAGGGCCGCCTGACTCTGGGGGCATCCAGGTGAAGAGACGCAGCATCGTCGCGCTCTCGATTGTCGCCGTGACGGCGGCAGCGGTCATGGCCGCAACGTCGGGAGCGGCAACGACGAAGACGACAGCCAGCAGCATCACGGTCTGGCTCCAGGTCGACGCGCAGTCCGGCTGGCCGGATCTCGTTGCGGCGGCGAACCAGCAGTTCCAGTCCGCCCATCCCGGCACGACGGTGAACGTCCAGTACCAGAACTGGGGCGATCACCTGCAGAAGTTCGACGCGACCCTCGCCGGCGGCGGTGGGCCTGACGTGATCGAGATGGGCAACACCGAGATGACGAAGTACATGGCGGCGGGCGCATTCGCGCCGCTCGACCGGTCGTCGTTCGACAACTCGGCGACGTGGCTGAAGGGCCTCGCCGCGTCGGGCGCGTTCGGCGGCAAGACCTACGGCGTCCCGTACTACGCGGGCTCGCGGGTGGTCACCTACCGCACCGACCTGTTCAAGAAGGCCGGGATCAACAAGCTGCCGGCCACGACGGCGGAGTACACGGCCGACTCCAAGAAGCTGCTCACGAAGAACTCACAGAAGGGCTTCTCGCCCCTCTACATCGCCGGCACCGACTGGTACGTCGCGATGGGCTTCGTCTTCGACTACGGCGGCGGGATCGCAACTCAAGTGAGCGGAAAGTGGAAGGGCCTGCTCTCCTCGAAGAAGTCGATCGCCGGCCTGACCGCGTACAAGAGCTTCTACCTCGCGAACTCGCGGGCCAGCAAGACGACCGACGAGACGCATCCGAACCCGTACGACGTCTATGCACAGGGTCAGGCTGCGTCGATGATCGGCCCGAGCTGGTTCACCTGCTGCGTGGGCAAGAAGTACACCGCAGCGACGGCGCAGTTCGTGATGCCGGGCCACGTCAAGGGCCAGGCGATCCCAGGCTTCCTCGGCGGCTCTGACCTTGCCGTGCCGGTCACGAGCGGGAACAAGTCGCTCGCGTCCGACTGGATCAAGGACTTCACCAGCACCGCCTCCGAAAAGGGCCTGCAGGCGAAGGGCAACATCCCGAACGCCACCAACCTGCTCGGCACGAGCGTCAACGAGCGGGCCGCGGCACGGAGCTGGTTCGTTCCGACGGCGAAGCACTGGGTCGACGTCGAGAACGGCAACATCCTCCGCAACATGCTGGCCCAGATCCTCACGGGCAAGCTGACGATCCAGCAGGCTGCATCGTCGGCCAGCGACAACATCGCATCGGTGCTCAACCAGCCCTAACCGGTGCACGACAGTAGCCCCATGGCGGCCGCCGCCGAGACCACGCTCATCCGGTCTCGGCGGCGACGCCGTTTCTGGACGAGGACGCTGCAGGCGTCGATCCCCTACGGGCTGATCGTGCCGGTGCTCGCGGTGATCGGTGTGATCCTCGGCTATCCGCTCTACTGGCTCGTCAAGCTCTCGACCCAGCGCTACGGGCTCTTCGAGCTGATCCGGCACCAGGGCGTGTCGGTGGGCCTCGACAACTACCGCTCGGTCCTGCACGACCAGATCTTCTGGCACACGCTGCTCCGCACCGTCGCCTTCACGGTCGTGAACGTCTCGCTGACCATGGTCGCCGGCATGGCGATCGCGCTGCTGCTCGTGCGCGTGAGTGCGGTGGTGCGAGTGCTATTGACCTCGGGCCTCGTACTCGTCTGGTCGATGCCCGTCGTCGTTGCCGTGCAGATCTTCTACTGGATGACGAACTTCCAGAACGGCATCGTCAACTACGTGCTCACGCAGCTTCGCATCGGTGACTTCTTCCAGCACGACTGGTACGCGACGACGTTCTCACAGCTCAGCCTGGTGACGGTGCTGATCGTGTGGGGCGCGCTGCCATTCGTCGTGATCACGCTCTATGCGGGGCTCGCGCAGGTGCCGCACGACCTCGTCGAGGCGGCCGAGGTCGACGGTGCCCGCCCGTGGCGCGTCTTCCGCGACATCACGCTTGCCGATCCTGCGGCCGATCCTGCTCATCCTGACGAGCCTGTCGATCATCTGGGACTTCGGCGTCTTCACCCAGCCGTTCCTGCTGATCGGTCCCTCGAAGATCACGAGCGGCAACTACCTGATGAGCGTGTACCTGTTCGAGGAGGGCTACTTCAAGAGCGACTTCGGGCGCGGCGCCACGATCTCGATCCTGATGCTGCTGATGGTCGCGGCCCTCAGCGTCGCCTACGTCCGCAAGATGGTGCGGATCGGAGACGAGCCGTGAGCGGCCCGCGCAACGCGCGCGGCCGGCGCGCGCAGCAGACCGGCTGGAACCTGGTCGGGCTGGCCCTCTTCGTCGTGATGGTCTTTCCCGTCTTCTGGATGATCTCGACGGCGTTCAAGTCGAACGACCAGATCGTCAGCCTGAACCCCACGTGGTTCCCGCTGCATCCGACGTTGCAGCACTTTCGCGACGCGATCGACAAGCCGTTCTTCTGGCAGGACGTGCGGAACAGCCTGATCGTCGTCAGCGTGACGGTCGCGATCTCGATCGTCCTCTCCTTCCTCGCCGCCGTCGCGCTCGCGCGCTACCGGTTCGCCGGGCGGAAGCTCTTCATCGTCCTCGTGATCGGCATCCAGATGCTGCCGCAGGCCGGCCTGATCATCCCGCTCTACGTCGTGCTCGCCCGCTACCACCAGACGAATGCGCTGACCGGCCTGATCGTCACCTACATGACCTTCGTGCTGCCGTTCTCGGTCTGGACGCTGCGCGGCTTCCTGCTCGGGATCCCGAAGGATCTCGAGGAGGCGGCGATGGTCGACGGATCGACGCGGCTCGGTGTCTTCGTGAAGATCCTGCTGCCGCTGATGGGCCCGGGCCTTGTCGCGACGTCGGTGTTCGCGTTCATCACGACCTGGAACGAGTACATCTTCGCGCGCGTGTTGCTGAACGACCAGTCGAAGCAGACGGTGACCGTGTGGCTCTCGGCGTTCCTCGGCTCGAGCCGCCACACCGACTGGGGCGCGCTGATGGCGGCGTCGACCGTGACGGCGATCCCGGTCGTCGTCTTCTTCCTGCTCGTCCAGCGCAAGATCGCCTTCGGGCTGACCCAGGGCGCGGTGCGTGGATGAGCACCGAGCTCGACCGCTTGGTCGCGGCCTGTTTGCTGCCGAGCTTTCCCGGTGCGGCCGTCCCCGACTGGACGCGCCGTTTCCTTGCAGACGGCGGCGGCGGAATCGTCCTCTTCGCGTACAACGTCCCGTCGCGCGCCGAGCTCGCGCAGCTCTGTGCGCACCTGCGTGCCGAGCGCGCCGACGTGTTGCTCGGGATCGACGAGGAGGGCGGCGACGTCACGCGCCTCGAGTGGCGCGAAGGCAGCTCGTACCCGGGCAACGGCGCGCTCGGCGCGATCGGCGACGTTGCGCTCACCGAGCAGATCGCCGAGGCGATCGGCTGCGACCTGGCCGCGGTCGGCGTGAACTGGAACTTCGCTCCGGTCGCAGACGTCAACGTGCCGGCCAACCCGGTGATCGGCGAGCGTGCCTTCGGCTCCGATCCCCAACTCGTGGCCGAGCACGCCGCGGCGTTCGTCCGCGGCCTGCAGCGCACCGGTGTGGCTGCCTGCGCCAAGCACTTCCCGGGCCACGGCGCGACCGACCAGGACTCGCATCTCGAACTGCCGGTCGTGTCGGGAGACATCGAGCAGGGGCTGCCGCCGTTCCGTGCGGCGATCGCGGCCGGCGTGCAGACGATCATGAGCGCGCATGTGACCGTGCCCGCCTACGGCGAAGCGCCCGCCACTCTGAATCGCGAGCTGATGCAGGGGCTGCTGCGTGACGAGCTCGGTTTCACCGGGCTGGCGATCGCGGACGCGCTCGAGATGAAGGGCGTGAGCGCCACGGTCGGCGAGGAGGAGGGAGCCGTGCGGGCTCTGGCCGCGGGCTGTGACGCGCTGATCGTGGGCCATGACCTCGGCGAGCACGACGTCGCACGGATCCAGCGGGCGGTCGTCGCCGCCGTCGCCGCTGGCCGGCTCGACGAAGGGCGGCTGCGCGAGGCGGCCGGACGGGTCGCTCACGCCGGTGCCTGGTCGTCGCCACGGTCCACGGGCGCCGACCGTCGACTCGGCGCTGACGCGGCCAGCCGTGCGTTGCACGTGGATGGAGACGTCGTGTTCACCTCACGCCCGCGTGTCGTCGAGCTGCGACCGCGCGCGAATATCGCCGCTGGCGAGCATCTGCACTCGCTGCTCGGCGCGGCGATCGTGCGTGAGACCGACGAGGTGCCCGACGCCGACGTCTATGTGGTGCGTGATGCGCACCGCCACCCGTGGATGCGCGCGGCTGCCGACCGGCCGGGCGCCGTCGTCGTCGAGCTGGGCGTGCCGCTCTGGCGGCCCGCCGCCGCGCACGGCTATGTCGCGACGCACGGCGGCAGCCGCGTCTCGCTGGCCGCGGTCGAAGAGCTGCTGCTGGCGGCGGTGCCGCGATGACAACCCATCTCGAGCGGGAGCTGGCCGAGCAGCCGGAGGCTCTGCGGCGCCTGCTCGACCGCCAGCGCGGCAAGGCGGCCGAGATCGCCGAGCTGCTTCATCGCGACGACGTGCAGTACGTGCTCTTCGCGTCGCGTGGCAGCTCGTCGAACGCGGCTCGCTACGCCCAGTACCTGCTCGGGCGCTCGCACCGCATGCCCGTGGCGTTCGCGACGCCGTCGCTCTACACGCTCTACGAACAGCCGCCGCGGCTCGACGGTGCGGTCGTGATCGGCATCTCGCAGTCGGGCGAGTCCCCCGACGTGAAGGCGGTGATCGACGAGGCGCGCCGGCAGGGCCGTCCGACGGTTGCGATCACCAATGTGCCCGGCTCGCCGCTCGGCGCGGCCAGCGATGCTGTGCTTGCGCTCGAAGCGGGTGAAGAGCAGGCCGTCGCCGCGACCAAGACCTACGTCAACTCGCTCGGAGCCGTCGCGCTCCTCTTCGCCACGGCAACGCGCGATCACACGGCACTCGACGAGCTCGAGCGCGCGCCGGAACAGCTGGCGCAGCAGCTCGAGCGTTCGCGCGAGTCGGCCGGTGCGATCGAAACGCTCGGCGCCGTCGACGGCGGCACCGTGATCGCGCGCGGCGTCAACTATGGCACCTCATTCGAGATCGCCTTGAAGATCCGCGAGCTTTCGGGACTGCTCTTCGAGGCCTACTCGGCTGCCGACCTGATGCACGGCCCCGTGGCGGCGATCGGCGAGGGCTGGCCGGTGATCGCGGTCGCGCCGTCCGGCCCGGCGAAGGCGAGCATGGAAGAGGCGATCGACGCCGTCCGCGCGCGCGGCGCGCGGCTCGTGGTGGTCGCCGACGACGAGCGGCTGCTCGTGCGCGCCGACGTTCCGCTGCCGCTCGTGCAGGGTGTCCCGGAGTGGCTGAGCCCGCTCGTCGCCGTGATTCCCGGGCAACTCGCCGCGCTGAAGCTCGCGCGCATGCGGGGCATCGACCTCGACCGGCCGCTCGGCCTGTCGAAGGTCACGCTCACGCGTTAAGAGAACCTCTAAGAGAGGGCCTTCTAAACGTTGTCCGAGATCTCGGCGTGACGCTCCGAGACGCAGAGATGCGCCCAGTGCTCGGCGCGCTCGAGGATGCGTGCCTCGAGCAAGGCCCGCTCGCCGAGATCGCGCGGGACGCGGCCGGCGGCAACCTCGATCCGCACCTGATGCACCGACGCCTCGGCGTTCGCGCTCACCTCATGCCGCTCCTCCGAGATGATCGACACGTCGCCGACCTCGTCGAGCAGCCACGCAGCGAGCCGGTCGAGCTCGGCGGTCGTCGCGTCGCGGCCCGCGTAGACGCCGAAGTTGACGCACACCTCGACCGCCGGCATGTCGCCGGGAACAACCAGGAAGGCCATGTTCGGTTCCATCGGGCGTACAACGCGCGAACCGCGCTGAGAGGTTCTCAGCCTTCGCGCGGCTGCCAGCGGAAGCCGCGGATCGCCGCGACCAGGCCGACCGCTCCCCACGCGACCACCACGGCGATCGAGCCCGTCTCCGACCAGATGTGGTGGTGCCGCACCATCACATCGCGCGTCAGCCTCGTGAAGTAGGTCAGCGGCAGTACGTCGGCGATCACCCGCAGGAAGCTCGGATAGTCCTTCGGCGTGAAGAAGGTGCCGGAGATGATCGCCATCGGCAGGTAGACGAAGTTGACGACCGCCGACGAGCCCTCGGACGACCGCACGGCGCTCGTCAGGCCGAGCCCCATCGCCGCAAAGCACGCGGCGCCGATCACCAATGCGACGAACAACGATCCGATCCGGGTGGGAATCGCAACCGAGAAGAGCGCGCGCCCGATTCCGATCATGAACACCGATTCGATCAGGAAGACGATGAAGGTCGAGAGGAGCACCGCCAGCAGATAGGTCGCCGGCGGCAGCGGAGTCGCCCTGATCCGCTTCAGCACGCCCGACTCGCGGCGAATCACCATCGTGATCGCGAGGCCGGCAAAGGCTGTCGAGGCGACGCCGTAGCCGATCATCCCCGCCTCCAGGAACGGCGCCGCACGGAGATGCTCCTTCGTGATCGTCGAGTTGCCGTAGATCGCGCCGAAGATCAGGAAGAAGATGATCGGCAGGAAGAAGGTGAAGAACGCCGACTCGCGGTTCCGCCAGAAGAGCAGTTGTTCGGTTTTCACTTCGTGCCAGAAGAGCCTCACGTCCGTGGCCGCCTTTTGCTCCCGCCCGGCGGATCCGGGCTCCGCAAAAGGCTGACGACGCTGGAGCCACCCGGCTCTCCGGGCCCGTGCAAAGCACTGTGCCCTCCGGCCGTGCGTCCCCAGCGACGTCCCACACACGTGAAGTAGTTCATTCGGCGGTCAACTCGAGATAGACGTCTTCGAGGGTCGGGCGCCGCACCTCGAGCTCGTCGAGCTCCTCGCCGCGCGCGAGCGCTTCGGCCGTCAGCTCGTGCAGGCGCTTCGTCGGCTCGCGCGTCCGCTCGACGCATTCCTCGCCCGCGCGGCGGTAGCTGATCTCTGTCTCGACGCTACCGCCGGTCAGCTCGGCCGGCGTCCCCTCTCGCACGATCGCGCCTTCGCGCAACACGGCGACGCGGTCGGCGAGCTGCTCGGCCTCGTCGAGGTAGTGGGTGGTCAAGAGAATCGTCTTGCCGAGCGCGCGCAGGTTGCGGATCGTCTCCCATGCGGTGCGTCGCGCACCCGGGTCGAAACCGGTCGTCGGCTCGTCGAGGAAGATCAACTCCGGGTCGCCGATCAGGCCGAGGCCCAGGTCGAGGCGGCGCTGCTGGCCGCCGGACAGGGTGCGCACGCGCGCATCGCGTTTCTCGACCAGGCCGATCAGCTCGATCACCTCGTCCGGGTCGCGCGGCGCGCTGTAGTACCCGGCGAACACGCGCAGGCTCTCGCTCACGGTCAGCGCCGGATAGAGCGACGACGACTGCAGGACGACACCCAGTCTGTCGCGCCACGCGCGGCCGGGATGCTGCGGGTCGACGCCGAGCACCTCGACGGTCCCGCCGTCGCGTTTCCGGTAACCCTCGAGAATCTCGATCGTTGTCGTCTTGCCCGCGCCGTTCGGGCCGAGCAGCCCGAACACCTCGCCAACCTCGATCGAGAAGTCGATGCCGCGGACTGCCTCGTGGTCGCCGTAGTTCTTGCGGAGCCCGCTGACCGTGACCGCGTTCACAGCGAAAGCTCGGCCACGCCGCCGGGCGGAAACTCGGTCTCGCGGCCGGTCAGCGCAAGCACGATCTCGCTGCAGTCGGGCTGGTGTCCCACTGCCACGACCGCCTCGCCGCGGCCGGCCACGGCGGCGGTCAGCTCCGCGACGCCCGCGCCGGGCGCCAGGCGCTCGTCGGCGTCGGCGCCCGTGTGTGCGGCGCGTGCGATCGCCTCTGCTGTTTCCCGCGCGCGCAGCAGCGGGCTCGAGACGACGGCGTCGATCTGCTCTGCTGCCAGCCGTTCGCCGAGCGCCCGGGCGGTGGCGCGTCCCGCCTGGGTCAGCGGGCGCAACTCGTCCGGTTCGCCGGGCGCGGCCTCGGCATGGCGCACCACGAAGAGTCGCATGGCCCTAATGTAGTTGCGCAGCGACTTCGCCCAGGACGGTCACCATCTCGACGTCCTCGTGTGCGAGGTGCTGGAGCAGGGCGCGCTCGACGCCGGCGGCTTCGTACGCGCGCAGCTGCTCGACCACCTGGTCGACTGTGCCCGTGACCGGTGGCCGGTCGTCACGGCCGGTGGCGGCTCGGTGGGCGGCCAGCCGCTCGCCGACCTCCGCCTCGTCTCGGCCGACGAGGCAGCCGATCATGATCGAGAAGCGCAGCGGTGGGCGGCCTGCCTCGCGGGCGGCCGCGTCGACGGCCGCTTGCGCTCGCGCGCTTCGTCGACGGTCGGGAAGGGCGTGTTGTATTCGTCCGCGAACCGGATCGCGGTGCGCACGGTGCGCGGCTTCGCGCTGCCGCCGACGATGATCGGCGGTCGCGGCTGCTGCAGCGGCTTCGGCCAGATGTCCTCTGCCATTGTCCATTGGCGTTCGATCTCCGCGAGCTGCCGGTCGAGCTCGTCGAGCCGCTCCCCGGTGGTGAGGAACGGGAAGCCGTAGGTCAGGTGTTCGGCCTCGTACCAGCCGGCGCCGATCCCCAGCTCGACACGGCCGTTCGAGATGTGGTCGACGGTTGCGACGCTCTTGGCGAGCACCGACGCAGGACGGAAGGTGACGGGAGAGACCATCGTCCCGAGCCGGATCCGCTCCGTATGCGCGGCGAGCGCTGCGAGGACCGTCCATGCATCGAGCGACCCGGCCGGGCTGCCACGCCCGATCGACTGATAGTGGTCGGAGCGGAAGAGCCCGTCGAGCCCGGCCGCCTCGGCAGCCTGCGCGAGCGCGAGCCACTGCTTCCACTCGATCCCTTCCTGGCCCTCGAGCATCAGGCAGATGCGCACGCCACGATTCAAGCAGCTACGAGTGGCCGTGCAGCTCGTGCATGACCGCATGGCCCTTGCCGCGTGCGATCAGCCAGCGGTTGACCGGCACGGTGACCACGAAGGCGATGGCGAGGCTCACGCCGAGGCTCCACCAGAAGAGCGTGTTGCCCAGGCCGGCGTCCATTGCGCCGGGGACGGCCAGGATGAACCCGTTGTCGACGATCTCCATCGTCGCGATCGAGACCGTGTCCGAGGCGAGTGCCAGCGACAGCGCCTTGCGCGGACCGACTCCGGCCGCCAGGACTGCACGTGCCGTCAGGAGGTAGCCGAAGAAGAATGCGAGCGCCACCGAGATCGCGATCGAGGGCGCGTTGCTCCAGCCGGCGGCCGCGGCAATGATCATGCCAAGGACCTCGCCGATCGCGCAGCCGGTCAGGCAGTGCAGGGTTGCCTGTGCCGCGCTCCGGGTCAGCGATGCGCCTCCGGCGGGGTGGGCGTGGGACATGGGGTCAGCATACCCCAGGGGGGTATGCTGACACGATCAGCAGCAGGACTGGTCGATCTGCTTCGGCGGGCAGAGCTGATCCGAGTACGAGCAGAACACGCAGCAGTCGCCTTCGAGCGGGCGCAGGAGTGTCGCGCAGGCACTGCACGTGTAGAAGAACCGGCAGGCATCCACCGGCATCTCTTCGACGTGGGCGGCGCCGCAGTGCGGGCAGGTGATCGTCGCGGTGAGAAGCACGGTCACAGCATGACCATCTAGAGTCGGACGGTGCGCCGCTTCCGCTACGTCGTCATCGACGTCTTCACCGACAAGCCGCTGGCCGGGAACCAGCTCGCCGTCTTCACCGACGCGCGCGACCTGACGAGCGAGGACATGCAGGCGCTCGCGCGCGAGATGAACTTCAGCGAGACGGTCTTCGTGCTGCCGGCGACCGCGCGCGACGACGCCGACGTGCGCATCCGCATCTTCACGCCGGCGCGCGAGCTGCCGTTCGCGGGGCATCCGACTGCTCGGCACCGCGTTCGTGCTCGGCGGCGCCGCTGCAGAAGATCGTGATCCGGCTCGAGACGGCGTCCGGCGTCGTGCCCGTCGAGCTCGAGCGCGAAGGCCCGAAGATCGTCTTCGGCCGGATGGAGCAGCCGATCCCGCGCTGGGAGCCGGTCGACGAACGCCGCGGCGATCCTGGCCGCGCTCGGCGTCGCGCGCGTCGGGGCTGCCGGTCGAGCGCTACGAGCTCGGTCCCGGGCCACGTCTACGTCGAGCTCGCCTCGGCCGACGAGGTCGCGGCGCTGCAGCCCGACCTCGCCGCACTCGAACGCGCGACGCCCGACGGCGTCGAACTGCTTCGCCACGCGACGGCGCGCGCTGGAAGACGCGCATGTTCGCGCCGGCGCACGGCGTCGCCGAGGATGCGGCGACCGGCTCGGCCGCCGGCCCGCTCGCGATCCACCTCGCCCGGCACGGCCGGATCGCGTTCGGCGAGCAGATCGAGATCTCGCAGGGCGCCGAGATCGGCCGGCCGTCGACGCTCTACGCCGCAGGCCGACGGCACGGCGCGAGCGCATCGAGCGCGTGACGGTCGGCGGCTCGGCGGTCATCGTCGCGCGCGGCGAGTTCAGCCTTCCTGAGCTCGAGCGCGTCGATCTCGGGCAGCTCGACGGCGAGCGCGCTCCAGAACACGCCGCCGTTCGCGCGAGACGTAGAGCCGGTTGCGCGCCGCGTAGACGATCGACGTCGGGATCGTCGTCGGAGACGGCGACCGCGCGGCCCGGCGGCAGGCCGCGGCCGGATTCGCGCCACGTCGCGCCCGGCGTCGTGCGAGACGAGCGAGCGGCGGCTTCGCGTCGACGACCGCGACGACCGTCGAGCCTGCGGCGGCGGCCGCGACGAGCCGCGGCAGGTTGAGGACGGGCGCGCGGCGGCAGGTCGAGCGGCCCGTCCCACGGCTCGACCTCGTCCGTCTCGAGGTCGACCGCGAACGTCGCCGCGCACGGTGGCGACGACCGCGATCATCGCGCCAGCAGCGAGGCGACGACGGCCGGTCGCGCGGCGGGCGGCGCCGACCGGGCGCGAAGCCCGCGTTGCGCGCGACGACGTACGCGGTCGCGAACGCGTCGCCCGCGCCTGTCGGATCGCCGGTCGAGCGGGCGCGCGGGGATGTCCTCGCGCGTGCCGCCGACGTAGATGGTCGAGCCGCGCGAGCCGTGCGTGACGAGCACCTCGCGCACGCCGAGCGCGGCGACGTCGCCGATCACCTCGGCCTCCTCCTCGGCGAGCTTGAGCACCCAGATGTGGCGCAGGAGCTCGCGGGTCGAAGTCGGCGTCGAGCTCGCAGCGGCCCGACCTCGCGGCACGCGCACGAGCCCCTGCCCGTCGAACGAGACGCGGTAGCGGCGGGCGAGCGCGGCGAGCGTCTCGACCGGGAACTCGCCGCGCGCGAGCGGCGCGATGTGCACCCAGCGACGCGGCGGCAGCTCGGGCAGGTCGGCCGGCCGCCAGGTGTCGCCGAGCGCCTCGACCCGCATCGTGCGGACGTCGCCGTCGTAGCGAGAAGGCGAAGGTCGCCGTCGACGCGCCCGGGCACGCAGCGCACCGGTGTGCCGAGCCGGACGAGCGGCGGCAGCAGCGCCGCGCGGTCGGCCGACGCGCAGCGGGCGACGATCGCGCGCCGGCACGCGCAGACGCTGCAGCGCGCGCGCGCCGTGGAACGGCCCGCCGCCGACCCGGGGCGGCTGGCCCGGCAGGAGGTCGCGCGAGAGGTTCCCGAGGAGTGCGATCACGCGCTCGCGAGTATGGGCCGCCTCGCGAGAGCGCGGGCGAGCGCCGCGAGCACGAATGCGGCCGCGAAGCTCGGCAGCGACGCGCCGCCCCACGGCAGCGCGTGCGGGTGGACGTGCGCGACGAGGCGCGTCCACCAGCGCGGGCCCTGCGGGTAGAGCCACTGGTAGAGGCAGAAGCCGGCCAGCCAGGCGACGACCATCTCGAGCCGGAGCTCGGGCACGCGGAAGACGTCGTCGCGCTCGTAGTGCCGGCCGGCGAGCAGCCAGTCGGCGAGCAGCACGCGCGAACAGCGGCACGAAGAACGAGCCGAGCAGGTAGAGGAACGGCTGGTAGTTCCGCAGGTCGATCGGCGAGCGCGCCGACGGTCGCGACCGCGGCGGTCGCCGCCGACGAGCAGGCGCTGCGGCACGCGCGGGCAGGAGGTTCTGCAGGCTCACCGCGCCGGAGTAGACGTTCGCGAATGCCTCGTCGCTCTCGTCGACCGTCAGCGCGAGCAGTGCGAGCACGCTCGCGGCGCCGCCGGCGGCGATCGCCGTCAGCAGCGCCGGGCGCGTCGCTGATGTGGCGCGACATCGCGATCACCGCGCCGAGCGCGAAGAGCGGGATCGTCGGGACGAAGTAGCCGAGCCCGGCGCCCCAGAAGCCCGCCGCGCGCGAGCGCGAGAAGCGCGTGTAGTCGGCGACGAGCGGCGTCCAGCTGATGATCGACGCGAGCACGAGGTCGAAGCCCGGCCAGAACGCATGCGCGCCCGGCGGTGCCAGAGCGCGACCGGGTGCTGGCCGTGCAGCGACCACCAGGAGAGATAGAGCAGCGACGCGATCACGACCCAGACCGCGAACTTGCGCACGTAGCTGCCGACGAAGCCGACCGGGCCGAGCAACGCGAGCGCCGGTGGCGACGCCGCCGAAGAGGATCTTCCAGAACGGCACCCCGCCGAAGCCGAACAGCTGCTGCGAGAGCGCGCTCGCGCCGGTCGCGATCACGATCAGCTCGAACACCGACCAGCCGAGGCACTGCAGGATGTTGAGCGCCGGTCGGCAGGTA